>JBCCQN010000067.1:0-36738 GCA_039024315.1 Bacteroidota bacterium
CTCAATTAGGATAATTCCTAATTAAAAAATCCTGAGTCATTTTTTTTAATTTGATTTTTTATTTTTTACTTGCGACTCGCAATCAAGTAAGCCAATTTTTTTAATTCTACACGAACTCTTGCCTTTTTCAGGCAACAGTACCTTACGTCTTTTATTATTTGGTCAAATTAAAATTTCTTAAAACATCCTCCTAGTATGAGTAAAGTGAAACTTACTGAAATTCAATTGCTTGAATTGATCGCCACCTATGAATCTAGTATTTCAAAATTAAAATACCAGCTTAGTGATTTTGAATCAACCTTAAAAACATTAAAGGCAGATTTAAAATTAGCCAAAGCTGCAGCTAAGGCGAATAAGAAAAAAACCGCAAGCCCAGTTAAAAAAGCGGCTGCTCCCGCAGCTAAAAAACCAGCCGGTCGCCGTGGCCGCCCGCGTAAAAATCCAGTTGCAGAAGCCACTAAAAAAGTTGTAACAAAAGTTGCAACGAAGGCAACGCCTAAGGCGGAAACGCCTGCAGAAAAGAAACCAGCTGGTCGTCGTGGTCGTCCGCGTAAAAATCCAGTTACTGCCGCTGCTCCTGCTAAAAAAACAGAAACAAAAGCGGCTGCTCCTAAAGCAAAAACTCCCGCAGCAAAGAAACCTGCCGGTCGTCGTGGTCGTCCGCGCAAAAATCCAGTTACCGCTACCAATGGTGCTGCTAAGCCAAAAGCTCCCGCTAAGCAAGCTCCCGCTGCCAAAGCCCCTGTTAAAAAAGCTCCCGCTAAGAAAGTAGTTGCCAGCGCAGCTACCAAAAGCGAAAAAGGCTACAAACTCTCTGATTGGGACAACCTAGTGCTCACTTCTGTGCAATCAGCAAATCGAGTTTTGACACGTTCTGAGCTAGACGCATTAGTAGACAAAAAGGCCGGCACCTTGAAAAAAGGTATGGAAGCGAAGCAAATCAACGCCAAAGTATCTAATGTGCTCCATAAATTAACCAATAAGAGAGGCATCTTGAAAAAGGATAAAACCCCTGAAAATAAAACGGGCTATACCTTGGCATAACCGCTTACTTAATCGCGGCAACCGCGTACTTAAAAGTCCTAGATACTATCGGTCGTGTTTCCCACTTTGGGGATGCATGACCGTTTTTTTGTTGCTATACCATGAAGACTTTCGCTTCTCTACCAGAGGATTTTTTACATTTTGTTTGGAGAACACGCCAATATGAGCCTTTGATTTTAAAAACTACTGATGGTAGGAGGCTTGAGGTACGCAATCCGGGCGTGTGGAATCATGATCAGGGGCCCGATTTTTCATATGCTAAGTTAGAGTTGGATGGCTTGTTTTTGGCGGGGATGGTGGAAATACATGTGTTTAGTAAGGATTGGTATCTGCATAAGCATGATAGAGATCCGATTTACAATCAGACAGTTTTGCACCTTGTCCTGCAAAGCGATGGTCGGCGGATTCTACGGGAGGATGGGACTTCGATTCCGGAAGTATGTATTGAACCCTATCTCAAACCGGCAGTAATCCGCCGCTATCTGCGATTTAAAGAAACGATACATGGCGTTCCCTGCAAGGATCTCCTTCCCACTGTACCCATGAGCTACAAGCGAAACTGGGTAGAACGTATGGCTGTAGAGCGACTGGAAAGTAAGGCCCAATATTGGGAGGAGCGCTTGCAACAAAGCGCTGGAGATTGGGCGCAAATCTGTTGGGAAGCTCTGCTAAAGCAAATGGGGAGTCCCGTAAACACAGAAAGTTTTACGGAGCTTGCTCAACGCTTACCATTTAAATTGGTGCGCAACTACCATGAAAATTTTTTAATTGGTGAGGCGCTCATGTTTGGGGTATTAGGAATGCTTGAAAATAAGAAAGGCGACGAATATTATCTACAATTAAAAAACTACTGGGACTATTATGGCGCCAAACATAAATTAAAAAATCGCGCTCCCTTATTGCTTAAATTTTCCCGTATACGGCCAGCCAATTTTCCTACTATAAGGATTTCTCAATGCGTCGATATTATTAAAAATTTGCCCAATCTTGCCGATATTTTACTTGAACCAGCGCAAATAAAATCGATCCAAGGACAAATCAATTGCAGCCCTTACTGGGAAAATCATATTCGCTTTGGAGTTGAAACTAAAAAAAAGAAAAAACGACTAGGCCAAAGCCAGTTCAATGCTTTGTTGCTAAATGTAGTGGCCCCGCTCTCTTTTTTATATCATCGCCAGCATGGCACCCTAAGGTCCGATCACTTTGATCATTACTTAGCAGGGCTCAAAGCCGAAAAAAATCGCTACACCCGTTTGATGGCCGAGCTTGAATTCCCTAACGATAACGCTTTTTTTTCTCAAGGACTCCTACATCTTTATCGCCAATATTGTCTAGAAAAACGCTGTCTGCAATGTCAAATAGGGCAAAGCCTACTTGTTTCCTCTCCAAAAACAATCTAAATTCCCTCAGACACCCAAAAATTGCCCCAAGATGTTATATCCATTTGTCCGGAATACCCTCCTGACATGCCTTGCTGCACTATTGTGCCTCTCTTGCAATCGACAACCCAATCGCGCCTTGGTGATCAGTCAAGTGCAGGCAGCGGCACAGTTAGCAACCGTCGAATATGTAGTCAGTAAAATTATCCTCGGCACCAAAGAAGGAAGGAGATTCGGTGTCAAATTAAAAGATTCAAATTTTTTGGCGGAGACCGAAGCACGCATTAAAGCAGGTATCGACCTCCAAAAAATCCGGATGGAAGATGTCCAAGTAGATGGCAATCGTATTAGCATCCATCTACCGCCAGTAGAAATTTTAAATTTTTCTTATCCTGCTGAAAATTTTAAAATCGATTTTAACTATTACGAAAGTAACCGCGCTACTCGGCTTAATCTCGATGATCTCGAACGCTTTTATCGTATGGGAGAGCTAGCCATTCGTCGCGATATGCAATTTTTAGGAATTGAAAAAACGGCTCAAAACCGCACAAGAGTGATGTTAGGGGGCTTACTCAAAGCCGCAGGTTATGAAGAAGTCTATCTAGAATTTGAGCCCATGGATTATGGCCCTGCCGAAGCTTACGAAACTGCTTGGGAAAATATCCGCACAATCATTTCTGGCAACAAATCTAAATCTGGCAAATAAACACACACTCATGTTCGCAGATGAAATAAAATGGCTCGTCGGCATGCTGCTCCTTGTGGCTGTTTTAGCAGCAGGAATCATCTTTTTTGTACCCAGAGGCTTTTTTGGTAAGCTCTTTGGCTCAGAAAAAGTTACGATCGCCGAATCTCCACTTTCTATTAAAGAAATCAACGGCATTGGTGAACTTATCTCGGCTGAGTTTTATGGCGAGGTAATTCATCCCCTAATCCGAGGCAACAAAGCAGAAAATAATGATGACTTAGAGAAATACTACGAAGCACTCTACGATCAAATTAAAGAGCTGTACGAAGAGCATCATATCCCACGCGGTATATTCAAAAAAAGACTAGATCCCGAAAAAACTTGGAAAGAAGTCATAAATGCTTTAGAGCATTTGCCACTGCACGAATCTGAAAATTTTCAGGGCGTCAAGAAGATCGCGGGTATGGAGTTTAGTGATGACCTCGAATTCTGCAAATTTGTCCAAACTACCAATTGGGCCGCTTTTAGACGAGACCCCGCCCGTCAACGAGGTATCGACAACTTCTTGGCAAAATCCCGCTCTGCTGATCTACAAACCCGAGAAGCCCTCGAATTTGAATTAGAGCTTACTTATCTCGGCCGCGGTTGGGTCAAAGCGGGTTATCGCTTAGGCCAGATAAGCGAAGATCAGCTCCAGCGCAAAAATGATACCCTCTACATCCAAAACGTCAATCCAGAGATTCTCAATGCCGATATCAATCCTTGGTTTATCCCCCCTAATAAAGGCTATAAAAACGGAGTCCCAGGCTTTGAGCTTTTGCGGGCTCGCATTAATGATGATGAAGTAGTAGATCTAGATACAGGGAGTGGTAGTCGAAAGGATAAGAAAAGGCGGATCCCGTTTTGGGCGATAGACGATGCCAAGAAGGAAACTAAATTTCAGTTGCTCAAAGAAGCCTTTGAACGGCATATCTTGGATTCTGCTCGCGTCTCCGCCGAACGCTCACTCTTACAGTTGTTTCAACTGGTGGAGCCGGATAGTGCCCTGAGATTGAAAGCCGTCAAATTGGTACCTACGCCCCTTTATAGTTTTGGGCAGGAATTGACTACAGACGGATATTGTCTCAGCCGCGTGGATGTCGATAGTTTACGCGCTCGCTATGCTCGCGATACCGAAGCCTCTGAAAACGAAGATCAATCGGTAGAAATTCGCAAAGCTCAATGGCAAAAATTTATCCTTGAATTGGATGGCCTCTTACTTTGTCGCAAAAATTATCCTAGCTGGTATGAGTTTAAAGAAACAGTGATAAATTAGCCGTAAAGCTAGTAATTGACCCTACCACTTACTAGGGTCATTAGGGAAACGATCATTTACATCCCAAACACCGTCATTATCACTGTCGCGATTGAGGTCGTCGCCCTCTGGCTTGAGAAGTAACTGCCAATCAATCGGCAGAAATACATCTGTGATCAGCGCTTGATTTTCTATGGTAGGCGCTACGGTCATTTGATTGGAGACAAAAGTACTCGGCAAGCCATCTACGTAGGTAACATTGACATTGACCTGAATGGTGAACCCACCTGCGCGAATCAAACGACTTTCGCCTTGACGGACGATATTACCAAGAGAATTATCTTCTCCATTGTTGGTACAAGTAACTTCATCAATCGGAGGATTGCCGAGAAATGCTAACATATTGTTAATCTCCAAAGCAACAATATCTAAAATAGGCACAAAGCCATTGAGGGTCGTCGAAAAGGAGCGCCATACAGCTTGATTGTCATTTCGTATGAGATTGACTCCCACAGTATGTCCAATAGTATTGTCAGTGAGCGTTTCAGGCGTCCAACCTACAGGATAAGAAAAGCCCAATAAGGGAAAAGCAGGATGCGAATATGCCCCACCAGGATTTTCGAGCGTAGGTACGCCTTTGGGTAAATCTCCGCGTGCGAATCCATTGCGAAGGTCCCAGTAAATGGCCTCAGGGCCAAGCACGTCGGCACAAAGATTAGATACTGCTTGGGGATCAAGTTGCTGGCGGTTACATGCTGTGCCCAGTAAGAGAATAGTAAGGAGTAAGGGGAGCGTATTTCGAGCGTTCATAACTAGAGGCTTTATACGTTATGGCATAGTATGAACAAAGGTTAACATTTTTTCCGCTGCGCGGAACGAGGGGAGGCCGATTCATGAATGCACAATATCGTACTTCACATCCTTACCTCAGAAAATACTTATTCCACTTGTCAATATCTGCCTCGGGGATCAGATTACCATTAAGGGCAAAGGAGATCAAGCTTCGTAAATTACGAAAGGTGTCGGGAATGCTCCCTTCTAACTGATTATCAGAGAGATTGAGGACCTGAAGTTGATATAACTGCCCTATGGTAGGCGGGAGAAGACCGTGAAACTGATTGTTACTCAACACCAAAAACTCTAGCGAAATCATATCTCCCAAGTAAGGAGGCAGCTCTCCGCTAAACTGATTACCGCTTAGCGTCAGACGCTGCAATTGCGAAAGGTAAGTAACGCTAAAGGGTATTTGTCCGCCCAGATTGTTACCGCTGAGATTCAAAACGCGCAGCTTACTACAATGGGTGAGCATCTCAGGAAAAGTACCAAACAAAAAATTATTGGGTAGCACCAATTGCTCCAATTCACTTAACCCTTTTAATTCATCAGGGAGTTCGCCATGCAGATTTTTACTGCCTAGTTGGATACCGACTACCCTTTGATCCAAGATCGTGATACCCGCCCATTCATTGACCGCTTCATCAAAGTCCCAATCTACCGCCCAGGAAACACCATTGGTTGCTTCGTATAGCTTGACAAGGATGAGGGAGTCTGCTGGCAGAACGCTTTGCCCGAGAGTAGCGTTCGCCAAGGCGCAAAAAAACAAAAGGCTTGCAAATCGTAGCATAGGCTAAAATTAGAAGCTGAGCGATCAAGAAACAATGGGATTTTTTTGTCCCGCCTAGCTCATTCGCAAATTGCAACTTTGCCCCAAATCGCAAAATGATCAGAACTACCCTTTTTTAAGACTCTGGCTTCCAATGGCTTAACCCCACGCCCCAGAATGTAATCGAGCGTAATGATCGCAAAAGGAAAATGAGCGGAATTGGGAAAAGTGAGACCCATCCCCTCCCCTTGCTTGGCAAAAACATCGGTCCAACTATGCCGGATTTGACGGTAGAGACCTTCCATTTTCATCGTATTAAGATCGCCCGCGACGATATGCGGATGCTCCGGAAAATACTCACTCAGGTAGGCTTCTAACTCAGCCCATTCCGCTTCACGCAGAGCATAATTGGCTTGATATACAGGCCAAAAGGGCGCGTCCGGGTCTTCCACTACCCTAGCGGGCGAAGACATATGCGCATTGACTAGCACCACTTTCTCGCCTTGCACCGTAAGCTCACAAACTTGAAAAATGGGCAAGCCCCGTCGATTTTTGATCAGATGATGAGAACGTATCGGGTAACGCGAAAAGATGCCAATGCCTCGGGTCCGATTATTGACAAAGGTTTTGCGGTATTGGTAATGCTTATAAACACTCGCTCCTAGCTTCGAGTGCCAAGCAGAACTTAGCTCTTGCACTAGCAATACGTCTGGCAGATTGGCCTTGATTTCGTTGACAGTTTGCTGCTTGTAATTATTTTTGAAAAAGAGATTGTAACTCAGGATACTTAGCTCCTTTTTGGTAGCAGCAGAGCCACTCCAATCTAGACGCGGCAGATGATCATAGGTCCAGCTCAGCAAAAGCAAAGGTCCGATGAGTAGCACGGGCCAAGTCTTTGTTTTTTTACTCCCGATAGCTATGCGGGAGCGCAGAACGCTTATCAATTTCAGCCCACTCGCGATAATGAGCGGCCATAAAAGGATGGCATAAATAGAGCCTAGGAAAAAATGGTTTTTCCCAATGAGAATGATGAGTCCGCTAAGGACAATCAGGAAGTTATAATTAGATCCAAAATAGCGTTTCAATGGTGGCTTACAATTTTAGTTGGGGCTAATTTTGTAGCGGCCCGAACGAGGATCGTAATATCCTTGATATTTTTTGTTATTGAAAGAGAAATTGAGCGCTTGCGGTTTGGGTTGGGGGCGCTGGCGCCAGCGCGGACTACTCGCTAAAGGTAATGCTGGGGAAAGGCTGATAAGATCGAGCTGGGTTTCAAACCAAACGGTCTCATAGCGTTCACTAAGGACGATGCCACTTAAGCCTCTTTCTTGGACTGGCCTCACGGCACCCGCTACAAAAACTAATAAGGAATCAGGCAAGCTTCTAGCTGCGACCGCAAGGTTCGGAGCATCCGCACAATAAGACAAAAACTCAGCGGTATTATCAACGACCTTAGCGTTCCCCGCTAGGGGTTGATGCAAAATCTGACCACTGGCGATTTGCAGCTTTTCGTCCCTGCCATAGGCATACTGGCTCATAATACCGCCGCTTCGCAAATCCCGAATCTGCACTTTGAGGGAATCTTCTGAGGTCGCAAACTGAATCAGAAGGTCCTGCCAGAGCAGAGAGTTGGTTTTATAATGATTGGGATTGTCTCCAAGTTTTGGACTGGCAAAGCTACGCTCAGACTGACGACCACCGGGTAGATCGACTTCGACCACATAGGTCTGATCGGCTTCATCAAGGGTCAAATATAGATAGGGACCGTACTGATACATTTTGCCCGCTTGCCAAGTGTGGGCTAATTCTATCGTCGAATCAGGATGGATAGTAGAAAGTTGGTAATCTACTTTCTCAGCAAAGTCAGTTCGCTTGAGGGTGATTTCTTCGGTCTCAAATTGCCCTCCATCTTCAAATTTACAGACCCGAACTACATTGCTATTTCTTGGCATCCGCACGATATGCAGGGTCCCTTGATAGGTAAAGGCTCCGGCATGCAAATGGGCACGGCGTTCGCGTAGATCTACACGATAGCTATCAGCACTACCGTCTTGCTTAGAGACTGAATATGCTTGGTATTCCCCACTTCTTAGATCGAGATAGAAAAAATGTAGGGCATCAGCCTGATTAGTAAAGCCTAAAGGATGCAAATTGGGGTTCTGAGGGAGGTCTGATAAGGTGTAGGATTGCCGCAATTGCATATTGCGATCGAGCAAAAAAATTCGCGCCTGCCCTCTCTCCTGAAACAAAAGGGTAACGCCTTGCTCATCAGTAAAGGAATAAGCCTTGGTGTTACGTCCTAGCTGAGTTTCAATCTCGAGTAAGGGATTTTGCTGGGCCTGTAGGAGAGCTAGACTCCCCAAAAGCAAGAGGGAAAGTAAATAGCGGAGCATGTGCATGAGGGAACGTTTGGAATCATAACGAAAAACACCTCCCAAGACTTATGTCAGGGAGGTGTTTTTTATTGCTTAAAGTATCGTCGCCTTGTTAGAAGTCGCCCATGCTTTTCTTGTTTTGCTTTTTAGGCTTGGGAGCTTCTGGCTTATCTTCTGCTTTAGGCGTGGTATCAGCTTTAGCTTCAGGGCTTTCAGCGGCTGGTTTCTCAGGCACTTCGATCCCCATCTCTTTTTTCATTTGTGAAACGAGATCTTCAGCGGCTAGCTTTTGCATCTTGGCTTCATTGGCGAGTCTATCTAGCTCACGGGAAGTCTCAGAGGCTTCCTCAAGCATCATGTCGAGCTTAGCTTCACCTATAGCGGTGCCAGTGTTTAGCTGCTCAATCCAGTCATCTGTATCATCATCGAGGCTCCCGACGATATCAGCTATGGTATTGTTGAGCTTTTGGCTACGCTTGAGTCCTTCAGCTTTTTCGAGAAACTCTTTACGGAGCTTGAGGTCCTTTTTGTATTGGGCCTTCATCTGCTCTTTTAGGAGCTTACGTTTTTCTTCTCCTGTCATAAGACTAATGGTTGAAGGGTTGAGGGTTGACTGCTTGATTTATTGAAAGGATTCAACAAATCAATCATTCATACATTCAACAATTATTAAGCCGTTTCTTTGCCGCCTAGATCAAGGTCAAGATCGTCAGGTAGATCAGTAACCGGAGAATCGAGTCCCATCTCAACTTTGAACTGCTTGACGAGTTCAGAAGCGCGGATGTTTTCAGCTTCTTCTTCTAGCTTGAAGGTATCGGTATCGACAGAGTCGAGGGCCATTTCCATACGAGCTTCGTTTTTGGCTGTTTCCTCGTTGACACGATTGATCATTTCGTCATGAGTAGCATCAATACCCGCTACTTCGAAAGACTCCATCGTATCGGCAATTTTGGACTGCCACTTGGCGCGTTCGTGTGCACGTAAAGCCTCTTTGGCTTCAGCGATTTTGCGCTCACGCTGCTTCATGAAGACTTTCTTGACTTCAAGAGACTTTTGGTAAGCTTTGTTGGCAGTTTCGAATTGCTCTTTGGTTTGGAGCATATGCCCTTTGATAGACTCAAGACGGAGGGCATAGTTTTGGGCGATATCATCACGACCGGCCTGAATGGCAGCTTTCATTTTTGAAACGAGGTCGCGGTACTCGCGCTTGTACTTTTCAAGCTCTCTTTCGAGTAGCGTAACGCTCGCCTTGACGGTAGCGATATTTTCGTTCATTTGGGGAATCTGGTCGTTCAGTTCCCTAATATTCTGTTCAAGGATCAGTTTCGGGTCTTCAATAGAGCTCACAAGTCCCCCGAAAATAGACTTCATGGCGCGTACAAATCTCTTCCACATAGGATTTACCAGTTATAAATAGATAGCGAACTAATGATAGGTATCGGACCGCAAAGGTTTGAATTCGCTGTAATTTAAAATTTTCTGCATCAATTCCCACAAAAGGGTAGCTCTTCCATTACGGAATCAGCTAGGCAGAGGTTGAGACTTTGCATTTTTTTGTCTCAACTCCAGTTGAAGTTGTAAAAATCGCAAATATTTTTTGCTCGTAAATTGACCTTGGTAGGCCTTGAGCATCTCTTCTGCTAAGTCAAACTTTTGGTCTAAGAGCATTCCAAATATTTCTCTTGTCAAATAGACATCCTTAGGCCCTGCTTCTAGCTGCTCATTAGCTATTTCCATACAATTGCGGTGCCACTCCTCATAATCAGCATGCTCTGCAGCTGGTGGATTAGGGGCTAAACCCGCTAAGCCATGGAGATGAATATTGAGATAATGATAGTAATGGTGCGAGAACATCGCCGCCTGATTATTGACCAATACCTGATCGTAGAGCGAGGTATCCACATCGCGATTATAGGCTTGGGAACGCTTGAGAAAGGCTTTTTGATAGAGGATATCGTTTTTCTCAAACTTGACAAACCAATCCGGCAGCGTGGTAAAAACTTCCTGTTCAGTGAGGAAAGCAAGTTCATAAGCTGCCAGCGAGTCTAGTTTGGCGGCATAGAGAGAAAATTCGGTTTCTGCGATCAACTTCCGACTACTACGCACTTGCACTTGTTGGAAGCGTTGATATTTTTTTTGGAGATAGCGGCAAATCTTGGCGTTTTCGCCTGCAAAACGAATATCATATGGCTGCTCTAAGCTGTCCAGTCTAAGTATCATCTCTAGGGTCGAATCTCCGGGCACTAGAAATACTTCGACGGGCTGATCATTGACATAGAGCATTGCTGGTCGTGGACTGTTGACGCTAAAATCCATACGCCATTGGCCCGGCACTACTTTGCGAGATTCTACATATTCACGTTTGCCCTGCAGGATATTTTGGTATTGCCCATAGACGGCGAGTTCAGCGGAGCTGTCCTCCACAATAATCCACACCACCGCAGGCTGATAGAAGTCATAAGAAGGCTGAGGCTTTTGTCGATGTTCGGCATGGTAGGTCAAACCATACACCAAGCTGGCGACAAGCAACATCAACAAAACCGGCATGAAACGGATATGCATGGGTTTAACTTCTAATAATCGAGTGCATGCGCAAACTAAGGGCAGTGAATATCATTTGCGGATTGCCATTGCCGCTGAGCGAACGTCTGCTCTTTTCCATTTCTGCAGTGATCCGAGCCACTTTCTCGGGATCGACGATTTGAGAGAAGCGTTCTTGGAAAGCTTTCTCCTTTTGTGTGGCTAGGGCAAGTTCAGGCGTCTGTAAATAATAAAGTAAAGAGTCACGCATCTTCTTGATCGCAATTTGCAAAAACAGCTTTTGGAACTCTTTACTCTCTTTAAAAATCGTCTCAGTTTGAGCCAATATCTTAGCATAATCGCCCGTATAGACTGACCGCATCCATTCGGCATAAGTAGCACTAATGGCTTGGCTACTCTCCGAAAGATACTCCTTGGCATTGCCGATACTCCCTTCACTGATAGCCGCAATCTCTTCGGCGGCTTCGCTGCTCACCTCCTGCTTGATCAGATAATGCTGAATATCCGCTTGGGGAATTCTGCTAAGGGGGATACGCTGGCAGCGAGAATTGATGGTAGTCAAAAGACGACTGGGATCGCTGCAAGTCATGATGATGAGCGTCTTGTCTGGCGGCTCTTCGAGCAACTTTAAAAAGGCATTTGCGCCTTCGCGGTTGATAAGTTCGGCTTGCCAGACAATCACCACTTTATACTTAGCCTCAAAAGCCTTGAGGAAGACGTTGCGCTTGAGCTCACGGATCTCATGGACACTAATAAAAAGCTGCTTGCTTTCGCCCCCTAGGGTGCGTTGCCATTGCGAAAAACTAAAGTAAGGGTCCGCTACAAATGGCTCTCTAAACTGGGCAAAGTAGTCTTGGGTGAGATAGCGTTTGCCACCTTCCGTTTTGGAGATAATGGGCAACACAAAGCGCAAATCAGGATGAATCGCCTTGCGGATCTTCACACAGCTTGAGCATTTGCCACAGCTGTCGTTCTCAGTAGGGTTGAGGCAATTGACATATTGAGCGATCGCGTTGGCAAAAGCGAGTTTGCCTAGGCCGGATGGCCCTGTGAGCATAATTGCGTGGGCGAGTCGATCATGTTGGAGCGCTTCTCTAACTCTTTGCCCAGCGGCATCTTGTCCGATAAGTTCCTGAAACTGCACGAGGCTAAATTACCAAAAATCAGTCGGTATTCCCCCTAATATTCGGTACTTTTATCAGTCGCCCCAAAAACCCAAACACAAAATTGATGCGGATTTTTATTCTTTTGTTTTTGAGTGTCTCTTGTATTTGCGCGATCACACAAGCTCAGACCAAGAACGATTGGGAGGAGTGGGAAGGCTTATTCAATGGCATGAGTGGTAATCCCAATTTGACCAATACTGAATTGGGATTTGTCACTAGCTTTTATCAACTGGACGTATCTTTCAAACGACAGAAAGAATATTTTGGCGAATACACCGGATACGGTCAAGAGTTTGGGATTTACTTTCAGCCCAATCTGGTAGGACAGGTTGATTTGCGGGCCAGCTTGATGTATTCGCAATATGCGTTTCGCTCTCAGGACAGTATTATTAACCTCAATGTCAATTTAGGGCTAGTCAGATTGCCCCTCTCATTGGTTTATACTGCCCCTTGGAAAATCATAGAGCCCCAGATCAGCCTTGGCTTTAATCTGGGGCATTTGGTACGCCGTGGTGGCTATATTTTTTATCGTTCTGAGGATGTTTTGCCTCGCTATTGGGCCAGTACAATTACCTCTGGCTTACATGGTGGTATAGCTTTGCAAAAAACTCTCCCTAGCAATTGGGTCATCAGACTAGATTTTGGAATGAGTCTGGATGTCGTCAATCCTTTCGACAAGTTTACCAGTCGTCACTTACAGTTGGCTATCGGCCGTCGTTGGTGATTAGCAACCGCAGTCTCTTTTTTCTAGTTCTTCTTTAGCATTTTCGTCGCCTAGACCGGAAGCTCGCTTCAAATCTTCACAAGCACTCTCCATATCGTCTAGTTCGATTTTAATTAAAGCTCTTTCGTAGAGAATGGCTTCGTCATTGGGATATAGCTCTAATGAGTCATTATAATCTTCTAAGGCCCCGCTAAAGTCTCCTAACTCTGCTTTAGCCGCCGCTCTAGAATCCATAGCCGAAGCCCGACGAGGCGCAATCTCTAAGGCCTTATCATAATCTGCAATGGCATCGTCAACCTTGTTCATATCCATAAGAAGATCGCCACGCTCATGGTAGTTTTCAGGAGCATCCTCTTCGATCTCAATGGTATAGGTCAAATCTGCGTAGGCAGAATCATACATCCCGAGACCTTTGTAAGAGATTGCACGATTGAAATAATGGGCAGGATCTTCATCATTGAGTGTGATGGCTTTGTTGAAATCCTCAATCGCTTTGTCGTGCTCATCCAACTTAGCCAAAGCTAGGCCACGATAGTTGTAGATATCTTCATCATCGGTCCCTCCCATTTCGAGGGCAGTATCAAAATTTACCAGAGCACTGTCATACATATCTTGGGCTAAGAACAAGCGACCAAGGTTGTAAAAGGCATAAAGATTTTCGGGATCTACTTCAAAGCCTTTGCGGTAGCTAGCAGCAGCTTCTTCATACTCTTCGAGATCGCTCAGAATATGGCCTTTCACCTGATAAGCTACTCCATCTTCCGGGTCTAGTTCGATAGAACGCTCGATATCAGCCAAGGCACTCCGCTCGTCGCCGATGGTATTTTTGGTATTGGCGAGATTGAGATATCCGATAGCATAGTCATCATCTGCCAATTCGATCGCTCTTTTAAAATCCGCGATGGCGCCATAATAATCACCCATCAATCTCCTTACGTGCCCTCGATTGTTAAACACAATTACTGAGCCTGGGCTGAGATTCATCGCTTTGGTGTAGGCTCCTTCCGCTTTACGCAGTTCGCCTTCGGCAAGGTATTCCTCCCCTTCATCAAACCATTCTTGGGCAGTCTTGTCGGTACCTTCGATCCGCGACTGTAGGGTTACAAAAGCGTCGCAATTATTGCTAAGGTCAGCGGTTACCAATTGGCCGATTTCGGCTATCGCATCTTCATCGCCTTCGGCGATTACACTACCAAAAGTTTTGACAAGGAGTTTTCCATTACTTTCGACGGCAGCATTGACACAGCGGCTGATGACTTCACGGATGATATCTTCATCACGCTCCATCCTAAATTCATTGAGACAATCACAGGTTTCTCCGGAGATTTTTTTGATGACTTTTTGAGCTTGTGCCGGAATAGATAAAGCGAATAGCAAAAAAAAGGTTAGGAAAGGAATAATTCGCATGTTTTATAATTTGAGTTAATGGAGGGGGTGTTTTCTATAGCATATTAAGCATTTTGCGCAGGAATCCCTTAGCGCTGATTATAAAAAGGGTCTAAAAATTATTTTCTTCTGTTATGAAAAGATTATTGCTCATTCTCCCGTTATGTTTCGCCTTGGCGAACGCTTGGTCTCAAAGTCAGACCCTGAACCTCTATCCTGAGGGGATTCCCTGTAAAAATGACCTCATCGAAGAAGCCAAAGAGGGTAAAGATGGTATCCTACGCATCAGTAAAGTACATGAGCCAATCCTTGACGTTTATCTACCCGACTCCGCCAATGGTAGCGCAGTTGTGATTTGTCCCGGAGGAGGCTATACCATTCTCGCTTGGGATTGGGAAGGCAGTAGTATGGCCGAATGGTTTAATACGATGGGGATTACGGCCTTTGTTCTCAAATACCGATTGCCCCATTGGGAGACGGAGGAGTGCCGCTCCGAGGTAGCCTTGATGGACGCCCAAAGAGCGATGCGATTGGTGCGCTCTAAAGCGGAAGAGTATGACTTAGACGCGGAAAAGGTGGGCATTATGGGCTTTTCGGCAGGCGGGCATTTGGCCTCTACCCTTGCGACGCATTTTGATAGTGGAGATAAGGATGCCCCACTAGTCGTGGAACGCTACGGTTGTCGTCCAGACTTTGCCATCTTGATGTACCCAGTTGTCAGTTTTGATCCAGAGATCGCCCATGGCGGTTCCCGCCGCAATCTCCTAGGCAAAGAAAGCTCTGCTGAAGAGGAACGCTACTACTCCAACGAGAAGCAAGTAACCTCTGAAACGCCGCCTACTATCATGATCCATGCAGATGATGATAAAGCGGTGATTCCAGAAAACAGCGTCAACTTTTACCTCGCCCTGCGAAAATATGGGATCCCTGCCGCGCTGCATATTTTTAGCCAAGGGGGGCATGGATTTTCTTTTGCCGAAGGTAAGGGTGCGGTAGAAATGTGGCCTCAAGTCTGTGAGGCCTGGCTGAAGGAGAGGGGGATACTGTAAGGTACAAGGCAGTGCCTTGTACCAGACCAGGAAACTCGCACTGCCTTGTACCAGACGGGGAAACTGGGCAATGCCTTGTACCAGACTAGGAAACTCGCAGTATCTTGTACCAGAGAGCGAAACTGACAGGGCCAGGCTGGCAGAGGGAAGCGTTCCGCGAAGCGGCAAAAAAAATAAAAAGCCCACAAAAAAACCGACTCCCTAATGAGGGAGTCGGACGCTATCAAAATATGAAAACCATATTAGTTACAGATGTTACCGTCAGCGTTGTTTGAGAAAGTATTGCCACTTTCGGTGAGGGTAGCACCGCTTCTTACATAGATGCCGCAGCCGCCGCTATTGGAGAAAGTTGAGTTCTCAACGGTAAACTGACCAGCTCTGAGGAAAAGGCCGGCTTTATCGTTACAGCAGTAAACATAGTTGCTACCAGCATTGTCCACGGTTACATGGTTGAAGACATTGGAGCCAGAATTAGTCTCTACATGGATGCCTCTCCAATAACCTTGGATATTTTCACTACCGCGGAAGATGATAGGTGCTGCAGCCGTACCTTCAGCATTTAGGGTACCTTGATCATAGACGCCCAATCCACCGTTTTCGGCAAAGACGATTTCAACACCAGGCTCCATAGTGAAGGCCTCTTTGATATCTACTACCGCACCGGGTACCCAATAAGGAACGTTCGTTTTCTTGAGCGTCATAGGATCGCTGAGCTGCGAGTTACGCATTTCGATGAAATCTTTGTTTCCGTTGTTACCAGTATAGTTGGACTCGGTACCATCCAAATCCCCCAAGGCAGCAATCGGACCGGATAATGGGAAATCATTATGAGTGTTTATGGTATTTGAGCTATAGGTCCCAAATCTTGCGTTTGTATTTACATAGATGCCATAGTTATCGCCATTGGAAACCGTAATGTTGCTCAAGGATAGATTGCCATCTTTAAAGTAAATCGAGGCGATAGGATTACAGCAGTAAACATAGTCGCCACCCGCTTCGCTCAGCTGTAGATATTCAAATTTGTTGGCAATCTTGTTGGTTTCAAGGTGGATACCTCTCCAATAACCAGCGACACTTTGCTTACCGCGGATGATGACTGGATTAGCGGCAGTACCTTGGATAGTGAGCGAGCCCTCATCAAAGATTCCAATGCCACCATTTTCTTCCACTACAAATTCGGCACCTGCTTCGACTATCATAGGCTCAGTAATGTCAAACACTTTGCCTTCTAAGAGGTAAGGTACGTTGTTGGCAGGAGCAGTGACCGCTTCGTTGAGTCTTGAAACTAGGATTCTGACATAATCTTCGTCATTACCGCTATAATCAGAGTTTGTGCCATCGAGGTATTGGATTAGGTTAGGAGCAATCGCTAAAGGCTCTAATTTATGGCTGCTGATGGTTACATTTTCATAGGCAGAAAACTCAGCTGAACTTTTGGCGTAAATCCCGTGGCCCTCGCCATCAGTTATGGTAACATCTTTGAAGGCCATTTTACCGTCCTTGACAAATACTGTCGCTACTTGGTTACAGCAGTAAACGTAGTTTGAACCCGCGTTTTGAATGGTAACGTACTCCAAACGGTTGGTGAGAGAGTTAGTTTCAGTATGGATCCCTCTCCAGTAACCGGCTACATTTTGCGCCCCTCTCAATACGATCTGTGCAGTTTCCGTTCCTACAGCATTGATGGTTCCATTGTCATAGATACCAATACCAGCGTTTTCTTCAAATTCGATCACTGTGCCTGGCTCGATGGTAAGAGCAGCAGTAACGTTCAATACACAACCACTAGGTACGATATAATCTACCGCGGCAGGACCGTTAGCCAAAGTACGAGCCACGTTAAATCCATTACATTCTAGGGTTTCACCTTTAGTCGGTACGATACTACCATCATCACGAAGCCATTTTTGAGTGTTACCAGCACCACTATTATTGACGCTAATAGAAAGTTCATCGTCATTGACTATCGTGATCGTTCCATCATAATAGTTATAGTCGCTTCCCAACTCACTGTGAGTAAAAGTTTCTCCTTCATTAGGGCTGATCGTCTGCCATTTGACATCCCCTACGTTAAAACCACTAGTAGCATCGTCAACAACAGTACCCGTATTGCCTACGACTTCAATCTTCATAAAGTCATTGACGGGATTATTACTTTCTACCCTTACCCAAGTCCCTTCTAATTTTGATAGATCAGCTTCGCCACCGATCAAGCCACCAAAGCTATCACAACCAACGACAAATAGGCTGAATGCGATAACTTGAATCCATAGTATTGATTTTAATTTGTTCATGATAAATGAGGCGTTTTTGAAAATGGTTTGATTCATAATTTTGATAAACAGATAAGCATTAACGACTATAAGTCCGCCTCAAAAACAAAAGGTAAACAGGGAGGGCAAAGTTTTTTTTGTCAGCTGTTTGACAGAGCTAAGAATTAGTATCGAATTGTGATAGATCTGTGATAACCTGCCCGTACTAATGTGTAAACACAGATTTAATCATGCGTCTTTCAATCTACTTAATTGGCGTCCTTAGCCTGCTCACCAGTTGTATCGGTAATGACTTCCTAGAAGATGCCGTTGCCGAAGAAATCAAGATTACCGACCGAGTGGATACACTTGGCCTCAATGATACTTATCAGTTTTTGGCGCGTTATACTGACCAAATCGGTCAAGTGCGCGATGCTGCTATCAGTTGGAATAGCACTGCTCCTGAGATCGTTTCGATCGATGCCACTGGTCTAGCGACTGGCGTCAGCGTGGGCGAAGCTACTGTGTATGTAGAACTCAACGAAACGGGTTCTCCTACCCTCCAAGACTCGGTTAGAGTAAAAGTTGGTGCTGAAACAGTCGAGCCTCCCGCCGAAAATCGCTCCGGTGTCATCAAAACCACCACTTTTTATGAATTAGCTGGAGATTTTGAAATCGAAGCGGATGGCGACAAGATTACCATCAAGATCGCGGACAATTACAAGGCTAGTTCTACCCTACCGGGCTTGTATCTCTATCTGACCAACAATCCTAACTCCATCAATGGTGCCTTCGAGGTGAGCAAAGTGACCACTTTCTCTGGGGCACATGAGTATGAGATCGAAGGGGTTGGCCTCAATGATTATGACTACCTCTTGTATTACTGTAAGCCTTTCAATGTGAAAGTAGGCGACGGTGAGATCAAGTAATCTTTGGGATTTTACTGCTTCGCAGAACGCTTAGTCAAAGGGTTGAATAATAGAATTTTTGAATTATTGATTATGGACTCGATAATTCAACAACTCAACACTTCAACAATTCGAATAAGCGTTCTGCGAAGCAGTAAGAAAAAAATCAATCAACTCTATCTCTCTCATCTTCAATCTTTTCTACAATGAAAACTCAACATCTCATCCTTAGCATATTTCTCAGCTTAGTAGCGACCCAAACGTTCGCCGGAGGCGGCTGGCCCCAAAAGAAGGGCGAAGGCTTCCTCAAAATCGGCCAATGGTGGGTCATCGCAGACAAACACTATACCGATCAGGGCCAGATCGATCCCAATCTGACTCAAGCAATTTTTAATACTAGTTTTTATGGAGAATATGGTCTTACAGATCGCCTCACAGCTGTGGCTTATGTACCTTTCTTTAGCCGCGCTTATAGCAACAATCTCGTCTCAGGCACCACTGGCGAAGTTCTTATCCCAGGTGAAGCCATCAATGGTTGGGGCGATACCGATATCGGTTTCCAGTACGGACTTTTTAGTAGAGGTTCAGTATCTGTCAGCGCGCGTTTGATGTTAGGTCTCCCTTTGGGGAACGCTAGTGGCGGTACAGCTGGCAACTTGCAAACTGGCGATGGTGAGTTTAACCAATTGCTGCAAGTTGATGCAGGGACAGGTTTTAAAGTCGGCGGGCATAATGCCTATGCCAATGCCTATGTTGGATTCAACAATCGTACCCGTGGTTTTTCAGATGAGATCCGCTATGGCATCGAAGGGGGTGTAAGTTTTCTCGACAATGATCGCTTATTGCTCATCTTGCGCGTCTATGGCATCGAATCTTTGCAAAATGGCACGCTCACGGGTGAGTCTAATAGTACCAGTATTTTCGCCAACAATAGCGAACACCTTACGATTTCCCCTGAAATCGCCTACCAGTGGAACGACCAATGGGGCATTTCTGCCAGCTATGCACAGGCCGTCAGAGGGAGTGTGATCTTCGCCAATCCAGCTTATAGCGTAGGTGTCTTTTTTAAACTGAAATAATCCATAGCCTTTTTGGTTTATCCCTCCTCTCGGTGCTAGTAGTCTGTAAAGTAAGTATTTGTTTTTCATCAATTTTCTGAATTGACCTTTTTATAGAATCTTTTGAGGTTTTCTCTGGCTTTAGGGATTGAGAATTGCCAATTGATCTTGATGGCCTTTTGCTGTCTTTCTCTGACCAATGCCAAGACTTCTCTCTCTAGGATTTCTTTTGAGGGAATTCTGCGATTTAGTCCTTGCTTGACCAATGCGGCAAATTCAATTTCAATCATGTTGAGCCAAGAGGCAGATTTAGGGGTGTAATGGAACTGTATTCTCTGGGCCAATCTCCTGGCCTCTTCGGCTTTAAGATGTTGATAAAAAGAGCTGTAAGTATGGGTATTGAGGTTATCTAGGACCATATGGATGCGTGTTGCTTCTGGATAGAGCTGGTCGATCTTCTGGCAAAAGTGGGTAAACTCGATCATCCGCCTTTGATCCTGAATCTCTGCATACCGTTTTCCACTCAAGGGTTCAATGGCGGCTAGGAGGCAACAGGAACCGTTCTTTTTGTAGGCATAGTGCGCTCGATAGAGCTGTCCCTTTTTAGGACCTAGGGGAATTTTTATGTCTTCAATCAAAAAACACGGTCGTTCATCAAAGCAAATAACAGGCTCCTTTGGGTCATAGGGACGTGCGTACAAGTCAAGTAAGTCCTCCATTCGATGCAAGAACTCCCCCGTTACCTTGGCGATACACCAATTCGCTTTCAGGTGAGGCTTGAGTTCGTTTTTTTCAAAATATTTCCGATCTGGGTGTGAGAAACCTGATCGCACCACCCTAGCTCTACTACACGATCTGCCAGCAAACGAAGGGTCCAACGGCTGCGACCCTCAGGCGCTTCGCTACAGGCTAAGGCCGTAACCTTGGCCCGGAATTCCCCCGAAAGCTTAACAGGGCGACCTGACTTGGGACGATCATGCAGACAACTGAGGCCTTCTGATCTATACCGTTTGGCCCAGCTCGAAATGGTATCCCGCTTCATCTCTAAAAGCGTACTCACTGAACCAATCGTACTGCCCTTGTGAAGCGCTAATAACGCAAAGACGCGGCGATACATTCGCGAAGGCAAATCTCCTTTTCGTAAGAGGCCGCGCAAATGGGACTCATCTGAAGCACTCAAAGTAATATGTTGTTTAGGCATCGGGAAGATCGGTAAGTTGGAAATCGGCAATTTACATAAATAACTAATTTGTTACTTTACAGACTACTAAGGAGAGTTACGAAAGTAGCTCCCTTTTTTATCTGATGATGTAAGCGTTCTCCGAAGGAGGAAAACAAAGCAGCACAATCGCTGTTTTCCTTGCTAAAAATCTAGACTTCAGATTGCCTGCAGATTCTCTTCAGATTTGGGCCTTATTTAGCAGCATAAATCAGAAACCCTCATGCTATCCTCAATATTTAAACCACAAAAACTAGCTGCCGTAATTTTGCTACTCAGCCTGTTGCTAGCTTCATTTGACTTATCAGCTCAATCGCAAGCCCTTGACATCAAGGGGGTTGTGCTCGATGACGTCAAGCAGTCGCCCATCGAATTTGCTTCGGTAGTGTTATTTGACGCGACCAACGGTGCCAAACTAAATGGTACGACTACTGATGCTGAAGGTCGCTTCTCGCTCAATACTCAATCTGAAAATGTCTATCTAGAGATTAGTTTTATTGGCTTCGAGACCATAACCATCCGAGAATTGAGGATCGTGGAGGGGATGGCTGATCTCGGGGAAGTTCGCTTGTTGGAAAAAGCGGTGAGTCTCAACGAAGTGCTTATCGAAGGCGAAAAATCCACCACGGAGTTTAAGCTAGACAAGCGGGTCTTCAATGTAGGCAAAGACTTGAGCAGTACCGGGGCGAGTGCTTTGGAGGTACTCAATAATGTACCTTCGGTCAACGTCAGTATCGAGGGCGCGATTAGCCTGCGTGGTAGTTCTGGGGTACAGATTTTGATCAATGGGAAGCCTTCGGTCCTCGCTAGTGAAGAAGGCAATGCGCTCGGAACTATTACGGCGGATATGATTGAAAAAATAGAAGTGATCACCAACCCATCGGCTAAATATGAAGCTGAGGGCACTTCTGGGATCATCAATATCGTCCTCAAAAAAGAAGAACGCGAAGGCATCAACGGCTCAGTTTCTGTCAATACGGGCTGGCCACACAATCATAGCGTTGGCCTCAGCCTTAATCGCCGCACCGAAAAGTTTAACCTATTCAGTCAGATAGGCGTGGGCTATCGGGAGCTTCCCAATGACTCTCGCAACATCAATGAAAACCTCATCACTGGCACTCAAATTCTCTCTGAAGGAGAAGAGTTTCGCAATGAAAACTTTTACAATGTGGTATTGGGTACAGACTACCATATCAATAAATACAATGTACTGACTCTCTCGGGCAACTTTGCCTACGAGATTGAAGATCAGCCTTCTGCGACGAATTTCACGCAATTAGACGCCAATGGCGATGAGGTGGCGCGCTGGGACCGTGAAGAGACTACCCAGGCGACTAATCCCAAATACCAATACGAGCTGCAATACAAAAAGGACTTTCGCGACAATAAGGAACACTTCCTGCTCTTCAGCGCATTGGGCAACTTTTTTGGTAAGGACCAGGCTTCCATCTTCACCAACTCTGCAAGTCAAGGGGAGATCCCTTTTGGTAATCAGCAAACTCGTACCAACTTTCAGGAGGCGCGCTATACTTACAAATTGGATTACACTAAGCCATTTAAAGAATACTTCACCCTAGAAACGGGCGCCCAGTATTTTGTCAATAACGTGAGCAATGACTTTGAGGTCAACGAATGGGTCAACAATGAGTGGATCAATGATGCGAATCTCACTAACGTATTTGAATATTCTCAAAAGGTTTTGGGCGTTTACACTACCGGTGCTTATGAAGGCGAAAAGTGGGGCTTGAAATTGGGTGCAAGAGTTGAAAATACTGACCTCAGAACCTTTCTCGTCAATACCGAGGAGAGCAATAATCAGAACTTTACCAATCTTTTCCCGAGTGTCCATACCTCTTATAAGTTCAATGAATTTTTCTCTCTCCAAGCGGGTTACAGCCGTCGGATTTTCAGACCTAGATTGTGGGATCTAAACCCCTTCTTCAACATCCGTAACAACTTCAATGTGCGCACGGGTAATCCAGACTTGCTACCTGAGTTCACGGATTCTTATGAGGTCAATAGTATCTATATTTTCAAGAAGGCGTCTTTCAATTTCGGAGTGTTCCATCGTTATACTACCGACGTTGTTGAACGTATCTCCACCTTCGAAGACGAAGTCAACATCACCAAACCGCTCAATATTGGTACCAATCGCGCTACGGGTCTGGAACTAAATGGTAAGTATAGCCCCAATCGCTGGTTCACTTTAAATGGAGATTTTAACTATCTCACTTTCAACCGCATGGGCAGCTTTGGTACCACAAATTTTGATTTTGTGGGCAATCAATGGTCTTCCAAAGTGACGGGCCAGCTTAAGTTGCCTGCTGACATAGACTTTGAAGTTACGGGCCAGTATCAATCCCGCTTCCTCACCGTGCAAAGCGAAGTCTCAGACCAGTTGTTCGCCGATTTAGGCATCCGCAAAAAGATCATGGGTGGAAAAGCAGTCGTCAATATGAGTGTACGGGATATTTTTGCCTCTCGGATCCGCGAAAGCAATACCTTCCAGCCCGACTTTTACATTTATAGCCGTCGCTTGCGGGGTCGCTTTATCACCTTTGGCTTTAGCTATGGCTTTGGTAAGGGAGAGGCGATGGAGTACTCTGGTCAGAAGAGACGTTATTAGGCTTACTGCTTCGCAGAACGCTTTTCTCGTCCAAAAGTAAATATCAAATGCCCAATTTTGCAGGCTAATCAAACCTTCGAGATTGGGCATTCATCATGCATAAATCGTCATTCCCTACCTTCTTCTGCCGGAAGCTTTGAAGCTAAACTCAGGTGGTTCCTGCCCGAGAAGGTGTTCTACGAAGTAGTCCCAACGACGACGCAGCATATAGGTCTCATTGCCAAAACCATGACCACGGTTAGGGAATAATATCAAATCAAAGTCCTTGTCAGCCGCGATCAGGGCATCCACTACCAATAGCGTATTGTAAACGGGTACATTGCCATCGAGGGTACCATGCGCCAATAAGAGCTTGCCTTTAAGGTTTTTGGCCACTAGCTGATTGGCTTGGTTGTCATAATTGGTGCCTTCGCCTTCTGGGCCGAGTAGGCCTTGCCATTTCTCTCCCCAATCATCTTCATAGTTACGATTGTCATGATTACCAGCTCCGCTAACGGCAACGTCAAAGAAGTCAGGATACCTAAACATGGCCGCAGTCGAAGCAAAGCCTCCTCCTGAGTGTCCATAAATGCCTACTCGATCGATATCAATCCAAGCATGACGCTCGGCCAATTGCTTCATCCCCGCTACTTGATCGGGCAAGCCATTGTCTCCCATATTGCCATAATAGACTGTATGAAAGGATTTAGAACGCATGGGAGTACCCATGGCATTCATAGATACCACAATGAAGCCTAATTCGGCAATGCTTTGCTTGTCTCCTCGAGAGGCCAAAAAGCCGTAGGTGAAAATACTACCTGACTGGGGGCCTGGGTAGATGTAGTTGATGATAGGATACTTCTTATTGGGATCGAAATTGCTAGGCTTAAACATCAGCCCATGGATATCTGTCTCGCCATCACGAGCTTTGACAGTAAAAGATTCGGGAGCAATCCAACCGCTAGCTTCCAATTCGGAAATATCGGCTTCGGCAAGCTTCATGAGTTCTTTGCCTTCTAGATTGAGGAGCCTAGCTGCAGGGGCTTTTTGCGCGGTAGAGTAGGTGTCTACAAAGTAATTGCCGTCAGGGGATAAACTAATGCTGTGATTGGCGTTGATGGGGCTTAGGTTATCCACCTGGATCCTTTGAGCTTTGTCCTCTGCTTGCTGGCGTTCCCCGGAGGGGTCCATAGAAACACGATACAGATACTGATAGTATGGATTACCGTCTTCTTTGCCTGCGCCCATGAAGTAGATCTCCCGACTTTCTTCATCTACACGGAGGACATTGAGCACGTTCCAATTGCCAGCTGTGACTTCGCTTTTGAGCTCACCTGTTTCTAAATCATAGAGATATAAATGGCCCCAGTCGTAACGCTGAGAGTACCATAGTACTTCATTACTGCTGCGCAGAACGCGCCAGTTGATGGCATTGTAGCCTGATTCAAAAAAGGTGTCAACCGTTTCATTGAGCACCGTTCTGACCTTGCCCGAAAATGGGTCTGCTACCCGTAAAGTAGCGCTTTTATGGTCTCGGCTTGAGGAAACGAAGGCTAAGTGCTTGCTATCAGCGCTCCATTCCAAGTCTGAAACGCTACCGTCACGCAGGGCGATATGATCAGTAATAGTTGACCTGTGTTGGTCCGGCTCCATGTCCAAACGCACGGTTTTGGCATCCTCGACATGGATGACCACTCTATGAATCCGAAAAATAACGCTGTCCTCAGGTAACGGATATTTCCATTGGTAGAGCTTAGGGTGGCCTACATTGGTGCTTACCATATACATTTCGCCTACGCCTCTGGCATCATGCTGAAAGGTCGCGATCATGCGAGAATCAGGAGACCAGGTAAGTACGGGACGGGTACTCTTGGTCCAGCCAGCATTATTGGTAGCATAGCCAAAATCCTCGATGCCGTCAGTGGTCAACTGTTGGACGGAACCGTCTTCTAGGTCTCTGACCCAAAGATTATGGTCTTGGATAAAAGCGGCTAGTTTCCCGTCCGGAGACTCAATCGCAGCATAATCGCGGTGGGGATTCAGTTCGGTCTCCATGCAATCTCCTTTTTCACGGTTGCAGATATAGTCTTTGCCTCTCATGGAAAACTCGATGGATTTCCCATCCTCAGAGTAGCCAAAAGATCGGATTGGGATTGCATTAGGCTTAATTTCTGCGCCAGTCAATTCGCTAAGTGAGGCGGCAATTTTCTTATGGTTGAAGGCTGGCTCTCTCGTCTCTGAATCTGCATTAACTAAAACAAACTCAGTGCCTTCTTTGCTTTGGTCTCTAAACCAAAACTGCTTGCTATCGACCCAAACGGGGCGAATACTAGCGTTGTAGACCAGAGGAGCCGTATTGCTATACAAGAATTTCTCAGCTCGGGCATAATCCTCGCTGCTAACTTGCTCTTGTGCTTGAAGGGGAGTGGTGAATAGGAGAAATAATAGTCCGACAAGGACCAATGATGTACTTGAGTTGAGTTTCATAATAGAAGCTGATTGGTCCAGTAATGTACATAATATCTCCTGTATTATCTGTAATAGCCTTGAGTCAGATCCTGATATTTCTCACTATCTTGCCTGCATGAACGAAAGCTCTCGTCGAGTAGAATTGATGCAAAAAGCGGCCAACCTATTTCGCAAGAAAGGTTATGCGGCCACTTCTATTAGAGATATAGCCAAGGCGATGGAGATGAAGTCGCCCAGCCTTTACAACCATATCAAATCGAAAGAGGAAATCTTACAGGTGTTACTCTTGTCCATGGCCGAACTTTATGTGAAAGGCATGGATGATGTCATGCAATCTCCTCTCAATCCTATCAAAAAACTCGAGCGAGTCATCGCGGACCATATTCGGATCACCATTGAGCATACCAATGCCGTTTCCCTGATTCCTAGTGATTGGGTCCACCTAGATGAAGCTTCTCGCACAAAATTTTTGCAAATGCGAGATAGGTACGACAAAGATTTTCGCAGCATCTTGCAGGCTTGCATCGAGGAGGATTATATAGAAGCGGTTGATGTAGAAATCGCTACTTTTTCGATTTTGTCAACCCTCCGTTGGCTGTTTTCTTGGTACAACAAGAATAGTGAAATCAACCCCTTGCTCTTAGAGACAGAGTTAATCCGGAACCTTATTGGTGGGCTGAGAGCTTCCTAGCAGCCTTTTTGACTCAAAATTTTGTTGAAACAAATTGCTGGAAAAAAGCGTTGATTTACTAACTAGCAATCGTTAGTTTTGTGTGACTGATCGTTAGTCTGAAGAACTATGTCTCGAAAAACTGATTTTTATCCGCTTAAGGTAAGTGCGGTTGATGCTGATGCCACCGACTGTGTGCTAGTGAGCTTTGATGTGCCTGAGTCTTTAAAAGAAGACTTTGCCTATCAACAGGGCCAATACTTGACGCTGAAAACCGAAATCGATGGAGAGGAAGTGAGAAGATCCTACTCTCTTTGTAGCTCACCCCTAGATGATGAGTGGCGGGTAGGGATCAAAAAGGTGCCGAACGGTTTATTTTCAACTTATGCAAATGAACAACTGCAAGTAGGGCAGGAGTTAGAAGTCATGCCTCCAGACGGACGTTTTTTTGTAGAACTAGATGCAGAGCGGAAGCGTGAATATGTTTGTTTTGCTGCAGGAAGTGGGATCACGCCTATTTTTTCGATCATCAAGACACATCTTCAGGCTGAGCCGAACGCTTCTTTCAAGTTGTTTTACATCAATCAATCAGTTAAATCCATTATCCTCAAGGAGGAGCTAGAGGCATTAAAAAACCTCTATATGGATCGCCTTGAGATATTTTACTTTTTGACCAAGGAATCTCGCTCGGTGCCTTTATTCAATGGCCGCATTGATGAGGAAAAGTTGGAAATCCTTTTCAAAACAGTTTGTGAAGTAGAAGAAATTGACGATTATTTCTTGTGTGGCCCTGAGGCTATGATTTTTATGCTAAGGGATTTCTTGCTAGCGAAAGGAGTGGAAAAAAGCAAAATTCACTTTGAGCTCTTCCATACGGATAGCAAACCTAGCGTTCGGCGCAGCCAGCTCCAGAAAGAAACTGCCGGTCAAGAAGCCACGGTAACTATACTAGAAGGAGGGAAAAGCTTCAGCTTTAGTATTCCAAAAGCCACTGATAATATTTTGGATGCTGCCCTCAATCGAGAAGCAGATTTGCCTTTTGCCTGTAAAGGGGGCGTTTGCTGTACCTGCCGAGCCAAGCTCGTCGAAGGAGAAGTAGATATGATGGTCAATTATGCTTTGGAGGATGATGAAATCGAAGCCGGTTATATCCTCACTTGTCAAGCAGTTCCATTGTCCGATAAAGTTGTAGTAGATTTTGACGCTTAAGCTATAGATGATGAATCCTGAACAAGAAATTGCACAAAAAGAGGCGGCCTTTCAGGCGCGTATCGATGCTGGAGAAAACATCGAACCCAAAGATTGGATGCCCGAAAAGTACCGTAAAACGCATATTCGCCAAATCTCTCAGCACGCCCATAGTGAAATCGTGGGAATGTTGCCCGAAGGGAATTGGATAACCCGAGCCCCTTCTTTACGCAGAAAAGTAGCCCTGCTTGCCAAAGTACAGGATGAGGCCGGGCATGGACTTTATCTCTACAGCGCTGCCGAGACCCTCGGAATCAGTCGCGATGAGCTGTTTGAACAGCTGCATAGCGGTAAAGCCAAATACTCCTCCATCTTCAACTATCCGACCCTTAGTTGGGCTGATATGGGCGCCATTGGTTGGTTAGTAGACGGGGCTGCCATTATCAATCAGGTGATGCTGACGCGTACCTCTTATGGTCCTTATGCTAGAGCTATGGTGCGAATCTGTAAGGAAGAAAGCTTTCACCAACGGCAAGGCTACGAGATTATGCTCAGCCTTTGCAATGGTACTGCAGTGCAAAAGCAACTCGCCCAAGATGCCCTCAATCGTTGGTGGTGGCCAAGTCTCATGATGTTTGGACCTCCAGACGCAGAATCCACTCATACTGAGCAATCTATGAAGTGGAAGATCAAGCGTAAGACCAATGATGAATTGCGTCAACAGTTTATTGATATCACCGTGCCGCAAGCGGAAATCCTCGGTATCACTATTCCTGATCCTGATCTCAAATGGAACGAGGAGCGCGGTCATTATGACTTTGGTCAAATCGACTGGGATGAATTTTGGGAAGTTGTTAAAGGCAATGGTCCTTGCAATAAAGAACGCCTAGAAGCTCGCAACAATGCCTGGGACAATGGGGCTTGGGTAAGGGAAGCCGCGATGGCCTACGCTGAAAAACAAGCAGAAAAAGTAAACGCTTAACGCATAGATGATGAGCAAAAAAGAATGGCCCATTTGGGAAGTATTTATCCGTAGCAAAAACGGATTAGAGCATCGTCATACAGGGAGTTTGCATGCGGCAGATGCCAAGATGGCAATGGAAAACGCCCGTGATGTTTACACCCGTCGCGAAGAAGGAGTGAGCATTTGGGTAGTGGAAACGAAATACATTGTAGCCTCTAACCCAAGCAATCATGGCGAACTATTTGAGCCTGCTAAAGATAAGGCTTATCGCCATCCTACTTTTTATGATTTGCCGGACGAGCTAACTCATATGTAATGAAAGAACAACTCTATCAATATATCTTGTCGCTGGGCGATAACTCTATGATTTTGGGGCACCGACTTTCGGAACTTTGCGGTCATGGCCCCAGCCTAGAAACTGATATCGCTTTGACCAATATCTCTCTTGACCTTTTTGGGCAGGTGCGTAACTACTTTCAGTACGCCGCCGAATTGAAAGGGGAGGAGGTATCAGAGGATCAAATCGCCTTTTTGCGTTATCCCCATGAGTATAGCAATACCCTTCTAGTAGAGCAGCCCAATAAGGACTTTGCTTACGTAATCGCCCGTCAATTTTTGTTTGATGCTTTTCACAAACCCTTTTTAGAAGGTCTTTGTGCAAGCAATGATGATACATTAGCGGCGATCGCGAAGAAATCGCTCAAAGAATCTCAGTATCACCTCCGTTTTTCTTCTGAGTGGACCAAGCGCCTAGGCGCAGGGACTGAAGAGAGCCATGAGCGTATGCAAAACGCCATCAATTATTTATGGCCTTATCTAGGGGAATTGTTTACCGTCGGTGAACTTGAGCAAGAGATGGCTAGCTATGGCATCGCTCCGGATATGGAAGCGGTCAAAGCAAGCTGTATGCAGACTATAGCAGAAACGTTCGCCGAGGCGGATATCCAAACCCCAGACAGCAAATGGACGCAGTCTGGTGGCAAAAAAGGCGTTCACACTGAACACCTAGGATTTATTCTTGCTGACCTGCAGTATATGCAGCGTACTTATCCCAACATGGACTGGTAAGATGCAAAAGAGCGAAAGTCATATCCGAGAATTATTGGTGGAAGTTTCTGATCCAGAGATTCCAGTACTCTCGATAATGGATATGGGGGTTGTGCGAGAAGTAAGTTGGGATGGCAATACAGCTAATGTGAAAATCACGCCTACTTACTCTGGTTGCCCTGCCATGGATACGATCGCGGACGACATCAAAGCCAAACTGCAAGGAGAAGGCTATTCTACCAAGGTCAAACTGGTCCTAAGTCCTGCTTGGACTACCGATTGGATTACGGAGCGTGGCCGAAAAATGCTAAAAGAGTATGGAATTGCGCCGCCGATGGAGGAGAGTGCTGACAAGTTGGCCCTTTCAGGGAACGCTAAGTTGGTGAAGTGTACCAATTGTGGCTCAACTAACACCCGCATGGTCTCGCAATTTGGCTCTACGGCCTGTAAGGCACTCTTTCAATGCAACGACTGCATGGAGCCCTTTGATTACTTTAAGTGTTTGAAATAAGAAAAGCCTCGCAATTTGCGAGGCTTTTTGCTTCAATGGGTGTCTGGAAATTAGTTCGGGCTTTCTCCTAATCCATTTCGCAAATCGGTAAAATTAATCCTTTCAATAAGTCTAGTGACTCTCCTTAGACCCTCTGATTCATTTACGACTAGCAAAAAAACGAGTTGAACAAGAGGGTACATGAAAATATGCTTGTCTAGCTCATTTTCTTATTCCTCGGACCATTCTCTAAAATCCCTTACATCTGGCTTTGGTTGGCACAATTTTCGTTAACTTGTAGTACGATACTTCCACATTACGTACTACTGAAACTTAGGCTGTGAAACAACTGCTCATTCTCTTATGCCTGGGATCAATCCTATTTTCTTGCCAAGATCCACCGCAAGAAATCATTGTTCCCGATAACAATCCTACGCCCTATGATGGGGTGCCTACCATCAAAGTTGAAAATTATATCAACCGCCTTTATATCGATTTGCTGGGACGTGAGCCCCTTGACCAAGAGATGGCCCGTGATCTAGCCAGTTTAAGAGCGGGAGACCTTTCTAAGGAAGCACGTCTAGCATTGGTAGAAAAAATCCAAATGGATGAAACAGGCGGCACGGATTCGTATAAGTACATATACTTTGAACGCTTATATGGTCAACAAAAAGCTCGCCTATTAGAAGGGGCATCTGATGAGTATCTTTTTGGTGAAATCGCTCGTTTCCGTGCAGAGTTTATCAAAGACTCCTTAGAAGGAAATATCGCCGGTATGGCTGAATGGCAAGCCCGTATGGATCCGCTGCAAAAAGTGTTGGATTCTCACATTGAGCATCGCAACGGCCTCATTTCTATCAATGAAATGGTCGCGCGCATGCTCAATAATCAAGTTTACGACCAGATCAATATGAACACCATCAATTTCATAATGGCGAGCTTTGATAACTTATTTTTCCGTTTTCCTACCCAAGCTGAGTTTGATCAATCCTTTCCGATCATCGAAAATAATCAGTCAAATATCGTGTTTGGTCAAGCTGCTTCCAATAAAACAGAATACATTTCCATCTTGACTAATAGTCGAGAATTTCATGAGGGGATGATCCGTTGGGCTTACATTACTCTGATGGCGAGAGAGCCCAGCACAGAGGAGACCATCGCTGAATTGGATATCTACTTCGAAGGGAAAGATTTTCAACTAGTTCAAAGAAACATACTGATCAAGGATGAATATGCAAACTTTTAACCTGCTCCCACTGCCATGGAGGAGGCCTAAGCACCTTTTAAGGCATAGTTTGTGGTGCCTCTTGGGCTTCTCCTTACTGATTTCTTGCCAATCCAATGACACTTACTTTTACGAAGTAAATCCATTGGAACTACCTTCTTCTACTGCTAATAAAAACAAGGCCAAAAGCCTTGACCAATATATCTCTATCCTTTACGCCAACTTATTTCAAGACGCGATTAGTGCGGATGAGTTGAGTGAGATTCATAAAGTGATGGAATCTATCGGGGACAAAGAATTGGCCAGAGAGGTAGTGATTAGCAATCTTATGAATCGAGAGGGTATTATGATACCCAGTGATGAAGAAATGCGCAATGATATTGATGCCTTCTTAATGGACACTTACAAAAGATTTTTTGTAAGAGAGCCTTCCGAAGCGGAAAAAACCTACATGCGCTCCTTTATCAACTCCAATCCCGATGTTACAGCGGAGTTGGTCTATTTTTCTTTTGCAATGAGTGAAGAGTATCAATTTTATTAGGATGGCCATGAACAGAAGAAACTTTATCAAGACAGCAGCAGCAACGGCGGGGGCCATTTCTATGCCCTACATACTTCCTTCTGGGCGCTTATTTGCCCAAACCACCGCCCGTCGGGCCAATCACGTAGTGTTGGTACTTTTTGCCGGAGGAGTGAGGCAGCAAGAAACGGTTGACATGCGCTATCTAGATGGTAGCCAAAATGAAGCCATCCCCGGCAACATCATGTACAATCTACTCGATGGGGCGCCTCCTATCGACAAGATCGTTTATGGTACTACTGGCAACCGTCCCGGAGAGATTCCGATCCCTGCGGTCTTGTCAAACCCTCTCCAACGTCAGGGGACGCTCTTTAGAGAGATGCGTGCCTCTCAAGCGGGCCATTATAGCGGTTTGAACGTTGCGGTTCAGGGCAATACCAAGGTTACTCAAGGTCTCCGTCAAAAACCCATCAACCCAACCATATTTGAATACCTACGCCGGCATGCTGGCTTTATGGCCACTGATACTTGGTTTGTCGGAAATGGGATTGGTAATTCGGTACCCCTGCTCAATTACAGTGAGCATCCAGATTATGGGGCTACCTATGGAGCTAATTTCTTTGCTCCTAGGATTACCTTCGGTGAACTCGGATTCAAGCATTTAGCCAATGCCAAAAATTATCACCCTGAGTATGAGTTGGAACCAATGTATAAGATGAAAACCTTTCTTGACAATAGCTTTAGACAGGTTTCAGAAGGTTCAACGGGCATAGGTAATACTATGGAAGAAAAGCTCTTTATCAAGGGTTTTATGGAAGAGATGTTCACTAAAACACAAAGTGGTACGATTACCAGTCCAGCCGTGATGGACACTAGTGATCTGGTAACTCTGAGCTATACTTGTGAGGTTTTGCAATGGTTCAAGCCTGCTCTGACAGTTGTCAATTTCAATGATATGGACGCCTGCCACGGCAGTTTTACGGCTTATTTGCGCAACCTTCACCGACTAGATCACGGAGTAGGCTTCCTTTGGGATTTTATTCAAAACCAAATCCCTGAAATGGCTAATGATACCATCATGATCCTACTGCCTGAATGTGGACGTAACTTAGATCCCAATCCCATCCGTGATGAAAACAATTGGTTTGGCTATGACCATAGCGATTTCAATACCCAACGCATTTTTGGCATGATGGCGGGGCCCACTGTACCCCAAGACCTTGTGGTCGGGGATGAAAATAATCCGGTGGGAGAATCTGCTGATGTAGTACCGACTATAGCTGATATTTTTGGCATTAAGCAAACTGTAGTCAACCAAGGTTTACTTTCGGCGACTGCTATGTCTCTCTTTGATCGAATCTAAATATGCGTTATTTCATTCCTGCTAGCTTGGTTGCATTGTTGATCGGATTTGCCGCTTGTCAACCCGAACCCTACGTCAATCCTTTTGAAGGTAACCAAGACCCTCAAGATTCTCTCATTGCTCCTATTGAACAGTTAGAGCCCAATAGTATAGAGGGAATTCACGCTCGTGTTTTCCGGCCTACATGTGCCAATTCGGGCTGCCATGATGGTACTTTTGAACCAGATTTTCGCACGGTCGAAGCGGCCTATAACACCCTCGTCTGGCACCCTGTCATCAAAAATGATCCTGCTGGGAGCTATACCTATCGAGTAAAGCCCGGCAATAGTGCCGCCTCTGTGCTTTGGAATCGACTCAATCAAGATATTGATGGCCAATCGGGTATTATGCCTTTACAGACTGATCCAGGCTCAGATTGGGAAGAGAAAAAGGCGGATTATTTAGCCAATATCAAAGCTTGGATCGATGGAGGGGCTAAAGATGTCTTCGGCAATCCGCCCCAAAATGGTGAGCTAGCACCCTCCCTACAAGGCATGTTGGCGTTCCCCGTAGGGAATACCACCAATAGACTCAGTCGCGATGGCGCCAATGGACCCGTCAAGGTCGCCGCTGGTACCAATCAAGTAGATTTATGGTTTAGTTTTTCTGATGATAATACTGCCGCATCTGATCTGTTACATAACAAACTCAAGCTATCCATCGAAGTGGATGGTTTTGAGGGCCAAGGCGAACAGGCGCTGCAAATTGTCAATCCTATAAATGGACCGGGCTTATTTGGGACCACCTCTTACACCCATAAAATCACGGTGGATTTGAGTTCCTTCGCGAGTGGAAATCTGGTATATGTGAGAGTTTACGTCAAGGAAAATGCCCAAGCGAGTATAACCGAAATTCCAACGAACGGTAGTGCCAATTATACGAAGGCCTATTTTTCGATGGAGAGGAAATGAGCAAGCTCGGATAACTGATTTGCGGTTTCTTCGCTTTTTTCGTTATCGTCAAGCATGTTATCCATTTTCTGGATCCATTCATCTAGCTCTTGGCCGCTTTTGATTATGTTTTGAAGGTAAAACTTTCCATCCTTGGTGAGGGGTTCATCTCTGAGAAGTTCAACGAGACCCATAAGTCGAGCCAAAGGGGCTCGCACCAAATGAGAGTTGGCAAATGAATAATCTTGCAGGCGAGAGTATTGAGCAATCAACTCTTGATCGCGTTCTTTAATATGATGTTGTAGGGCTAAATGCTCCTTTTGACTTGGTGGTAATATGCCTTTACGGCTAAAATAAAACCAAATCAAAACGGAAGTTATAACACCTCCCAAAAAGGCCAAAAGTATTACGAAGGCATTGAAAAAGTGATCATTTGTATCTGATTTTGCTTTTACAACTGCTAGTGGAGTGGAAGGGACAATATCAGTCTCTAAGCCTATGAAATAAAGGTAGATTAGGTAAGAGAGACGTTGTTTATGGCTAGATTTGATATTCTCTAAGGCCAGCCAATCGTTGGCTAATTGGATAGACTCAGCTAGATTCGTTGCGTTTTGTTGACCATTTAGGTCTCGATTTTGTAGCTGAAATTGCAACCATAATTCTAGCCAGTAGATATCAAATGTGTTTTGGGGGGACAGCTGCGCTGAACGCTTAGTCTCTAAGCACTGCAAAGCTAAATTACTTTCTCCCTTGAGGAGCAATGATTCGCAGCTCATCAACTCCATCGGAATTTCTCTCGCTTGCGCCCAGCTAGCTAAAAAAAAGAAGAAACAGACTATGCTTAGCCTAGTGCCGCATCGATACTGAAAAAGTGAAAAGAGTTTATAAAAATTACGAAGATACTTCATCACTATTTCGGGAAATCAAATTTTGTTTGAATACTCGTTTAAATATATGACACTGACAAAGATGATTTTGGTTAAGTTTTAAAGAACTCTTACAGCATAATCCTCTCAAATCCATAGACAGATAATGAATCCCTCAATAAATAAATTACTAGGCTTCTGCCTCTTATTTGCCGCTTGTACAGCTCCCATTGATCAGGAACCACGTCCAGTAGAACCCTCCATTAAGGTGCTAAAATTGAGCCCTAATGCGGTCCAAGAATTTGTAGATGATCTAGAATTGGTAATCGAATACCTAGACTATGATGGGGACATTGGGCATCCTGATCCAGACGAAAAGACCCTTTGGGTGCAAGATAGCCGCCTAGATGAGCCCGATTGGTACCATGTACCTCCCATTGCGCCAGTAGGGCAGGAAGTGCCGATTGAAGGGACTTTTATCGTTCCGCTCAATCGACTATTCTTGCTCGGCAATGGCCAAGAGGAAGAGGTGTTTTTTACCATCAAGCTCAAAGACCGTGCGGGAAATTGGAGCGAAGAAGTGATTAGCCCTACGGTAACGGTCAGTCGATGAAACTCATTTTCAAAAATGCCCATGGGCGCAGCGTATTTGTCCGTAGCTTCAGTATTTGGCTTTGGGGCGCCGCTATTTTGCTGAGCCCGCTAGGCCTGATTTGGATTTTTCTGGCAGTAGTCGGGACCTATCTGATCATCGATCACTTGCAAACATCTCTCTTAAGACTGTCGCTCGATCCTCTTAAGCATGAACTACTTTTAGCCTACTACAAGCCTTGGGCAAGATTCCAATTCCTGCGTATTCCCTTTGACGATTTGAGCTTTCAAATTGAAAAAGCGTCTCTGAAAATATTCTCTCAGAAACGCTTAGTGATTTCGATTAAAGCGAACCGTTATGGGTTGGATCTAAGCCAAATGGAAGCATTGAGTCAAAGCTTGCAAAAACTCAATATCGCGGGTAACTAGGCTCTTACTTCTTTGATTGTCTGGAGTGTACTTTCAACCAAACTGCTCAATTCGTCCCAAGCTTGCCGAGCCACGATATCCTTTGATACCAGTTTAGAGCCCATACCGACACAGGCTGCTCCTGCGGAGAACCAAGCCTCTAAGTTTGCCCGCTCTGGACTCACCCCGCCCGTCGGCATTATGCTACTCCAAGGACAAGGACCTTTGACGGCTTTAATGAAGGCAGGACCTCCGATTTGGCCAGCAGGGAAGATTTTGACAATCTCTGCGCCCCATTCTTCGGCTTGGTTGATTTCACTTAAGGTCGCACAGCCTGGACCCCACATTACCTTACGACGATTACAAGCTAGGGCCATCTCCTGATTCAAAATAGGCGAAACCACAAAATCCGCTCCCAATTGGATATATAGCGAAGAGGTAGCACCATCCACAACTGAACCAATCCCTAATATCATATCAGGGAGGTTTTGGTGCAGGTATTGCCTCAGCTGGCCATAAACCAAATGGGCAAAATCCCCCCGATTGGTAAACTCCATCAACCTGATCCCACCCTCATAGCACGCATGCACAATGGCTTTGCAAGTCTCTAAATCTGGATGATAAAACAAGGGCATCATGCCGCTGCGATACAACTCACTCGCGACTTCTATTCTTGAAAATTTTGGCATATCAAATTTGTTCTAAAGCTAAAGATAA
>JBCCQN010000068.1:0-35945 GCA_039024315.1 Bacteroidota bacterium
CCGCTTTATCAAGAGATGATCTTGCCCAACCTCTGCTACATTGGGGGCTGGGGAGAACTATCTTATTGGCTCCAATTAAAAGGGGTATTTGCTCACTTCGGGGTAAATTTCCCACTCCTGCTCCCTCGGATGTCGGCTACAATCGTTCCGCGAAGCGTGAAAAAAGCATGGGAGGATAAAAAGCTAGCAACAAGCGATTTCAAAGCACCTTTGCATGAAGTCTATCGCAAGTATATGCCTCAAATTTGGGACTCGACGGCCTTTCTCACCCAATCAGCAGAGATTCTAACCCAAATAGATGCCTTGAAAGCGCTCATAGAGGATGAACTATCCCACACACTTGCCCGCTCGGGAGAAGCCCTCAAAGTCAAAACAGCCCGCTATCTCAAAAGCCTTGAGAAAAAAGCACTCAGGGTAATGCGCCATAAGCATCCTCGGGTATTTGATGAGATTAAGGAACTAAAATTCAAGATCCAGCCAGATGGTTTGGTACAAGAACGTATTTTGAGCTTAGCTTCATTTCCAGAATTTGCACCAGAGGACCTAATCAAATTGGCTTGGGAGCATTGTGATCCACTAAATTTGGAGCATGTGTACTTAGATTTGGCCGATTAGCCTCTTTTTTTGCTAAGTGCTTTCAGCGAACTTTGAATTGACTGAAAACTTATCGTAATTTCTTCGTACATCTAAGTAGTAGGAATTAAAAGGTAGTGAGTAAAAATAAAAGGCATGTTGCCCCGCTAACTACTATATATTTTTGCTACATACTTAACAAATATAATGGCCAGAGAACGATATAGTAGAAGACGTAGCGTAGCAGAGGAGTTTGATACCTCTCTGATGTACGACGATATTGAAAAAATCCGTGAGCTAGAAGAAGAAGAGGAGAAGGATCAAAATGCCAAACTGGGTTCCGCTGGAGCGATGGCATTGATCGCTGGTGGTGGCCTTTTATCCCTTGGATTATTGTCAGGTATGGGCATTGCCCTCGGCGATTTGGGCCAATTCATGCAAGTGGCCTTGACCATTATAGGTTTTGGTTCTCTTGGGTATGGCTTCTTTAAGACCTTGTCCTTAGCCTTCCGTCAGAAAGAATTGAATTTCCCTGCTTTGAATGTTTATCGTAAAACTCGCCCAGTTACGAGTTCTGCTAAGAGCAATTCAACTAGCAATAATACCCGTAGCCGACCCACTCAAGAGCGTAGTCAACAGAGCCGTACTCGACCAACTGAAAATCCATACGAGAGAGCCCGCCAGAGAGGTTCTTATCGTCAAGAACAAGCTAGGACCTATCGCAGAAGTACTACTGGACGCAAAGCTTTGCGTCGCTCACGTACCAATCGCGTTTTTTCTGGTGTAGCTGGCGGTATCGCTGAATATGCAGGGATCTCGCCTGCCTTGGTACGTTTTGCCTTTATTGCGAGCTTTTTTATGCCCTTTTTAGTGGCAATGCCCGTTTTTGTCTATCTCCTATTGTCGATTGTCATTCCAAACAATTATGAAGACTTTAAGGCCGGTAAGACGGGTGCTAGCACTAAACCAGGGGGGGACGACGACGCCAGATTCCGTTCGATCTAATGAGCTATCATAAGCGCTTTCCTATCAAGCAAAGTTTATTTTGCCTCCTTTCTCTTTTATTACTGGCTTGCAGTGATGAAGACCGCATTTGCACCACTTATTACGATTCGGGGGAAGTACGCTCCACTGTGCCTTGTCCCGATGGTGTCCGTAATGGTACTATGAGCATCTTTCACAAAAGTGGCACTCTCTGGAATACCAAAGAGTATGTAGAAGGGATGGTCCAAGACACTATGCGCTTTTACTATTCGCGGACAGGAGACGTTCTGCGAGCAGTACCCATGAAGGACAATGAAAAGCATGGCCGCGCCGTAGAATATGACAAAAAAGGTAATTTGGTGAAGGTGATCCATTATTTGCTTGGTTTGAGAGATGGGCCTTTAGAAACTTATTATGAGGATGGAGCGCTTAAGGAATTGACCGAATATAAAGAGGGCAATCGCCACGGCAAATATCAGCTAAAACTTGAAGATGGAACCTTGGTCAAGGATGGCACTTACATCCAAGATCAACAATACGGAAAATGGCGTACTTATCGGCCAGATGGGACACAGTTGGCTTCCTTTTCCTATTATTCTGGGGTTAGGCATGGTGGTTTTGGCGTTTTTCGTACCAACGGTATGCCTTATTTAACTGGTACCTATTACAAGGGTATGATCAACGGGCCAATTAAATACTTCTCTAAGGTAGGAGAGATCACCTATGAGATGGAATTTAATACCCGTGATATTTATAAAGATCGCCAACTCAAGGAGGCGGTAATCCCGTTTTTACCCGCTAATCGATTTCAAATTATCATCAATCCTGATACGGTCCTGATTCGCTAATCTTATGCGCACTTACTATCTGATGAAAGTAAAGGGGAAGGCCAAAATCCCTGATTACATCCAACTCCGTGACGAAAACTTGACCTTGATCGGCTACTTTAGACCTGGCCGAAAAGAGCGTTTAGACAAAATCATCAAAGATCCAGAGGAGGCGCTACAGATACAAGGGGTAATCGAGAATATGACTGAGTACGGCCGCATGCAGAAGGTCGAACTACCATGAATACTGATGCGCTGATCCGAGTCAATAATGTTTCTGTCCGCCTCGGCGAACGCGATATCTTGGAAAATATCTCCGTCCAAATTGAAAAGGGGGGCTTTTATTACCTAGTAGGACAGACGGGGGCCGGTAAAAGCACTTTCCTAAAACTACTCTATGCCGACTGTCCCATCCGACAAGGGACAATTGAGCTTGGGCCCTTCAATGTTGGCCGGCTCTTACCTAAGGAGATCCCTTTTCTGAGGCGTAAACTGGGGATTGTCTTCCAAGATTTCCAACTCTTACCTGATCGGACAGTAGCAGATAATATTTTGTTTGCGCTTCGCGCAACGGGCTGGTCTAAACGCGCCCAAATCAAAGCTCGCATCACAGAAGTACTTATGCTAGTAGGGATGTGGGGTAAAGCCAATGCAAGGCCACACCAGCTTTCTGGCGGAGAACAGCAAAGAGTATCCATTGCTAGGGCCTTGATCAATGAACCAGCTTTACTGATTGCTGACGAACCCACCGGTAATCTAGATCCAGATTCTGCCCAATATCTGATGAAATTACTTCGTAGAATCAATCAAGGAGGTACCACGGTCCTTATGGCTACCCATGAATATGCCTTGCTGCAGACGCATCCGGCTAAGGTTTTGGAGTTAAAAGATCGATCACTCTACAGCTATGAGCATCCCCGAGAATTTTTGCAAAAATTTCTCAAACCCCTCTAAATGATGTTTATAGATAGAATAATTATTCTATCTATCTTGTTAAGGCCGTTAGGATTTAGTATTTTACTTGCGTGCTAAGTCTGCCCCAAAACGAAATATCACATTCTGCCGATTGGACTGCTGCTAACCAAAATATTGGATGGCTTAGCCAACTTGCTTCGCCCGAATTAGTTGAGGCATGGATGGATCAGGATGCTTATGCTTCCATAGTAATTGATACTGAGGGCCTGGTACACAAGGTTAATAAAACTTTTCTAAACTGGAAAAACCGTAAACGGGCAGAGGTACTTTTTCAAAATATAAAGGAGGTTTTCTCAAAAAAGGCCTACCACTCTCTTTGGGAGGGGCTTCAGGTTTCTTGTAATGGAGAGATTAAAGTAAGACAAACCTATCCTGCTTATATCTTCCCAGATCAAGATTGCGATCAGGTTTGCGTAAATCAATATCCACTCAAAGATGCGCAAAAAGGAGAAGTCATTGGAGTGTTGCTTTGCATGAAACTTGATTGTGCTGAAATTCCAGCAAAGAAAGATCGTCCCAGTAAAATAGGCACCCAAAAGATATTAGATAGTTTAGATACCTACATCGTGGTGGTGGACCCCCAGATGAAAATACTGGCTTATAACCAGCTTTTCTTTGATTTTAATCTCAAGCATTTTCCGATTGAAGTAGAGGTAGGCATGCCATTTCTTGATTTGGTGCCCGCCGAACGACATGAAAAATATGCGGAGCCCTTCAAGAAGGCGCTGAAAGGGGAGACCGTTTCCCAAGAATTAAAAATTAAAAGATTCTGGTGTGAAGTCAAGCATAGCCCTGTTTATCAGGATGACCAAATCATTGCGGTCTTAATTTCCATAGTCAAGATTGAAGACTGGGTCAAAATGAGGACTGAGTTTAAACTATTGACTCAGGAGCTCATGCGCTCAAATGTGGAATTGCAACAATTTGCTTATATCACGTCTCATAATCTAAGGGCTCCTGTTGTCAATCTAGTCAGCCTCTTGGGCTTTATTGATCGCAAGCAGATAGGCGATAGCATGAACCAGCAGATCTTTCATAAGGTCGATACCTCTGCATTGAGGCTGGAAAGTACTTTGCAGGACTTAGTACAAGTTGTCGCTATCAAAGAGCGTAGAGAAGTTGTCTTTTCTCGGGTGAATTTTAGACACCTTTTGGACCAATTGCTTGAGTCCATGTCCTATCAATTGATAGAGTCTGAGACCATGATTCAGGCCGACTTTACCCAAATCAGGGAGGTGATTTATCCTTACAACTATCTGTGGAGCATTTGCCAAAATCTCTTGTCAAATGCCATGAAATATAAACGAGCAGACGTTAGACCCGAAATCAATATTACTTCCTTTAGGGAAGATGGCTATGTCGGAATCAGGGTTTCTGATAATGGGCTTGGTATGGACCTAGAAACCTACGGAGATCGCCTTTTTGGCTTGTACCAACGCTTTCACGAAGGCGACGGCCTCAAAGGTAAAGGGCTAGGCCTTTATGTTGTAAAATCTCAAGTCGAGTCTCTCGATGGTCGGATTGAAGTAGAGAGTAAAGTCAATCAAGGTTCCTGCTTTAGTATCTATTTACAAAAGCTCAGGCCCTTATAAAAAAAAGCTATACCTTGCGATATAGCCTCTGTTATCTTTCGATTTCGCCGGCCTATTTAAGCCTCTTTTTTCTAGCTCTGATTTCACTGATGCAAGTTATCTTTACGGCCTCACCTAAGGTGCATTCAGTGGCATTCCCTCTGATCGTTTCGTAATCAAACATGATTTCCATGCCTTGCCTCATCTTGACTGCAATACGATTGTAGTTAACAGGATTGAAGATACGGCCATTGTCATCGGCAATTAGATAACGGCAACCTTCGCCATCCGAAACATACTCAACGGTCCCTTTATTGCGACATCTCATGGACCCATTCAAGCGGGCGACAATTTCATTACCCTCGTACTGTGGGTGCAACAAAGTGTTTTGATTAGGCGAGGCTTGGGCTGCCATCGGATTGTAAGGGATTGGAATTTCCTCTGGGCCACAAGCTACTAATAGCAATACCATAGAGAGGGCGAGAAAAGAAATGGATTTTGTCATAAGTAATTTTGAATAAGCTTTCGACAAAAGTATGACTAATGGAAAATATGGAAAAACTAATATTACGATAAATTAAACATAATGCAGGCCATTACTTATTCCGTCAATTTGCAGATTCATTCGTAACTTGGGGCTCAATTATCTCCCAAATGGCCACAATTCTCGCTATCGAGTCCTCTTGTGATGAAACCTCTGCCGCGCTAATTCGTGATGGCGAGATTTTATCTAACATCATTAGTTCCCAGATTGAGCATAGTGAGTATGGAGGGGTTATTCCGGAACTAGCCTCTCGCTTACATCAGCAACAGATTATCCGCGTGGTCCAAAAGTCTTTGCATACAGCCAATGTCGAGGCCTCGAAACTGGAGGCGGTGGCTTTTACTCGCGGGCCAGGCCTACTAGGCGCTCTTCTTGTTGGTACTTGTTTTGCCAAATCATTTGCTTATGGACTTGGTATCCCATTGATCGAAGTCAATCATATGCAGGCTCATGTACTGGCCAATTTTATAGAAAGTCCCAAACCACATTTCCCCTTTTTATGTCTGACTGTTTCTGGTGGACATACTCAACTTGTATTTGTGCGTAGCCCTCTAGATATGGAAGTAGTAGGGCAAACTATCGACGACGCAGCGGGAGAAGCCTTTGATAAAGCAGCCAAAATTATGGGTTTACCTTATCCCGGTGGGCCTGAAGTCGATAAGCTGGCCCAAGAGGGAAATCCAGAAGCTTTCAGCTTTCCTAAGCCTGCGGTAGGTGAGTTAGAATTTAGCTTCAGTGGGCTGAAAACAGCTATTTTGTATTTGGTGCAAAGGGAAATGCAAAAGGACCCTAGCTTTTTGGATAAACACATTGCTGATGTCTGTGCGAGCTATCAAAGTAGAATTGTGAGTGTCTTACTCGAAAAAATGGCCCTTGCTGCTGAAAAGTATCAAGTTGCAGATTTGGCCATTGCTGGAGGCGTTTCTGCCAACTCTGAACTAAGAATGCGTTTCCAAGAAATGTGTCAACAAAAGGGCTGGATAGCCCATATTCCCGCATTTAAATATTGCACTGATAATGCGGCTATGATTGCCATGTCTGCCCAATATCAATTTGAAGCCGGACAGTTTGCGGAACTTACCGTTAGCCCCTTTACCCGTAGTGGGGTCAATTTTGAGCCAAGTAGGATGTAAGAATACACTACTTTTTTATTTCGTTCGTTTTCCCTTATATTAATTATTAAATATTCAATTGCTTGTAAATTTAACCTTATGCAATCAGAAGAGCTTCTTAGTCAGGTAGCGCAAATGCGTTCTAATTTGGTGAACGCAGCGAAAATCGCTGACAAAATTGCGCAGGAGATCCCCGAAATGGAGGAACCCGCGCTTCGTGCTCAATGCAGTGTTATCCAGGCTTTCCTGCGCCAAACCGAGCGCCAAGAACGTATACTCGCGCAAATGGTCAAGGCTCGCCAAACCGGCGAAAACAAAGCTGTTGGATTTTAGCAAATATTAACGTTCTTTACTTCCTACCCCCTCTTCCGTTGCCGCTCTATGGCCTTGGGTGGGAACACTATACACTGTGGCAGGCTTAGTTATCTATAAATCTTCTGCGGGTTCTGGCAAAACCTACACCCTCGTCTATAATTACCTCAAAATTGTTATCGCCAATCCTTGGGATTATCGACATGTACTGGCGATCACTTTTACCAATAAGGCCACAGAAGAGATGAAAGCGAGAATTATTGATACGCTTTCCGAATTAGCCTCTCTTAGCCCTAATCAGCAATCTGACCATCCACTTTATCAACAGTTATCAGCTCATCTTTTGGATACTGATCCCTCCGGGGAACGCGAAGTCTCTCGTCAAGCACGCACAGTACTCAATTTGATTCTCAATGACTACTCCAATTTTTCAGTCAGCACCATTGAGAGCTTTTTTCAAAAGATTGTACGAGCTTTTACGCGGGAGCTTAATATCCCAATCGGTTATGAGATTGAGATGCAACAAGATATCGTGCTAGATCAGGTTGTGGATGAACTTTTTCTAGAGATTGGCCGTAATGATGATCTCACTAAATTACTGAGTGGCTTCGTTGAACGTAATCTCAACGAAGATCGGAGCTGGAACATCCAGCTCGAAATTAAAAAGCTTGCCCAACAACTCTTTAAAGAAAAATACCAACGATTGCTAGTTGAGTATCCTACCAAGGAGGAAAGTCAAATTGACAATACGCTAGCATTGGTCGATGAACTCCAAGGCATCCGTACACGATTTGAGCGCTTTATGCAAGCCAAAGCGGGGGAGGCAATCGCCTTATTGGGAGCTTACAATTTGAGGATCACGGATTTTAAATACGGCAAATCTAGTATTCCCAACTATTTCAAAAAAGCCTCGCAAGACAAGGTCTATGAGCCCGGCAAAAGAGTGTTAAGCGTTACCGAGCAGGGAAAAAATGAATGGTACGGCAAAACCACAGAGAAAGCGGAAGAAATTGAAGCAGTCCTTGCTGCCGGTCTCGATCGACTACTCAAGGAGATGATCTCCATGTATCAGGATCGTTATGTGGAATACATCTCAGCAGTGCAGATTTTACGCTCCCTGCATAGTTTTGGGCTGCTTCATGACCTCCAAAAAAAGCTTTCGCACTATCGGCGTGAAAACAACCAGTTGATTATTTCAGATACCTCCTATCTCATCAAGGAGATTATTCACTCTCAATACGATACTCCCTTCATTTACGAAAAAGTAGGCAATCGTTACACTTACTATCTCATTGACGAGTTTCAGGATACCTCTGACATGCAATGGCACAATCTGTTCCCCTTGGTTTTGGAAGCCCTGGCACGCGGTGATGGAGGGATGATAGTGGGAGATGTCAAGCAATCGATCTATCGCTGGCGGAGTGGTAATATGGAGTTGCTCTTAAGAGAGGTCGAACAAAGTATCCAACTCATGGGCCAAGCGATTGAGCCTCAATCCTTGAGTCATAATTGGCGAACCGGAGCTGATATAGTTCACTTCAACAATGAATTTTTTGCCCTTGCGGCAGAGCGAATTGGGGATTTGTTTTCGGAAGAGCATGCTGCTACCATTCGGCTCGCTTACGAGCAAGTGGCCCAAACGCCGATGCGAGATTTTGATGCTTATGTGGAGCTAAACCTTCTAGAGGGGTTAAGACCCAAGGGAGAGGAAGTAGCTTGGATGGAGCTTAGCCTGGAACGTACCACAGATACGATTCGTCAATTGCAAGAGGAAGGCTTTAAAGGGGGGGAAATTACGCTACTGGTTAGGCGAAATAAAGAAGGGGTAATATTGGCTGAACACTTGCAAAAAGAGGGGATTCCGGTGATATCGGCAGAATCTCTCTTGGTGGATAATCATCCTCAAGTGATTCTATTATTATCCTTACTGGAGTATTTACATCAGGAGCAAGATGAGGTTGCCGCGGCAACTTTACGCTTTTATTTCGGACAAGTTACCGCAGAGGATCGTGGGACTTTACATCAGACTTTTGCGGATAAGGCGGCTATGCCAAACGCTTTTGTCAAGGCTATGGCCAAGCTCAGACAACTGCCCGTCTATCAATGTGTGGAAGAAATGCTAAGGCTTTTCCCCGCTCTGAGTGAACCCAATGCGTATGTACAAGGATTTTTGGATGCAGTACTTCGTTACAGCGGTACTAAGGATGCGAGTATATCGGGCTTCCTCAGTTTTTGGGATGAGGTGAGACATAAGACTGCTATTGCCAGTGCTCCCGATCCAGAAGCTGTCCAAATCATGACCATCCACAAGTCCAAAGGCTTGGAGTTTCCCGTGGTGATCTTGCCTTTTGCAGATTGGGATCTGGGCCCCAATAATCGAGATTTTCTTTGGCTAGAGGAGCCACAAGAAGCCCCTTATGATCAATTTCCCTTCTTGCCCATTCAGATTAGTAGTAAGATCGAACAGACCTATTTTGAACAGACCTATGCCAATGAAAAGCGCTTGAGCTACCTTGATAATCTCAATATGCTTTACGTAGCCTTTACACGCCCAGAATTGAGACTCTATATCTTTGCACCAGATGATCATAAAAAGGCCAAATACAGTGCGGTAAGACATCTACTTAGTGATTTGCCCCGCTCGGAGAGCCTGCAAGGAGAGTGGGATGAAGCTGCCAAGCGTTTTCGGCGTGGACTAATCGTTCCGCGCAGCGGTATCTCTCATAAACAAGATGACCCTCATGATGCGATTGAAAATCTAGAGTTGGTCTCCAATGTCAAACCTCACGAAAATTGGAACTCCGCCATTAAAATTCGCTTTAGCTCGAACAGCTATCTGCCGGCGGATATCCAAACCCGAAATGAACGAATCTCGTTAGGAAATTTGCTGCATGATGCCATGGACTTTATCAAGGTAGTGGGAGACCTTCCGCGAGCGGTAAAAACCATGGTCAATCAAGGTAAATTATTAGCTTCAGAGGCCTCTGATCTGCATAACCAATTAGAACGAATTATCAATTTGCCCACAGCTAAAGATTGGTTTGATGGTAGCTGGGTCGTACGCAATGAAGCGGAAATAATCGCTGCAGATGGCTCTATCTTACGTCCGGACCGCGTGATGATCAAAGGCAGCCAAGTTGTGGTGGTAGATTATAAGACGGGCAAAGCCTCTGACCGATATTATAGCCAGCTCCGCAAATATATGCGCGCTTTGCAAGATATTGGTTATCAGTCAGTATCAGGTTTCCTCTACTATCTACAACTGGGAAAAATAGAAGAGGTGAGCATTTGAATTTGTTTTTCAAGAAGTCGTCCCCCATCTTTGTAGCGAAATAATGACCAACAGCGACTTACACATCACTTCAATAACTGTCTCGTTCCCCGCGAGTCCAGTTGCTGTACATCATCATATCCATCATTCCCTCTAGGGGGAATCAATTGCACATATCGTCCTTTGCGGGAACCTATTTCCCATTTGCCAGTTCTAATAGAGCTCTGGTATCATTTTTATCTTAAAAACTGTCAATAACACCAATTTTTAATGGATACTCCTTTACGTCTGGCCGTGCAGAAATCCGGCCGACTAAGCGAAAAAAGCCTCGCCTTCATTGAGGCTTGCGGCATCAGTTATGTGCGCAATAAAACCAAACTCAAAACCACCGCTGCCAATTTTCCACTAGAGATTTTATTTCTGCGTGATGATGATATTCCTCGCTATGTGGCTACGGGAGTAGCCGATATCGGTATCGTGGGCGAAAACGTTTTTGCTGAGAAAGAAGAAACTATTGAGGTGGTGGAACCCATGGGCTTTTCTAAATGCCGGCTTTCCATCGCTATCCCGCAAAATGTAGCATACACTGGGGCTAGCATGTTTGAAGGCAAACGCATTGCGACTTCATATCCTGTGCTATTAAAGCAGTTTTTGGACAAGAATGGCGTCAATGCTCAGATTCATGAGATCAGTGGTTCGGTAGAGATTGCTCCCGGTATTGGTCTAGCAGACGCGGTCTGTGATTTGGTAAGCACGGGTAGTACACTCCTGAGCAATGGACTCAAAGAGGTGGAAATCATCTTCAAATCTCAGGCGGTATTGGTCAAAACCCCAGAGTTGACTCCTACTAAGCAAGCGATTTTGGATAAACTGCACTTCCGGATCAAGGCGGTGCTGAAGGCCAAAAACTTTAAGTACATCCTCATGAACGTGCCTGATCGCTCTGTCGAAAAAGTGATCGGCATGTTGCCAGGGATGAAGAGTCCTACGGTGATGCCTCTGGCTGAATCAGGTTGGAGTTCGATTCACACCGTAATCAAAGAAGATGATTTTTGGGATATGGTCGATCAACTACATACAGTGGGAGCGGAAGGTATCCTCGTCTCTCCGATTGAAAAAATGGTTTTATAAATTGTTGAATTTGTGAATTGTTGAGGGTTTGAATGGGAGACATATATACCCGATTTGATTATTCAAACTTCAACCCATCAAAGAGTAATATGCAATCATACATATATCCAGCGCGTGAGCAGTGGGACAATTTATTGGCTCGTCCGATGATGCAACTACAGGAATTAGAGTCGAGGGTTCAACCGATCCTCGATGAGGTGCGTGAGCAGGGGGACAAGGCCTTAAGGAGGTTCACGGCTCGCTTTGATCAGGTAGAGATAGATGCGATTCAGGCAAGTGAGGCGGAGTTCCGCGAGGCGGAACGCTTAGTCTCAGAAGAGCTAAAAAACGCGATACGCCTCGCCAAAGACAATATCACCGCCTTTCACCAAAAGCAGTGGGAGGATTTTCAGCCGCTTGAAACGATGGCTGGAGTGCGTTGTTGGCGCAAGAGTGTGCCTATAAGCCGAGTAGGACTTTATATCCCAGGAGGCACTGCTCCGCTATTTTCTTCTATTTTGATGCTAGGCATTCCCGCTCTGATTGCGGGCTGTGAAACCATAGTGCTTTGCACGCCTCCGAGCAAAGAGGGTAAGGTCAATCCAGCCATGCTTTTTACGGCTGAGCTATTAGGCATCAAGCAAGTCTGCAAAGTAGGGGGGGCACAAGCCGTAGCGGCGATGGCCTATGGAACGGAGAGTGTACCGAAAGTTTATAAAATATTTGGCCCTGGTAATCAGTACGTTACCCTTGCTAAGCAATTGGTGAGTCGTGACAGCGCGGCCATCGATATGCCGGCAGGACCTTCGGAGGTAGCGGTCGTGGCTGATGATACGGCTGATCCTTACTTTGTAGCGGCGGATCTACTGTCCCAAGCAGAACACGGGATCGATAGTCAAGTCTTATTGGTTTCTCAAAGTGAGGCCTTTGTCCAGTCAGTGGAAACCGCTTTGGAAGAGCAAGTCAAAACCTTGCCTCGGGAAGAAATTGCGCGTAAGGCCTTAGCCAACAGCAAGAGTATTGTCCTGAAAAACGAGGATGAAGTGGTCTCTCTAATCAATCAATATGCACCAGAGCACTTGATTTTGGCGGTTGAAAATGATGAAGCCCTTGGCGAACGCATCCTCAATGCTGGTTCGGTTTTCCTCGGCCATTACACGCCAGAGAGCGTCGGTGATTATGCCTCTGGAACCAACCATACTTTGCCTACCAATGGTTATGCAAGAGCCTATAGCGGAGTCTCGCTTGATAGCTTTTTGAAGAAGATCACTTTCCAAAAACTTAGTCCATCAGGCCTTCAGGCGCTTGGTCCAGCAGTAGAACTCATGGCAGAAGCGGAGGAATTAGCAGCTCACAAATTGGCAGTCAGTGTACGCTTAGCAAAACTAAAAGAGGCATGAATATTCAGGAACTAATCAGGCCCCACATACGCAATCTTCAGCCCTATTCTTCTGCAAGAGATGAATACAGTGGCAAAGTAGGGGTGTTTTTGGATGCAAATGAAAATCCCTTGGGTTCAGTAGGAGGGGGGCGCTATGAACGCTATCCAGATCCTCACCAGCGAGAGATTAAGGCTCGTCTTGCCAAGATCAAAGGCGTGAGAGAAGCGCAGATTTTTATCGGCAATGGGAGTGACGAGGCCATTGACCTCTTATTTCGAGCGTTCTGCGAAGCAGGCCAAGACCATATACTCCTCAATCCGCCAACTTATGGTATGTATAAGGTGAGTGCTGAGATCAATGGGGTAGAGATAACGCAAGTCAATCTGCGTCCGGATTATCAATTGGATATGGACGCCCTCGGCGAACGCTTAGTCGAGCAACCCAAGTTGACATTCTTATGCTCTCCCAACAATCCAACGGGTAATCTGCTGCAAAGAGTGGATATGATTAAGGTCTTGCAGCAAAGCAAAGGCCTAGTGATCGTTGATGAAGCCTACATAGACTTTGCCCCAGAGGCAACTATGTTAAACCTCTTAGATCAATATCCTAATTTGGTCGTACTACAAACTTTTTCTAAAGCTTGGGGTATGGCGGGCTTGCGCTGTGGTATGGCATTTGGGCACCCAGAGGTTATTGCTACCCTAAATCGTATTAAACCCCCTTACAATGTCAATCAATTGACGCAAGAGGCAATTTTGAAAGCCTTAGGGCAAGTAGCCGAAAAAGACGCGATGGTGGAGGAGATTTTGAGGCAAAGAGCTGCTTTGATTGGCCAGTTGGGGCAATTAGAGATGGTAGAGCAGATTTACCCAACAGAGGCTAATTTTGTACTGATCAAGGTCGCGAATCCTAACCGATTATATGATGCCTTGATAGAGCGGCAGATTATCATTCGGAATCGCTCGAAGGTGACCCTTTGTGAGGGCTGTCTCCGAGTTACGGTAGGTACGCAAGCCGAAAACGAACAACTCATCGTTGAATTGAAAAGTCTGGCTAAGATAAGCGCATGAAAAAGATATTATTGCTAGATAGAGATGGCACCCTCATCGTAGAGCCACCGGAAGATTATCAAGTAGATCGCTTTGATAAGCTAGCCTTTTTGCCGGAGGTGATCCAAGAGTTGGTTAGGCTCAAGAAGCAGACTGACTATGTGTGGGTGATGATCACTAATCAAGACGGTTTAGGGACGGAGAGTTTTCCAGAGGATACTTTTTGGCCGGTGCATAATCTGATGATGCAGATTCTAGCGGGGGAGGGGATTACGTTTGACGAAGTCGTGATAGACCGAACCTTCAAAAAAGATAATGCGCCCACCCGCAAGCCCAATACGGGTCTATTGACTCACTATATGAATGGGGAGTATGACCTCACCAACTCTGTAGTAGTGGGGGACCGGCCAAGCGATATTCAGTTGGCCAAAAATCTGGGGGGCAAAGGGATACTCATCGGCCGCAGTACCGACGATTTGGATGATGAGTGGAATTTGGAGGAATTGAAAAGAGAAACCTTAGTCTTGCAAGCGGAAAATTGGCGCGAAATTTCGGATTATCTTATAGCCGAAGCACAAGGCAGTCGTTCCGCTAGCGTGCACCGAACCACCAAGGAAACCGATATCAAGGTACGAGTAGATCTTGATGGCACAGGAAAAACCCAGGCAGCTACTGGCATCGGCTTTTTTGACCACATGCTAGATCAGTTAGGTAAGCATGGCAAGCTAGATCTCGATATTTCGGTAAAAGGCGATTTACACATCGATGCGCATCATACGATAGAAGATACTGCTTTAGCACTAGGACAAGCGTTCCGCGAAGCGATAGGTGATAAAAGAGGCATCGAAAGGTATGGCTGCTTCAATCTGGTAATGGATGATGCTTTGGCGGAGGTGGCGATTGATTTTTCTGGTCGGCCGATGTTGGTCTGGTCGGCCGATTACAAAAGAGACAAAGTGGGAGAGATGCCTACAGAGATGGTGGAGCACTTTTTCCAGTCTTTTTGCGTTACTGCCCGTTGCAATCTGCATGTAAAAGTCAGCGGCCGTAATGCGCACCATATGGTGGAAGCTACTTTTAAAGGAGTCGCCAGAGCCATCCGTAATGCAAAGAGCAAGATTGCGGGAGACGATAGCCTACCGAGTACCAAAGGAGTATTGTAAAAAAGGAAGGACGCTAAGCCGCGTAACTTTCGACCAGTTCTTTTACCTGCAATAGATGGGTGGTTTTTTGAGGCTTACGAAGATTTTGAGCCGTCTTGGTGAAATACTTATGATTTTGCAAAAAGCTCAATTGTAGGCGATTCCAAGCTTTGTCATCTTTGACAATGCCATGCTCCAAAAACTCGCGATATAAGCCATTGCCGATTTGGTAAAACTCTTGTGTGCCTAGGTAGTATAAGTCTGCGTCACAAAGGATTTCGGCAAGATGGTCTTTAGGACTTTGAGGGATACGGGTAGCCATGATCATCTCAGATATATGTTCAATCTGAGCATCGGTATAACCAAAGCTGGGCAGAACTTTAGCCACTAATTGACAGCCGACGGTTTCGTGATTTTGGTAGGTGATCAAAAAGCCACAGTCATGAAAGAGGGCTGCCGTCTGGAGCAGCCTCAATTGTTCGCCCGCAATATTTTCATGCAAGGCGATTTCTGTCGCAGCCTCGTAAACATCACGCGTATGTTGGGGGCTGTGATAATAAAGGTTTAAGGGAAGTTCCTGGTCTAAGCGGTCCAGGATGTACGTTTTCGCTCCATCAAAGTCCATAGGGTTTGGATTAGGACGATAATATCTTGAATACGAGTATAATATGAATATTGTTATAATCAAATATAATGCCGGCAACGTTCTTTCAGTCACTCATGCTTTACAACGCCTTGGCGTCGAGCCTGTTTTGACGGATGAGCCGGAGATCATTCAAGCCGCCGACAAAGTGATTTTTCCAGGCGTAGGAGAAGCTAGCACTACTATGGGGCACCTGCGTAAATCGGGCTTGGATCGGCTAATTCCCCAATTAAAGCAAAAGGTATTGGGGATCTGCTTGGGTATGCAATTGATGTGTGAACATTCGGAAGAAGGGAATGTTGATTGTTTAGGTATTTTTCCGGAGCAAGTAAAGTTATTTCCCTCCGGGGAACGCAAAGTGCCACATATGGGATGGAATCAACTGACGCAACTGCAGACTGACTTGATGCAAGACTTAGGGGATCAACCCTATGTATATTTTGTGCATTCCTATTATGTGGAGACAGGACCAGATACTATTGCCACTACTGGCTATGGGTTGAATTTTAGCGCCGCTTTGCAGAAAGATAACTTCTATGCCACCCAATTTCACCCTGAAAAGAGTAGTAAAGTAGGGGCCAAAATATTGGAAAATTTTTTGCAATTGTAAAAACTGTATCTTAGCGATTCCGACACGCAATCCTATGGAGAAAATTGATAAGTGGAGCCGATATGCGGTCCTTTTTCTTGCCATATTTCACCTTATTGGTATCACTGGTTTACATCTGGATATTAAGCCTGAAATCCTGAATGGACAAAGCGTAAAAGAGCTTTTCCAATCCTTAGTACCCTTGAATTTGCTGCTGACTATCAGCATTGTTTTATTATTTCATAAACCTTGGAACCAAAGGACAGCGATATACTTATTTGTGGTCTTTTGGATAGGATACTTGGTTGAATTGATCGGCGTGCGTACAGGAGCCATTTTTGGTGATTATGTGTACGGGGAGGCCCTAGGGATTAAGGTAGCAGGTATCCCGCCGATGATTGGAGTCAATTGGGTTTTACTGATTTATCTCACGGGCTGTATTGCCCAAGGCTTTAGTGCTAATCTTTGGGTGGGGGCAGCCATTGGGAGTAGCTTGATGATCGCTTTGGACCTTTTGATCGAGCCGATGGCGATAAGATATGATTTTTGGACTTGGTCTGGTGGTGAGATTCCATTGCTCAATTTTTTTGGATGGTTTGTGATCTCATATTTGTTGCATCTTGGTTTTTATTATGTTGAATCTAAACCCGACAATCCGATAGCTAAGTCTGTTTATGTCATTCAGCTTTTGTTTTTTGGGATGTTTTGGGTGATCTCAATGGCTAGTTAATTATGCTTCGCAACTGGTTTTTACTCTCTTTACTTTGTCTCAGCTTCCAATTGACTTGGTCGCAAAATCTCAGTGGAGGTATCGCAATCGGGCTCAATGGGAGTCAAGTAGATGGGGATGCTGACTTAGGGTTCCGCAAAGCGGGCTTATCGCTGGGGGGGTACGTACAATACGAACTCAAGCCCAAGCTAAACCTGCGGCCAGAGATTCGCTTTGAGCAATTGGGTAGCCGCAGCAGGTTCGACTTGATCGTAGGAACGGGCTATTTTAGCTTCCCTGTCCTACTCGAATATGAACTCCCCTTCAATTTTGGGGGAGATAAGACCATCAATCTTTTGGGGGGACCCGTGTTTGGCGTTTTGCTCTACGGACGAGATCTGAGTGGAGATCGCACTGCAGATTTGTCTAGAGTTGATTTTCGTTTTTTAGGGGGAATTAGTTTCCCCTTTTCCGACCGTTGGTCGGGAGATTTTCGATTGGGCTATTCCCTCGCTTCCTTTGTGAGTACCACCTCCAGCCTCGCTAGTAGCTTTCAACAAGGCCGTTGGGCCGGCGCTTTTCATCGCTACCTGACCCTTTCCTTGTATTATAGTTTATAAATTGTTAAGTCGTTGTAAGGAGACATTAGCAGAACTGGAAACGCTTATTAGCCTAGTATACAAGGCTCCAACAAATCATTCATCGCTACTCTTCCACTACTTTGACGATTTCGATAGGATAGGCCTGTTCTTGCCCATCAATCCATACTTGGACCAAGTAGCTCCCTTCTGGCCAGCGGTTTACGGCAATTCTAGAGTGTAGATTCCCACCATTGGATGAAATAATTCGTTTTGCCATCAGCTGACCATCAGGATCTTTGATGCTTAGCTCTACCACGGCCATTTTGCGTGCTTGAGTGATATACTCTAGTTCGATTATCTCGTTTACAATATTATTTTGGCCACTGAGCAAAAGTTGACCACTGTCGCCCCAGATTTTGAAGCTTTGAGGAAGCTCCGCTTTTGAATAAAGCCTCGCGAATCCCGCTTGATAGGTTGAAAATACAAAAGTGAGGGTGAGCAATGCTAATACACGCATGCGATGAGAATCTGATTAAAGTTTGAGTAAGTATTGTAAATTTCGATTATTGGTAATAAAAATCCGCCTTAAATCCTCACTTTTTGTTACACGGACTCAAAAAAGAGACAAAAAATCGGCATCTCAGCTCTATCTAGATTGCTTTATTGACCTTAGATTGTGTTACTTTATGGCTTAGATCGAAGGAACAGAACCCATGCCCTCCCCAAAGCCCGAAATCAGGACCCAACGCAACAAAGACGCAATTAGGATATTTGTCACAGGCGGAACCTTTGACAAAAACTATGACTATATCACCGGGCAATTGTACTTTGAGGAGACCCAACTTCCCGAAATGTTGAGATTGGGGCGCTGCACCCTAGATGTCAACCTTCGGACGCTCATGATGATGGATAGCCTCGATATGTCTGAGGAAGATCGCAACCTGATCGTTTATAATTGTGAGCATTGCGAAGAGGATCGAATCGTAGTAACCCATGGCACGGATACGATGGTACAAACTGCGGCCTTGATCGCGGCGAAAGTCACCAACAAAACCATCATCATTACCGGTGCCATGGTACCTTATCGATTCGGAAGCTCCGATGGGTTTTTTAATTTGGGTGCTGCCTTAGCCTTTGCCCAGACCCTCCCACCGGGGGTTTATGTAGCCATGAATGGACGCTACTTTCACTGGGCAAATGTTCGCAAAAATGTAAAAACCGGCTTTTTTGAAGAAACGCCATAGTGGAACAATTTTTGGAATAAATACCTCCGAATAATTCAATTATTCTAAATTGATTTCGTTCAAGGCTTGTATTTTCAGAATAAAAGCATTTTTTTTAATTGGGAGATCGTTACTCTCTCACCCCTTTTGTTATACCCAAACTCTAATCAATCAGCATATTAACTCTAACTTTTACTCCCCATGAAAAGATCCCTAGCTTTCTGGATCGCTCTGACCTGCTTTTTCCCTTTCACATTTGCTCAGACTTACACTACTTACACGAGCTTTGCGACCCCTATTCCTAATCCAGGAGGGACCTGCTGGGATTTTCCAGTGACCAGTCGTAATGCAGTGTGGGCAGATGCTGGCTATACGCTCAATACCTTCCAAACTACTTCCCTAAATTTTGATTTTGAGCTCTTCTTAGGAGAGTTTGATGGTGGAGGAAACGGAATCGCATTCTTGTTTCAGCAAGAAGGCCCTAATGCATTCGGTGCGTCTAACTGGGCTATTGGTTATGGAGGTGGAAATCCGGTTTCTCCCTCGGTAGCGGTAGAGATTGATACTCGATTCGAAGGCTTTGTTGATCCTGCCGCCGCAGCGGGTGCGGATCATATGTCGGTGTACGTAAACGGTGCCAATAATGCCGCTCCTGCAGCTGGCCCTACCAACCTTCCCAACGTAGAAAATGATGGTTACCATCGCCTTGTAATCACATGGAATCACCTCACCGAAACCATGACCGCAACTTTTGATGACATTTATGTCGTTAGCTACACCTTTGATCCTGCTACTATTTTTTCCCCGACTGGAGGGCCTATTTATTATGGCTTTACCAGTAGCAGCCTTTATGGCACTGCTGCTCCAGTCAACAATCACCGCGTTTCCTTTGATGGTCCCGGTAGTTTGAACGCCTGCTCTGCCGTTATTTCTTTACCGGTAGAGTTATTGGACTTTTTGGGAGACTATAAGCAAGATCATGTAGAGCTCAATTGGCTGACCGCAACTGAGATCAACAATGATTATTTTGAAGTGCAACGCTCAGTAGATGGCAAAAATTGGGAAGCCTTGGGTAATGTGGCCGGTTCTGGCACAAGCACCGAGATGAATAATTATGAGTACAAAGACTATCTCGTAAGCTATGGCACCAACTTTTATCGTCTCAAGCAAGTCGATTTTGATGGAACCTTTTCTTACTCCAATCGGATTGAGGTAGAGTTGCCGCTAGAATTGGCGCGGATTAGCCTATTTCCCAATCCGGTTAGCGAAGAGCTGCAGGTGAGACTATTGACGGAAGGTCCACTTTCTGAGACTATGTACACTGTTTTTGATATGACAGGTCGCATTGTTATGAATAGTGGCTATATCAAGGTGGACGCATGGAAGCCAGAATTTACGGTTCCTGTCAGCGAATTAGAGCCCGGTATTTATATCATCGACGTCGCCGTTGGTGAAGATTTTGTCAAAACGGCTAAGTTCGTAGTAAAGTAGTATTAGACAGCAATTTTAGATATAAGGTGTTCCGCGCTGCGGAACGCCTTTTTTTGATTTTCCGCGCTGCGGAAGGTTTAACTTTTCCCTGCTTTTTGAGCAAACAAATAGATAAAGATCCCAATCCCATTGACGGCTAACCCAATGGTCTGCAAATTTAACTCACTTTCAATGAATAGGGGAGAGGCTAATAATAAGCAACCGATCGCACAAAAAACTACTGCCAGTATCATGCTAGGGCTATATTTTTTCTTCTCCATGGGAGTTTGGATATAATTTGAGGTAAAAGGATTACGTATAGAGTAAAAAGTATGCAGTACAGAGAAAAAAGGTCTTGATGGACCGCATCGCCCTATTTTCCTAGGTTTTAATACTGAATACTATTGTCTGAGTATTTAGATAGCTTATCTTCAGCTACCCTGCTTCGCAGAACGTTTCCCTTGTTTTGTTTGCAATGTATGACAAAAGAACTAAGCGTTCCGCGCTCCCGAAAGCTTTCGGGAGGTAATCAAGCGCTAATCAAACCTAATCGCCTTGACAGGAGTGATCCGATTGACTATGATCACGGGTAAAAACATCAGGCTTGTACAGCAAGCAACTACCAAGAGATTGGCAAATAAAAACCTAATCCATACCCAAGCTACAGGTACTGTTTCGATAAAATAATCAGCCTGATTGACCTTAATAAAACCAAACATATCTTGTAAGCCCAACAAGCCCAAGCCCAGCACATTACCCACTAAGGTCCCGATCAAAATCAATAAGAAGGCATTCCAGACAAACATACGCCTGATACGGAAAGCCGGCATCCCCATCGCTCTCAAAATGCCAATGGTGCGGGTCCGCTCAATGATGAGAATCAACAATACCGTAGTGAGATTAATGATCCCTACCAATATCATCAACAGTAAGATGACATTGACGTTTTGATGTTGGAGCCTTAGCCAGTCAAATATCTCAGGAAAAAGTTGCGTAATCGGCTCAGCTCCAAACATATAAGGGGTGATCTCATTGATGTGATAAGTAGCACTATCGAGCATCTCCAAGTCAGTGATATTGACCTCAAAACCGGAAACTTGATCCTCTTCCCAACCCCAAATCTTTTGTACCATCCTGATATCGCAGAGCACAATGGTATTATCAAACTCCTCCAAACCCGTTTCATAAATGCCGGCTACAATAACGGGCCTCCTCCGAATGGTGGAGGTAAAGAAGACTAGACGAGCTTTATCCCCTACCGCTAAATCGAGATTGTTGGCTTGTTTGCGACTTATTAAGATTTCATTGGAGGTCTTTTCTTGCCCATAATCGGGAATATTTCCTTCTTCTAAGGCTGACTGAAAAAAGGTCCAATTATACTCCTGATCTATGCCTTTGAGAATCACCCCGTCCCAGCCGATATCTGATTTAAAAAGACCGGGGCGTTCCACGTAGGGGGCAATAGAAACCACATAATCTAGCGCCTTGATATTTTGGATGGAAGGGTCGTCTCGCTTTATCGGATTGACTTCTGTATCAGCAGAACGGTAATAATTACCCACCTGAATATGAGAGCCAAAACCGATGACTTTGTTTTGAATCTCCGTTTCAAAGCCTTCCACTACCGACAAAGCGATCTCTATGGTCGCAATGGCCAAGGCGATACTGATGATCGCCAAGCGAATCACCAACTTAGATGCTGCCTTTTGATGCCGGAAAGTAAGCCTACGCGCTAAAAAATATTCGAAGTTCAATCTGCGGTTCTTGTATGAAAATGTAAAATGTAGAGGCTATTATGTAAATGTAGCTTCAGTTCTCGTTACCTTTACGCATAAGGACCTATTTCATTTTATATTTTGCGGTTTTACATTTTTCATTTCATGCGTGTCAAATATACAAAATTCCTTTTCCTGCTGATAGGAGGATTACTCTTTCTTGCTTGCGATACCAACAGTGACCAAAAGTCCTCGGATGTCATTGTTGTTGGTGAAGAGCCCGCTCCAGTCGCTATTGATGATGATCAGAGCTCTGCGGAGGTTCAAGATAGAGCGCTTGCGCCTCAACTGCCTCCTTATCGCAGCGGTGCTGAACGCTTAGTCTCTGCCCAATTATCAAAGCTTGATGGGCAGTCTGTAGCTGTAGTCGCCAATCATACCTCCTTGGTATTTGGGGAAACTCATTTGGTAGATACCTTATTGGGTTCAGGCATCAAATTAGTCAAAGTATTTGCTCCTGAACATGGTTTTAGAGGTACGGCAGATGCCGGAGAACACATAAAAGACAGTCGTGATGCTAAAACGGGGCTCCCCATTTTGTCTCTTCACGGCAAAAATCGTAAACCTACTCCTGCCCAATTAGCGGATATTGATGTCGTAGTTTTTGATATACAGGACGTTGGTACTCGTTTTTATACCTACATCTCCACTATGAGTTTGGTGATGGAAGCTTGTGCCGAAGCGGGCAAATCTTTTATGGTCTTGGACCGTGCTAATCCTAATGGTTGGTATGTCGATGGTCCGATGATGGGTGAGTGCTGTACTTCTTTTATCGGTATGCATGAAGTGCCGATTGTGCATGGGATGACCATAGGCGAATATGCCCAAATGGTCAATGGCGAAGGCTGGCTCAAAAATGGCGTAGAGGTAAATCTAGAGGTGATAAAGTGTGAAGGATATGATCACAACAGTCGCTGGGAAGATTTAGACCGTCCTTGGGTTGCCCCTTCCCCCAATCTGGCCACCGAATATTCCGCCTATCTCTACTCCGCAATTTGCTGGTTTGAGCCTACCGATGTGAGCGTAGGACGCGGCACTGATGATGCCTTTACGATGCTGGGAGCGCCTTGGTTTAGTACACCTGCGGCGAACGCTAGGACTATGCAGGCTGACGGTCTCAATAGGGTCGTTTATGACTTTACCCCTCGTTCCCTGCCGGGGAAATCAAAATACCCTAAGCACCAAGACACCTTTTGCAGAGGTTATCGATTTGAAGGAAAGACAGACGGCAAAAGTTTGATGCTCAGTGGGATCAGCCTGCTTTCCGAGTTTTACGCCCAATATATAGATACAGACGAAATGGAACCCTTTTTTAAGAAAGGATTTTATCGTTGGCCGGGCAATAATACTTTTCAACAACAAATAGTAGCGGGAGAAGATCCCGAAGCTATTTGGCAGAGTTGGCAAAGTGATATCGAATCTTTCAAGCAAAAGCGGAAAGGCTATTTGTTGTACCGTGATTTTGAATAATAATCCGTAATTTTGCCTCCTCATTTTGCTATAAATTCATGGATCTTTCCCTCGTAATTCCCCTCTACAACGAAGACGAATCGCTACCAGAGCTGGTCGCTTGGATTGAAAAAGTGGTAAAAGCGCAGCAGCTTTCCTACGAGATCATCATGATCGACGATGGTAGTACTGACAATTCGTGGGAGGTAATTAAAGAGCTCGCCGAGCAATACGGCACGATCCATGGGATACGCTTTCTCCACAACAATGGGAAATCTGCGGCCTTGCAAGTGGGCTTCCAAGCCTCTCAAGGTGATGTGGTGATCACGATGGACGCTGATCTCCAAGACAGTCCCGACGAGATTCCGGAACTATATCGGATGATCAAAGAAGATGGATTTGACCTTGTGTCAGGTTGGAAGAAAAAACGCCACGATCCGATCTCAAAGACCATTCCTTCAAAGTTTTTCAACTTTATCACGCGGCTTACCTCTGGGATCAACAATCTGCATGACTTTAATTGCGGCCTCAAAGCTTATCGTTCAGAAGTAGTCAAAAATATCGAAGTCTTTGGTGAGATGCACCGCTATATACCGGTGATGGCCAAATGGAATGGCTTCACTAAGATCACCGAAAAAGTTGTTCAACATCAAGAGCGTAAGTACGGAGTAACCAAATTTGGGCTCAACCGCTTTATCAATGGCTTTTTGGACCTGATCACCATTACGCTGACACAGCGATATTTGCAGCGGCCGATGCACTTCTTTGGTTTTTGGGGAGTATTGTTTTCGATAGTAGGGGGAGCTGATCTCATGTATTTATTGATTTCAAAAATATTTTTTGGTCAAGGCTTGGGCTCACGGATGCCAGCGCTATTTTTTGGCTCCGTTTGTTTTCTCTCAGGTCTGATTTTATTTGCTACTGGTTTGCTGGCCGAGCTCATTGGTCGCAATTCGCCCTACAAAGATCAATACAAAATAAAGGAGACCGTAGGAGGGAAATCTGACGCTTGAGTGTCAGACATTCTGTAGCATAATCATTACGAGATTCACGCACTCAAATCTTTAAAAAACTTCAACAAATTTTCATGAACTATCATCTTATTTCCGGTGGCTGTGGCTTTGTGGGCCGGAATATGGCTAAACACCTGCTCAACACAACTTCTGATCGTATCATCATTGTGGACGACCTTTCAGTAGGTATGGCCCCTGGTGAATGGCCAGTAGCTGATGGCCCTTTTATGGGGGGGAGTCCAGTGCGTATGCTGGGTAAGATGGAGTTTTGGGGCACGGGTGAACGCCTCCTTTTCTATCGTGGAGATTTTAGGGAGTTTTTACGCGGCCTGCTAAGTTCTGAAACTTGGCTGCAAGATGAATTTGGATTAATTGACTTCAGCAAGTTTACCGATGTCTTTCACTACGCTGCCATTGTGGGAGGACGTGCCAAGATCGATGGGGACCCGATGATGGTCGCCTTGGATCTTTCGATTGATGCGGAGTTTTTCTATTGGGCTGTCCGTCATAAGCCCAATCGAGTATTATTCCCTTCCTCTAGTGCTGCTTATCCGGTGGATTTACAGGGCGAAGGGGGCTTTGTCGCCCTTGCCGAAACGGATATTGATTTTGAAAATGGGAAAATTGGACAACCTGATATGACCTATGGTTGGTCCAAGCTTACGGGAGAATACCTCGCTCGCATCGCGGCTTCTCACTATGGTCTTCACGTAGCTTGTGTGCGCCCCTTTTCAGGTTTTGGTGAAGATCAGGACTTGAGCTATCCCATACCTGCGATTGCAGCTAGGGCGGCTCGCAAAGAAACCCCTTTCGAAGTCTGGGGGACCGGAAAGCAAGGCCGTGATTTTGTGCATATCGACGACTGCGTCGATGCAATGATGTTTGCCTTAGCAAATATCAAAGATGGCTCCGCCATGAATATTGGGTCCGGTAAGATCACCAGCTTTCTCGAAATCATCGAACTTTTCACGGAGTTTGCTGGCTACAATCCACCGATCAAGCAATTGTTAGATAAACCAGTCGGCGTACATGCTCGCCATGCCAATATGGATTATGTGTTCAATACCCTTGGCTGGAAGCCCAAGATCTCTCTTAGAGAAGGGATGAAGCGGGTCTATGATGCCTCGGTAGCGCGCTATAGCTGAGGATAAGGTTGGAGAGGACTGCTCCGCAGAACGCTTTTCTCTGTAGTGTGGCACATGCCGCACCTACACAGTTGAAAGGGCTGAGCGTTCTGCGCAGCAGTAGGCCCTACACTGACTCTTAGGCGATCATACTCACAGGCTAGCCTGAACGTTAAGTTATAAGACTAGTTAACTATGCATACTCGGATCTTTACGCTTAGCTTATGTTGCCTCTTAAGTATGGGGCTAAAGGCGCAAGACACCCTGCGCACCTTCGTTTTTGGGCACAGCTTGATCAATCATGAATTTCAAGTCAATGTTACTCCTAGTCAAGAGACTTCGGTACCCCATTGGTTTCACTTTTTGGCCGAGGAAGCTGGATATGATTATGAGCTTAGTGGACAATATGGCTTTTTGACTACTCATGTCAATCTACCTCCGATTGCGCAATGGGGATTTGATTTTGTACCTCCGGCTTGGGATTCTGATAATGAGCCTTTTAGTGCGGCCAACTTTGGTAATATCCTCATTACTCCGGGTAATTTTATCCAATATCAAGCGCCCACTTTACCCTATTTCAATAGTACTTTGACTCCTTTAACCGCGACAGATTCTATCTTTGATTGGGTCAATTTGCAGCAAGATTCATTAGATCTCTATATTTATGAAAATTGGCCTGATATGGCAGGCTTTCTAGGAGCCGGCTTTCCTCCCACAGCGGCAGAATGGACCGCTTACAACAACTATCTCAATGCTGGTTTTCACGATTGGTTTTTGGAGTATCATGATTCCTTAGCGACAGCTTTTCCAAATCAGTGTGTCAGTATGATACCCGTTGGGCCAGTGATCAGTAGTCTGCTCAGTCAAAGTCCCTTCGATCAGATTCCGATCGATAGCCTTTATGAAGATGATGCCCCTCATGGTATGGCGACGACCTATTTTTTGGCAGCTATGGTTACCTATATGGCCATGTATCAGGAACAAACACCTCTAAGCTATACTGCGCCACCCATTATCCACAGTGTTATCCGTAATAATTATAGCACAGTCGTAACGCACATTTGGAATGAGCTACAAAATTTTAATTACCCCAATGGTGATAGCCGAGTTTTTTGTACGAGCGCTAGCGTTTTATCCCTAGCCGAGATGGATTTTAGCGGCATTGCCAAAGGGGGAAGCGTTCAGCTCAGCTGGAAAGTTGAAAATAATCCTCAAAGAGCAAGTTTTCATATCGAGCATCGAGTGCAAGGCCTCCCTTGGCAAGAGATAGGGAGTCTTTTTTCGCCTACTGCTGCGCAGAACTATCAGTTTGGACACCTTGGGGCAGCTGCTCATTGGAATTATTATCGCCTCAAAGACGTGAGCATAAACGGGGGAGAGCAATACTCTTCGGTCATCAAAGTTTGGGTCGATCCCAGTCAGATTATATCTCTCTACCCCAACCCCACGAGAGGTATCGTAAAGATAAGTGGCTTAGATTTAGTGAAACTAAAGGTAGTTGATGTCTTCGGACGTGAGCAAAGGGACTGGCGATATACTGATGAGGGCGTCGATTTGCAGGCCTTAGCCGCTGGCGTTTACTTTTTACGTACAGAAAGAGGTACGTTTCGGGTGATAAAGCAGTAGGTAGCGGAAGATCACAGTAAAGGCCTCTAGACGCAAGCTGCAGGAAATGTTTTTCCACTCAATCTTTAAAAGTGTAACCAAGTCCCAGACCAATACCACCGACTCCAAGGTCAGCCCGAAAGAAAAAGGGCGCTTTGGGTTTCTGATAGTGATAGCCCAAAGTCAGTAAAGGGAGTACATTAGTAAAAAAAAGGTCCGCTTGAAAGCGACCAAATATGACGCCTGCTTTAGTTTCAAAGTGATGATTACCTTGACCAGTCCAGAGAGAAACTGATAGATGCCCTCCCAGATTAGGAGGATAATTAAAAGTGACGGCTGGAGTTAGATTAGATACTCGTTAATGAAGATCTAGGCAATAGACACTTTGTAGAAGGCATAACAGAAGGTTCAATTTCCATTGGATAAATCGCTTATCGCTTTATGAGTCGGCCACTAGCTACTCTTTCATCAAGCTGGATGCGATATAAATAGAGTCCTTCTGGCAAATGACTCAGTTCCAAAATATGCGTTTGGCGACTAGCCGCGACCAATGTCCCTTGGCTATCATAGAGTAAAATGTTGTCAATCTTTTGACCCTTGATCGAACGCACAGATAAGGTCTCTTGGACAGGATTGGGGTAGATGCTGATACCCGTAATGGAGGAGGCCTCGAGCCCTAGGACTAGCTCTTGGGGATAAAATCCATCGGCAAGGCTACCTTGGTAGCCGCCCCAAGCCAAGCGTTCCGCGAAGCGGCCCAAATCAACACTATACATGCTAAAACCTGCTGCTCGATACCAATCCATAGTATTGTCATGGGTGGTAAAGATCAACTCCCAATTTTGGTCGCCTTCGAGGTCAACAATAAGCGGCATAGAAAACATCATTACCCCTGGTCTGATACTGTCAACTTAGCTGATCGTTGAAGTCGAAAAGCTGAAGCTGGTGTTGATAGTATCTTCCTGTGCTAGCGGTGTCTTCGTTGAGGGGAAAGATCAATTCGTCATAGCCATCCTCGTCCCAATCAAGGGCCAAGCCTGAGCAAAGTTGAAAGGGAAATCCCACCTCAGACCATACTAATTGGCCATTACTGCCATCAAGCAATAGGCGGACGCTACTTTGATAAAATGGCCAATTGCCAAATGAAGCGGTCGTGAAAATATCTGGATTCTCATCTCCCGTAAATTGACCAATAGTGGGCGAAACATAAAAGTCATGCAGGGGCTCTGTATGTCGCCACAATTCCTGTTTCGTATGGCCGTCGATGGCGATTAGGTTTTCCCGCAATTGCGGAACGATAATATCTGGAATGCCGTCAAGGTTGAGGTCGGCAAGGCTCGGAACCGCAATAAAGCCCTTACTGGGATGGCTCAATAGCGCTCGAGCATGCGTTAGACCATTTTGTATAAAGTCGCTTAGGCGGAGCTCCCACAAACTACCTCCAACGGTCTCGCCACCACTACCAAAAAGGATGTATGGGTCTCCTATTTGCTGATAATCCACCAGCAGGGGAGAACAGTAAGTTTCTTGGCCATCTGGCATAGTATCGACTTGGATGATAGTCCCATTGGCTCCATTGATGGCGAGCAAATAGCCTGGAGGCCGTTCTGGGTCCGCAGGATTGATATTTGGATCACCTCCATTTGTGATAATCAGCTCTGGGATGCTATCGCCGTTTTGATCCTCGACCCATTGGGGGAGATAAAAGTTGAACCAATTGCTGTCGAGGGGATTGCCTTGATTATCGGACCAAAACTCCCATATCAAAAAACCATTACGGCCATCTAGCGCCATTAATTGAGCATTGCGGCCACTGATGATCACGTCCTGAGTGCCATCCTGATTGAGGTCCGCAAAGATAGGACTACCATATATTTGATCGCGAGCGTAGCGTTGCCAGAGGATTTGGCCGTTGCTGCCGTCGAAGGCGTAGATCCCTTGAGGAGAAGGGGCATCCTCGATACCGGCTCCTATGATGATGTCTTGGATACTATCGCCATTGAGATCGATCGTTCTCGGAGAAGAAAAAGTAGAAACTTCACTGATTTGGACTTGCCAATTGAGGGGCAGGCTTTGTGCTAAGATGACAGGCATTTTTGCAAATGCAAAAAAAGCCAACAGAGCTAATAATAGTAGCTTTTGTGATCTTGAGCTTGGCATAGCCAAATTTAGGGATAAAAAACCAAAATATATTTGCTAATAAAATTAGAAATACTAATATTTGTGTCAAATAGGTTGGCATGCTGTCTGAATTCTTTCCATACCATACTGAGAAGGCACTTTGGTTAGAGACCGAACGAATGGATCTCCCTAATCAAGCTTTGTGGGCCTTGTTTGACGAGGTTGGGACAGCAGGTTTGACTGAGCAGTTATATTTGTTGGCTTGCCGTGAAAAGTTAGCATTACTACAAGAGAGGGTAGAGGAGGTGCGCAAACAATTAGGGGTGAAGCATAAGCATCCTCTATTTTTGACTTTACAGCAGATGAGCTTGCAGATTTTACAGGAGATGCAAGCAGGGCAAGAAACGATTTCTACGATACTTTTTAGCCAGTCGGCCGGCCGAGTGGAGATTATGCATCAATTACGTCAGCATTTATACACTATCTGCTTTCTCATTGAAGAGTGGAGAATTCTGTTGCAAAAGTCCCTTGGTACTTTGTTGCAGTCTTATTATAACTAAGGCTTTTTTGAGGAGAAGCGTGAATAATCGAGTGAATAATAAAAGCCCAGAGTGAGCGCTCTGGGCTTTGTTATGAATATTTGAGTTGCCTTTTTAGTACTTAGGTAAATTACTTTCAGTTGCCTTTGTTTACGTTTGTTCCTTCGGAGAACGCCCTGCTCAATTCCAGTGCCTTTTTGGTTGGAGCAATTCGCGCAATTAGTCAACAAAAATCGGTCAACTCCCTTGCATAGCATATAGCATTATCCTAATTTAGAAGTGCGAGGTAACCGTTGTTACCGCCAACAGGAAAGTAAGTCGGAGGAATAGACCAATGACGAGGCCTGTTGTTAAGTTTCACTTAAAGGAAGGAGGTACCAAAATGATTAGTTCCAGTTACTATTTCGTCGATTTCATCACCTGTAAGCTTCGTAAGAGTTAACAGCCTGATGGTTTGTACCTTCGATAGCTTGGTGAATTGCCCCACGGCATAGATAAAGAAATCGAAGTTAACTAAGGAATAAGTCCAATACCGTAGCGGGTGTTGGACTTCTTTTTTTACGGCTGCACCGAACGCTTTTTTGTGGTACGGCATGCCGGGCTAAATGGGCCAGACCTTAGGCTAGGAGAGATAAGCTGTGCGCAAAAACTAAACGTTCTGCGCAGCAGTAATCCCTAAATAAGTAGAAAGTAGAAAATAAAAAGTATCCAGTACAGAGAAAAAAAGTCTCTATAGACCATGTAGTCCAGTTTTCCTAAGTCTCAATACTGGATATTAACGTCTAAGTACTCAATAAGGTAGAGTACGAACTAAAATCATCCCAAATAACGCTTTCTGAAAGCCTTCATCATGTGGACATTGATTGCCCATTGATCGGCTAGAGGTTGCTGAGTGTAGGGCACGGTAGGAAGGTAGTGGGGAGGGCCAAACTCTGTAAGGATGGTGAGCTTTTGTCCGGCTTCGCTTTTGTGTTTCACCACCTCATCCCACCAGGCAAAGTGTGCTTTTACGGTCTCTGCCCATTCAGGGGCGCGAGGATCCGTTACCTGTGGCCCCTCTTGATGTCCAATGCGAGTATGAATATGGTCAGTGCGACTGAGCGCTAATTTTACGCTTTCTGCTTGATTTTCGAGCAATGACTCATGCACATTGGTCCAGTGAGATATATCGAGCGTCAGGCGTAGCTCAGGTATCTCTTCTATAAATTGGCGACAAATATGGGCGGCGAAGAGGATCCGACCTCTATGGGTTTCATGATAGATGGGTACGCCGCTGCTTTGGGACAATTCGTTGGCGTAAAGAATGATCTGAACGTTCTCCGCAAAGGAAAAATAATCCCTACCGGAATGACAGTTGACATACAAAGGATTTTGTTCCACGGCGGTGTTTAAGGCCCTTTTAAAGCGTTCAAAGTGAGCTTTGAAATCATTTTCGCTGACCCCTGCAAGCAAGCCAAAAGACAGATCATATTTTTTGAGGGCAGCAAACATGGCCTCTCTTTTGGGGCCGACACCTGGTAGCCAAGCTTCTATACCATCATAGCCTTCTTTTTTAGCTGCTGCGCAGAACGCATCCCAGTCTCCCTTAAAGCCCCAATTAGTAGCCATTACTGTGAGGCTAAACTCCGCATTTCGTTTGAATGTGGGAGCGGCAATACCTTCTATCCCCAAGGCAGCGAGACTCCCCATGGACAGCAAACTTTTGTTCATAAAACTTCTGCGATTCATATATTGATCCTTTGATCAATAAGATAGCAAACGTAAGGCATTTAGTACTACTAGTAGAGTAGAGCCCTCGTGAAGCAATACCGCGGGCCCCATGCTAAGCACTTCTAGTAAGGTCATAGGTACTAAGATGGCAATCATGCCTAAACTGATGATGAGATTTTGGCGAATGATTTTTTTGCTCATACGACTCAATCCAATAGCAAATGGGAGCTTAAGCAAGTTGTCGCTCATGAGCGCAATATCGGCAGTTTCGAGGGCTACATCTGAACCTGCTGCTCCCATGGCGATACTGACATTACTGCTAGCCATGGCAGGCGCATCATTGACACCATCTCCGATCATGGCCACGCAAGCCCGCTCGGCTTTGATGGCTTGGATCGCTTCCACTTTGTCTTGCGGGAGTAAATTGCCCTTAACTGTATCTAGACCGATTTTTTGTGCTGTAGCATTTGCTACCTGCTGATTGTCGCCAGTAAGCATGATAACCTCCATGATTCCTAATTGGCTAAGTTGCTTGAGGGCTTCTTTGGCAGCAGGTCGGGGGAGATCCATCAATCCTAAGATACCAAGGTAGCGTTCGCCCTGACGGACAATAATACTGGTATTGCCTTTTGCCTCGCAAGTTCGGAGGGCAGATAATAAAGAGTCAGGTAGGGCGGTGCTTAAATGCGCTTCAAACAATTCTCTATTGCCTATCCAGACCTCTTGTTGTTGGACGATCGCGCGGACGCCTCTGCCGGTGATAGATTCTAAGCTCTCTACCCCCAAATTTTCTGCTGGAGGGAGCAGGTCTTGGGCGCCTTTAACTACGGCATCGGCAAGCGGGTGATCACTAAAGCGCTCTACTGTTAGGGCAATTTGTAGCAGCTCTTCCTTTGTCCCTTCAAGGACGATTATATCATTCAATTTGGGCTTCCCCTCTGTTAGCGTTCCAGTTTTGTCCATCGCCAAGACGCTTACATTGCCCAATTCTTCCAAGGGGCGGCCTCCTTTGATCAGGACACCCGCTCTCGCTGCTCTTCCTATCCCGCTCAACACCGCACTAGGCGTCGAAAGTGCAAGGGCACAAGGACTTGCTGCCACCAATACCGCCATAGCGCGATAGAAGCTATCCCTAAAAGGTTCGTCTAAAACCAAAAAGGCAAAATTGAGGAGGAGCACTAGTCCAAGAATAGCGGGTACATAGTATTTTTCAATGCGGTCTGTGAGCTGCTGAGTAGGTGATTTTTGATTTTCTGCCTCCCGAACGAGTTGAATAAGCTTAGCCAAGGTAGAGTCTTGGGCTTTGCGCTGTACTAAGACTTCGAGGGTTGCCTTACCATTAAAGGTACCCGCAAATACACGATGAGTGGGACTTAGTTTATCTAGGCTAGGTAGTTGACTAAGCGTTCCCCGCCAGGGGGCCTTATCGACTGGAATACTCTCACCCGTAATAGCGGCTTGATTGACACTACTGTGTCCTTTGACAACTAAGCCATCCGCCGGAATCATCGTATTGGGTTTGACCAGAATCTGATCCCACAGCTGCAGTTTTTCGACTGCGATCTCTTGTTGATTTTTGGCGAGGATGGCGGTTTGAGGGCTCAGCTTAGCAAGATCCTCGATAGATTTTTGGGCTTTTTCCATCGCATAGTGCTCCAAGCCATGACCGAGGCTGAACAAAAACAATAAAAGTGCTCCTTCGGCCCATTCACCTAAAATACCAGCCCCAACCGCTGCAAATAGCATCAAAAAATCGATATCAAATTTCCCTGCTTTGAGGGATTCCCAAGCATCGAAAAGGGTGAAAAAGCCGCCAAAAAGATAGGCAAGCAGGTAAAATGCTAAAATCAGTAAAAAGGGGATAGTGGCAAGAAAAGATAAACTAAAACCCAATGCTAAAGCCAGCCCACAAATGCTGGCAAACCAGAGTTCGGTGCGTTCGTTGAAAATAAAGAGCCAAGGTGCAGGTATGGTGTTGGTATGAGATTGACACACAATAAAAATTGCCTTTGAATTTGCAGCTCATTTGCAAATTCAAAGGCAAGCGCCAGATTAAAAAATCTATCTAGAATGATTCTAACATAGTAATTTACTCAAGGATTAAGAGTTGCTGTGTGCTCTTTCCCCTAGTATTACTCACTTTGAGCACATAGGAGCCGCGTGGGAGTGCAGAAACATCCAAAATATAATCTGTGATCAATTCATTGCCTTGGACCAAAATTGATTTTTGTAAGCGTCCATCGATGCTAAATACCTGAATACGGAAGTCTTGGTCTAGCTCATCCCAGTTTTTCAGACGAAGATGCGTTTGATTTTGACTAGGATTAGGATAAGCACTTAGCCAATTACTTTCGACTTGCTGGCTGCTGAGCTCGACTACATCCGTTAAAGTCGAAGAACCATCAAAATCTACCTGCTTTAGGCGATAAAAAAGTTTGCTAGCAGTAATTTGATCATCAAACTCATAGTAAGTATGTTCTTGGGTGTTGCCGGCTCCTTTGATGGTGCCAATGGGATAGAAATCTTCCCCATTCTCGCTTTTCTGAATCTCGAAATAATCATTGTTCGCTTCACTAGCAGTGATCCATTCTAGCTTGGCCATTTCATTTTGGGTGGTAGCCTGAAAGTCTAGCATTTCTACCGGAAAGCCACTACCTACCCCTACGGTACCCGGATTGACGGTGGGAGCAGGGAATGGATTAGATGTGCCAACTGTCGCTGTGGATGAATAACCGAGTGCAGTCTCTGAACCATCGATAAAGAGGTTAGTAATCGTACCATTAGCTGCATTTGGATCGATTTGGAAATCAACTGTCAACACAGCGTCTCCATCATTAGCGCTGGTCCCCGTAGCGAAGAAATCTGCCCACAAAAAAGTGAGTTTATTTTCCGGCATAGTCCCACCGCCCGAAATAGGTGGGTTGATCGCATTTGCAATACCAGGGGCAGGGCTAGTGGCACCGAGATAAGAAAGGACATTGTCATCCCAATTAAGTGTGCCCTGATAGTTCAGGATTTGAGTGAAGTTTTCGACGCTGATCTCAACGGTAATGATCGTTCCAGCAAGCCCACTGTTGGGAACCACATTGAAGGTTAGGTTTTGGGCATTGAGTGTGCTCATGGCTAGTAATCCAGCCATTAAGCTGAGTAAAGTTCGGATTCTCATAATTGGTGTTATTTGGTAGGTAGAAATTATATGAGGAAAAGAGATCAAGCTGAGCTCGAAAGATCAGCTTGACCCTTATTTGAACCTTATTGAGCGTTACGTTGCATCTGAATAGTACCATTGAAATCAGCTGAAGTCATGCGTGCGTAATAAACGCCGGCACTGACTTGCATACCGCTTTCATTGGTGCCATCCCAGCGGATTTGATGTTTACCTTGTGGGTACACGCCAACGAATGTCTTAATTACCTGACCGAGATTATTGTAGATCTCGATTTTGACTTCATTGTTAGCCGGTAATTCGAAGGCGATATTGGTAAAGCGATCAAACGGATTCGGCATGTTTTGGTATAAACCAAAACCCTGATTGTCTGCAGGATCCAAAGAAGTGGTTCCACCCAGCGTGATCGTTGCAGGAGAGCTGAGGATGTCAAGCAGCTGTAGGTTGTCATTATAAGCCTCGCTCTGCGTCAGGAATGAGTTGATAGAGAAGCTAGAAGATCCTGTTTCTTGGCCAATTACTTTGAAGTGTAACTCAAATACTTCAGTACCATCATCTAAGCTAATCGCTTGGGCCGCGACATCATTCCAACTAGCGGTCAAATGTCCATTACTGACCTCTTGCTCTCCAAAGACTGTCTGCAGGTTTTTATTTACCACTGCGTGGAACGCTAATACGCTTGGATCCCAACTCATAGTAAACTGATAACCAGTTACATTACTGAAGTCTTTGACACTCACAGGAATAACGATTTCCTCTCCGACACTGGCGCTTAGGTCAGGCATCTGGAAGGTAATGTCATCAACCGCTCCGGTTTTGTTACCGATGATATCCCAGCTATTGTCAACATCCCCTAGCTTCATACCGATAAAGTCTTGATCTACCAGTGGGTTGATCGGGTTATATACTCTACCAGTATCGTAGGCGATAGGAGAGAATGGGATTGGATATACTGCATCACTTGGTACAAAGGCCCAAAGACGAGCACCGTCGCCAGGTAGATTTGATCCTCCTGGTTCTGGGAAGGCCTGACGGATCTGTAGAATCAACTGACGGATAAAGGTGATATCCAAGCCTTCGACTAAGCCATTGTAATTGACATCGGCGGCGATGTTTTTGTAGGGAGAGTTGAGGGGAGTGATCCCTAAAATCTGACGCTGAATGAAGATGATATCTAGTGTATTGACGCCTTGGTCAACGTCAAGGTCATTGTTTTTGAAGGCACCAATTTCGTTCGCACCACAGCGGGTAAAGTTGAAATCGTAGCCTGGGCTACCTAATTGCTCAGGTGGATTATCATCCCCAGACATTTTGAAGGTTACGCCATTGATGACCGTACCGACTTCAGTAACTGCTTTACCTATAATATTGGTAGC
>JBCCQN010000069.1:0-35737 GCA_039024315.1 Bacteroidota bacterium
CCCAGCGAGGTTCCATCACCAGTCCTGCCGAGGGATTGATGATTTATAACCTTGATGACTCCTGTTTCAATTACTATGTGGGAAACCGTTGGATCAAAGACTGCGGAACAGTAAATGGAAAAGCGGTACGTCCTGTTTCTCTACCATATACCGGCACGGGCAATAACATTACTCCACTAGATATTGCGGTTGACGCCCAGGGAAATCAACATATAATGGGAACCTTCAAGGGGACCGTAAATATTGGCGGAACCAGCCTGACCAGCAATGGGGACGATGATGTCTTCGTAGCCAAAATCGACTCTGAAGGAATCGTCCAATGGGTGTTCCAGATTGGTGGGACCGGAACCGACTTTGGTGGGGGCCTATCTTTGGACATGGCGGGAAATGTGTATGCTTGCGGAGCCTTTCCTGGCTCCATCACGCTGGGGGGGAATACCCTGATTGGCAATGGGCCTTCCGATCTGTTTGTCGCCAAAATTTCTCCTGCGGGACAGTACCTATGGGCCATCAATGCCAATGGGCCAAGTGAGGGTGCCGCTTTAGGAATCGCCACCGATGCCAACGGGAACTCAGTCATTACAGGGGTTTTCCTTACGACCATTACCTTAGGAAATACCACGCTACAGAGCACCGGAAATACGACCGGCGTTTTTTTTGCTAGGCTCAATTCCACTGGACAATTTATGTGGGCCGTGAATGGAGAAGGTTCCGGTCAGCCTATCCCCATAGATGTGGCCCTGGACCAGCAGGGCAATGTGTACGGTACCGGTTTTTTCGATCCAGACATCACCTTTGGCAGTACGATGCTTACAGGTACACAAGAACAGGTGTATCTCACCAAGCTCAGCGCTACCGGGCTGTTTATGTGGGCTATCGAAGTGGGAGGAGTTGAAGAGGATCGGCCAGGGGGGGTAGCCGTTGACAACGCTGGCAATGTCTATGTCGGTGGATCTTTTGGAAATACTGCGACTTTTGGCAGCTTTCAACGAACCAGCAATGGAAACGATGATGTGTTTGTGGTAAAGGTCGATCCCAGTGGGCAGGTGCTATGGGTCAACAGCTTTGGAGGAACCGGGCTTGATAACGGTGGTGCCATAGTGAGTAACCCAAATGGAGACATCTACCTAAGCGGCAATTTCACAGGGACCGTTCCTTTCGGGAGCACCAATCTGGTCAGCACAGGGAGCCAAGATATATTCATCACCAAACTCAATACAAGTGGTCAAACCCTGTGGGCCAGGCGAGCGGGAAGTCCTGTACAAGACCTGGGGACGAACGTAACGCTTGGGACAGGAAAGGTATACGTAACCGGGGCTGCAGATAGCAATGCTGAGTTTGATGGGGTATCTACTCCTACAGCAGGCGGCTTCATCTGGAAACTCAATGCGCAAGATGGCTCAAAAGTAGAGGAAGAATTAAGGTTGAATGACCTACAGGATGGAGACTCCGACGCAGCCAACGAACTACAAAGCCTTACGCTTACTGCCAACCAACTTTCCCTCTCCAATGGCGGCTCCGTTAGCTTAAGTACCTACCTGGACAATACCGACAACCAGACCCTCAACTTAAATGCTAACCAACTTTCCCTCACCAATGGTGGCGCAGTAGATCTTTCTTCATTCTACCAGACCCTCAGCCTCAATGCCAACCAACTTTCCCTCACCAATGGCGGCGCAGTAGCTCTTTCCTCATTCCAGGACAATCTGGGTAATCACCAAGCCACGCAAAACCTTCAATTGGGTTCTTTCTATTTGTCGGGGGATGGGGGCAATGAAGGGATATCGATTAGTTCAGATGGGAATGTCCTAATCGGTACCAATACGACTCTTCGAGCCAAACTACATATCAACGGTGGGGCCCTTTCCACCATTGGGGCGTATACATACCTAGCCAATCCTCCACCTCCTATTGATATTACGGGTACTAACTCGGGTGGGAACACAACCTTCTCTCTCTATGCCACCGACCGCATCGCTGCGGCAGAGTTCAATGCGCACTCTGACCTGCGCATCAAGGACGTTGAGGGCATCTCCGACGCTGGTGAAGACCTCCACACCCTCATGCAACTCGAAATCACCAACTATCGCATGAAGGATACCATTGCGAAAGGAATAGATCCCTACAAAAAGGTCATCGCCCAACAGGTCGCCGAAGTGTATCCACAAGCGGTAACGACTGATCTCATCGAAGTGGTCCCGGACATCTATCAGCGTGCAGAGAGGCAGGATGGGTGGATCATCTTAGCTACTAATTTACAAGTGGGTGAGCGCGTCAAGCTGATCACGGAGCAGAGTGCAGCGGTCTATGAGGTGAGTGCCGTTGAAGCTGGTCGTTTTCAGGTATTTGAGCCTGCTTCGCAGAACGCTTTTCTCGATCTGGCTGACTCCACGACCGTCTTCGTTTACGGCCGCGAAGTGTACGACTTTCACACCGTTGACTACGAAGCGATCTCTATGCTCAATGTGAGTGCAACCCAAGCGCAACAAGCCTTGCTCGAAGAGCAGCAAAAGGAAATTGAACAGCTAAAAAGAGAAAATCATCTCTTGCGGCAGTCCTTTGAAGCCCGCCTCCAACTCTTGGAAGCTAGCTTAGAACAAAATCGGATAGGTGCTAGTCAGCCCTAGCTTAGACGTTTCATATTGGCCTATCCTGAGCCCTTTCTACTTGGAAAGGGCTCTTTTTTCATTCTAGGAACAATAGTCCATAGATTCTGAACCATAATCCATAAGCCAGGACACTCAAAATCAGAAGTTTAGGCATCACCTATAACTCCTAAACAAATGAAACGTCTCGTTTTTATCATGATTTTTTCGGGCTTATCGATGGCCCTGTTCGCCCAGTCTGTGGGCATCAACCCTAATGGAAGTACCCCCAATCCCAGCGCGATGCTGGATGTGCAGGCCAACGATAAAGGCATGCTCATCCCGCGCATGACCACTGATCAGCGAAATGCGATTGTGAGTCCGGCCACTGGTTTGATGATCTATAACCTGGATGATTCCTGTTTCAATTATTACGCTGGTAGCCGTTGGATCTTAGACTGCGGTAGTTCCCAAGATTCCAGTCGTATTGAATCTGTTGCTTTTGGGGGATCTGGCCTTGATCGGGGGGAGCATATAGACGTAGATAATCAAGGTAATATATATGTAGCAGGCATCTTTGACGGAACATTAAACCTTGGAGACACTACCTTTACCAACTCTGTTACCAACGGTTTACCGGACATTTTTATCACCAAAATCAGCCCTTCTGGTCAAGTGCTCTGGGCCATACAGGGTTCTGGTCCTGATGGTCTTGGAGTAAATGGAATCGTCGTAGACGCGGCTGGCAACACTCATGTGTGTGGAGTGGTAAGTAGTAGCCTCAGCTTTGGTTCTCAGACGATCAATCCGGGCATGTATGTGCTAAAAATTAGCCCTAATGGGCAAATCCTTTGGACGGCGACGGCTAATGTGCAATCAGCGGCTGACCTTGCATTAGATGGAGTAGGCAACTGCTATGTTGCGGGGGCTTTTGCCGGATCAGTTGCGTTTGGCACCCAAACAGTCAATACCAATGACCCAAATCTACTTGCCAGAGATATCTACATTGCCAGGCTTACTCCCTCCGGAAGCTGGGATTGGGCGATGAGTGATGGCGGAAATCTAGGCGCCACTGAAGTTTTGACGGATATATCTACTGATGCTGCAGGCAATTGCGTAGTCGGGGGGTATACCCAAGGAGCAGGAGGATTAGGAAACGTCAGCTTAAACTCTGCTTATTTTTTGGCTAAATACACTGCTAGCGGGCAATTCCTCTGGGCAGTCCCTATGATTGTGGACGATCTCTATGATGTGGTGCAAGATGGAGCGGGAAATGCCTATGTTACCGGCTATTTTAGCGCTACTGCTACCTTTGGCACCTTTAGCCTAACAAGTTCAAACGCAGGCAATAATTTTGATGTTTTCGTGGCCAAAGTAAGTAGCAGTGGTAGCTTCGAATGGGCCAATGCTTATGGAACAAGTACGTTTGAAGAAGGAGTATCAATCTCTGCTGACGGCGCAGGTAATATCTTTGTGGCTGGAGGCTTTGACAACCAGACGACATATGGTACTACCACCTTAACGGCATCAGGAGGTTCAAGTGTGTATGCCCTCAAAATCGATCCTATGGGACAAGTGCTTTGGGCTCGCACTGCAGGGGGAAGTGGGGTTAGCGATGGCTATGGTATTACAAATGACGCTCAGGGCAATGCTTATGTTACCGGAGACTTTTCTGGCAACGTCATATTTGGGGAGAGTAACCTGAGCAGCCAGGGAACGAGCGATATGTTTACCTGGCCTATCAATGGCCAGACAGGTGGCCCTCTTTTTCAGAGAAATAGTTTGTTTAGTTCCAAACAGGCAGATAACCTAGGGGACCACCTCGCTACCCAAACGCTTGACCTCAATGGCAATGACCTCACTAATGGAGACACCATGAGAGCGACGGCCTTCATCGGAAATGGAGCCGGCCTAACCAATATTGCGCTGGATGATTTGGGCAATCACGAAGCTAGCCAAACGCTCAACCTTAACGGCAATGACCTTATCAATGGCGACACAATTACCGCAGTTGCCTTCCTTGGCAATGGAGCCGGCCTGACCAATGTGCCTGGGGATAACTTGGGCAATCACCTTGCTACCCAAACGCTTGACCTCAATGGCAATAACCTCACCAACGGGGGTACTCTTACGGCTATGTCCTTTATCGGCAATGGGGCGGGTCTAACGAATGTGCCTGGGGATAACTTGGGCAATCACCTCGCTACTCAAAACCTACAATTGGCTGGAAACTGGCTTTCTCATGATGGAGATAACGAGGGGCTATTTGTAAGCACGAACGGTAGTATCGGCATCAACGCCAATACCCCTGCCCCCAGTGCGGTGCTGGATGTGCAGGCCACCGACAAGGGTATCCTGATCCCCCGTATGATCAGCACCAATCGTACGACCATTGTCAATCCTGTCGAAGGACTGATGGTTTATGATTCAACCACCCATAGTTTCTGGTACTACCAACAAGGCTGGCGAGAACTGGGCGTAAATACCAGCACCAGGCTTCAAGATGCAGATCAGGATACCTATATCGCTGTGGAACAAAACCCTGATGAAGATATCATCCGCATAAACGCCAAAGGAAGAGAAGTGGTCCGGGTAGACACCTTGAATACCTTCCTGAAAACTAATCTTTTCGCGGGCAGGACAATCGCAACAAACGCCATCAATATTGTCAATTTCCAAAGTGCTAGTTTTAATGCCCTCGGTATTTCTAATCCAGGTTGGCAAGCATTTACGGCCTCTAGTGGTGGGAGACTTGATTTTATTGAGATAGTTTTGGCCACGCCGGCAGCATCCAGTTATATGATTAGTATTTACGAAGGAGTAGGCACCAGTGGGAACATACCTCTATCAACGGCGACCCTCTCTTCTCCAACAAGTAGTGCGTGGAATCCGATCAATTTTCCTGACGAAGTGATCCTAAAAGAAGGAGTTACTTATACCATCGGATTCAACACCATATTTAATATCGGATTTTATTTGGGTCAATATCCCAATGCGCCAAGTATTTTGGGCGGTGGGGATGTCTTTCTTCTCAGGGTAAATTTGTTTCCCGAATCCTATACGATCAATTTTGTGGGCAACAAGATCGGGATTGGCACGCAACAGCCTGATACCACCTTGCATGTAGTTGGACAGTTTCAATATCAGGACAACAACCAAGCATTGGGTCGTATTCTCACTTCGGATGCGAATGGGATGGCGAGTTGGCAAGCGCCATTTGGTGATAACCTAGGTAATCATACTGCTAGTCAAAATGTCGTCTTAGGCGGGAACTGGCTATCGGGAGATGGAGACAATGAAGGCCTTCGCATTGACCCCACTGGTCAGGTAAGAGTAAATGGAAGCCTTCGTATTGCACCCGCTGGTCAGGTAGTAACCTATGGTAACAATGTATTAAACATTGCGAATACTGAGGCCGATGGATTCGGCTCTCCTACCGGAGGAATTGGGTTCCACAAAAACCTTGCTGGAGGCTTCGGGCATGCAGCCATTTACACTGATGGTATTGGCGGCTTCAATGGCTCCTTGGTATTCGCTACAGATGGAGATGGAATCAAAAATTCAAACCCTACTGAGAAGATGCGGATTCGATATGATGGCAATGTTGGTATCGGTACTAGCACCCCTCAGAATAAATTGGATATAGAAGGCGGACTGGCTGTAGGAACAGCTTATGCTGGTAATTCTTCTATCACTTCCCCTGCCAACGGTGCAATCATTGAAGGTAATGTCGGTATCGGTACGACTTCTCCGCAGCATAGGCTGGATTTGGGAAGTACGGTAGGGCGCAAACTAGCCTTATATCAAAACGCAGCGGGAACGGCTTTGTATGGCTTTGGAGCTCTTAATGACAATGTCGAAATCTATGCGGGCAGTGCTGGTTCCGCAAATCCGCCCCAAATGGTTATCAATGCCAATGGGAATGTGGGTATCGGGTTACCAAATTCTTCTCCCACGCCTGTCCGAGGGAAATTGGAAATAGAGGGGGTAGCAGCTCCTCATCCTATTAACCTTCATGGTTTTCTGAGCACAGCAGGTGCTAGTACCAATACAAGTGCGAACAATTCCTATTCTATTTATGCCACTGGCGCCATAGCGGGTTCTGACTTCAATGCTTTTTCGGATAAGCGTATCAAAACCATAATAGGCGTTTCAGATAGTGAAGCTGATCTGAGTACCCTGATGCAGATCGAAGTTACGGACTACCGTTTACGCGACAGCATCGCAAAAGGAACTCGCCCCTACAAAAAAGTGATCGCCCAACAAGTCGCCGAGGTCTACCCCCAAGCCGTAACCACTACTCTCACCGAAGTGGTACCTGACATATATCAGCGTGCTACGGTACAAGATCGCTGGATCATGCTGACCACCGATTTACAAGTGGGTGAACGCGTCAAGCTGATCACTAAGCAGAGCGCGGCGGTCTATGAGGTGAGTGCCGTTGAGTCCGAGCGTTTTCAGGTATGGGAGCCTGCTTCGCAGAACGCTTCTCTCGATCTGGCTGACTCCACCACTGTCTTTGTTTATGGCCGTGAAGTAGATGATTTTCACACCGTTGACTACGAAGCGATCTCCATGCTCAATGTGAGTGCTACCCAAGCGCAACAAAAATTGATCGGATCTTTACAGGCGTTGCTCGAAGAACAGCAGATCACCATCCAATCGCAACAAGCCCAAATTGAGGCCCTTGAGGCTAATCAGCAAAAAACACTTGAGCTTGTACAACTCTTGCAAGCTCAAGTTCAGCAGTTAGATTCTGCTCAAGCTCAGGCAGTTATTTCAGCTCAAAAATAATATCCCTTATCCTCTCATCCCTTACTTTAAGTACTTAGACAATAGTATTCAGTATTAAGACCTAAGAAAATCGGACTATGTGGTTCAGCAGAACCTTTTTTCTCGGTACTACATACTTTTTACTCTGTACTTAGATAGTTTTGAAGCCCCCTTCCAAGTTTGGAAGAGGGCTTCTCATTTTTTGTGTGGATGTCTTTGAAAACGGCTTAATCTCGAATGTTATTCTTCACCTGGTAAAGCTTGTCCCTCCATCCAAGGAGCGCCAGCCTTGATTAAGTCTGCTTCGAGTGCAGGCAGCGTTTTGTCAATAATCATTGCGAGTTCTGCCTTGAGATCTTGGAGGTCTTCCTTCGCAATGGCGACGCTTGCACGATGCATAGGGGTTGGGCCATAGGTGCTACCCAGAGCTCTGAAACCAACATACATGCGGCTGCGAGGAGCGGGGGCAGAGGGTTCTCCCACTTCGCCCTTTACTGGATCTCCATTCATCTGATTTTCTAAATCAAGCAATTGCTGGTGGGTCTCGTATAAACGAGGCATGAGCGTAGGATCATCTTTAGTGGTACGTCCGAGCGCGGTGTACATAGCCTTAAGCTTCTTCATGCTGGTTTTGAGGGCTGCAGAGGTAGCCGTCATATCTTGCTGTAGCTCCTGTAACTCTTCCCTAAAGGCAGTGAATTGTTCGCTAGAAGCACCTGGTAAGGCGCCTTGGCGTAGTGGCTTCACGATAAAGGATTTGGGTTCAGTAAGCTGTTTCATGACTCCATCTACGACGCTCACCATAGTGACAGTATAAGTGCCCGGGGTGGCCATGATACCAGATCCTCCAAAAGGAGAACCATTTGATTTTCGATCCAGCTCGATGCCACCTTTTGATGCATAGCGTAGATTCCAACTAACTCGGTTGATGCCAGCGGAGTTCTTGCCTTTGATGCGATTGACTACCTCACCTGCTTCATCTTTGATGATCAACATGATTTGGGGAGCTTGCTCTCGCTTTTCAGCTTCAAGGGCTTCCCAGCCGGGAAAGCTAAGCGGCTCACCCGCTTCTGCTAATTCTCTTTCTGCTGTTTTACGTTCTTGTGCTCGTGTTTTCAAAGCATCTTTTAGGTAGTAGGTAAAAGTTGCCCCAAAAGCTGGGTTAGGAGCTACATATTTTGCACTTCCCTGTGAGCTTACGCGCATTCTAGGCATATACCAAAGCGCATCTTTGATATCAAACATCATGGCTTCTTCGGCTAGGACCTCCGTAGAAAGCTGTCGCAAAGGAGAGATATCATCCAAAACAAAGAAGCTACGTCCAAAGGAGGCCGCCACTAGGTCATTTTCTCGACGCTGTATGGTGATATCACGGAAAGAAATCGTTGGGACCCCCCCTTTTAGTTGCGTCCATTGCTCTCCACCATCTATGGTGAAATAGATGCCAAATTCGGTAGCTGCAAATAGTAGATTGGGTTCTACATGGTCTTGTACCATTCGCCAAATGAGGGTACGGTCTGGTAGATTTCCTCTGATTGAGCTCCAGCTATTTCCGCGGTCGGTACTCTTGAGGATATAGGGTTTAAAGTCTCCTTCTTTATGGTTGTCTAAACAGAGATAAACGGTATTGGCGTCGTGTAGGTCAGCTCTAATGTCATTGACAAAGGATCGATCAGGTAGGCCTTTGATAGAGCCAATCATAATCTTGCGCCAGCTTTTGCCGCCATCTTCTGTTACTTGTACGATACCATCGTCTGTACCAGCATAAATGAGGTTTTCATCAAGCGGCGATTCTGCTAAAGAGGTGATCGTATTATAATCCGACATGGCTTTCAAATCCCAAGCATTGTCCCAGCTTTGGATCCCGCCCATGATAGGCAGCGTAAGACGCTCTTCGTCGCGGGTTAGGTCTCCAGAAATAGCGGTCCAACTATCTCCCCGATTCTCGGAACGCCAGACTCGGGCCGACGCAAAATAAAGCCGAGCAGGATCATGTGCGCTCACTAGGATAGGAGCATCCCAATTATAGCGTTCGTAATCTTCTCCTGCACCCGCTTGAGGTTGGATCGATACCTGTTCTCCTGTAATCTGATCAATGCGATACAAACCACCCTTTTGGGTTTCTGCATAGGTGATGTTTGGATTGCCCGGTTCAATAGCGGATTGGTGGCCATCGGCAAAGAGGGTTTTCCACCAGTCTGCATTACGGATACCGTGCATATTATCAGTACGTGATGGGCCACCGTGAGAGCCATTATCCTGCGTTCCGCCATAGATATTGTAGAAGGGTTCGGAATCATCTACAGCAAGTTTATAGTACTGCGTAATGGGCATATTGTCGATAAAACGCCAGTTTTCGGCTAAGTCCAGACTTTCGTATAGCCCCCCGTCGGTTCCTAAGAGTATGTAGTCTGGATCGTCATCGCGGAAAGCCATGGCATGGCTATCAGAGTGAACGCCATTACGCTTAAGGAAGCGGTAAGTCTTGAAGTGGTCATCGCTGACGTACATACTGTTGTTGACAAGATAGAGACGACCTTCATGATGAGGTGAAGCATATAGTTCTTGGTAATAATGCGGTCCAGTAGCTCCTGCGACAGCATCAGACTGCTTGGTCCAGGTTTGGCCGCGATTTTCAGACATGAAGACGCCACCTTTGGTGCGTAATAGTTCGATTGCGGCATAGACACGATCAGGATTCTGAGGAGAGATGGCGAGGCCAATTTTGCCCATATTGACATTGGGGAGTCCTCCGCTGAGTTTCTCCCAAGTTTCTCCACCGTCTAGGCTGCGATGGATGCCTGAGCCGGGGCCGCCGCCCAGATAAGCCGCTACCGTACGGTGCCGGTCCCAAGTCGCAGCGTACATGCGGTCTGGATCTCTCGGATCAACTACTAGGTCAGTAACGCCTGTCCATTCACCCTCACCGAGGACTTTTTGCCAAGTTTCGCCTCCATTGGTGGTTTTATAGAGACCTCGTTCACCCCCACTGCTCCATAAAGGGCCTTGTACTGCGGCCCAAATGATATCAGAGTTATGGGGATGAACGACAATTTTAGAAATGTGCTCTGAGGCCTCTAGCCCCATCTTTTTCCAGCTGCGCCCATTGTCAAGGCTACGGTAGATACCATCTCCGTAGCCAACATGGCGGCCTCCAACATTTTCGCCGGTTCCTACCCAAATCGTATTGGGATTGGTAGGGTCGATGGTCACACAACCAATAGAGTAGGAGGGTTGGTCGTCAAAAATAGGGGTCCAGGTAATGCCCGCATTTTGGGTTTTCCAGACTCCACCCGAGCCAACGGCTATATACCAGATATTTTGATTCTCAGGATGGAATGCAATATCAGCAATACGTCCAGAGGTAAATGCAGGCCCCACATTTCGCATTTGAAGACCTGTAAAGGTGGAAGCCTTCATGAGGCTATCCTGCCCTTGTGTGAGTGTGACTGTCATCAATAGACTGACAGCCAAGAGTGCAATTTTTCTCATTTTGATTTGAAGTAGTAAGAATGCTTGGCTGGATCTTCCAGCTAGAGGAAATATAAGCTTTAACTTCCTGAATATAAGCATGGGGAAGACTATCAAGAAGTAATGCTTTGGTATCAAATAATGATCGGGAGGGAACTAGTTTTGAAAGTAATGATCTTACGTCATTACCCCTTATTATAGTTTTAAATTCCAATCTAGGGTTTTTTGTTCAAATCACTGATTATATCTCGCCGCTGATTTTGTCTTTGGCAAGATTTCCCGATTCTCACCTGCTGCTTCGTTGTGGCTAAAGGGATGAAGTCGGATAAGCGTTCCGCGCAGCGGTGAAGAATCATAAAGGTCCCTCGCTCCCGTACAGTAGTCGGGACTCGGGAAGACAATTGAGAGATTGTTGGCTAAGCCGGAGAATTCCCCATTGTCGTGCTGAGCTCCGCCGAAGTAACTCAAGGGTTAAGCGTTCCGCGCAGCGGTGAAAAAGAAACTAAAACTTCCCCATCTAGATAGAGAAGACTTCCTTGCAATCGTTTTCGCTTGGGCAAAGGTCTATTTAGATTATCTTACCATCCTTATTGCCAAAAAAGACTATCAAAGATGAAAACACCTATTCGTTGGGGCATTATTGGTTGTGGGGATGTATGTGAAGTTAAAAGTGGTCCTGCCTTTCAAAAGGTATCAGGTTCTGCTTTGCAGGCTGTCATGCGACGTAATGCTGAGTTAGCAGCCGATTATGCCCAGCGTCATGGGGTAGAGAAGTGGTATGATAATGCTGACGCGCTGATTACCGATCCTGAGATTGACGCTATCTATATCGCTACTCCGCCCTCCTCTCATGCAGTATATACCCTCAAAGCGGCTTCTGCCGGGAAACCAGTTTATGTGGAAAAACCAATGGCGACTAGTTTTGCGGAATGCCAAGCCATGATCAAAGCTTGTCAATCAGCCGAAGTACCCTTAATGGTGGCATATTACCGAAGGGCTTTGCCCCATTTTGAAAAAATAAGAGAGTTATTGCGAAGCCGAGTGATAGGGGAGATCAGATTGATCAATATTGCCCTGTATCAATCCCCTCAGCCCGAATTAGTGGCAGCTCATAAGCTGAAAAATTGGCGCGTTAAACCAGAAATCTCAGGTGGTGGCTACTTTTTTGATCTTGCTTCCCATCAATTGGACCTATTGGATTATTGGTTTGGTCCTATCGTCAAAGTGGGAGGGATGGTCTTTAATCAGGCCAAGCTATACGAAGCAGAAGATATCGTAAGTGTGAGTTGGCAGCATGAGGGCGGGGTGATGGGTTCTGGTCTTTGGTGTTTTACGGTGGAACCGGGGGCAGTGAAAGAAACCGCTGAGATCGTTGGTAGCAAAGGTAGCATTCGATTTCAGTTTTTTGGTTCCACGGTCGTGGAACTAGAGACCGAAGCTGGTAAGCAGCAGTTTAGTTTTACGATGCCTCAGCATATCCAACAGCCACTCATTGAGACCGTTGTGGCTCAGTTGCAAGAGAAAGGACGCTGTCCAAGTGATGGCGTTAGCGCAGCGCGAACCAATTGGGTAATGGAGCAAGTAGTAAAAAATAAATAGTAGGCTATCCCTTTTCCTAGGTGGTTTAAGTACATAGACAACAGTATGCAGTATTACGACTCAGGAAAATTGAGCCATGTGGCTCATCAAGACCATTTTCTCGGTACTGTGTACTTTCTACTCTTTACTTAAAACTAGCTCGGGTTGGCTTTCTTCTTTTTTCGGCTTTTGAGGAAAAAAAAGATGTTACCCAATATCTCCACTAAATCAGGCAGTGAGTTTCGCACAAACATATACAGATCTGCTCCATTCCGATAAGCAGGCGCAATAAGACCTTCTACAGGCTCGTTGGAATAGCCGATGATTGTCAACTCTTCTTTGGTTTTTAATTTCCTGATTTCTTGGATCAATTCGAGGCCATCCATGTCAGGTAATATCATATTGACCATCAGATATTGCGGATTTACCTTGGTAGATAAATTATCGTTGAGTAGTTCTTTAAAGAATGCGAGGATAGAACTTCCATCTTGGAAGCCTAAGCAGGGTGCCAAAATATCAGCCTGACGAAGAGCAGAGGTTAAGAGTTTTTTGTGCTCTGTATTACTATCTACAATTATTATTTCTGCCATTGAAAAAATATTTATGTCATTGGAGCACAAATATCCACTCACTGGTAAAAAAAATCCTCAGTGATATCCTTTAATTGTCCATAGGTGTTTTTTGCGAGGAGAATTAGAGCTTGAAAAATTTCTGATTAGAGCACAAACAGCTTGCTTAGACAAGGAACTAGCTCACTTGCTAGTTCATCTGGTCTATATTGTGCTACTACAAATGGATTATGAAGCTCCAATTGCAGGTCCACCGACTGGTATTGATGAATAAGTATTTGGTTTGAATGGGGAAGAATTTGCCTGATATAATTGATTGCCTTGGTACTACCTTCCCAAAGTGAAATGAGGTCTACTAAAACGATTTCGGGTTTATGGAGAGATGGATACTGCAATGGAGGGCTTTCCAGCTCATATGCATTGATCGGAACATAGAGGGCATCGTAATAAGGGTAGAGTATCCGCTGGATAGGAGAGAAGTTTTTTTGCGAAAAACTAAATATTGGGATTAACGGTATTTTATCGGTTTTGGTCATATACTTGCTCCGTGCTATAAAGCTAATATATGCCAAGCGCAAAATGCTAAGGGTTTTGTGCGATTATGGGTTAGGTGTTTTTACCTATATGATATTGTGCCGCACGGCAAACACGGCCAATCCCGCTGCATTTTTGGCATTTGTTTTTTCTAGCAGGGAGCGCCTATGAGCGTCCACAGTCCGGACACTAATAAATAGTTTTTCTGCTATTTCTTTATTAGAGTATTGATTAGCAATGAGTCGTAATACTTCTTTTTCGCGCTCTGTCAAAGGGATGAGCTCAGACTCAGTTTGCCCAAGTTGATTATGGGGCATTAAGCTTTCCATGACGCTTTTCTGGACTTCTTTACTGTAGTACATTTCCCCTCTAAGCAAGGTGTTGATGCCTTCAATGATTTGTGCTTTGGTACTATCCTTGAGTAGATATCCCCTTGCCCCGACTTGAAACATTTTTTTTATGTATTCTGATTCATTAGACATGCTTAGGGCAAGGATGAGGGTATCCGGTTTTAGGGCTAGTATTTGCTTACTAGCTTCTATGCCGTCTATGGGACTCATGTTGATGTCCATCAGAATAAGATCCACCTCATTTTCTGAAACAAAATCAATGGCAGCTTTGCCATCACCACATTCTCCAACGACAGCAAAGTCTGGCTCCGCTTTTAGATTGGCGACTAGCCCATCTCTCACCAAAGGATGATCATCTACGACTAAAATTTGTATCGACATGCTCTGTTGTATTCTTTGCTAAAGGAATAGAAGCGATAATTAAGCAACCCTTAGCTGGGGAGCTTTCAATGATAAATACCCCTCCCAATGAATTTACGCGATTTTTCATGCTTCTTAAGCCGATTTGGGAGCTTTTGTATTTTTCATCAACATTAAATCCTTTACCATCGTCTTCAATGGTTAAGTTGAGAGAGTCCTCATATTCCATGCACTGGATGGTGGCATTTGAGGCCTCAGCATGTTTCAGGATATTGTTCATACTTTCTTGGACCAAGCGGAACATACTCCTTTCGAGTTGCCGATCTAGTCGTTTGTCAGCGGGCATATTAGAATAAAATACAAACTCCGTTTGTCCCAGTTTATTGCTTCTTTCAATCAAGCCTTTGACCGCGAGGGAAAACCCAAAATCATCTACGGCTTTTGGCATAAGGTTATAAGAGATATTACGGCTTTCTTCTATCGCTTGGTCAAGCCCAAGCAGTCCCGACTCAATATCTTGCAGTAGCTCAGGATACTGTTGTTTAATCTTTTGGGCGAGGTTCCTAAACTGGATAGAGGCAAAAGTTAGATTTTGTCCTAGGCTATCATGGATTTCTCTGGCTATGCGGTGGCGTTCTTTGTCCTCAGTTTCGATTACAGCAGCTGTAACTTTTTCACCAGCTTCTACAATCTCAGTAACGTCACGGACCGTGTATAGAATATGGGTGCATTTGCCCTCATTGTTCATAATGGGAGTGGTAATCGCACTATTGCAAAAACGAGTTTGGTCAAGAGAGAAATATTCGAGTTTGAAGTATTGTTGCTGTTTGCTGTCTCTCGCTTCTTGCATTTTTTGTTCAATCAGTAAACGCAAATCACCAAAGGGGGCAGCGTGCTTTTTGTGAAAGCTATCAATACTCAAATTTACGATCTCTTGTTTGTTTACTTTGATGCCCATGCGTTTGAGGCCCCAAATAAATTTATTATTGAAGGATACAATCCGGAAGGTATTTGGCTCCTCCACCCGCAACAATACCATAAACTCAACCGTGCTGTTGTAGATCTTACTTAGCATTCGTTCGCTTTCCGCAAGTTTTTGTTCCCCTTTTTTTTCTTTGCTGATGTCAATCAACACACCCAGGACGATCGGATTGCCATGAGCGTCTGTCCCATCCTGAATGGAGCGATTCAAAAGCCATTTTTCAGATCCCTTTACTTGAATGGGAAAAGAAAATTCGATTTGATCGGCATGAGTAATGGAAGATTCAAGCTTTTGCCTAAACCAGTTTCGATGGGAGTCAGGAATCATCCCCAACAAGTCAAAATTGGTTGCCTCGATTTCTGGAAGGCTAATACCCAAAATGTCCTGAGAAGCGTCGCTCAAAAAAATAGGGGTATAAGCAGAGCCAAGTTTTAGCCTGTAAACAAGCCCGGGGAGGTTGGACAATATGTTTCTCAGGAATACTTCCTGCTCTTGCAACTGATTAGTCCTTTGGGAAACCGTTTCCTCCAAGGATTGATTGTAAATCCTGAGCGCAAGATTTTTCTTACGCCTTTGATGAGCCAAATAAAAGAGATAGATCAAACCTAAGATGATGCTCAGTCCAATTATTTGCACCCAGCTTTTTTGCCAAAAGAACGCTTGTTTGACGATAAGGTACTTTTTCCCTTGCTTGTCCCATATTCCGTCCTCATTGGCTCCCTTGATTCTGAGATAGTGCTTTCCCGGCGATAAGTTCGCAATGCTAAGTTGTCTGCTGTGTCCCAGATACTCCCAACTATTTCCTTGACTCTCCAATCGGTAGGCATATTGGTTTTTATCAGGCCTAGTAAATGATAAGCTTACCATCTTGATGTTTATCGAAAATTGTTTGGCTGGAATGTTGATTATACCTGCTAAATCTTCCTGAATCTGCGCCTTATCAGGAGCTAAAACCTTGGGATTTAGAATGCTGATATTAGGTGCTCTGGGGTTGACCCGTACGCTTTGAGGATTAATGCTATTGAGTCCTTGAGTACCGCCAAAGAAGATTCGATCATTTTTCAAATCATTCAAAAAACTGTTCTTGTTAAACTCCGAAGATAAGAGTCCATTTGACTTATCGTAGACGCTAAATTGCTCTGTGCTGATGTCAAAACGGCAAATCCCATGATTAGAACTGGTCCAAAGACTCCGGTTCCTGTCTTGGATAATGCCATAAATCACCCCATCAGGATGACCTGCTTCATAGTTGTAATTTACCTTGTGGTAAGGAGCAATGAGACTTTGCTTCACGAGTCCATTTCCATTTGTGCCAATCCAAAGGGTATGGGGGGAAAGCGAATCTCCGGCATAAAGACTAAGAATATCTTGACTGGAGTTTTCGATATTAGGTGGCGCTGCTAAAGTTTGGGTTTCGCTTTGGTACCTAAGTAAACCATGATTGTGGGTGCCTACCCAGATGATACCTTGTTGATCTTTTAAGAGGCAGGAGATAAAGCTTGCTTGCGTAGCATCGGCTGAGATCTTACTTAATTGTCCGCTTGGGATATCCAGCTTGAATAGGCCAAGCTCTGTGCCTACTAATAGGCTACTGGGGTCTAGTTTTAGGAAGCATGAGATCGTATTTCGGTCCAAGCAACTAGCCGGTGTCAAACTTTTGGTGGACTCGCAGTAAAATTCAAGCGTATTCTTGCGCCAATCTAAGCGTCCGAGACCTCCCTTCCCTTCGGCCCCAATCCAACATATATGAGGGTCGTCAGGATCTTGATAAATACTGTATATAAGTAGCTTCTCTTGGAGGCCAAATTCGTCCTTTAAACGCCTTACTTTTTTTTGATCGGGGCTGTAGATAAAGTTTCCTTTGTATGATGCTTGTAGGATTTCTCCTTTATAATTGACATAAATAGCGCGTGTGCTCGCATTTTCTGGGACAAGGGGATGGTTGGGCTTAGTAGGGTAGGACTTAAATACCGTTTTTCGGGGCGTATATTTAATGATCCCATCACCATCAGTCCCAATCCACAAATTTTTGTCTGGGTCTAGAAAAAACTTGGTAGAATTGATCGGGAGTCTATTGGGAGTTTGTTCGATGAATATATCGCCCCTCCCGAGGTAATTAATTAAAAAATAGGGATACGAATCTTTTTCTACTTTTAGGACGATGCGATCTTCTTGCCCCTTTATTAGCCCTAAAGTCCGACCATCTACTTGAGAGGAAAAGTTAAAAAGACTATCTAATTTTTTATCATAAACGTATAGGGAGTGCTCCTCCAGCGAAGAATTGATGTAGACATTTCCCTCTTTGTCAGATAATACATGCGAGGCTGACGGAATCCGAAAAGCTTTATCTACCTTTAGCTCAAGTTTATCTCCATCTTCGATTTTTACGCTATAGACCCCTGCTGCAGTCGCAACCCACAGTTTACCTCTATTATCCCAATAGAGTTCTTCGGTTTTTAGCCAATTTGGATCACCATCTGCTAAGGGGTCAATGTTACAAAACAAAGGTTTGATTTCCTCAGGGTCGATACTCAAGCTGCCGAGACCCGCATTTTGGCTAATAAACCAGACCTGCCCATCGGGCATTGATAAGAATTGGCTTATCGCTCGTGCCTGTTGATTGCTATCCAGCAGAGAACTAAAATTGTCTGCATAAGGATTGTAAAGGTCTAGTCCTCCATTTTTGCAACTGACCACCATTCTCCCATCTGCCAGTACTACCGCTGCGAGTATATGGTTTCCACTTATGGTGTTTGCTTGCTTTGGGGTTCGTCTATAAACCTTAAACTCATAGCCATCGAAGCGATTCAAGCCATCCTTGGTACCAAACCAAAGAAATCCCGTTGAATCATAGACTATCTCGTTGATCGAATTTTGAGAAAGACCATTTTCTATATCAAAGTATTCCGTAAAAGGGGAACGCCTTTGTCCTAAGAGAGAGGGCAAAAAAAAGCTTAGAAGCAGAATGTGAACAAGGACGAAAATAGAGATGGTTTTTCCTGCAAAAGAGCTAGTCATGGTTTCCTGCTCATAATTATTTCTCCTCTTAATATACCAAAAAGAAAATTTTTATTCTTGAATAGAAATTTTTTGCCAGCCTGATTTATTCTGCCCCTAGTTTTTATTCACCGCTTTGCAGAACGCTTGTGCTTAAAGATGCTTCGGGACTCAGCATGACAATGGGATCATCTCTATGACTTCCCGATAGTTCACCCTCTGCACGGGTTAAATGCCTGATGTTTTCAACAAGGTCTTGACAATATACCACAAGACAAATCTAAAGGTCTTCCCTCGCTCCCGACTACTGTACGGGAGCGAGGGACCTTTGTCATTTTTGCCGCTGCGCGGAACGCTTATCTCTCAAGTTGCTTCGGCCTATAGCTTCGTTTGTAGTGATTGAAACCTCTAATAATGAGTTTAATGCAAAAATAAGCGTTCTGCGCAGCAGTAAGCCTAAATGAGAAGCTTAGAAACCAATACAGGATTGATTAAAGCTCAAAGGAGAGCGGTATCAAGATAAGTTTTCAAATACCTGATTCAAGATGCGTACAAAAGTCTGATATTCTTTTTGGTTGAGGTGCTGCCAGCTTTCTTCTCTAAGGGCTTGTACGACAGGAAAAGCCTGTGCAAATAAGGCTACCCCTTTCTCATTAAGGCTGATATTGGTGCGGCGTCTGTCTTTTTCATCGGTTTCCCGAACGATGAGTTTTTTGGCAACTAGGTGTCCTAGAATCCGAGAAATGTTAGGAGCATCTTTAAAGGTCAGATCTGCAATTTGGTTTTGGGTTGGTTTACCCTGCGAGTGAATACAATCCAAAACCACCCATTGTTCTACGGTCAAGTCAATATTGGCCGCTTGCAAGCGATGCGTTAGGGATAGCTTAAGGCGTTTTTGAGTACGATCGATCAAGTATCCGATCGCTTTGGCGTTTTGATCCATGGGCTCCATTAAAATAGGGTAGCAATCATCAAGATTACCACCCCAATAATAATACATTTTTTGCTTTAGCTCAGGGCTAAAGGGTGCCTCTTAACTCTTGTTCCCGTTCGATGGCTTCGAAGAGGGCTTTGAAGTTTCCTTTTCCAAAAGAACGCGCTCCTTTGCGCTGGATAATCTCAAAAAACATCGTGGGACGCGGCTCAACTGGCTTGGTGAAAATTTGAAGAAGATAACCTTCGTCGTCTCTATCTACCAAAATACCCAGTTTTTTGAGTGGTTCTAGATCTTCATCAATGCTACCTACACGATCCAAAAGGTCATCATAATAAGTAGTAGGGACGTGCAAGAACTCTACTCCTCTAGCTTGCATCTCTGTTACAGTCCTGATAATGTCGTCTGTAGCAACGGCCATATGCTGTACGCCAGCGCCATTGTGAAAATCAAGAAATTCTTCGATTTGAGACTTTTTGCGTCCTTCGGCTGGCTCATTGATCGGAAATTTGATTTTACCATTGCCATTGCTCATCACTTTACTCATGAGGGCGGTATATTCGGTTGAAATATCTTCGTCATCAAAGGAGACAATCTGAGTAAAGCCCATAACATTGGCATAAAAATCTACCCATTTATTCATCTCTCCCCAATCGACATTTCCTACCATATGATCGACATATTTGAGGCCAATTGATTCAGGGCGATAAGTCGGGTTCCAAGCAACATAGCCCGGTAAGAAGATGCCATTATAGTTTTTGCGTTCCACGAATAAGTGGACCGTTTCCCCATAAGTATGAATGCCGGAACGGACAATCTCTCCTTGCTCATCACTCATTATTTCTGGCTCTAGATAAGGCTGAGCCCCCCGTTTAGTAGTTTCAACGAAGGCTTGACGGGCATCATCTACCCAAAGGGCAACCACCTTTATTGCATCACCGTGCTCGTCAATGTGGCGACCGATATCCGTGTTTTTGTTGAGAGGGGAAGTCAGTACGAGTCTGATTTTGTCTTGTACTAAAACGTATGACTCTCTGTCCTTCAGACCTGTTTGTAAGCCAGCATATGCCAAGGGCTGAAAACCAAAAGCAGTTTGGTAATAATGGGCTGCTTGCCGGCAGTTTCCTACATATATTTCGATATAGTCGGTGCCATTGAGGGGTAAGAAGTCTTGTGCACCATCAAAAACACTTTGGGGGCTGAGGGCTGGATTATTCATATACTATGTGAGTAAATTAGTTATTATAACAACTGTTATGATAACAAATATCGTAAAAAAATCCCTCATCTTCAAGAGTAAAAAGGTGGATTTTTCCTATCCATAAGTTAAAATTGTCTGCTCGAAAACTATCTCTACTGAAATTGGTTCGCTATTTTTGTGCGTTTCAGCGTTAAAACACCATTTCTCTACACTCTAAGGCTTTTTCATGCGTAAAACTGCTATTCTTCTATTTGTCATTTTATTGAGTGGATTGGGTTTGAGGTCTCAAAGTTCCCGGCCTCAGGCTTCGGTTTTACGCACAAATTCCCCCATTGAGCTGGACGGTAAATTAGACGAAATGGTCTGGCAAAGAGCGATTCCTGCGACTGATTTTTGGCAATATTTTCCCACTGATAGTGTCAAAGCTGTTTCGCAAACAGAAATCTCCTTCGCTTTTGATGATGATAATGTTTATGTGGCCGTAAAGTGCTATGTGATCGGTGATGATTATATGACAACCTCGCTGCGTAGAGACTATCGTGCGAGTGAAAACGACAATATCACCCTAATCTTTGATCCCTTTCGGGACCAAACCAACGCCTTTATTTTTGGGATTACTCCTTTTGGGGTACAGCGCGAGGCTTTGATTAGTGGGGGAGGGCAGCGCTTTGATGATTTTCTTGGCTCATGGGACAATAAATGGTATTCGGGAGTAGCCATCTATGAGGGATATTGGATTGCTGAACTGGCGATCCCCTTTAAGACTTTGCGTTATCGCGAAGGCGAGGATAAATGGTTTTTTAACTCCTATCGCTTTGATATGCAGGGCAATGAGCGTTCGACCTGGGCGAGAATCCCCCAAAATCAAATCATCATGAATCGCGCTTATAATGGGGAATTGCTTTGGGAGGAGAAACTCAAAAAACCTGGTGCAAACATTTCCCTGATTCCTTACATCTCAGGTGGAATCACCCAAGAACAAGAAATCGCCGAAGGCGATGGCAAAGCCTATGGAAACTATCAAATAGGCGGAGATGCTAAAATTGGCATCGGTCCTTCCCTTAATTTGGACCTGACCTTTAATCCCGATTTTTCCAATGTGGAGGCTGATCAGCAAGTAACAAATCTAGATCGTTTTGAAATCTTTTTTCCGGAGCGGCGGCAATTCTTTCTCGAAAATAGTGATCTTTTTGCCAACCTTGGTACCCAGCGGATCAGACCCTTTTTCTCGCGCCGCATTGGTATTGCTCAGGACACCGCAACTGGCCAAAACCAACAAAATCCTATCTATTATGGGGCCAGATTGAGTGGAAAAATCAATAACAATTGGCGTATGGGTCTGCTCAATATGCAGACCGCCCCCGTCAATGAAATCAATCAACCCGCAGTTAATTATACCGTGGCAAGCCTGCAAAGGCAGCTATTCCAACGCTCTTTTCTCTCCTTTTTCTTTGTCAATCAGCAGGATATGACCGATTCAACAGGTCGTTTTGCTTTTCAAGCCGATAAATTCAATCGGGTGCTAGGGAGCGACTTTACATTAGCCTCAGCTGATAATGCATGGAATGGGCGCTACTTTTTTCACTACAGCCTCGACGAAAGTCAAGAGAAACAAGCGTTCACCTACGGTACTAACCTTAGCCTGACCAAACGACGTTTTCAAGTCGAATGGGATCAGCAAATGGTGGGTACAGGCTATGAAGCAGAAGTAGGTTTCGTTCCGAGAACGGGTTTTATGCGCATTGCGCCCCAAGGGAGGCTGTTTTTTTACCCTAATAAGGGACCCTTCAATATCCATGGCCCAGGCATCAGTACCGAAATAATTTGGGATGAGACCAATCGTAAGACCGATCACCAATATGGCCTTACCTATGAAGGACAGCTTAACAATACAGGCCGTATAGAGTTATCGGTCAATCAAAATTATACCTATCTATTTAGTGAGTTTGATCCTAGCCGCAGCGGCTTGGAGCCTTTACCGGCTGGTACGGATTATCAATATACCAATGTAGAACTATCCTATCGGGGTGATCGTCGGAAAAAGGTCTATACCAATTATGAAATCAGCGTAGGGGACTATTTCAGTGGTCAACGTTATGGCGTTACGGGTACATTAATTGCCCGTGTTCAGCCTTATGGCTTTCTTTCCCTCAGAGCCGGTTACAACCGCATCACCCTACCTGCGACAGCCACTCAGCCCGATACTACCGTCAATCTATTGCTCATTGGGCCTAGGCTGGACGTTACTTTTACACGCAAACTCTTCTTTACCCTCTTTACGCAATACAACAGCCAGTTTGATAATCTCAACTTCAACGCTCGTCTCCAATGGCGCTATAAGCCCGTTTCTGACCTGTTTTTGGTTTATATTGATAATTATCAGCTAAATGATTCGCAATGGCAGCCCTATAATCGAGCCTTAATTCTTAAATTGACTTATTGGCTTAATCTTTAAACTACTACTACATGAAAAATTATCAAGACCATTCTGCTAGTCGTCGTGGTTTCCTAAAAAAGACGGCATTGGCGGGGGCTGCTTTCGTGGCAATTCCTGGCGGCGTCAGAGGCAAACAAGTATTGGTGAATCCTCAAACTCTCCAAGCTCCCAAGAAGTATAGCCCCAATGATACCATTCGCTTAGCAGTCATCGGCATGGGCATTATGGGGCACAACAATATCAATGCGGCTTTGCAAGTGCCCGGCACTGAGTTTGTTGCGGCTTGTGATTTGTATCAAGGTCGACTAGATCGCGCTAAGGAGTTATTTGGCGAAGAACTTTATACCACTACAGATTATCGTAAAATATTAGATCGTAAAGATGTGGATGCGGTGATCGTTGCAACTTCGGACCATTGGCATGATCACATTTCGATTGCGGCTATGCAAGCCGGTAAAGCTGTCTATTGCGAAAAGCCCATGGTGCATCAATTAAGTGAAGGCCATGCGGTAATTAAAGCTCAGCAAGCAACGGGCATGGTATTTCAAGTAGGAAGTCAAGGCGTAAGTTCCATCATCAATGACAAAGCCAAGGAGTTGTTTGAAGAAGGGGCGATTGGCGATCTGATCTTGGTAGACATTTTCAACGATCGTTTTTCCGCCATGGGCGCTTGGCAATATTCCATTCCGACCGATGCCTCTGCCAAGACAGTGGATTGGGAGGCTTTTGTGGGAGATGCGCCTAAGCGAACGTTTGACCCGATGCACTTCTTCCGTTGGAGAAACTACCAAGAATATGGTACGGGAGTCGCTGGGGATCTTTTTGTGCACCTCTTTTCTCGTTTGCACCGGATTACTTCTTCTCTCGGACCAGAACGCATTTATGCTACCGGAGGTCTTAGACATTGGAATGACGGCCGTAATGTCCCCGATATTATGGCAGCGCTTTATGATTATCCTGCAACCGATGCTCATCCCGCTTTCAATGTCCAAATGCGAGTCAATTTTACCGACGGTAGTGGAGGAGGATCGCATGCTCGTATGGTGGGGACGGAAGGAGTAATGGAACTGGGATATAACAGTATTACGGTAAAACGCAACAAGCTTTCCGATGCCCCTGGCTATGGTGGCTGGGATTCCTTTGGCACCTTCACCAAGGCCCAGCAGGCCGAATATGAAATGTGGTACAAAGCTAAGTTTCCTGAAAAAGGACCGGAAGTGAAGTCTCCTAATGAATTTGAATACTCCCTGCCAAGAGGTTATAGCGATCACGTTCATCACTACGAAAACTTCTTTGCCGGTATGCGGGAAGGTACTATGATCGTAGAAGATGCCAGCTTTGGTTTGCGGGCTGCGGGACCTCCATTGGCCTCCAATATGTCCTACTTTGAGCAAAAACCAATCATCTGGGATCCGGTTAAGATGGAGGTTTTAGACAGCTAAACCGTAAAGTTTGACCGTTCAAACAATATGGAAGCTAGTATGAGCTAGCGAAATGTATATTTGAGCCTATTCCCATACTAATTGATGTGATATGATAGCGCTCAGGTGCTAAACGTCTTGCACGAAGAGTTTCTACATATCCCCAATTATCCTCAATATGGCCGTCTTCCCCGGACGGCCTTTTTCTTTGTCCTATTTGGCCTTGCGTTAAAAGCATATTAGCTTTTGCAGGTTAGGTAAACAGACTTTGTTGCTGATCGTTATACTATTCAAAGTATTGAACTATGAAAAACCTATTCCTGATCCTCTTCTCCCTCTCCTTTCTGTTTGCTTGTCAACCCGAGCCAGTGCTCGAACCTGATTTGTTGTCCAACAATGATTTTGAGGAAAGCGACAATGATTATACCGGCTGGTTTGCCAACAACAGCGCAGGCACCGTAGCGATATCGCGAGAGGAATCTCGCTCTGGTAATCAATCCATTATCCTTCGCAGTCTTGCCAGCGGCAATAATATCAGCTTTATCGCCCAAAATTTTAGAGATTTTGAGCCCGGCAAAAAAGTAATACTTAGTGCTTTCCTCAAGCTAGAAGAGCTTGAAGGTGAAGGCCTATCCATTGTGGTGCGTGGTGATACCGACGATCCTAATCCTTCCGCTGAATGGTTTCATACTACCCAAGGAAGAGTCCTCATCACAGGAGATCACAAATGGGAAGAGTATACCCTTACCACCGATGATGTGATCCCCGCCAGCATTACCAATCTAACGGTTTATATCGTTTATCTCCCCAATACTTCTGGTAGTGCTTGGGTAGATGATATCAGCTTGAACTATGTCGATTAGCGTTTAAGTGTTCCCTGCTTCCCAGCACGATTATGCTTAGAGTTGCTTCGGTCCTGTACAGAAGTCAGGACTCAGCATGACAGTGGAAGTTTTCTCATGCAAAGCCAATAATCTCCTTCTTGGTCTTCCCGAGTCCCGACTACTGTACGGGAGCGAGGGACCTTTGTCATTTTTGCCGCTGCGCGGAACGCTTAAATCAAGTATTTAGACCAAAATAGCTAGTATTTAGACACTTTAAAGTTGGGTAAAAGGAGCAAATAAGCCCTCATTTTTGGCCTAATACTAAAAATGATTGAAGGCCTGAATTTTTGAATTAGCGAATAAGCCTTTAGATTCAATAATTCACCTATTCAATTCTTCAACCATTCAATAAGCATGAAGATAAAAGCCTACTACCAAAAAGCGCGCGAACTGATCTATCAACAAAAATTTGCCCAACTCAAAAACCTTAGTCTTGAAAAGCCCTTAGAATTCAATTGGGTGGAAGAGATCTTTTATGAACTCAATGTCAAAAACTTTGGCGACGAAAAAGCCTTGATCTGGCGTTATGCGGAACAGGAAAAAAGCTTTAGCTTCCAAGAAATCTACGATCATGCCAACCAATTTCTCAACCTATTGAGGGCCCATGGTGCCCAGCAGGGCGATCGTATCTACTCCTTGCTATCTCTTGTTCCCGCCAATTGGATCAGTATTCTCACTACGATCAAGGGCGGTTTTGTGATGATGCCTACGGCAACTAATCTTACCTCAAGAGACCTGATCTACCGTTTTGAATCTCTATTTCCAGAAGTCTTCATCACGGACCTCGCCAATGCTCCTAAAATCGACGAGGCTGAAAAAGAATTTGGGCAACAAATCAAACTAAAAATTTGCCTCGGCGGCCAGCGTGAAGGCTGGATTTCCTTTGAAGACTATCTCCAACAGCCCAAGCAAGCTGGAGCTGCGCCTACTAAAGCGGATGATGCCGTGCTTTACTTTTTTACCTCTGGTACTACCGGACTACCCAAAATTGTGGTTCACACTCACTTTACCTATCCATTTGGCCATCTTTCTACGGCTTCTTGGTTGGGTTGCCGTAGAGGGGATGTGCACTACAATATTTCTTCCCCCGGTTGGGCCAAATTTGCTTGGAGTAGCTTCTTTGCCCCTTGGAATACCGGTGCCACCATCTTCGCTAATCAGGTGGATAAATTTGTACCGAGCGAGCAATTAGCCGCTATGCAAAAGTATGGGATCACTTCTTTTTGCGGGTCTCCAACTGTATTGCGAATGCTTATTCAAGAAGATATTGCTTCCTACGCGCTCAAGTTACGTACTAGCTGTGCTGCCGGTGAACCTCTTAATCCAGATGTCATCCAAAAGTGGAAAGAAGCCACTGGCATTGATATTCGAGACGGCTATGGCCAGACCGAAACTACCGCTCTTGTCGGCAACATATTAGGGCAAAATATCAAACCTGGCTCGATGGGGCATCCCACCTTTATGTATGAAGTGGCAGTATGTGATGAGGAGGGCAACGAAGTCCCCGCATTAGAGGAAGGCGTCATTTGTGTCCGGACCAATACCGGAATTCCCAATGGCTTATTTTTGGAATATCTCAATGATACCGCACGCACGCAAAATGCTTTTAAAAACGACCTATACTATACCGGAGACAAGGCCTACCGAGATGAAGATGGCAATATCTGGTTTATCGGCCGCAATGATGATGTGATCAAAGCCTCTGCTTACCGGATTGGGCCGTTTGAGGTCGAAAGTATCCTCATCGAGCATGATGCAGTGGTCGAATCTGCGGTAGTGGCTAGTCCGCACGAGATGAGAGGCTATGCGGTCAAGGCCTTTGTAATGCTCAAAGAAGGGATAGAGCCCAGTGCGACGCTAGCAGAAGAGCTTTTTCAATTTTCAGAACAGCATCTCGCTAAATACAAGGTGCCTCGTATTATTGAATTTCCAGAGTCTCTGCCCAAAACGATCAGCGGTAAAATTCGGCGCATTGAGTTACGTGCCAATGAAGCCCAAAGCAAAATCGATAAGGAAAGCAGAATGCATGAATATTTTCACCCTAAGTATTAAGCACCTAGCCAATAGTATTCAGCATTAAGACCTAGGATAATCGGGCAATAAAGTTCAGGGAGACCTTTTTTCTCTGTACTTAGGGAGTTCTTGGGTTTTTTCTGCTTCGCAGAACGTTTGCGTTTAGACGGAGCTCAGGATGGTAACTAGATAGGTTTAGACCTTCACCTCAATCACTTAGGTGTCTGCCTGAGTGCTAAGCGAGGGACCTTTGTCATTTTTCCCGCTTTGCGGAACGCGGGTGCTTAAAGTTGCTTCGGTCCCGTAAAGTAGTCGGGACTCAACATGATAATGGGATAATCCCTATGTCCTCCCGAGTGCTAAGCGAGGGATCTTTGTGGGCTTATTGTCTGCTACCCAGAACGTTCATCTCTACTCGAATAAAGTTGATTACCGCTAAGGTTAGCGGATCGGATCATGAAATAAGGCACTAAATTCTTCAATCACCAACTCAACGCTATCCTGCTCTAGGTCGTTCGTGGTGTAGAGAGTGGTTTGAAAGTTACCTTCGAGTTTATACATCCTACCTGTAAAGCGGATACTCCATGGTTCGGCAAGTTCTACTAATTCGATATTACTAATGTGAAAATCAGATGAGTTGCTCTTATTGCTTGGTGATAAGCTAGAGTAATTCCTTTCTTCCCACTCAAGGCTCCTGACAAAAGCTTCTGGGATTGTAGGATTTTCTTCTTGCTTAAGCCACGCAAGGCTGCCTGCCCTTACTACTTCTGCTAGTGTCTCTTCTTGAGGATTGGTAATGCCAAAAATGATTGAATAATATACTTTATTGCGTGTAAATGGATTAGCCGGTTCTACAATAAACATAGACGAAAAATCAAATGCGTCGCTCATAGGGAGATTTTGCTCTTCTCTTGACAAATGCTCAATAGCAAAAGACTCCCCTCCAATCGTGCCTCTAATGAAAAACTCTTGACCAGGGATTTGAATAATCTGGGGATCTAAAAATGGCTCTAAGACTGGTGGCTCTTGTTGCTGACAACTGACTAAGGGCAAAAGAGCCAAAACTGTAAATAGAATGCTACTATTTTTCATGTTTGTGGATTGTGGGCTTAATTTTACAAGAATTCTAGAACCCAAGATACAGGCCAATCGGTATTTAAAATAACAAAGCCGACATAAGCGTTCTGCGCAGCAGCTTTATGACCAAAGATTGTGGACTAAGCTAAGCTGATTTTTTTTGTTTGACGATCAAGTAATATCTAATAGATATAAAAAAGGGAGGCATTGTTTTATAATGCCTCCCAATCAAATAAACTACAATTTTTAGTTGCTAAGAATCATTTTACCGCTAATGAATCCATTTTGATTACTTAGCCGATAGCTATAAATCCCTGGAGATAATTGCTGTCCATCGAAAGAAAATCTGTTGATCCCGCTCTCTAATCTGATACTTTCGTTTCTTATCGATCTGCCACTGATATCATAAACTTGAAATTGAAATTCGCCTCCTTCCCTCAGGGTAATTTCAAAAGTAGTCGATTGAGAAAATGGATTAGGGGCTACCGAAATATCTGTAGTGGATGCTAGTGTATTTTCAATACTGGTCAAATCTGATAAATTGATAATTTTGATCTTAAAAGGTGGTTCAAAAGAATTGAGACCGAATAAAGCACCAAACTGTGATTCGAGGACAAAAACATACTCTTGTCCATCATTTTCGTAGTACCAAAGACCAGAAGAATCATCAAGGCCGCTGACAATCACGCTAGCTGTAGCTGTGGTATCATCAGAAAAAACCAATTTGGATACCGTCCCCACGTTGTCAGGATCGCCGGTATCATTTGTCGCATAATAAAGCGTATTCTGGCTGTCTACCCAGCTGATCCCATCGGCATCAACGGTATCAATCCCTGCAACTGAAACTTCTGTCAATGCACCGGGGGTCCCATTGCTGATCGGTAAGTACCATAACTTATTGCCTTGGGAGACATAAAAGGCGCCATCATTATTGTAGATGGTCCCACCAATCCCGCTGATCATTGGATCCCAGTTTGGGCTGGTAAACCAACTAGCATTGACTATCCCGCTACTAGGATCTACCTCCATAATCCGAGGGGTTCCAAAATCTGTAACGTAATACTTCCCATCGACAATTGATACTGTATGACCAATGGCACCTGCTGGTAAGTCCCATTCTGCATTTTTTTGACCAGTCGCAATATCATACTCGACTAATTTACTAGGACCAGGCGCACCACCAGTAAAATCGGCATTGTCTAACAAACTTAGGAGGATCGTGCCATCGCTTTTCAAGCCCCAAGCTTGACTAAATCCAGAGTCCGCTTCAGCAAATGGCTGTGCCATTGGATCTTCAAGATTGAGATTGAATTTTTTTACAGTACCATCTCCCAAGCCACTGACATACGCCACATTGTTAACGATGACGATATCTTCAGGGAAAAAGTCCACATCATCCGTTGTGAGGCTATCTGGGGTCCCAGCCGATAACTGCAAAATCTCTATGTTAAATGGAGGCTCGTAGCTATTGAGACCAAATAGGGCACCAAATTGAGATTCAAGGACATATAGGTACTCAGTACCATTGTCTTCATAGTACCACAAACCTGAAGAGTCATCTAGACCATTTTCTATTACACTAGCCGTAGCTGTAGTATCATCGGTAAACACAAGCTTAAAGACTGTACCCACATTAGCAGGATCACCGGTATCATTAGTAGCATAGTACAAAGTATTTTGACTATCTACCCAAGATATACCATCAGCATCGATGATATCTATTCCTGCTACCGCAACTTCATTCAAAGTCCCGGGCATCCCATTGCTAATCGGCAAATACCACAGCTTATTACCCTGAGAAACATAAAAACCACCATCATTATTGTAGATAGTTCCACCAATCCCACTGATCATCGGATCCCAATCTGAGCTAGTAAACCAACTCGCATTGACGGTATTGCTACTGGGATCTATTTCCATGATTCTAGGCGTCCCAAAATCCGTTACGTAATATTTGCCGTCCACAATCGATACCGTATGTCCGATTGCACCCGTTGGCAAATCCCACTCTGCTGTTCTTTGGCCATTTGCAAGATCATATTCGACCAATTTGCTAGGGCCTGGTGCTCCTCCAGCAAAATTGGCATTGTCTAGCAAACTCAATAATACGCTGCCGTCACTTTTCAAGCCCCAAGCTTGGCTAAAACCAGAATCCGCCGCAGCAAATAATTGGGCAGTTGGGTTCGTTTGCGTTAAATCAAAAGAACGAACCGTCCCGTCTCCTAAACCACTGATATATGCCACATTATTGACAATTGTGATATCTTCTGGGAAGAAGCTAGAGTCGCTTACCGTCAATTCTAATATTTGGCCGGTCATTTGCCCTGCCAAGAGGGTGAGGATAAGGGTCAATAGATTATTCTTTTTCATGAGATTTTATAAGGTTAAAGATTAAATAGTAGGGGAGGATGCATATTAATGCACCCTAAATTATTTATTGATTGAACTAGATGATATTACTTTTGAAGTCTGACTGACTAGAACTTTCCGTTATCATTTTTCCACTCGGCCTGTGGCGGAATTTTGCTGATTACGTCCCAGTGTTCCACGATTTGATGTTTTTCGATTCTGAATAGATCATAGAAAGCAGTGTGCTCGCCCTTGCCAAATTTGCCTTCACTTACCGCTAATACGAAGTTACCTTCGCCTATAATTAAGTGTAATTTGTCGTACTCCATCACCATATCGTTTTCTGCTAAATACTTCATGGCTTTGCCAAAACCCTCTATACCATCGGCAAAGGCGGGATTGTGTTGGAGGTAGATAGTGGGGTTGATGTAGTGAGTTATTTTATCAGATTCGTGATTGATAATGACATCTTGAATAAAATTGCTCACCAGACTTTTATTGACTTTAGTCTTCTCTTTATGCATGATGTCAGATGGCCCGTCAATCTGAGTTCTTCCACTTGGATTTGGTTTTTGAATCTTGATCAGATTGTCCCAATGCTCAACGATCAAACCACCTTCAAAACGGAAAATGTCAAACCCAATCTTGGGGCCATTAAATTCATATTCAGTATGGGTAAAGACATAATCTCCGTCTTCAAATGCTCTGATCACTTTAGCACTAAAACCCTGAGGTGGGGCATTTTGCATTAGGGCACTAAATCCTACCAATCCATTGCTTATATCTGGATTATGCTGAATGTATTTTTGAGGATTGATGTACGAAAAGGGGCCTTGGTCTCCTGTATTGAAGCTATTCAATAAAGCGACAACTTTTTCTTTTTGTGTGAGTTCCATGATCAACATCTTATCTCTTCCCACATTGCTCGGCGCTTGATCCCACTCTACCTTAACTGACTTTTATGTACCTAGACAGTAGTATTCAGTATTAAGACCCGAGAAAGTGGGTCTATACGGTTCAGTAGGACCGCTTTTCTCTGTACGGAATACTCCCGAAAGCTTTCTGGATACTTACTACTCACTACTTAAGTTGAAGCCACTAGGCAAACTTATTTTTAGGATAGTTGGTAGGATTTGTGCGCATGAGCTTGACTTTATCATTTTGCGTTCATGATTGAGGACAAACAATCATTACAAATATGAATAGAGAATCGTAAATGCGAATGATCGAAATCACTCTATCTAGTGTCAAAAAGGGAAAATATGCATGACTCATTCGCTCCGAAGGATCGGAATATATAGGTGATTGGGCCTGTTTTGACCGAACGTTCTGCGAAGCAGAAAACCCTAAACCGACTCTCACTGAAACACTAAAACTGTCTCTTGTGAAGTATGAAGCCTGAAAAGAGGGGAGCGAGTAGTATTATTGATGGGACTTTCGGAAAACTTCCGGTGAGCTACCGACATATTTTTTAAAATATCGAAAAAAGTTAGTGGGATCTTCAAAACCGGAAGCATAGGCTATCGTCTTGATAGGGTGATTGGTTCCAATTAGTAATCTTTTGATTTGCATAATGGCAATCTCGTCAATAAATCTTTTGGCGGGTTTGTTGACGATCGCTTGGACTATATTATTCAAGGTCTTGGTAGAAAACCCCATCTCTCTGGCGTAGTCAATCACCTTTTTATTTTCAAAACAATTTTTTTCTACCATCTGCTGAAAAGCCAAGAACTCGGCCAAATACTTTTTCTCCTTTAAATGCTGATGATTTTTTGATTTGATCCGAAACAATTTGGTAATCAAAATATGTAGAGTCGAGCGTGCAATGCCAATCGAATATTCATCTTTGAAGTGGTATTCCCATTCCAATTGCCGGACGAGGGACACAAAATTTTCATATTCTTCCTTCGCCTTATCCAACTCTATTTTAGGAAAGCTTAAGAGCTCATTGAATAGCTGAAATGCCTTCAGTGCCTCTAGTTGGTTGAGGTGGCTGATGATAAAATCCTCCGTGAAGACCAGCAAGTAACCCTTGACGTTTGTGCTCCTAAAAAACTTCTGAATTTGGTCCCTGCGGATCAAAAGGACTGTCCCTTGTTGGTACTTGTAATCTACAAAATCAATCGTATGATAGCCTTCCCCTTCAAGCACAAAAAAGATGATGAAAAATTTCACCATATGATTTTTGCCAATATCATGATCCATTTCACGGGTCAATAATTTTTCAATACGCACCAATTCAAAGTAAGATCTTGGATTGGTCTTATTGTTAAACTCGATATGTCGGATGATTTGCTTCATAGTGATGACTAGGAAGTATTACCTGCCTAAGCTCGAAGATAATGATTATGCCTCAAGCAATGAGTACTTTGTTTTTAAGCTATTTATTGCTCGGTTGGGCATTGTTGATTTCTGTAGGATGCTGCGAATTAGGATTCCCGCTTTGCGGAACGCTGGTGCTAAAAGTTGCTTCGGCTCGTTTCAGCATGACAATGGGATCATCTCTATGACTTCCCGATAGTTCACCCTCTACACGGATTAAATGCCTGATGTTTTCAACAAGGTCTTGACAATATGCCACAGGGTAAATCTAGAGGTCTTCCCGAGTCCCGACTACTGTACGGGAGCGAGGGACCTTTGTCATTTTTGCCGCTGCGCGGAACGCTTATCTATAATCATTCGGATTGCTTTAGCTAACTAACCACCAGAATTTGATCCAGCGTTCTGCGCAGCAGTGGCTAAACCGGTGATAATACTTAAGTAAGGCTGAGTTTTCTTTACTCTATTAGGGCAATTTGTTAATGCATAGAATTGTGATGCATTGTATAATGATATATATTTGCTCAAGATATTTGAATAAACGCCTAAGTACTTAGAAAATAGTATTCAGCATTATGAGCTCGGAACATTGCGCTATATGGTTCGGGGAGACTTTTTATCTCTGTACTGAATACTTTACCCTCCTTACCTAAAAGGCCGCAGTCCGTAATACTCCCCCTATGAAGATCAAATTGTTCCTAATAAATGCCTCGCTAAGCTTATACCTAATTGGGTTGTTCACTACCATTGGTGGATCAATACAAATAGGGGCAGTTTCAGTGCTTGTAGGTGCTGCGATGCTAATCGCTAGTTGCTTGCTACAGTTAGCGCAATCCTATCGACAATCTAAAATTTGGACATGGCAAATGCTAGGTTTTGGCATTGCCTTGCTAGCACTTGTAACCATCTTTTTTCACGGCTTTAGTTTTTCTTTAGGCATGATGATGGCATTTAGGGTCCAAGTCTTTACCAGTCTATACCTAGCAAGTGGCTTTACTGTACCGATCCTTTTTTTCTTTTTTAGTAGCAAGAGTGCGGCGGCTGAAGACAAGCGTTGGATAAAAATCGGAGTATCCGTTGGAGCGGTACTAGGTTTGCTGGGATTGCTCGGCTATAGCAGGATTATTCCATTTCCTACTCAGGCTATCTTTTACAGTTGGGTGTTTGTACTCCTCTTTTATTTGATTTTTCTAACAAAAAAATACTTTGCCACCAAAGACGAAAGGGACAAACGGGAGAATCTTAAGCTACTGCTTATTTCATTTTTATTCCTAGGATTTTGGGGATTTAGATTTCTGATATCCTCGCCTCTGCAAGATGGCTTAATCAAAGCGGCCGTACATTTTGGCTTTATCCCACTGTTTATCTTGCCTTTAAGCATCATTACTGTCAGGAAAAACTACCCCTATATCGTATTTCTATTCTATTTCATTCTGCTAGATTTCTTTTTCATTCAATTTGATGCCACCTTCAATTACTTAGTAAATGTAGGGCTAAATGATTGCGAGGGTTATGAGTTGGCGACGGATTTTCCTACCAATACTGATCCGGGCCTTCCTTTAAACGAGTTGATGCAGGAAGTTTCCCATGAAGAATTAGAGGAGATTCTCTTAGAATGGAAAGAGAAGGACTTTTCGCCTAAAGGCATTGAGGTAGTGTATCAAGCAGAATTACCCAATGGGGACTCGGTCAAAGTCATCTCCCATTTAGTCAATGGCAAAAAACACTTTGGGGCGATCCGGATTCCCGATCAGCTTGATATAACAAATGCCCCAATATTGATGGTATTAGAGGGAGGCGGCACCGGACTTGATATCACGAAGTTAAACAGAATTACTCAAGCTAGATGTGCTGAGCAAAGTGATCAGTACATCTCCATTTTGCCTTCCTACCGAGGGTGCATACTCAGAGGTGATGGTTTTTGCTTCAGATCTGAGGGCTATTTTGGAGACCCATGGTTAGGGCCAGCAGAGGATGCAACGGCTTTTTTGGAGGCGGTAATAAAATATTGCGATAAGCCAGACAGCACCAAAGTACTCGCTATGGGGATTAGTAGAGGGGCGACTGTCGCTTTGATTATGGGAGGCCTTACGGATAAATTGGATTACCTCATCTCGACTTCTACTCATACTAAGTTTTTAGATGAATATGTTGTTACCAATGAAAGAGTGGGTGCTTCTTACGCTCGCGCCTTCTTTACACCAGCCGATTCTCCCGCACAAATTCGGAAACGGATGATCGCTAGCTCCCCATATTTTTTTGCAGATAAACTCCCGCCTTTTGAAGTGCATCAAGGAACCAAAGATGAACAAACTACGGTTTGGCATGCGCAGGTTTTACAAGATCGATTAAATGAAATCGGGCGGGATAGCAGTAGCTACAAGCTATTTATTTATGAAAATCAAGGGCACGGTTATAATGATGAACAGGCAGTGTGTCAATCATTGGCAAGCTTTATTGATAAATGATCCATACCATAATGAACTCGCAAATACCGCTAATCTGATCGAAAGGCCACCCCTGGCTAAGGCAGCAGTTAGGGGGTAAATAGGTTGCGAACTAGTTTATAATAAAAAGGCAGTGCCAAATAAGATGTTGGATAAACAAAGCGAGATTATTTGCTCCGTTTATCCAACTTTGATTAGCATTTACCAGGCTATTTCTTCCCCTTGATGGACAAATTTTCCAGTAAAATCTGCAGAAGCTAAGTTGACGGAAGTCTTTGCCCCTTCAGGAGCTTCTAGCGGAGCATTATCGCCTCCTAAATCCGTTTTTACCCAGCCTGGATGCGCAGAATTAACCTTGATATTGGAGTCTTTCAAAGCTGCGGCTAAATGTACGGTAAAGGAATTGAGTGCCGCTTTTGAGGCATTGTAGGCAAATGGCTTGATCCCGCTCCAAGG
>JBCCQN010000070.1:0-35519 GCA_039024315.1 Bacteroidota bacterium
GAAATGAAAAAACAAGTATATGCTTGGCAAAACGATAGGAATAATCGAAATGCAACCATTGATTGGCAATTCCAAGATAAAGAAGCAAGGATTAAACTCCGGCACCTCTACCCGAATATTTAGACTTTAAAACCTACTAGCACGTTTTTGCAGATACATATCTGCCTGCTCGCGATTGCAGCGATGAAATAGTTCCCAAGCAGTGTCGGCCATGTAGAAAAAAGGCGTACCATCTTCTTTAATCAAGAAACGTCCGTTATCAGAGACTTTGAGGCCTTGTAGCTCCGCCTTAGGAGAGTTTGCAGAGAAGAGTGGCCATAACAGGGCAATACAAAGGGCAAGAGATTTCATATGTACAAGATATTGGCAGAAATTAAGCGAAGCTCACCACATTGACTCGCGCTAGTTGTTGCGAGACAGACTGCCAAGCTTCGCCAAAGTTTTCTGATATATACAGATTCCCATTATTAGTACCAAAAGCAAGCGTTCCCGCTCTAAGATCCAAGGCATGTCGAAAAGCGAGATCATAGGTATGTTGTTGCGGTAAGCCCTCTCGTAAAGCCCGCCAATTTTGGCCACCATCCTCGCTTACACATACGCATAAGGCCAAATCAGGCGCTACACGGATTGCATCGCTGGTCGCGGGGATTACCCAAGCTCGGAGTGGATCATTAGGATCAACGGCAAGAGCAAAACCATAATCTGCTAAGCCGTTTTTATCAGTAACGTTGTCCCAAGTTTGACCGGCGTTGGTAGAACGAAAGATCCCACAATGATTTTGCTGCCAGAGCACTTCTGGCTGGCTGGCACAAATCAGGAGTCGATGGGGATCATGCCCAACTTCTACGCTGGGATTTGGCAGATAGGCAGCTACTAGTCCTTCATTACGTGGGTGCCAATTTTGTCCCCCGTCTTTAGATTCAAATACGCCTGCACAGCTCACTGCGACGTAAAGGTGATCACTATCGCGAGGATCTACAACAATCGAATGTATCTCAGGATAGTCCGTCCCTGTCCCAAACCAATGCTCTGGCCTGGAGGGGTGATTCCAAAGGCTTTCCACTAAGTGGAACGAATCCCCTCCATTTTCGGACATAAATAGTCCCCCAGGCTCGGTACCCATAAAAAGGCGGTAGGGACGATCTAATCCGCCATGCTGCATCACCCAAATCTGGCGCAAACTGGCTGCTTTACCCAGCCTTAGCTCGCTTCCTTTGGGATATTTGGGTACGCCTACCTCTTCCCAGTTTTGGCCTTGATCAAAGGAGCGATGCAGCTTTTGCCCCCAATGCTTATGCGCGATCCCTACCCACCACGTACCGTTCCGAGGATCGGAATACACCATAGTGACAGGCAGGCCAACAAAAGAGCTTGCTTCACAATACCAATTTTGCTCTCCACGAGCGTAGATCACCAAGCCCTTTTGCGTTCCTACCAGTAGTCGATTCATGCCGCAAAGGAAATCAATCCTGAGCGAAAAAGACAGTCTGCCTTTATTTCAATTCGTAAATCAGGCCAAGGCTCATAAAGCCCGCACTATAAAGGTTGCGACGAGGCACGATCAAATCCGTAAAGTTGCGGTAATTGACATCGAGCCCCCAAGTATCGTTGAGACGGTAAAACAAACCAAAACCGTAGCCCGTAAAGGTCGTGCCATCTGAACGGATAAAGTCGGTTAGCTGGGTAGGCATACCTATGGTTTCTTGGACTTGGATATCTCCTTTTAGCCAAAAGTCGGGATGAAACTGCCAACCAAATTCAAAACCAGCAGTCCACTGGTCCCGAAAATCATTGCCGGCAAAACCAGTGCGAAAATTATAGTCGCCAAATAAATTGAGGTAAAAGGGCATAGCACCAAAGCCATAAGAAGCGGCAAGAGTCGTATGTAGGTTGAACTCACCATCTCCCGTAGGCAGATTGATGCGTTCGAAAGAGATTTCCTTGTTCTGGGCAAAGAGGTTGCGAGCTCCGATAGGCAATTCAGGCATAATCGTTACCGAGACGGGTATCACGCCTTTTAAAACTCCATACTTGATCCCTAACCCTAGATCCCCAATGCCTGCAACGGTAGAAGTCGTTTCAAAACCTTGGGCTTTGAAGCTAGACCAGTTGATAATCACGTCAATTCGGTCCGTGAGACCATACTCTCCATAAAGCCCTAGACTAAGCTGGCGAAACTGAGCGGTGTTCAACAAATCTCCATTGAGATTGTAATATTTTGAGGAAGCAAATGCCCCGAGACTCAGCTTAGAATAGAGCTCACCTTTGGGCTTGACCCACCCGCTCTGGGCGAAACCAGGCAGAAGGGCGAAGCAAAAAGTAGCTACCATTCCCCACTTGAGGAGAAATGGTAGCCTATAAAATTGGGTAAGCATTATTTACTGCAGTGCTGCGTAACCAAAAGGAATGTTTGCAGAGCCACACCATAGAATGACGTGGGTAAACTTGGCCGCAGGGGCAGCGTCAAACTTGAAGAAGGTTTCACCATTTGAATTGACCGCACCTACTAGTTGTAGTTCTGGGTTCCCGTTCATCGGATCGGCAACGAAGTCCTGAGAAGTAGAAAGGTAAACGGTTACCGTACCAGTGGCAAGGTTGGTAACGAAATCATCACCGAAGCGAAGAAACTGACCATTTTCGGTGTCAGAACCAATTTCTGCAGTACCAGTACTGCCTGTACCATTTTGTTCTACAAAAGAACCGGTCAACTGAGCGGTGAAAGTACCTTGCGGCAAGCTAGAGTCAATGATTACGGGCTCTGGTTCTTGGCAAGCAGTGAATGCTAAAAGCACAAATACGAATGAGATAATTCCTGTAAGTTTCATGTTTATTATTGTTTATTGAACAACACAAAACTAGGGGTAGGAATTCACAGAACTATCACAAGAAAATGTAGTTTTCTGGGCATTTTTAATACAAAAATCTCACATTAATGACTACTTGACTCAGTTTCAGTTTCTTGGGCTGTGGGGGCCTTCCAAGGAGCAATTCCCACAGGATTACTTTGTGCTTGCCGTATGGCTTTACCGGTTCTCCTTTTGTCCCAAATCAAGGCAAAGGTCATAATCAAACTAGTGACGATAATCACAAACAATAAGATACCGGGATTGAAGGCGTCAGTCTTGACCGCATCGGGGATATCATAAAAGAGCAGTACGGTTACCAAACCGCGTGGGACAATGTACAACTGCGGCATGATATCCTTGCCGAGGAAGATGCGCAGGAATATCCATCGAATGACGTATATAGATAAAATGATAGCGCCACTGATCAGGGCGACTTTGGCATCAAGGAGAGAGTCCAAAACGATAGTCAAACCAAAGATCACGAAGAAAAAAGTCCGCACGACAAAAGCAGTTTCCATGGTAACCACATGCAAGTTCTCATAAATCTCTTCTGCCTTCTTCAAATCCAGGAAGCGACGCAGCGGGCCTTGGAAAAAGATCGACATATTGGATATCAGCAATCCAAAGATCAAAATGATGATCAAAGAGGAAAGGTGGAATTTCTTGCCTACGGCATAAAGCAATAATAGCACTGCGATCAGCAGAAACAGTTTGACATGGCTGCGTATCTTTTGAAAGACCAAAACCAATAGATAACTGACCAAAAAGGAGAGTGCCAAGGTGATCAATACGTTGATCGAAAAGTCTCCTACTCCAGAGCTATGGGTTTCTTCGCCAGTATTGACTAGACCCGACAAGAAGTAAAAGAGCATGATACCGAGGATATCTGAGAAGGTACTTTCATAAATATGAAACTCCTTCTTGACTTCGGACAAGGCTCCTACACTCGGGATAATAATTGCCGAAGACAATATTGAGATTGGCGTGGCGTAAAGCCATGCGGTCAGCGTATCCATCTCTGGAATGAAGGCTTGTAGGATCAAGACCGCTGCATAAGCGGAAGCTCCCAGCCCCAATAGAGCTACTAGGAGGGCCTTTATAATTGGCACCACCTTTTCTCGTTTAAGCTCTAACTCCAAAGCGGCTTCCAAAACGATCATAATCAAGCCCACCGTCCCGACGGTCCGCAATATTGGCAGCAGATCCATATCCAAAACGATGACCCCTTGGGTCTCAAGCCCGAGCTGGATCAGAATCCCTAGTACGATTAGCATCAATACTGAAGGGATATTGGTCTTGCGAGAGAGCTCTCCAAAAAGGAAGGATAGGATAATGATCACCGAAGCGGAGATCAATAATGTATAAGTATCTAGTTCAGCCATTTTCCATTTTTTGATGCGTCCTAAGCACGCAATAAGCTAGATTGTAATCCTCGTTCTTGAATGAGATTGATCAACTCCTTGAGATGAAGCTCTTCACGAACGAGAAGTTTGACTTTATATTTGCCTGATTCTTCGCTGATTTCAGGCTTAAAATTCCAATCCAGATAAGGCAGGGTAGTCAACATATCCATCAATTCAACGGAATTGTTAATCAAATTTTCCTTCTCTGGATTTTCGATTCTTAATTGGTAAAAGCCCCCTACTTCGGTTCCCGAAACGATGGTGTAACCTTGGGTCAGTAGCTGAGCGTAGCTGACAAAGTGACGCCCTTCTCTGGTTTGCATATACAATCCCAATAGCCCCATATCGCTGATGATACCATTGAGATTTTGAAATCGCAATCTACGACCGGCCTCCAACATATGGTTGAGCTGCACCAGCTTACCCCCCAAATAATTGCGAAACTGATTGAAGCCGACCAAAAAGAACAGCAGGACAAATGAACCGCAAAAGAGCGGATGTACGAAGACAAAACTGATCGAAAGGATGATCAAAGCTATCGGCTCGTAGAGTAGCTGGATGGCAAAAAACAACTCTTTTACCCGTGCTTGGGCACGACCAAGAATAGTCGTTCGGCGAATGAGCCGATACAACAACTGAATCAAAAAATACAGCGCCAAGAGCCCGCCAGCGATAAATAACCACTGGATCAATTTGATTTGGGGGCTTAGTAGTGCTTCCATGCTTAGCGTGCGTTAAAAGTTAGGACGTGGCGCTGCTCCAGCATACGACCAATATCGTTGACCAGCACTTCATTGATCTCTAATTCGCCTCCCATACGCCTATTTAGCAGCCCAAGACTGAGCATTTGTTGGATCATAGGTCGATACTTTTCTTTATAGGCAGGGCCGAATATCTTGCGTAATTGGTGCTGACTGGCCCGTTTTTTCATCATCAGAGTGCGAAGGATGATCTCCTGATCTGAATTGAGAAATTCGGGCAAGGCAAATAAAGTGCGGAACTTATGCGTAACCTCTTCTTCGCCTTTGGCGCGCGTGTACATCGACCAGCGCATCATAGACTCCCCCGGATTACCACGGCTAGCATTATAAACTCGTTTGATCATGCGTTCGAATTGCTGTCCACTTAACTCATTGCCTTCTTTGTCAACTAAGGTCTTGTGAGTAGCCCCGTGTCGGATCAAAATCGCCTGATGGATGTCTTCCCAGTGCATGCGATCCAAATTGACCTCTGCCTGAAATACCTGTGTCAGGTCCAAAACCGTCTCTAGCTGTTGGCGAACCCAGTTGGTGGTCGAAACCATAAAAAACTGGGAGTGCCCGTATTGGTTGATGTAGTTTTTGAGGCTGCGTACGTTCTTACTGAGTGAGATTTCATCATTCCACCAAAGCTCCAGATCATCGATCCAAACCATGAAAGGTTGATTTAAACCATACTTCCGTACGAAAGCAAGTGCCTCTTCTAGGTTGTAGCCTAATTCTTGCCTTCTGCCTTGAAACTCAAGGCTAGTATTTGGCCGTAGTCGCACATAACTATCTCCAAAGAAGCGGTTAGCGATCCAATCTCCTGTCAAAGTCTTACCACTAAATCGTTGGCCATGTAGCAATACAGAGCCTCGATAACCCAAGCGCCAATTGTTGATCAACTTTTTGATGCGCATGAGTTCTTCTTGTCTGCCTACAGCGAACGATTCTCCGATATACCCTTTGGTGAGAAAAATACCAGCATAGCTGGAGGCATCGCGGTTCAGGTTACGGGCTTGGACCACACGGACGATTTTCTCAGATATACTGAGGCTCTCCTCTCTCTCTACTCTAGAGATTAGGGTACGAAACCATTCTTGAGCGTTTTTATACCATGTCTCTACCCGCGCAAATAGGGGGTTTTCATCCAAGCGTAGCTGACGGAGCGTAGTTTGCAAAGGAATCGGCAGGAACTCGCGCGAGACTGTATAGACGTTGGAAAGATGAAACATTTCCTCAATCCGAGCCTCAATGACCTCTTTATTTTCCCTCAAATCTTTTTGCCAGATCTCTGCATTTTCTAAAAAATGCTCGATGGGCTGGCAAATATCTTTATGATTAATTTCGGCAGGAGCGCTTGATTCATTGTTGATCAAAATGGCCCGATTGCGCACATTGACCAAGGCTAACTTGAAGCTATTAGAGCTGAGTTGCGTTTCTTCCCAAACCTCTAACAAAGCCGGTCTCACCTCGGTTTCCAACCATTGACGGGTCTTTCGCCGAAGATTCATGTCCCGATATAGGATGATCCCTCCATCGGTTTCGACAGGTATGCGAGCCTCTTGGGGAAGCAAGCTAGTGGTTACTTCCTGGGCCTCAGTATATAGCGTAAGATAGTCCGGCAATAAGAAATTGGACTCTAGCTCATCCAAACGATTGATAATTTTGCCGGGGCGCGGTTTATCGGTTTTTTTGAGTACATCTTCGATGAACGCCACCACATTCTGGGCTGATTCAACGATACCAGCGACTTCATTTTCGCAAGAAACTACCATTTGCCTAATATTGGCCCGAGACGCTTGGTAATGAATAATGCAGTCAAAAAAAGCGCTATATTTTTTGCGTAGCAGGGCACACTGCTCCGCAATCTCTTTGATTTGGTTTTGATAAACGGGCCAAGGATTTTTGAGCAATTGCCATTTACTCAATTGTTTATTGAGGGACCGAGGATTGGCATTTAATTCCTCAAGGCGCTCATTTGGTAGCTTGAAGAGACTTTGGGCCGCGGAAAGCTGGAGCTTTTGCGATCGTTCTGCCAGATCATTCAACTGGATTTGTTCAAGTGCACCGTCGAGATGGAGAGCGGCGGCTTTTTGAGACTCAAATAGTATATCCCGCCAAAGAATCAGATAATTCTTTGCTTGTTCGATCCATTCAAAGATGATGATAAAAGCGAGAATTTCCTCTTCTGCTGCTTCATTTTGACTAGCAGACTCCGCTAAGGCAGATATCGCATCGGCTAGAAAATGAGCCGTTTCTAGCATATAATCCCACTGTTCGGTAGGCTGCTCTTGGGCCCAAAGCGTATCTATCCGACTTGACAGTTCCTCCGCTAATTCAGCAAGCTGTTTCTTCATGTATCTGGGTTGCCGAGATCAATTTCAGGAGAAAGATACAGAAAAATCATGCATCCTAAGGAGATTCTCCCTTTTGATCGAGTCGAAAACCCATTCCCAACTGAATTGGTAGCTCCCAAAGGCGGTCTATGGGGCCAAACTCTTTATAGCTTGGCGCATTGGAATATCGAACGCCAACGCCTAGGGTACCGAAAAATCGCCCTTGGGATTGCCAGCGTCCTTGCAACTGATAGCTAAGTCCCCATGCAAATAGACTTCCATTATTGAAAAGGGCAGCGCCTAGTTGGACTTTGCTCAAGCCCGACACACTCCAATCCCCTTGCTGCCAATAATCGCTTCTATAACCCAAGGTCAAACTGAGCTGGTTCCCCCAGTCGATGAAGCGATATTCAGCACCGATATGGAGGGCAGCCTCGCCGAGCGGGTAAATATAGGCCGTCTCCAAACCACCGCCTCCATAAAAGTAGCCGCTACCTTCATTTTGGGCGATCCCATTAAAAGACAGCATATTGAATTGCAACTCTTGGGCAGAAGCCCCAAGTGGGAGCAACAGGATCAGGACAGTATATATGATACAATTCCTCATGAGATTCTATTTGGTGGGTTATCCGTCTAAATTATTCGCTCGCAGAAAGGCTTTCATAAAACCATTGACAATCTGATGCTGCTCCGCGACGCTAATGCTAGCCTCATCATCTCCTCTTTGAGGACCATATTCCCCAAAGCCAGCATGGTTTCCTCCTTTGATTTCATGATAAATGGTTTGTCCATTTGTAGGGCTGCTTGGCATCTCATTCAAGTCTTCGAGCCAACTGCCCGGAGGTAGATTCGTGATACTTTCATCAAATACTTCTTGTCTTAGGACCCCATCAAACTCGCCCAAAAGGCTCAGCACAGGTCGATCCCAGCTACTCAGATCCACACTAGAATAGGCACCTGTCAAGAATAAACCCGCAAAAGTTTCTGGAGATTGTTCTACCAGTATACAAGCGGTGGCTCCGCCCAATGAATGTCCTCCCACCAACCATGCTTGAACTTCTGGAGCGATTTCAGGACCTTCCAAGGCTTTTTGGATGTTGAGGATAGCGAGATTAGCCGAAACTTTCGGGATGAGAACGACATGCCCCTCCTCCGCAACAAGTTCTTCCACCGCAGAGATATAGGCATGTGGGTCTACAAATCCACCAGGGATATAAATAATCCCAGTTTGGCGCAAGATTCTACTTACAGGTTTAAGGATAATCCAGTCAGGGTCTTCCGTTTGCTGGATTTGAGGATTGGGACTCAGGTTTTCGGGGAGGTAGGAGCAGCCACTTAGACAAAAGACTAATAGGCATACTAGCAGGCTTCTCATGGATATTTGTTTAGACTCAAAAACCCAAAGAAAGCTGATATGTTTAAGTAGATTTAGTGTTCAAACACAACATCTAAGTCAAGAGAAAGGTCTGGGAAAATCCCTACTTCAACGTTTTCTCCTTTGACAAATGGATTAGCACGTAGGGGTACATAGATTCCTGTTTCATCTAAACGATATACAAGGAGGGTATGCAAACTAGGATCGATGATCCAATATTCCTTGACGCCAGCATTTTAGTAAAGGCTAAACTTATCCGTGAGATCTTTTTGGGCAGTACTTTCGGATAGAATTTCGATTATCCAATCTGGGGCGCCATTACAACCTTTTCGATCGATTTTACTGAGATCATAGATCACACAAATATCTGGTTGGACAACATTGTCCAGCTTGTCTTCAGTCTGTGATGCGGAAGGTAGGGGTAGCCTTACATCAAAAGGGGCATGATACACTTTGCAGGCTTTCTTTCTCGGGTATTGCCAAACTAGACCATGTAGATTAGTGGATACATCCTGATGGAATGCGTTCGGCGCAGGCGACATCCTAAAAACCTTACCTCGAATCAGCTCCACCATCTCTTCGAACTACCAAGTAAGGTAATCTGCGTAAGTGTATCGCTTTTCTAGATCTAGTTGGTCGATATCAGTGATCATATCTAAAAACGCAAATTTTTAAGTACTGAGTAGTAAGTATCCCGAAAGCTTTCGGGAGTATTCAGTACAGAGAAAAGCGGTCTTATTGAACCGTATAGAACCATTTTCCTCGGTCTTAATACTATTGTCTAGGTACTTATTTCTCGAGATACTTAGCCATCGTTTCCCAAGAGAGACTCGCGCATTTGAGGCGACCGGGGAAGTTTCTAGCAGCTTCAAAAGCTAGATATTCCTCTGGAATGGATAGACCAGCGAGTTCTACTTCAGGGTTTAACACTGCCATAAAGGCTTCTACCCTTGCTTTGGCTTGAGCTATATCCAAACCTTCTAAGCTTTGCACCATAACGGAACTCGCGGCTTTGGAGATAGAGCAGCCGTATCCGTGAAAATGAAGACTTTTGAGGAGACTCTCTTCTTGCTCTATAAATAGTTTGTACTGGTCCCCACAGAGTGGATTATAGGCTTCTACCACCTCGCCATCGGCATCTTTACTGTAATGATAGGGTTCACGGCTATGCCGAACGATCACTTCCTGATAAAGCTTTTTCAGTCGTTCATTCATCCAAAAATCTGTTTTACCGTTTGTAGTCCTTCTTTTAATTGGTCAATGTCAGAGTGTTGATTGTAAATACTCAAAGAAGCCCTTGCCGTCCCAGGTAGCCCCAAGCCCTCAAGCAGTGGCTGCGTACAATGGTGCCCCGCTCTTACGGCTACTTTGGCCTCGTTGAGGATGGTAGCAATATCATGAGGATGGGCCAACTCCATCACAAAGGAAAGAATACCACTTTTGGCCTTAGCTTGACCAATGATTTGCAATCCATCGATACCATTAAGCACCTCAGTAGCATAATCTTTGAGAGCGTCCAATTGTTTCAATACGGCTACACGATCAAGCGATTGCACATAATCTAAGGCCGCTCCCAAACCAATAGCTCCGGCGACATGCGGAGTACCGGCTTCAAACCTTTGGGGTATGGGCGCAAAGCTAGTTTCCTGATATTGTACGCGGCGGATCATCCCTCCACCGCTTTGGTAGGGCTTCATTTCCTCTAAGCGTTCGGCACGGCCGAACAAAATCCCAATACCTGTCGGTCCAAAGACTTTGTGGCCCGAAAAGACCAAAAAATCACAGCCAAGGGCCTGTACGTCTAAGGGATAATGGGCCACACTCTGGGCAGCATCTAGTAGCGTAGGAATGCCTCTTTTGCTAGCCTCTTCGATCATCTCCTGCGCTGGGTTGATGGTACCCAGACTATTGGAGACGTGTACAAAAGCCAGCATTTTTACCTTCGGGGATAAGCGTTCGACGAAGTCACGCCAAACAATCTCACCACGCTCATTGAGAGGAATCACTTCCAAATGAGCCCCTTTGGCATGGCAAAGTTGTTGCCAAGGCACCAAATTGGCATGATGCTCCATGGCAGAAATCAAGACCACATCTCCCGCCTCCAATTGTGGGGCTAGATAGCTATTGGCCACAAGATTGATCCCATCAGTACTCCCCTTAGTAAATACTATCTCCCGACTCTCAGCTGCATTGATAAAGTCAGCTACCTTTTTTCTTGCACTTTCATAGGCTTGGGTAGCCTGCATCGAGAGATCATAGATTCCACGGTGGATATTAGCGTTTTCGTTTAGGTAGTAATGGTGGATGGCCTCCAATACAGCTTTGGGCTTCTGACTGGTGGCAGCACTATCCAAATAGGCGAGCTCAGGATGTTGCTCGAAGAGGGGGAAATCCTTACGAATATCAGTCAGACTTTGCATCTAACGAAGATACAAGGAAAAATTCGTTCCTTGAAAAGGGCTAGATAACACGCTTATTCATTAGATCGACACGCTTGCTCAATATCGCTTGCTCTACGAATCTTTTGGGTGCGGCTTACGAATACTCAATTGTAAGCAACAAACAAACACTGCCAAATTGCTTACCACTTAATAGGAAATTTTTTATAAGCGATAGTAGTAATAGTAGTAGTTGTAGTTTTCGTTAGTGTGTGTGTATGACAAAGCCCGTCCTCCAAAGACGGGCTTTGCTTCTATTATGGCATCAGACATTAAGCGAAAGAGCAAAAAATACTCGTATTTACACTTTATAATCAGCAACTTACACTTCTAACATTAATTAGCAAGGATCAGTTCTGCCCGACGATTGCGGGCCTTCCCTACTGCAGTATTGTTTTCCTTCTTAGGCATAATTTCGCCATAGCTGAGTTCAGAGATCCGCTCAGGGGCCACACCACGTGAAATGAGGTAGTACTTGATGGCTTTGGAACGGTTTTGCCCAAGCACCATATTGTACATTTGATCCCCTTCATTATCGGTATGCCCTGCAACTAACAGTTTGAGTTGCGGGTTCTTTCTCATGTATTCAGCCAATTGGTCGAGCATGTCGAAGTAGAAGGCTTTAATCACCGCTTGGTCCGTATCAAATTCTATCGGCCCAAAACTTGGGTGAGTACTAGCAGGCATGCTTGGATTGGCAGGACTCATACCATTTACGGGGCAACCAGCATTGGCCATTGAGCCATAAATAGTGGGGCACTTATCATCCAAATCGGAAATACCGTCATTATCAGAGTCTGGACATCCTTGGAATTTTTGCAGACCTGGCACATAAGGACAGCGATCCACAGAATTCATAATACCGTCTCCATCTGCGTCCATATTTTGTGTTGGACAACCCTGATTTTGCGGAAGACCGGGTGTAAGTGGACATTTATCTTCGAAATCATTTATCCCATCCTTGTCTGTATCTGGGCAACCCGAGAATTGGGGTAGGCCAGCCACCATGGGGCACTTATCCTGTGGATCCAAGATACCATCTCCATCTGAGTCGAGGGTCTTGGTGGGGCAACCATTGTGGATTTTTTCACCTGGGACATCTGGGCAAACATCTTCAAAATCAGAGATGCCATCTTGATCTTTATCGGGGCAGCCTTGGAGTTCGGCAGGGCCAGCTAAAGTAGGACAAAGGTCTATCTTGTCAGGGATGCCATCACCATCAGCATCTATATCAGAGGAGGGACAACCACTTCTAGCCCTAGGGCCTGCTTCGTGAGGACATTTGTCAACATCGTCAGGTAAACCATCATTGTCGGAATCAGGGCAGCCTTTGAAAGCAATTAGGCCTGGTGTATCAGGGCATGCATCAGTAGCATCCAAGACGCCATCTCCGTCTCGATCTTTGGCAGGACAACCATTCCGTTCTTTTGGCCCTGGCTGAGTGGGACAGAGATCTTCTTCATCTACAATGCCATCCCCATCTGAATCAGGACAGCCACCATAGCGCCTGAGGCCAGGGATATCAGGACATTTATCATTGCCATCTTTGATACCGTCTCCATCTTGATCTCTTAGGCTGCGCACGTTGCGAGCCTCATAGTTGGTTTTGGGTTTAATCTCTCCGTTCCAGATATATGCAATGCTTAGTTCAAAACCTCCTCTGAGGTTAGTCGCTTGCGACAAAGTAGAGAGATTGACATCATAGCTAAAGCCTACATCCATGCCGTTGAAAGATAGGCCTACATACGGAATCAAGGCGTCTTGCAGACGGTAATAGGCCCCTGCATGGAAAAAAACTTCTTGGTCTAGTTCGTATTGAAAGCGCCCACCGGCGATGATCTCGCGAGCCGTTCCCTGCCTTGCATATAAGACGGAAGGGCGAATCTGGATACGCTCACCACTCAAAATATCAAGTTCCGCGAAGGCAGTGGTTTTCATGGGTAAATAACCTTCCGCATTGAAGAAGCTAATGTTTGGCTGGGTGATATGAGCGAAGCTTAATCCCAAATGGGCTCCCATTAGGATCTTAGGTTCAGCTGCTTTGTAAGTATAGGCGAAACCAGAATTAATATCCGCCACTGTAAGCTGAGTGTTGAACAAGTTTTCACCCGAAGGTAAGGTTCCATCGAAGCCAAAGTCTGGATCCCATTGATTGCCAAAACTAAGGGCAACTGGATCAAATCCTTTTTGAATAAAACCCATTTGCGCTCCTACCGATAATCGGTGGCGCATATCTAAGAAATCTTTATGATAACCAAATCCCAATAGCGCATTGGTATGGGTGAGGCCTGCAGTACCGGCATTATCATCGATAAAACTGACAGCAACCCCCATATTTGCTAGTCTGAAATCAGCATGGGCAGAGCTAGTTACAAAACCGTGTGCCATGCTAGTCCACTGTTGACGATAGTGGCCTTGCAAACGGACCTTACCATCAAAGCGACCAATATTAGCAGGGTTTTGAAATACTGGTGATTGAAAGAATTGAGAAAGATGGGGGTCTTGAGCCTGAAGACAGTCAGAAGTGAATACCCCAGTTAAGAAAAAGATATAGAATAAAGCTTTCTTCATCGTAATAGGGTTGTTTGTCCGTGTAAGGTTACATTTTGGCCATTGGCCAAGATGACCTTGGCTAAATAGACGTAAGTATCTGATTGCAATGGGCGGCCTCCCAAGGTGCCATCCCAACCTTGCCCGATCGTTTGAGTGTAGAAGACTCTCTCTCCCCATTCGTTGAAAACCGACCATTCCACAGCGGCAATATTGTTGCCGTACAAATACAATTGGTCGTTGTTGCCATCTCCGTTAGGGGTAAAAGCATTAGGGATAAAAAGATTACCGGGTTCGTCTTTAAAGATGACGACATCCAGTTTGCTGACTGTATCTCTACAGCTACCGCCTGCGGCAACGATTAGACTGACAGTATAATTACCAAATTCAGCGTATGTGTGAGTCGGATTAGCTAATTGAGATTGGTTGGCAGCGCCGGCATTAGGATCACCAAAATCCCAAAAGTATTCCCTGTAGGTAGGTCCCACAGCCGCAAATTCTACTGCTAAGCCTTGGGGATTGATACTGCGATCTACTACATTGAAATCAGCTTCTGGAGGGGAGATGGCATAAACTTCCCAATTACCGCCTTCGACACGAGTGCCGTCGCTCTCTACTCCCACCAGCCGGAAGGAATAGTTTCCGGCTTGAGTCAATACCGTAGTATGAAAATCGGCAGCACTTGCTTGCAGTAAGCTATTATCTAAGTAAAATTCGTATTGGGCAAAGTCAGTCGGCAGCGCTAATAACTGAATAGGCTCGCCAACACATAAAGTATCCCCATAGGACATATCTTGCCAGCCGCCACTTACCGCTTCTCTTTGCCCCTCTAATCCTGCTACGACTATCGCTCCCACATCAAATAAGGTATCCCTACAGCCACCAGCACCGGTAGTGATCAATTGAAGGTCAAAGCGGCCATAGTTGGTATATAGATGGCTGGGATTGGGTAAACTAGAAGTATTGAGCGGTCCAGAGGCCAAATCACCAAAGGCCCAGTTCCACGCAGTGGCACCTGAACTAAGATCTACAAAATCAATTTGATATTGATCTCCTACTGGCCCTTGGGCTTGCCAAGTATAATCAGATATAGGGGGTTCAGCCACCACAAAGGGGAAAGTCGGAGATTGAAAGATTTGTCCTGTAGCATCAACTCCTTCGACGAAGACCGTGTAATTGCCTGCCGTTTGTGGCACGGCCTCAAAAGTATATGAAGCAGAGGTCGCCGCTTGTATGCCATTTACATAAAATCGATAAGTATTATAGGCTTGGGTAGAGGCCGCAAAATTGAGGCTTTCGCCCAGACAAATAGTATCATTCATCTGAATAGGGCTAGCAATCAAGGCGAGTATCCCTACGAAATCTGCTTTAAAAACGGTATCTGCACATTGTCCGCCATTTGAAATCCTTAAACTCACACTATAAGGCCCTTCATCAGGATAAATGTGAATGGGTTTGACTAATGTAGAGGTATTTGCAGCTCCTGATGGTGGATTACCAAAATTCCATAGATAGGACCGAGCGGTAGTATCATCGGGGATGAAACGAACCTCATTGATATTAGGCCCCGTTTGCAGCAACTCATAGGTAAAATCGCCATCTGGAGCCTCTACAGCGACTACTGTAAAATTAGGAGACTCAGCCGTCCAGCCGTCTGCGTGAGTTCCGATGACCTTGAAGCTCACAGGCCCAGAATCTTTGAAGTTATAACCAAAAAGGTTCGTGACATTGCTTTGAGTCAGCGTACCATTTACATAAAAATCATAACCCACAAAATCCGATGGCATGGCATTGAAGAGGATGTCCGTGCCTATACAAATCGTATCGTTGTGGCCCAGATTTAGATCGTTGAGGAGATTGATGCCGGTGCTAGGATCTACCCGCCTGATTAGTTCATTAAAAGCATCTGCGATGAACAGTGCGTTGGTGTTTTTGTCATAAACCAAGGCAGTAGCACCACTAAAGGAAGCCTGATCACCAAATCCATCCTGGGCGCCTGTATTTCTAGTAGTACCGCAGTAGGTCGTGACCGTATCATTTTCAATTTTACGGACGGTGTAGTTGAAACCATCCATGACGTAGAGGACTCCAGCGGAGTCCATGGCAACATCCCACGGATAATTGAAACGTGCCTGTGAAGCAGGTCCATCATCGCTGCCGAGGGCACCTGAACCGGCAATGGTAGTAGTAAAGCCAGAGGGAGTTACTCGCCTGATTTTATGATTCCATTCATCGGCCACGAGAATATCGCCATTGAGGGCAAGGTCTATATCAAAGGGGCGATAAAAGCGGGCAACTGAGCCAGCGCCATCGGTATCACCATCGACAAAGGCTTGCCCAGCGATAGTAGTAACCACCCCTCCGGGAGTCAGTTTGCGTATGGTATGACCGATATGATCGCAAATGTAAAGATTGCCGTCGGGTGCCAGCACGATGCCTGAGGGTTCCGCGAAGCGAGATGATAAGGCAGGACCATCTTGTACGCCAAAGCTACCTGTACCCGCAATAGTGGTAACATTGCCAAGCGTATCGATCTTACGAATGAGGAAGTTTTTGGTATCGGCGACATAAACTGTTCCATCCTCATCACAGGTAATACCCCAAGGTTCATAAAAACGTGCTACATTGCCGGGGCCGTCATCAGCACCAATTTGTCCCGTCCCGGCGAGGGTAGTTACCTGTCCGGTCTGGATATCCATCACCCGGATCTTATGATTCCAACGATCTGCGATATACAGTTTACCATGCTTATCCACGGCAATGCCATGAGGATTATTAAATAAGGCCTGACTTAAGGCAGGGCCATCGGTATCCCCGATTACCTCCGCCTGTCCAGCAATGGTGGTGACCAATTGAGCGTGGAGATGGCCCCCTCCTAAAAGGAAGAGGCATATCCAGCTATAAAAAATCCATTTAATATTCATCGGGAAGGTGCAGATGTAGAAAAGTGTTGAAACGCAGCTTAAATCGCCGATTGAGTTTCCAAATTATCACCACTAAGCGAAGGCTTGGCTTGTAGGGATTTCTCGATGCTAGTGGCGTATTGCTCTGAAATAACTTTCCAGGTGTAACGGCGTTGCGCCACTTCACGCATACTTTCTCCAGTAGCGGCTCGGCTTTCAGGAGTGAGTTGACGAAGTTCAGCTAAAAGCTTATCAGCTGAGTCAAAAAAGATCGCTTTGCTCTCCGTAGTTTCACGATTAAAGATTACGTCAAAAGAAATGATCGGCAGCCCTAGGTTCATCGCCTCGACCAAAGAAGGATTGGTGCCGCCTGCACTATGGCCATGGAGATAGACGTAAGAATTGGCTCGCAACATATCCAATACCCGCATATCACGAATAAAGTCTAACATGTGTATGTGAGCATACTTACTGTATTTTTGGCGCATGCTGCGGCCAAAGGCGCTATCGTTCCAGTTGCCAAGAATCACGAGAGAGATGTCTTCAAAGCGTGAAAAGCCTTCGAGGATCATTTCGATATTATTTTCAGGCTCGATCCGGCAAGCTTTTACGGCATAACGGCCGGCTAAAAAAGAATAGGCTTCGCGATCTTCTGCTAGGATTTCCGCGCTCCGCGCATGATCCCCGCCATAAGCAATCATATCAGATTCGCGCCCATAGATTTCGGTTACGTAATCTTGGATACCTTTATTGTCAGCCACAATCCGATCTGCGTAGCGGTTGGCGAGCTTTTCGGCAAATTTGAGGTATGACTTAGCAAATTTACCCCACTTGGGTCGTCTCCATTCTAGTCCGTCAATATTAACTATCAACTTTTTGGAGGGAAAAAACCACTTAATAAAAGGCATGATTAGGCCTCCAGAAACCCCTAGTACGACTAGCACATCATGGCTCCAAACTGCCCATAGCATAGCGATGATATCGTAAATCACACTCTGGGCCCCATTGGCTTTAAAAGGAATGTATTTTACTTTGGCCCCTTCCCATGTATCTGGCCTTTCATGTGGCTCATACATGGTCTTGGTATTATAAACTGTTAGATCATAGCGATTGGCAAGGTTTAGTACAAAATGGTGCGCGAGCGTTTCTAAGCCCCCATAGCGGGCAGGCACTCCTACTACACCAATGATAGCAACTCTTGTTTTATTTGACATATGGGTTCTATTATTTGGACAAATATATTCCCATTAATCAAATTTTATAAATGATAAAATATATAAATCAAACATAAGTTCAACCTATAAATTTCAAAAATAATAGAGTTTACATGGGTGAAAGAATACTCCTTACAATCAGCGGGAAAATACTGGGGGAGGAAATAGATTTGAACCATATCTCAAAGATCATATGCTGTTCAACTCAATCGAATTTGCCATCTTCTTACCGCTGGTATTTATCCTTTACTGGAGTAGCCTGCGAAAAAACCTCAAAGCACAAAATTTACTGATCTTGGTGGCCAGTTATGTGTTTTATGGTTGGTGGGATTATCGCTTTTTGGCCTTGATTGCTCTAAGCTCCATTATCGATTATGGAATTGGCTTTAAAGTAGCTCAGTCTCCTAATAAGACGATTGCAAAAAGATGGCTAGGCCTCAGTTTGCTGAGTAACCTTGGGATGCTAGGAGTCTTTAAATACTATGATTTCTTCCTGCATTCCCTTATAGCTGGATTAAGCGGCCTTGGGCTCAGTTTGGACTGGCCTACACTTAATATCATCCTACCAGTTGGGATTAGCTTTTATACCTTTCAAACGCTGAGCTATACCATAGACATTTATAGAGGCAAACTGGAGCCCAGCAAAGATCCTGTTACCTTTTTCGCCTTTGTGAGCTTTTTTCCGCAATTAGTCGCTGGACCAATAGAAAGAGCTACCCATCTCTTACCTCAGTTTCAACAAGATCGCAATTTTAGTCCTGAGGCAGCGCGCCAAGGACTAGAACTTATTTTGTGGGGTCTTTTCAAAAAGGTGGTCATCGCAGATCGACTGGCGCCATATGTAGATGTAGTCTTCAACAGCCCAGAAAACTTTAGCGGAATCACCGTTTTGATAGCGACTGTTTTCTTTGCCTTTCAGATATACTGCGACTTTTCTGGTTACTCTGATATCGCCATTGGCACCGCCAAGCTATTTGGTTTTGACCTGATGGTAAACTTTAGGACCCCTTACTTCAGTCGGTCTATGAAAGAGTTTTGGAGTCGCTGGCACATCTCCTTATCTACTTGGTTTAGAGATTATGTATATATCCCTTTGGGAGGCAATCGTACGAGTACTGCTCGCTGGCTGAGTAATCTATTAATCACTTTTTTGGTCTCGGGACTCTGGCATGGGGCAGCTTGGACTTTTGTGATCTGGGGCGCTATTCATGGTGGAATTTCAGCCTTTGAGGCTTGGCTGATGAAAATAGGTCGTTATCCCAGGGGGGCTGGTTGGATCCATCGCAGCGCTACTTTTATCATTGTGTGCTTGGCGTGGATCTTCTTTAGAGCCAATAATGTGGAGGACGCATTTGACTTGATCGCCAGTATTCCTGACAACCTTATTGGGCAAATCAGTTCACTTTCAGAGTTTGGGATGGCCTTGCGGAGCTTTATCGGAGCAAGGCAAGAATTTATTTATAGCATGCTTTCCTTTGGTCTCCTGATTAGCATCGATTGGCTAATCGGAGAGGAAAACTTCCCTCATCTAATGGGCAGGATCCCCAATTGGCTTCGCTATACCTTTTACTACCTTTTGGCAGCTTGGATCCTCTATTTTGGAGCCTTTAACCAATCGGCGCAATTTATTTACTTCCAATTTTAGATTATGTGGCAGCGAGAAATAACCGCCTTTGTTCGTCGCTTATTGATACTAAGTCTTCCCTTTGTCTTGATATTTGGCGGGGTAGCCTTGATCGATCCTTTTGATTTTGTTTCACAGAACGCTTATCTCCCCCGTTCCGAAAAAGAATATATCTCTTTTCATCTCAACTACACCTTTTGGAAGTACTTACGCTTTCGCGAGGAGCCCGTCGCAGATATTTTATTAGGAGACTCACGCATGGAGGGGCTCACAGAAGGGCAAATGCAACGCATCACCGGCAAGCGCTATTTTAATTTTGCTTTTGGTGGCGGAACAGTCCCTGAAATGATCGAAACCTTTTGGTTTGCTAGTCAGCAGACTCAATTAAAAAGCGTAAGCTTCGGCATTAATTTTGGCCGCTATAATGCCTTTAACAATGACAATCGTTGCCGGGAGGCCAAAGAACTCATCGAAAACCCCTATCGCTACCTCATCCACCAGTCAGTACTTAAGAGCTGTTTTTATATACTAAAAGATCAAATTACCGGCCAACAAACGGTGCTCACTAAACCGATGATGAACAAGGAAGCATTTTGGCAGCACCAATTAAGCTTCCTCGCCAAAACCTTTTATCGGGACTATGCTTATCCTACTAGCTATTATTTAGAATTACAAGAGGTAGTAACGTTTTGCAAAGCAAAAGGCATTGAATATCAATTTATTATCCTGCCTACCCATGTCGAATTACAGGACAAAATCATTGAGTATGGGCAGGTAGAAGCCTACCAACGTTTCCTTACCGATTTGCATAGCTTAGGTCCGGTACATGATTTTCACCAAAAGAGCGCCCTCACCTCAAACAAGGAATTATTTAAAGACCCCTTCCACTTTGGCCCTCAAATAGGCGACCTAGTGATAGAGCAGGTGTTTGGCCGGCAGTAAAAGAATGACGTATTTTCTGGTATGACGACTACCAGCGAATCGCAAAATGCCCGCAAATTGCTTTTAAGAGGTCTTTTGTTTCCTATCAGTATCTTTGCCGTGGTGCTTCTAGCCCTCTACTATCCTGAGCGTTTTACACACATTGGTGATTTTGAAAGCAAGCGCCTGATTGTGCCCCTTCTCATGCTAATCATGTTTGGGGTAGGTACAGAACTTCGATGGCAAGATTTCAAAAATGTTATCAAGATGCCTCAGGCAGTCCTCGTGGGGGTCATCTGTCAGTTTAGTTTGATGCCCTTGGTGGGCTACGCCTTGGTCAGTCTAGCAGAGCTGCCTCCAGAAATTGCCGCTGGCGTTATCTTAGTCGGGTGTTCACCCTCTGGACTCGCGTCCAACGTTATGTCCTATTTGGCCAAAGCCAACCTCGCCCTTTCTATTACCTTGACCGCGGTGGCGACCTTACTGGCTCCCTTTTTGACGCCCCTTTTGATGAAGCTTTTTGCCGATCAGTTAGTCAAAATCTCGGTCTTAGAAATGATGAGGAGTATTTTTATGATTGTCATTATTCCGATTGGCCTAGGTTTGCTTTTTAACGCTTGGCGCAAAGATCGCTTTCCTATCTTCAAGAAAATTCTGCCGCTCATCTCCATGTTTGGAATTGGCTTTATCATCTTAGTGATCACAGCCGTTGGTCATGAAGGCCTCAAAACGGTAGGCTGGACTTTGGTGTTGATCATCATCGCCCACAATACCATTGGCTATCTCTTGGGTTACGGCATTTGCAAAGCGTTCCGCATGGGGGAAAAAAACTGCCGCACCATCGCCTTGGAAGTAGGTATGCAAAATAGTGGCTTAGCCGCTGGGATCGCCGTAAGCATGGAATTGGCCGGTACCATGGGGCTAGCTGCTACGGTATTTGGGCCTTGGATGAACATTTCTGGTTCACTGTTGGCAACCTTCTGGCGGCTCAAGGGAAAGCCTAAAGAATCCAATGAAGCAAAGGAAGCCCTTGCATAGCAACAAAATCTTTTTGATGTTAGTTGATATTTTGCATTTCAAAACTATTACCTACTAATGAAACGCTTATCCCCTACTTTTTCCTATTTGGCAGCACTGGTTTTACTCTTAGCCCTAGGTGCCTGTGCCGAAACCAGCAAACAAAGCCAAAGTAGTTCCCCCTACCCTAGCGCAGATGCCGACAACGGAGGGATCAAACTACCAGAAGGATTTGGCGCGGCCGTTGTAGCAGACGATTTGGGCAGGGTGCGGCATATTGCTGTGAGAGACAATGGCGATATTTTTGTCAAGCTCCGCAAACTGACAGATGAAGGAACGGGCATCCTAGGCCTACGCGACAATGATGGCGATGGCAGAGCAGACGAAAAGGTAGGTTTTGGGGATTATACTGGAACCGGAATCGCAATCTATCAAGATCAATTATATGCTACCAGTGATACTGCAGTCTATCGCTACAGTTTTGCTGGCGATGCTTTGATGCCCAATGAGCAAAGTGAAGATATCGTTACCGGCTTTCCTCGGCAGGGCCAACATGCCAATAAAGCCATCGCTTTTGATGAAGCGGGTCATCTCTATGTGGACATAGGTGGCCCTTCAAATGCTTGTCAAGAGCAGGCGCGCAGCAAAGGATCTCCGGGGCTAGATCCTTGCCCGCAACGCGAATGGGCAGCCTCAGTTTGGCAGTTTGACGCTAATAAAACCGGTCAGACATTGCAAGAGGACGGTATCAAATATGCGACTGGGATTCGCAATGCCGTAGCTATCGATTGGAGCAGCGCCTGGGATGCTCTCTTTCTTGCTCAACATGGTAGAGATGATATCTACCAACTATGGCCTGATTTTTATAAAGAATCAGATAATGCGGAATTACCGGCGGAGGAATTTCTCAAAGTAAACGAAGGCGATGATTTTGGCTGGCCGTACTGCTATTATGATCACTTTCAAAATCAAAAGATGTTGGCTCCTGAGTATGGAGGAGATGGCAAAAAACAAGGCAGATGTGAGGGTATCAAAGCGCCTGCCATGGCCTTTCCTGCTCACTGGGCTCCTAATGACCTCCTCTTCTATACTGGGGATTTATTTCCAGAACGCTATAAAAACGGCGCCTTCATTGCCTTTCATGGGTCCTGGAACCGTGCCCCGCAAGAGCAGCAAGGATACAAAGTGGTGTTTATTCCTTTTGCCAACGGCATGCCCAGTGGAGATTTTGAAGAGTTTGCCCTTGGTTTTCCCGGCATCGAAGAGGTCAAAAGCCCCGGTGATGCCTTGCATCGCCCCATGGGCTTGGCGCAAGGACCAGACGGATCGCTCTATATTACAGACTCTGTCTCCGGCAGGATTTGGCGCATTATTTATTATGGCGACGCCTAATCTTGGACCTAGAACCGACTTACGCTCAATATGAAGTACTTAGTCTCTATCTTACTTTTGCTTGTCCTTGCTGCTTGTGGAGCTGAGCCAGAACAAAACAAAAAAGAAAAACAGCTCTCAGAATTTCCCGCCCATTTGGATGCGGAAAAAATGAGCAAAGGCAAAAAAATCTATCGCCAATATTGCAGTGCCTGCCATCAAGCAGATGGTCAAGGCGCTATGGGGCTAAATCCTCCACTCGTAGATACTAAATACGTCTTAGGAGATACAAAATCTTTGATTATGGTGGTCCTGAATGGCTTTAGCGGCGAAGAAATCGAAGTAAAAGGAGAGATTTATGGCGGTATTATGCCTCCACACGATTTCCTTTCTGATACCGAAATTGCCAATCTCTTGACTTATATCCGTAATAGTTGGGGCAATGAGGCTAGCGAAGTGATCGTAGATGAAGTAAAACTGACTCGCGCCCAAAACGAAGGGACATAAGCAAACATACGATATTTGGGCGGTGCTCTTTGGGGCGCCGCTTTTTGTTAACTTTCCCAGCCTCTTTAAAGGCTAATATTTCTCCCACTTATGAGAAGCATTATTTTCCTCATCCTCGTATTTCCCTTCCTATTGGCCGCTCAGGATACTTTTTCCATCGTCGCGGTGGACAGTATTACAGGAGAAGTAGGTAGTGCTGGCGCTTCCTGCTTAGATGCGAGTATCGTCACCGGAGGGGTATCCATTATTGGCGATCTAATCCCGGGTCGCGGTGCCATCAACACTCAATCCTTTTATCTCAGTGTCAACCAAAACAATGCCCGAAATCGGATGCTCATGGGCGATTCTCCTGATCAAGTCATCAGTTTTTTAATCGCCAATGATGCCCAAAACAATCCGCAGGAGCGGCAGTATGGGGTCGCAGACTTGGCGCCCGATGGTTCACCCAGAGCCGCCGCCTTTACCGGAGTGGATTGCTTTGATTATAAAAATCAGATCGTTGGCTCCTACTACGCCATCCAAGGCAATATATTGGCCGGACAAGAGATTTTGGACTCTATGGAAAGTCGATTTCTCAATGCTAGCGGCTCACTCGCCGAACGCTTAATGGAAGCCCTGCAAGGCGCCAATGTCCCGGGAGCTGATAGCCGTTGCCTCAACGAAGGCGTTTCCTCCCGATCCGCCTATCTTCGCGTGGCCCGCCCCAATGATATTTATGGCAGTCCTTATTTGGATCTCGTAGTAGATCAGACTCCTTTTGGGGAGGAACCGATTGATTCCCTGCAAAGCCTATTTGATGCTTGGACACCTCCAGAATGTAACTTTGCGATCCCAGCGGAGGTCTTACAAGTCAATCAAAATTGGGACACCACCTTATCTAGTAAAAATATATGGGTCTGCGAGGGAGACAGTCTCGTTCTCAGCGGTAATTTCAATACTGTTTTTCTAGAAGACGGCGCATATTATCGTGGGACCACAGGCGGTCTCAATACGGTTTATATCCCCAAAATGGCGTCTTATGACGCAGGGAGCCAAACCATCAATACGATTTATCATGGTCCCAAGGCGCAAATTATCAATGCGGGTGCCGCGCCTGATGTAACTTCCTGCGATAGTGTTACTTATGACTATAGCAATGCACCTCCCTCCATTTGCGCCTTCAACACCAGCATCGAGGCTTTCGCTGGTTTTGGGTGGCTCTACAGTTATGATGCTTCTGTTAGTAGTTTACGGCTGCGCCGAACGCTTAGTCTCAGCGCAGGTGAATTGAGCCTCTACGATATAAATGGGGCTTTGCTTGCGAAGCAGAGGGTAGAGGCAACCCAGTCTCAATTAGATTGGCAGATAAGTGAATTGGCCCAAGGGGTCTATCTTTTACGTTGGCAATCTGAGACGAAAAAGCAAAGTGTGAAGTTGTTGCTTTATTGAAGCGCGCAAGCAAGCGTTCTGCGCAGCAGTGAGCAAAACCAAAGATTGAACACAGAGGCACAGAGACACATAGGCTTTATGCTAGCCTTATGACTGAGCGTTCTGCGCAGCAGTAAACTTAAAGCGCTGAAGCCCCATCCAAGATGTAGTTGAGCTGATCGATATTGGAATCATTGAGCTTAAAATCGCCAACGAAAGTGCGGAATTCATCAGTGTGAAAAAGCACATTTTCGAGATCCGCTATTTTGAGCTCCATCACCGACTCTGGACCGGCATTGCCACAAAAAAAGCATTGACTAAAGGGATAGGCAGAGAGCACATAACGATCATAGGTAACAGGGATCACAAAGCCCGAAATGGCCACTTTTTCTCCCTCAAAGACTTTGACTGCAGGGCCAAAGGTGGGAAAAAGAAGAGAATCTTTTGCTTGTTCAAAATATCTGGGCTCAAATTTAACGTCCGCTAGGTCTCCCCAATTGATTTGTTGATAACCTTCGGGGATGACTACTTCTTTGCGCTCGTTGGCGGCCATGCTATTAGTCAAACTAATGCCTTGCTTAGGCTCGATGGGAGCGTTCTCCGCAGGAGTCTTTGCCTCCTCTTTACAAGCCCAAAGGCTTATTGCCAACAATAAAAGTAGCCCAAGATTAACCCTCATAAGGACGCGCATTTTCGAGTATATAATTGAGTTCCAGCTCTGCATCATTCAACCGCAAGATACCAATAAATGTTACTACTTGATCGGTTTCGTATTTACGTCGCTTTTTGGCCAATCTCAACTCCATGACCGACTCCTGCCCTGCTCCCCCGCAAAAAAAGCAGGTATTGAAGGGATTGGCCGACAACACATATTGATTACCATCGATATCCATCGGCAGGACATAACCTTTGATGATCACTTCTTTACCCTCCAAGGCTTTGATAGCGTCTCCAAAGGTGGGCGTACCATACCAAACATTGGCGTCGTAATTTTGAATGTAACTGTACTGAACGTCGGACAAAAAGGTCCAATTAATCTTGTTTTGAGCAAAAAGTGTGCTACCCCATACCACTAATATGAATATCAAAAAGGATTTAGGCATTCGTTAATGTTTTGGCTATAGGTGTATTATACGCTTGAATCGCAGGAATGATTGCCGCGAGGAAGCCAATTACTAAAGTAATCAAAGCTAACACACCTTCTTCTTGCCAAAGAATAAAATCTGCGCCAAAATCATAATGATATTGTTCAGTCAATACATTGGAGAGGACCCACATACCGGCCCGACTGGCTGCAATCCCTAATAAAAAGCCTAAAAGCGAAAGCATAAGTCCTTCGAGCAATACACTCCACAATAAATAAGTGGGAGAAGCCCCCAATGACCTCAGCAAAGCCATTTCATAGCGGCGTTCTTTGAGGCTATTGTAGAGCGAAATAAACACACTCAAGGCCGAAACTAGCATGATGATGATCGCAAAAGCTCTCAGAGTGCCTACTCCAACCCCCATTTGTTTATTGATATAACTGAGCTCGGCCGCTGGCAAGACTGCTTTGAGTTTGGGATTTTGGTTGACCATGCCTGACAGCAGTAACGACATCCCTTCCTTGCCTTCCTCAAAAGACAGCATCATAGCCGTTATTTCCCCTAGCTCCCCCTCATGTTCATGCGCTTCGTGATCGTGCCCTTCTTCAGCATGCTCATGGTCATGATCTTCCCCTTCATGTTCATGGTCGTGCTCTTCCTCCCCATGCTCATGGTCATGCTCTTCGCCTTCATGAGCGTGGTCATGCTCTTCCTCCCCATGCTCATGATCATGCTCTTCCCCTTCATGAGCATGGTCGTGCTCTTCTTCATCATGCTGATGATCGTGGTCATGCACAGCAGGTAGTGTTCTTGAGTCCGTTAAGATCAATTGGTCCACTACCGAGTAGTCAGGCCCCAAAATACCAACTACTTTGAGGGGTTTATCTGTATGTAGTTCGAGACCATGCCCGATGACTAGGGTGTCGCCAATTTTAAGTTGCGTTTCAGCGGCTACTCTTGCTCCTAAAACCACTTCTAAGACCTCATCCCATAGCCTACCTTCTGCGAGTTCTGCTCCATAGAGCTTGAGATAATCGTGGCTAGTTCCCATTACACGGTAGCCTTTATAGCCATCACCATAGGAAAGTGGGATGGCATATTTCACAGCGGGATGTTCCGCAAAAGACTCCACCTCTTCGTATTCTATATTGCCTGTAGGGCTACCAATTTGGTAGATGGAAGCCAGCATAATCTGCGTGGGACTACCATTAGCACCGATGATCAAGCCCACTCCACGTACGTTTTCTTTGAGTTGCTTATCAAGCTGATAGTTCAGCAAAAAAAGTAAGGAAATCGTCCCTACGCCAAATACTAGCAACAACAGACTCAAAGAAGTATTGAGCGGTTTTGCGAGTAAATTTTTCCAGCTAAGATTGAGTATTGACACCGTTTGAATGTTGAAGGTTCAAATATGAAAGAAGAATGAAGCTTATTTTTAAATTACCTTAATAGGTGATAGGTTCCATTTCGACCTGTTTCAGCACTTGACTTTTGAGGCGATTGTCATGCGTCACGATGATCAATGCCGCCTCTTCTTGCTGGGCTTGGATGCTTAACAGGCGAAACACCTCATCACAATTTTCATCATCCAAAGCAGAAGTTGGTTCATCGGCTAAGATCAAACGAGGCTTATTGAGGATCGCCCTGACAATCGCCACTCTCTGCTGCTCCCCCACGCTGAGATTTTGGGTTTTTTGGTCCAACTTATCCGCTAGTTCGAGTCGCGAAAGCAAGAATTGTATCCGTTCCAGATCCTTATTTACCCCAGCCAAACGTTGAGCCAGCAAAAGGTTTTCTTTAACACTCAAGGAGCGGACAAAATGGGATTGCTGAAAAACTAGCCCAATGTTTTGTCCCCGAAACAGGTCTAATTCTCGTTGAGACATCTGAGTGAGGTCTGTCTGGCCAATAAAGACCGAACCCTGATCGGGTTTGCGAATTCCCGCTAGTAACTGTAATAGAGTGGTCTTGCCCGTGCCGGAACGGCCAAGTATCAACAGACTTTCACCTGGAGCACAACTGATATCCGGAAATTGGATACTTGTTGATTGGCGGTAAGCGAAAGATAGATTTTGGGTTCTTATCATACTATTTTGTGAGCAAAATCAAAGATATAGAATTTTTGCCTCCCCAAAATGCAACAAAGTTGCATTTTGTGCAATGTCGGTATAAATTGCGTCAAATTTATAAACTAGATGTTTAGCTCGACCAAAAACAGGAAGCAGACCGCCGATTTTGTAGGGATTGTCAGTGCAATTGTGTGCTTGGTTCATTGCTTAGCGGGGCCAATCATATTGGGGACTTCTGCCCATCTACATGAGCATAGCCACTTTTTCTTAGATCCAGCCTGGAACTATTTATTTTTAGGCTTTGGCTTCGCGGCGGTATTATTTTCGACCAAACATACCAAAAGTAAGTTTTTGCGCTATAGCCTTTGGACAACCTATGCCGCTTTAGCCCTAGCGGTCATATTTGAAACCTACGCTGATTACCTCCATTATGTGGTTTATGCTGCTTCGGTAGGCCTGATTATCGCTCATATTGTCAATTTGCGCAAGCATTTTTCTTAGCGCTGCTGCGCAGAACGCTTATTCCTTGAGTGTACCTTAGATAAGCATTAGCGGCTAATGCCTACCGAAAAAAGCGTTCTGCGAAGCAGAAAGCCCTTAAGTCTATCTTGTCTGCTAAGTGATTTTATCGCGAAGTATTAGGTAAAGAGTAAAAAAGTCTCGTTGAACCATTCGGTCTCAATACTAAGTATTATTGTCTACGTACTTCAAAGTTATTATTTAAGCTCTTTAGCCTCTAACAGTTCAAAGATCAGCCCCTCTTCATCGGCCACTAACTTGAGTTTTCCTTGGATTTTGACCTGATCATCGATGTCAAATTCCCAATCTTCCTCTATGGGTTTTAATTCTATCACGGTCTCACGACCGGCATTGCCACAGAAGTAACAGTTATAAAAGGGATAGCGAGACAACACAAAGCGATTATTATCCACGGTTAAGGGCAACATAAAGCCTTCGATCAGCACCAATTCTCCATCCAGAGCTTTAAGCTCTTCCCCAAAGACGGGGACTTCACCACTTTCAGAACCTTTTGCCTCAAAAGTCAGCTTCGCTAAAGTCGTCCAGCTCAGCTTAGTTTGAGCGTTCGCCTGCAAGGCAAATAACATTAACAAGGTGCTAATCCAAAGATAAGAGGTCTTCATTGCGATAATTTACGTATCCCGACCCTATTAAGACGAAGCTAATGCGAGAAAAGCCACTTAGCCCGTCTTTTTTTTTATTTTTGGGCCTTCTATCGATTCATAACCCATAAAATATGCTTCGCCAATCATTATTACTTTTCCTCCTTTGCGCATCTGCCTTTACGGCAAGAGCCGACTACTGGCAACAGGAAGTAAACTATGAGATGCAAATCGACTTTGATGTCGAAAATCATCAGTTTACCGGCCGCCAACAACTGGCCTATGTCAATCACTCTCCTGATACGCTAAGCAGGGTCTATTACCATCTTTACTTTAACGCCTTTCAGCCCAATAGTATGATGGATGTTCGTTCACGTACCATAGTCGATCCAGATCGTAGAGTCAAGAGCAGGATTCTGGCTCTAAGCGAAAATGAGATTGGCTACCACAAGATCAATAGTCTTAGTCATAACGGTCGTCCAGTGCAATATAGTGTTGAGGGCACCATATTGGTAGTTGATTTAGACGAGCCTATCTTACCCGGCGAGAGCGCCTATTTTGATATGTTCTTCAATAGCCAGGTGCCTTTACAGATTCGTCGCTCAGGCCGCGATAATGCCGAAGGTATCGATTATTCGATGTCTCAATGGTATCCCAAAATGGCCGAATATGATCACGAAGGCTGGCACTCAAACCCCTACGTTGGGCGCGAGTTTCACGGCGTATGGGGTGATTTTGATGTCGAAATCAGCATTGACCCCACTTATATGCTAGCTGCCACTGGCTACCTACAAAATCCAGAGCAAATCGGTAAAGGATACGGCAATCCTGCCATCGAAAATACTCCCCCCATGGCAGAGGGCGAAAAGTTGACCTGGCACTTTAAAGCGGAAATGGTACACGATTTTGTTTGGGCTGCTGATCCCGATTATGTGCACGATCGTTTAGAAGTAGAAGGAGGGCCAGAGCTACACTTTTTCTATCAAAAGGATGTCGCAACTACTTGGGACCAACTCAAACCCTTTGCGGCCAAATGCTTTCAAATCGTCAACGCCAACTTTGGTAAATATCCTTATACAAAGTATTCGATCATCCAAGGTGGTGACGGTGGCATGGAGTATCCTATGGCGACATTAGTTACGGGCAAGCGTGGCCTAAATAGCCTCATTGGAGTGGTAGTACATGAAGCAATCCATAGTTGGTTTCAAGGAGCCTTGGCCACCAATGAATCTCTTTATCCATGGATGGACGAAGGCTTTACGAGCTATGCTGAGTCTTTTGTGATTAACCGCCTGCGGACGAGTCCTTCTTATAACCCTCATGCGGGTTCCTATATCGGTTATCTTAACCTAGTAGAGTCAGGTTTTGAGGAACCCAGCTCGACTCATGCCGATCATTACAATCGGAACCGAGCCTATGGTACAGCCTCCTACTCAAAAGGGGCAATCTGTCTCCACCAACTTGGTTATGTCATTGGAGAAGAGACTCTCATGCGAGGCATGCGTCGTTACTTTGAGACTTGGAAGTTCAAACATCCGACTCCTACAGACTTTAAGCGAGTTATGGAAAAAGAGTCCGGCATGCAGCTTGATTGGTATTTTGAGTATTGGATCAATTCTACCAAGACGATCGATTATGGCTTCGAGCTAGAAGGCCAAAGCCTTACTTTAAAACGCGAAGGTTTAATGCCCATGCCTATTGATGTGGTAGTCACTTACAAAGATGGTAGTCAGGTTTACTATTACATTCCTATGGTAATCATGCGGGGAGAGAAAAACGAGAATTGGTACGGCTCCGCCGAACGCACCCTCTTGGAAGACTGGCCTTGGGTCAATCCGACTTACAACATTCAACTAGCGCAAGGCGCTGACCAAGTAGCCACAATAGAGATTGACCCCAGCTACCGCATGGCAGATGTCAATCGTAGAAACAATTACTATCCGAAGCCCAAAAAAGACAAAAAGGCGGAATATGGTGCCTACGGGGCGAATCTACCAGGATCCTTAGACTAGGACTTAGGTAATTAGGCAATAGTATTTAGTATTTAGATCTAGGGAAATAGGTTGATATAGTTCAGTAAGGCCTTTTTTCTCTATACTGAATACTCCCGAAAGCTTTCGGGATACAGTCTACTTAAAGGCACGCTGCAAATTGAAGTAATCCAAGAAATAGATCACTCGCAGCGAGACGCTATTTTGCTGAGGTGAGCGCCAAGTAGCCGAGAGGTTTTCAAAATAAGCAGGGGTAATATCATTACCGAAGGTATAAATCTGATTCTTCCAAACTAGGGAAAGAAAACTACCCGGCGCGAACTGCCAATTATAAACTAAATCTACATTGAAGGCATTGAAATTGGTATCGTCAATTTCGGTGCCTTCATCATTTAGCCCTGTATAATCAGTATCTAATAAATAGCCATCACGACTGAGCTCAAAAAACTTGTCGTAATCAACCTTACTCCAATAGTGGCGCACTCTCAGATTGAGGCCCATCATTTCATTGAAAGTATAGCTTGTGGTAAATAGATTGGTAATGTTCAAAACATCACGGCGACCCATGATAATCTGCCAATCATCATTGGCCTGGGCAAAACGCTTGACGTAGCCAATTTCCTCTCGCCGATTTGTAAAATTAATACTATGATTGAGGGTGAGCTTGTCATTGACACGAAAACGCGGGCTCAATCGAAACCAATTATCAAATTGATTCCATGCAGGTCGTTGCCAAAAGCCACCGTTGGCGCTTAGCTGAAATCGCTTACGAGAATCAGTGGAAGTATAGACGTAAAATCGATAGGACTCAGGCTTACGAAAAATAAAACCCGGTACACGAGCCTCGAAATGGTTTTGCTGCTCAATCGGGCTGCCCCCTACGCCAAAACCTGAATTCCAGAAGTTTTGCCAAGTACCATCTACACTCCAACTTACGCCCATATTGTCAAACTCCCGAGGTAAAAAAGTCTGCATATGCTCGACTTCAATATCCGTCGAAAAAGAGTTAAGCCTCCAAAAGGGTTCATTTTTACGATAGCCAAACTCAACGAAGTGGCTCACTTCATTAGGTGCTCTGAGAAAGCCCATATCGTTGATTTCATAATTATCAGACTCAACTTGGCGTCCTAATTGAAACTGCCAATTACCGCTCACCTTGCCCATTTCCACACTGTAGGCATAGCCTACATCAGCTTGCTTGCTGGTTTCTCCCGCTTGCTTGTCCCAAATCTGGCTAAGGCCCATGGAGCCAGCAATGTTCCAAGTATTACTTTTGTCAAAGAAGGAAAATGAGCCACCCGTGACATTGGCATTACGCCCACCATCGGTGCGGGAAACATTGGTATTGAGAACAGAAACGTTAGAATTGTTTTTCAGGTTTTGGTCAAAGACTACTACGTTGAAATTAGTTAAAGGATCTACTACCACCTGCCTTTCCTCGCCGTTCAAAGTATCATAAGCCGTGGCATAAGAGCGATTGGTTACCGCATTGAAAAAGCCTACCCCCAAGCCTCCTTGCGTCCTACCGGACAACTTACTCGCGTTCACCAAAGGTGCAATACTAGGGAGAGCTCCCCTAAGCGCCTCATGCTCTCTCAGCTCAGGATCTAATCCATATACCTCGCCTACTCGGCGTGAATAGAATTGACTGCCGCCACTATTAAACAGTTCTGTTCCTTCTGTAAAAAAGGGTCTATTTTCATCAAAGCGCACTTCAAAAGGAGAAAGATTGAGAACAACATTGTCAGAGCGCACCTGCCCAAAGTCTGGGATCAGACTCATGTCCAAAGTAAAACTTTCGTTAATACCGTATTTGAGGTCCATCCCTCCTGTCAAAGAAGTACCCCATGCACTTTGATTGGGATCTTTTTGGAGATAGCCAGTAACATAAGGCGTCAATTGTAAACGCACGGGTGGTTTTATGCCCTCCAATCCGTCTAGGGTCCCGAATTGATTCACGACCCCATTGAGGTTGGGATTGATAGGATGCCAATAGCTTTCTTCTTGATATCTTTTGATCACTCTACCAAAATTCAAGCCCCAACTTTGCACCTCCTTTTTGGGAAAACGCAGAGCGGAATAAGGAATCTCAACCTCTACCGACCAACCAAAATCTGTGATCGCTACTGCACTCGACCATACTGCATTCCAATTAAAGTCATCATCCGCAGGTGTGAGGTAAGCATCTGCCTGTACACCGGCAGCAGTAACCATGAAAAGGAAGGCATTTTGACGATTGAGATAAGTGTCAAAACCAATAGAAAAAAGATCGGTATTTTTACCCATCTCATCTCTAAGACCGAGCTCTTTTTGGATCAAATCAGGTTGATCATCATAAAGGCGGGCCCCGACGTAGATACTAAAATCATTATACAATACGATTACCTCTGTCTCTCGGCTAGATGGCTGACCGTTGTTCGGAATCGCCTGAATAAAGGCCCGACGAGAAGCGAAAGAAGTATGCCATACGTTTTCGTTCAAAATCCCATCAATTAGGGGTATTTCGTCAGTATGATTAGCGTTAAGATGAAAATCATCTGCTTGTTGGCCCCTTAAGACAGTCCCAAAAATCAAGAAAAAAAAGCTAAGGAAAAGAGAGTAGCGATAGGTGGTCATAAATAGCAATCCGTCTGCACAAAATGTGGACTACAAAGCTACATTGAGAAATAAATTAGCAAAAGAGAAAAGCTTGCTTTTTCCTTACAACAGAGGTCTTTCAGAATTTGGGAATGCCAAATCCCTCCGAAATCTTTCCGTTCATGAACTAAAAGTGTCTGTTCAGGAATATTGGTCCAAAAGTTCACCACATAATCGGCTTATTTGTAATAGTTAATAGCGGACAAGAACGTACTTTCCCATGCTTAGACTGCTCTGCCTGTCAACTTTGCTCACCTATGGATTCCTTCGGGCTCAACTCCCGATGGCAGGCGCCCTAGACGAACAATTCGGAAAGGAGGGAATTGCTTCTCTTCCCTTTGAGTGGAAAAATAAAGCTTCATTTTTATCGGCTGTATTGCCTGACCAGCATATTTGGGTGGTCGGTCCTGTAGAGGATCGCGACGGCAATGTCGGTATCGTACAATTAGACGAAAACGGTGATGTCGATACCGAATGGGGCTATGAAGGCCGTAAGGTATTACGCATGAGGGGCAGCATTGCTGACCTCAAGCAGATGGATGATGGCCGGATCCTACTCCTTGGTACTCAGATCATCGATCAAGAAAGAGACTTTGTGGTTTGGCGGCTGCTGCCGAACGGTCAAGTCGATTCTACCTTTGGTCGATATGGTCGCAAGGCGATCAATATTGGCGGCTGGGACGAAGGCCTCCGTATGGAGCTCTTACCCGAGGGAAAAATCCTTTTAGCTGGCACCAGCTACAAAGCAAAAGTAGCAGCCCGTAACTTCGCCTTTGCCTGCTTAGATTCGGCGGGCAGACCTGACTTGAGTTTTGGTATCCAAGGCAAAAGGACAGTAGATATAGGCAAAGAGGACGAATTAGAAAGTATCGCCTTGGACAATGAAGGGCGTATTTTCTTTGCCGGCACCTGTCGTCCAGAGAGATTTAGAGAATTTGTGGTGGGTCGCTTATTACCGGAAGGTAAAATCGACCACTCTTTCAACTATAGTGGCCAGGTGCGCTTTCATACCGGCGAGGAACACGACTACTGTGCTGAGATGGTAGTGCTACCAGATGGTCGCATGCGCCTACTGGGGCATAGCCGAATTCCAGAAAGAGGTTCGGGCTTTGACCTAGTCCTAGTGGGATTGGATGAACATGGATACTTAGAAGAAACTTTTGGTCAAAAAGGCCAGCTATATCTCGATTTTGGCGGCAATGAATACGCCACTGCGTTTAGAAGACAGCCCGACGGCCGCTTGATGATCGTAGGTAGCTCCAATCGCCAACCTATCTTGGCTCGTCTCTACGAAAACGGTAATCTCGATCCCTCTTTTGGCGATGGCGGTAGTAGCAAATACAAAATTGGAGGTGAACAAAATGATGGTCCTAGATTTCTAAATCTTCAACTAGATGGCAAAATGCTGCTGACGGGGATGGTCAAAGGAGAACCCTCGATCATTCGTCTTCACGGCAATCCTGCGCCTATGGGACTAGAAGCAGCTCTGGGCTTTGATTGGAATAAAGCCAATCATAAGCAAAATCATCAGGCGTCTGCTGACTGGGGCAATACCTTTGAATTGCAAGTCTGGAGCCAGTTATTGGCGGGGCCAGATGCTAGTGTAGAAGCTTTTCCGCGTAGCGCGGCTAAGGAACTTAAATTCTTCCCCAGCTTTGTAGCGCATTCAGTGCATTTAGCCTTTGGCAAGAGCCTAAAATTGACCATTATTTGGGATGATGAGGAAACCGCCCATTATTACGTCAATAATGTATATTTTCAGAGCGTGCCCTTGGGTACTGTGCTGATTCCTCTCATTCCGCACCTACCGAATCAGAAGCCGGTGCAGACCGCAAATAACCGACAAAAATCCATTTTGGTACAAAGAGGTTTGCATTAGGTTTTTACATAGCAGTATTAGCCGAGCCCTGTCGACTTCGTCGATAGGGCATTTTTAATTGAAGAGTAGGAGGTATTAAGTA
>JBCCQN010000071.1:0-34521 GCA_039024315.1 Bacteroidota bacterium
ACTCAGGAAGGTCGCCTGCATCGACGCATACAGGTAGTTGACTAAGAATAATTATTTCCAGCCCCGCATAGGTGCCACGATTCTTTTGAGTTGCTGGCACCTATGCTTTTTTAGTAAGGCAGATAGGTAGGGCTGTAGTGGATGAGTCTTTCAAAGCGTGTTTTATGCCTGTTGGATTTGCCGTGAAGACCTTATCTTTGGAAGAGCGATTATCAAATGAGGATTTCAAACAAAGGGAAATACTACGGTTCAAAAAACATCGAACTATCTCTAGACAAAACTCTTCTTTCTCAGTACAATTACTCGATTGAAACTACTCCATGGCATTATCATGAAAATCCCTATTTCATGTTTGTGCTGCATGGGCAGATGATTGACAATAACAAAAAAGTGCAGTCATTGCTTCCTGCGGGGAGTTTAATGTTCAATAACTGGCAAGAGCAACATTTTGGGAAAAGACACTCAGCCGAAGCGGCAGGTTTTCATGTAGAGTTTGAACGATCTTGGCTTGCAGAAAATGATATTGAAAATAAAATCTTTGAAGGCAGCCAGCAGATAGAGGATCCCAACATTCAACTTTTGGTATCAAAGTTATATTATGAGTTTCTGATTGCGGATAAGTATAGTGAGGTCGCTATTAATCTGCTTTTATTAAAAATCTGTGACTCAATTGGCCTAAGAAATAATATAGTTGAGGAGACTGTTCCAAGCTGGGTCAATAGGCTAAAGGAAATTTTGCATTACGACAGTACGAACTTCTCGCTAAAAAGTCTGTCTGAAGAATTAGGGGTACACCCAGTGCACATTTCCAGAGCCGCTCCCAAATATCTTTCTGTTAGTTTGGGAGAGTACGTACGCAAACTCAAGTTACAAAAGGCGATGAGTCTCCTATTGGATTCGAATCTGTCCTTAGTGGAAATCGCCTACCAAGCTGGCTTCTCCGACCAAAGCAACTTCAACCATGTTTTTAAGGGTTACTATAAGCTTAGTCCCGGGAGTTTTAGGAAGAAGCTGAGAAATAAGACTGGATGTTAATATCACACAATTTTTCTTCTTGATAGAAGCCCATCTTTGGATGGAAAAACATTTAGACTCCCCCAATGAGTCTTAATTGATACAATTGCTATTATCGACTATCAAATGAAGATCCCCCCTTATTTTCCTGCCCTCATACTTACAATACTAATCAGCTGTGGCCCCGCTTCCGAACCCCAGCAGACTATTCCTCAATTAAGCGCATTAAGTGATTCCATAGAGCAAAATGTTTATAAAAAGGTCAAGGCTATTGTGGTTTATCAGAAAGGTGAACGATTAATTGAAGAATACTATAACGGTACGACCAAAGACGATATTCACGATGCACGCTCAGTCGGTAAATCCATTGCCTCAGCTCTATTGGGTATAGCCATAGATGAGGGATATGTCAAATCATTAGATCAGCCTATTTCCGACTTTTTTGATCTCCAAGAGTATGAAAACTATAGTGAGCAAAAAGGGGAAATCACGCTCCGAGATTTGGTGACGATGACCAGCAATTTTGCGGGAGACGATAATGACATGAAGAGTCCAGGTAATGAAGAATATATGTACGATAGGCCCAATTGGGTAAAGTGGGCCGTGGACCTGCCTCTGGATAGTACTCGTAAATCTGGTGAGAGCTGGAAGTACTTTACGGCTGGTGCCGTATTAATAGGTGATATTTTAAATCGAGTACTCCCAAACGGTTTGGAGCAGTATGCCGAAGAAAAGCTTTTCAAACCGCTCGAGAACGCTAATTATAAGTGGTCTTTTACTCCCCAAGAAGTCCCTAGCACTGCTGGCAATTTTAGGACTTCAGCCCTTGGCTTTGCCAATTTTGGGCAACTTTATTTAAACGGTGGGTCATGGAAAGGCAAACAAATTATTTCGGAAAATTGGGTGAAGGAAAGCTTAACGCCTAAGGTAGAGACTGAATTCAAGCCCAATTTTTATGGACACTTTTGGTGGATAAAGGATATCGAATTGGAGGGAGTAAGCTATAAATTGGAATATTGCTCCGGAAACGGAGGGAATAAGATCTACCTAATAAAAGAGCTAGATGCCGTCATAGTCATATTAGCCAGCGCCTACGGCACTAGTTATATGCACATTCAGGCCAATGAGATCACAAAACAGTTCTTGCTACCCATCATTCGAGCAAAAGCAAAAAGCTAGTTCTCTAAATGGTATTGCCAAATTTTCTCGTTAAGCAGGAAAGTGGGTGAATACCTTGATTCCTATTCCCTGAAATTAGGGTAGACAAACTCCTCAAAGAATGCTTGTAAGCGTCGTCTTTTACGTGGGCGGCGCTTCATCGTTATATCGATCATCGCGTTATAGTCTTCCTCAACATTAATCTTATAGCCGGTGGTGGGAGAAGCGATCTCGGGTAGCCAAGCTGAATGTAAAGGAAAGCAATAGTCTAGCTCAGGGTGCCAGAGTTTACAAATGGGACCTTTGCTCAAATCAGCGGCATCTAATATCCAGATTTGGGGGACCCAAGAGTTAGGATCATTGGTATCTGTCTTAACCAACATGGTGATCACCAAGTAACCATCGGTAGAGAGATCCAAGCCCGCGGGAATAGTATCTCGCTTACGATTGACAAATTGAATGGAGCGCATCTGATAATCCGTACTGGCGAATTGATAGGTATCTTGGATACTCATATCATCTGTTTGAGTACGAATTATGACGGAAGGGATTTTACGCTGGGTGTATTTGGCGACATCTTGAGGTTTGACTAGACGCTTGTGGCCATAGTCTTTATAAAGTTCATAGATGAAGCTGGTCAAAGTCTCTGGGAAGAGGCCCATGTTTTGCCAATAAATATTCTTAACGTTCGCCGCAGGCGTATCCCCAGAAATGATATCTCTATAAGTATGCAAAGCTACTCCCCAGGTATGCGGACCTACCGCTTCAGGTTGATCCATATCGCCCAATTCGTGGGTATGGATTGACTCCTCTATGCTAGCCTTTTCGGCGTCTATGACATATTTTCCTACTTTACAGAGGTCCATATTGCCGATCGCAAAAAAGCTTAACCAATTTTCATCCAATGGCAAGGGCGGCTCAGTCTCTGGATCGGCCGGTGCCAGAGTATCATAAGGACGGACCCACTCTGCCGCACAATTGGCATTATTATCTGCGGTGTAGAGGGTGATTTTGCCATCAGGATTGGCGTAATCCGCATTGTAGTGGAGGCAAGCGTTTTCGAGCGTTACGGTTTTGGCCACTACGGTATCAGATTTCTCTAGATCGGATCGCTTGATGATAAAGCAATCGGTGTAGGGAATCTGCTGTACCGTCGTATGTTCTCGAATCCATTGGTCAAGCTCTAGCCACATTTTATGATTGGATTCGATAGGAAAAGTAAAGCCCTGATCCATCGAAAACTTAAAAGCAGAGTTCATGAAGATGATATAATCCTCCGTCACACTCATTTGGTGGACGATCTGACTAATGGGCAAGGGCTGTTGGTCTTCTCCTACTACATTCCATTTTTTGAGCTGCCCGCTCAATCCATCCCAGCAAAGGAGATGAAACTCCGCTTCATTGGTAAATTCTTTGTGGAGCCATTTTTTGAATTGAAGCCATAAGTATTGGAGGAAAGCAATCAGGACTTCCCCAATACTCATCTTCTTGCGAATGATATTATGGAAGTCGCTTTCAAAATCACTAATCACTTTTTTCTTGGCCTCATGGCCCTCGGCTGCAGCAAACTTAGGCTTAAGTTCTTTGAGCGCGCTCATGGTATAGGCCGGATACTGAGCGGCTTTATTACGCAAATGAATAGAGCTATACATCTGCTTGGAAGATTTGACAAAGTTGACGGAGAAAAACTCTCTGGTCTTAGCGTCAAATACAGGGTGAGCCGAAGCAAAAAGAGTAGGGAAGGGGCGCTTGGCAAAGAGGGGCATGGTTGATTCCCAATCTACCAAGGGGCCAATTCCGGTTCTTAGTTTAAGCGTTACCGGATCAAACTCCCATGGTCTGCCAGCATCAATAGTAGCAAGTAAACGGGTATTTTCTTCACCCGGATATTTGATGGGGACAATGGCAGTATTGGTCTGGTTGCGAGAGCCCACTTTCATGGATACGCGCCCAAAGCCCATATTTTTAAAACCAAACTTGCGATAGTTTTTATTGAGTAATGCCGGCCCTCCAATTTTGGTAGCTTCGTCAGCATAGTAGCAAGGCTGCTTGAGAATGCGACTTTTGTATTTGACTTTACCGATTTCAGTTTCATCAAAATCTAGCCTGAGGATCATGCTATCGCCATTGAGCATAGGGGAGCCATACTCTTGAAACATTTTGCCATTGGCTTCATCTTCGGGGGTGCGATATTTCTTGTAGGGGAGGCCTTCGGAATTAATAGAGCCTACTGCCGAATTGATGAAAACATGCCCGCTGAGATCTGTGGGTAAGTCTTGAGCGCTGTATCCATCAACAAATTGAAGTTCAAGGTCCAGTTCTTTGCGACTGGCCTGTACAATTTTTTGCATAGGGTGAAGTGGGTTTGCTTCAATATATCAAAATAAATCACCCCCCAACTATATTTGCTTTGTTTAAATCTTTTTTCGACGATTTTTAGGGGTTCTCACGCAGTTAATGGGGGTTTATACCTACACACCTTGGCTTATGTTTTGGTATATTTAAGATATGAACACCTACCCAATTCGCAATGCCATCTTGGTGGCATTGATGAGTTTTTGCGTGTGTGCCCAATCACAAACGAAGCTCCCAAATCCCCTCGATGACCAAGTATTGGTTATCAATGCTGAAACCGTAACTGAGCAAGCGAGCAATTTTTCCCTACAAGATTATCTGTATGTTTTACCTGATTCACAAGGTGATTTAAGTCTTGAGCAGGTCTTGAGTCCTGAGTTGCAGAGTCATTTTAGTGATTCCCTCCGGGAACGCTTGAGCGCCTTTGACAGCAAGGTGAAGAACTACTGGTTAAGATTTACGATCTCTCATGAAGCTGCCTTAAGCAAGGATTGGCTGGTCAATTTTAGTTCGCCTAATGTGCAGCTTTACACCAAAGCTGATAGTAGCTCTCCTTGGACGATGGTTGAGTCTGGAATTTTTACCAATTATGCCGATCGACCTTTTCAGGATCAGTATCTAGACATTCCTTTTATTCCTCTCCATCTACCGGCCCATAGCCAGAATACTTATTTAGTTCGCTTAGAAATTGACCCATTAATGACGCGTAATTCGCCCTTGTTCAAACCTTTTGATCAAGTTCTGATTGAGCCGCAGACAGCGATGGATAAGCTATTTCGCTATCATCTAGTTTTGATGCTTGTCTTGGGTATCACTTTGACCGTAGCGATCTATCATTTCATCCTATACGCTTATAACCGAGATCACCGCTTTTTATACTTAGCGCTCTACAATATGAGTCTGTTCCTGCTGACCTTTAGTTATGGAGGCTATATGGCGGAATGGTTTTACGCTGATAATCTAGAACTCTTTCATCGCTTTAACGGAATGCTGATGTTGTTGATCAGTGCGGTAACGACTGTTTGGCTTTTGCGCTCATTTGCAGAAACCAAAGCTCGCTTCCCTCGGATTGATAAAAGCCTTCGCTTGATCATGATTATCCATTTGGTATTGTTAATTCCGGCGGTATTCATTAGTGCGATCGCTAATCAAGGACTAGCGCTTTCGGCGACTCTTTCGGTCGTAGTGATGATTTGGTTGCTTTTCAATACTCTGATAGATGGCTATAACATTTTTGTCTTCTCCTATGCATGGCGCAAGGGAGTACGCAATGCCGGCATTTATTTGATCGCCTTTGTCGTCCTCGTGGTCAATGTTTATAGTTCTATTTTGGACTATACCGGATTCTTTGAACAAAGCTTTGGTTTTAGACTCGCAGATTTCTTGCATCCCGATATTGGCATTGCGATCCACGGTTTGATTTTGGCGTTCGGCTTAGCCGCTAGTTTTAAAGCCCTCCAGCAAGAAAAATTAGCGTCTGAAACCCTACGTCGCCTCGAGCAAGAGAAGGTGGTCTTGGAGCTAGAAAAAGTCAACCAATTAAAGGATCAATTCCTTGCCAACACCTCCCATGAGCTGCGCACGCCCTTAAACGGGATTATTGGTCTTTCTGAATCCATCATGGAAAGAGTGGATGATGCAGATGTGAAAGATAATATTCAGATGATCGTTGCCTCCGGCAAACGCTTAGGTACTTTGGTCAACGACTTGCTCGATTTTTCTAAGCTCCGCAACTTTGATATCGAATTACGAACTAAGCCGCTTGATTTAAGAAGCATGGTGGCCGTGGTATTAAGATTGAGTCAACCCCTTTTGGGCTGGAAGGAGATTTCCTTGCATAATGAAGTGCCAGAGGAGCTAGCCCCCATAAAAGCGGATGAAAACCGTCTGCAGCAAATCTTACACAACCTTATTGGTAATGCCATTAAGTTTACCGAGGAAGGTAAAATCGTAGTCCGTGCGAAGCAGGAAGGAGAGATGATCAAGATAGAGGTCGTTGATAGTGGGATTGGAATACCTTTAGAAAAGCAAGCTCTAATTTTTGAAGAGTTTCAACAGGCTGATGGCTCCATTGCGCGCGAATTTGGTGGCACGGGTCTGGGCTTGACCATCACCCAACAATTGGTTCGCCTACATGGTGGTAAAATCGGGGTTGAAAGCGAAGCCGAGCAAAAGGGAGCGACCTTTTGGTTCACGCTGCCCCTAAGTACCAATACTGAGCAAAAGGTGTTTCAGACCACTGAGATTGATCAAGAGCTTTTGCCTTTGCGGCCTATGCTGCCGGTGGTAGTAGATACAGTCTCTGAAAAACCAAGGGTACTCACCAAAGCGTTCTCCGAAGGAGGAAATATGAAAATCTTGGTGGTGGATGATGATCCGATCAACCAGCAAGTACTCAAAAATCACCTCGCAGACTCGAATTTCGAACTTGCCTTTGCTGCTAATGGTGAAGATGCCTTGGAGGTACTCGAAACGGCTGGCCCTTTCGATCTCGTATTACTCGATGTGATGATGCCGAAGATGTCAGGCTTTGAGGTTTGTGAGCGAATTCGCGAAAATTATCTTCCCTCAGAACTACCTGTCATTATGGTAACGGCCAAAAATCAAGTCAATGATTTGGTACAAGGTTTGGAGCTGGGCGCGAACGATTATCTCGCAAAGCCCTTTTCTAAGCAAGAGTTCTTGGCCAGAGTACATACCCAATTAGATTTGCATCGTATTTTTGATATTACAGGCCGATTTATCCCCAATCAGTTTATTCGTTCGCTTGGCTACGGCCGTATTACCGAGGTGAAATTGGGTGATCAAGTAGAGAAAGACGTATCAGTATTATTCTCTGATATTCGCTCCTATACCAGCCTTTCGGAGCAAATGAGTCCGGAAGATACTTTCCGTTTTGTCAATGCTTTTCACGGCCGCATGGGCCCGATCATTCAGGAGCATGGCGGATTTGTCAACCAATATCTTGGTGATGCGATCATGGCGATCTTTCCCGAAACCGCTCAAGGTGCCTTAGATGCTGCCATTGCGATGCAAAAGTCTCTCAATGAGTATAATCAAGACCGGATCGCCAAGGAGCGTCAGCCCATAGATATTGGCATCGGTTTTCACTCTGGTCCTTTGATCATGGGAATCATCGGCGATGAAAAACGCATGGATGCTGCTACGATATCAGATACGGTAAATACCGCTTCGCGCGTAGAAAGCCTGACGAAGCATTTTGGTGCCAACATTTTGTTGACCGAGGTTAACCTCAGTGAAGTTTCCAATCCACAAGATTATCACCTCCGCTTTTTGGGCAGTGTACAAGTCAAAGGACGCCAAAAAGCCGTGAGATTGTACGAATGTTACGATGGTGATACGGACGAGCGAATCCTACTCAAAGAGCGCACGATTGACTTCTTTGAAATGGCCATGGAACGTTACTATCTGCGTGATTTTGAAGGAGCTGTGGCTGCTTTTGGCCAACTGTTGATGGTTCATCCAGAAGATCAAGTCGCTCAACATTTTCGTGCTCTAGCGGAACAGTATCGCATCGAAGGTGTGGCCGAAGATTGGACGGGTATCCAACGTATGCAACTCAAATAAAGCCTTTAAGGATTTCTACTTCGTAGAACGCTCAGTTTGAGAGCTGGTAACTTTTATTTCCAATAACGCATATTTGCGGAACCTGAAATATTTTTCCTTATTGGCTTAATTCAATAAATTGATCAAGTAGTAAAAAGCCCAAGGTGTGAAGTACAATCAGTTTCTATAGATCTCATAGACCTTAATTTGCTCGCTTATATACTCTCTATTACTGTCTTTATACTCAAATTGAAACGCCCTTAAAATGTCCAATAGCCCCGTTGTCTTTTTTGCTTCGGCAGATGATAAGGACGAACATTTAGCATTACTGACGGAGGAAGGTAAAACCATCCGGCGCCTCTTATGGCCCTTTCACAAAAAAGGCAGCATTGAGTTCTACCGAGAGCCTAGTGCAGAAATCGCCGATATCTACGAAAACTTCAATCTCTATCAAGACAGGGTAGTGGTCTTTCATTATGCGGGACATGCCAATGGTAAAGCCCTGAGGCTGGAAGATAAGGTGGCCGATAGTGGTGGCTTGGCCAAACTTTTGGGCCTGCAAGCTCAACTTGAATTGGTCTTTCTCAATGGTTGCTCTACCAAAGGGCAAGTAGATGAGTTATTTAAAAATGGTGTAAAAGCGGTAATTGCTACTTCTGTCAAAATCCAAGATCAGAAAGCAATCAAGTTTGCGGAGCAATTTTATATGGCCTTGGCCCAAAATCAAAGTATCATTGGGGCCTATAAGCTAGCAGTTAGTTTTCTAGAAACTGAGTACAGTGAGAAAATAGAGGCTGAACCTATTTCTCGTAATCTGGTTGGTTGGGACGGAGATAGCGACGCTGATGATGCTATGCCTTGGGGGCTTTACATCAACGATACTGTCAAAGAAGAACCTAGCTGGCGCCTGCCTGAGTTGCCTCCCATCCCCTTTCCTACCAACTTTGGGCAACAACTAAAAGACACGCAGGAAGTCAATCAATATATTCCGGAGATTATCTTCGAAATGGCTAAGTTCAATGATGATATTCAGGAGGACCTCACCAAAAAGGACCGCTTTGGCAAGCCCAAAATATCTCCGCGAGAATACCCCTTAATCATCATCGAAAATTTTCCTTGGCCTATTTCCGCCCAGTTGAGAAAGCTGATCGCCAACTCCGAGGATATGAACAGCCTAGGGCTATCTCGGCTACGTCAAATCGTGCATACTTACTTCGTAAGCTCCAAGTTTCTGAGCTTCTTGATTATGTCCTTGTTGTGGGATGAACACCGTAATGAAGCTTTAGAGTTTCAAGCTGATTTTATTGAAATTCTCAAAATCCGTGAAAGAGTAAGAGAGACCTACGACTATATGCCAGTAGTTGAATTAGGCATCAAAGCATTGATTGAAAATGATCGCCTAAATCCAGAAACCAATATTCGCCCCTTTCTGGCTGAGTGTCTCACCAAATTATACGGAGATCTTCAGGCCAAAAATGAATTCTATGAAGCCTTTACCTATCTAGAAGAAATCCAAGATCAACTATATGGCGGTTTGATCAGTGGCGAGATGGCCAATGAGCTTTGCATCAACTGCGAGTTTAGTCTGACCGTTTACCTCAAAAGACTCGCCTTCCTCGCCCACTTTTTGCTCTTGAGTGTCAAAGACATTGCCTTCCAGAAACAGCGTCACCAAGACGCTAAGTATTTCCTCAATGTAGGCGTGCTCAGCTCCTTGACCCAAGAGTATCTTCAAGACGATCCAGAGGCCTGGGTCAACGAAAAGTACACCGATTCTCAATCAGTCATCTTGGTGGAAAGTATTACTGATCTATCCACCTTCTTGAGTGTTTCGCCTTTTATCATTGACAAAAACGCCTTCTTAAATAAGTCCGCTCCCAATATCTATATGTTTGACTTTTTCGATGGCAGTAAAAACTACCATTACCTTGCTGTCGGCTACAATATCCTCAAAGATAAACCGGAAACAGCTGATCAGTTTATTTCAACTGAAGCTGGATTTGAAGTATTACAGGCACAATTTGAAGCCATTTCCCGAGAATTAGACGCTAGAAGATAAAATACAATGAGTAGCCCCTTTAAATTCCTTGACGCCTATGAAAAGAAAGACCGTGATATCTATTTTGGTCGCGAAAAGGAAACCGAACAGTTATACGAAAAGCTGTTTGAAACCAATTTATTGTTATTGTATGGCGCTTCCGGTACGGGCAAAAGTAGTTTGATCAATTGCGGTCTGTGTAATCGTTTTCAAGCAGAAGATTGGTTCTCTCTTTTTGTCAGAAGGGAAGAAAATATCATGGACTCTTTGTGGCGGCATATCGAGCAAAAGAGCCTGACCCCCATTTCCGAAGGGATGAATGTTCCCGAGGCGATTCGTTCTCTTTATCTAGATCATTACAAACCTATTTACCTGATCTTTGATCAGTTCGAAGAGATCTTCATCGAGGGCAAAACCGAAGAGCAATATCAGTTTTTTCATACCCTGCAAGAGATCCTGACGGCCAACCTTCAGTGCAAGGTGATACTCTCCATGCGAGAAGAATACCTTGGGCATCTCTATGATTTCGAAAATATTATTCCCCAGCTTTATGAGCATCGTTTTCGCGTCGAAAGGATGAAAAAAGATGCACTAGAACGGGTAATCAGCGGTACCCTCAAAGCCTTTGGGATTGAGGTGATAGATCCGGATACCACTATTAGCGCCATTCTCAATAATCTTAGGGATAAGAAAAAGGGTATTGATCTCACCAATCTCCAAGTTTACCTAGATCGTCTCCATCGCAACGATCTCCAGCTTATTGAACAGGAAGGCTTTGAGCGTCCCGTTCGTTTTGACCCTAAATTGGTGGGAGATACCGCTTTGGAAGATGTACTGACAGATTTTTTGGATGAGCAACTGACGCTGATTGAAACCGAATTGGGTGAAGGATATGCAGGGGTACCATTAGATATTTTGCTGACTCTGGTCACGGATGACGGTACCAAAAAAGCGATTGATACTCAAGTCCTCACTGAGTTAGTACAGCGCAAGCATAAAATCACCGCTACCGAGGTAGATGCCTGCTTACAGCGTTTTGAACAGATCCGAATCCTCAATTTGAGCTCCTAGATGAAAGCCGAACTTACCCACGATCAGTTGGCGAGTCGTATTCTCGCAAAGGCTTCCGCAGAAGAAAAAGCGCTGCGGAAGGTGAGTAAGTTTATTGCCAATCGCCTTGATTATTTCCAGACTAGTCAAGGCAACCTTATGGAGGCTGAAGATTTAGCCTACATCAATCCCTATTTAGAGCTTCTTACGCTTAGTTCGGCCGAAAAAAAGCTGATCCAAGATAGTCGTCGAGCCCTCAGCAACCGCCGGCGGATCTTGATCGCTGGTATTAGTCTTGCTGTGCTATTTCTCTGTTTCTTGGCTGCTGCATTGCTTCAGTGGCGGGAGGCAGAGACTGCTTCGCAGAACGCTCAAATCGCTTTTGAAAAGGCTGATTCTATACGCCAAAAAGCCGATCAACAGTCTGTAGCAATCAAAACCGCCAGTAAGGAGGTCGTAGCACTAATCGATCAAGCTAAATTTGAAACCCAAAGAGCCAATGACCTCCGCCAGCAGGCTCAATTACTTGCCGATAGTGCCCGCCTTGCGGAACGCTTAGCTGGGCAGGACTTTGCTAAGGCCGAAGCCGCCCGCAAAATTGCTGAAGCCGCCGAAGCCAAAATCCGAAAAATCGCCATTCGTCGTCAGGCACTTACCTTCATCACCGAATCCTCCCTGCAATTGCAAAAAGGGGATCTCAGGCTAGCTTATCTACTAGCTCAGAGGGCCTATGAAATGATGCCCAGCGAATTGAGCGAGCGTGCTATCCAAAATCTCCTCAGCTCGCCCCATGCTTTCAGTGTACGTCATGATGCGCCCATCACTGGGATCACTTATCTCCCCCAAGCCCAGACCCTCCTGACTGCTTCACAAGACGCTAATATCCACTATTCTCCCCTCAACAAGCCCGCTCCGAATAAGACTTTAAGTCATCTTGCTCCAGTTACGAGTTTGGCTGTATCTAAGGATGAAAGCCTACTATTGAGCGGGACTCAAAACGGGCAAATTTACCTTTGGGATAGGACAAGTGCTAAGCTCATCCGTAAGATGAAGCATGCGGACGCTTTGCTGAGCGTCGCTTTCACTGATGCCGGTAAGATACTTTCTACTTCTAATCGCTCCGTCAAGCTATGGGACCAAGATGGTCGCCTGCTCAGCACGATCAGGCAATCAGCTCAGATTGTCAAGGCCATAGTTGCGCCCGACGAAGCCTACATCTTAGTTGCCGATGCGGCAGGAGTGGCCAGCCTCTGGTCTGCTCAGGCTAAACTTTATGGCCAACTCAAGCATCAAAAAGCGATCACAGATATTGCTATTTCTCCTGAAGGAGATCAAATCCTAACCGCTAGCAAAGATAAGACGGCAGTTTTGTGGCGACGCAGAGATCTCAAAAAGCTTTACACCTTCTCGCATGAGGACGAAGTGGTTGCCGTGGCCTTTCCCGCCTCTTACCGAGACAGTTCCCTCTACGAAAATGATCAGGACCGCGACGGTATCCCTGATCTTTTTGATCAAGAGTTTACCAGAGCTACTGCCCTAGCTCAAGGAGGCCAAGTTGATGAGGATGGTCGTCTGTTTGACGATGACAAAGATGGGGTCCCAAATCTATACGATAAGCAAAAAGAGACGCCAAAGGGCGCTCCGGTTGATGATTATGGGGTTGCCTTAGATAGTGATCAAGATGGAGTAATCGACTTATATGATCAAGAAATAGATACCCCCGAAGGAGCGAAGGTCGATGACGAAGGCCGTGCGCTTGATGGCGACCAAGACGGTGTCATTGATCTCTATGATGAGCAAGCCGATACGCCTTTGGGCGCTGCTGTAGATAAAAAGGGGGTTGCTTTGGATAGCGATGGCGATGGCGTCATCGACATCTATGACCAAGAAATCAACTCTCCTCAAGGTGCTCCCGTGGACAAAGAGGGGGTAGTCTTGGATACAGACCAAGATGGTGTGATTGACCTTTATGATCAGGAGCCCAACACCCCCGCTGGCGCCACCGTAGATTATGAGGGTCGTGCCTTAGATAAAGACCAAGACGGCGTGATTGATCTTTATGATCAGGAAAACGATACGCCCCAAGGAGCTCCTGTAGATAAACAGGGAGTTGCGCTAGATTCCGATCAAGATGGGGTCATTGATTTTTATGACTTAGAACCCAATACCACCCTCGGTAAGCCTGTCGACGCCCGTGGCCGTACGGATACGGATGGAGATGGAATATCTGATGGCTCCGACTTAGAAGAAGCTACTCCCGATAGCGTTTTGGTCGATGCCCAAGGTCGTATGGATGAGGATCAAGATGGAGTCCCTGATAGCAGAGACCAAGAGTGGTACACCCCCGAAGGAGCAGAAGTTGATCCTCAAACGGGCCGAGCCATTGATACTGATGGCGACGGCTTACCAGATTTTATTGATTATGAGGTCAATACACCAAAGAGATTTCTTGCTAAGACGGATGCCTTTGGCCGTAGGCCCGGTATTCGAGGAGAAGTCCCTGCTCTTTGGGCTGCGGATACAACAAGGCAAATTGAAAAATTGCCAGAGGATGAAGACGAGGTTGGTATCCCGGATTCATATGATACGGAATCTGACACACCAGAAGGTACCGCGGCTGATCCTACTGGGAGATCCTTAGATAGTGATGGCGATGGATTTATGGAACCAATAACCGTATATCCTCATTTTGTTTTACTTACTGCCGATGCCTCGGGCTCTGTCAAAGTTTGGAGCAATCAGAATGCTAGGCTTTGGGATTATCTTCAAGTAATGCCCACTCTTACGCAAGCTGGTTTTAGTGAAGATGCCAAACACCTGTATGCCCTAACGACTGAAGAAAATCGCCTTTGGATCCGATCTCCGCAGCGTGACTCACGTTTTTTCTCTCATCCCAGTCCGGTTTTAAGATTTTGGGCATTAGATGAAATGTTTACCACAGGGACTGCCAATGGTATCGTCCGTATCTGGCAAAAGTTCCCTGATATTTCGGAGACTCAGGCTATTTTGGCCTACTTCGCAGAACGCTTTTCTCCTTTAACCTCCGCTGAAAAAGCCAAATACGGCCTAAATTGATGAAAGTCGAACTCAAACACGATCAACTGGCCCCCCGCATCATCGCCAAGGCCTCAGCAGAAGCCCTTGCCTTACGCAAAGCACAAAGGTTTTTGGAGGAGCGCTATGAGTTTTATCAAGATGAAAAGGTCTTATTACGTGCCAAGGATTTGGAATATTTAGGCCCCTTCAAGGCTCAGCTATTACTCAATCAAGAGCAGGCGCAATTTTATCAAAAAAGCCTTAACAAGCTAAGTGGCCAAAGACGCAACAGAATAATTGGTGCTGCCATTGGTGCTGCCTTTGTCGCTTTGGCGGTCTTTGCCATCCTACAATACTTTCGAGCCAATGAGCGTACTCAGTTTGCGCAAGAACAAAGAGACTTCAGCGTCAAAAGGACGTCTTCTATCAATAAGGGTATCCCCATATTGATCCAAAAACAAGATTCCGTAAAAGGGAGCAAAAACATCGTAGACTCCTTGTTCCAGATCGCCGAAAACGCCCAAAGGGCTACTGAAATTGAAGCCATAAAAGCGCAAGAGGCTGCAGGGATAATGATATCTGCACGGGACCAAGCGCAGTTTCAGCAAGCAAGAGCCGAAGCCTTACGCCAAAAAGCAGTCAGAGACTCAATCCTTGCTCGGTCTCAGTTTTATGCTACTACCTCTAGACAAGATTTGTCTGCTGGTGATTTTAGAGCCGCCTTTTTTCAAGCCAAAGCCGCCTTTGAGTGGGACGCCAATCAGCAGAGTCGTGAAGCACTCAGTATGTTACGTATTTCTCCTTTTCAGATGGGTTTTGTCTCTAAAAGCAAAATAAGTCAATGGGCCATAGCTAAAGATGGTCAAAGTCTGGCTTATGCTGTGGATGGGCAGGGCCTCTTTTTATACGGTAGAGACGGTGCTGAAATACTAGTCCAAGCCTTATCTGATGACGTAACACAGCTCGAAGTCCTGAGTGCCCAGAAGGGCTTAATCTACGCGCTAGCTAATGGAGAAATTCGATATTACGATGCAAATACAAGAAAAGAATCATCTTGGCAGCTAGGATTAGAGAATAAGGCTTTTGTATTAGATGAGGCCAATGACCGCCTTTTCTTCTGTCAAAATGATACTCATTGGTCCTTAGCCTCCTTGCAGGATGAGAGTCAAATAAAATCCTTCCCCTATCCTGCAAGTAGTCGGATCTATTTTATTCCTCGATCAAAGGATTGGCTTGTCGCTGAACAAAGGTATTTAAAACGGACTAATCTTGAGCAAGATACTATTTGGCAAATCAGGTACACCCTAAGGAAAAACGTCTTGTTCTCCCCGCAGGCTACTCAGTTATTGAATTACTCTTACAAATATGGATCTGCCGATTTGTTAGACATCCTCTATGGTCGCATTATCACTAAGTATCGAAATCCCGGAAACCAAAAATTGGTATCCTGCCAATTTCATCCCGACTACCAGGATAGCTCCTATTGGCGCTTTGACATGGATAGAGATGGAGTACCACCACGATTTGATTTTGAAAAAGACACCCCTTTTGGTTCCCCTGTAGATAAGCTTGGAAAAGCCTTAGATAGTGATCAAGATGGCGTGATTGACTGGGTGGATCTTGAGGCTAAATCTTCTACTATCCCGCTAGGCAAGGTGTCGGTAAAGACTAAAATACCTGAGCTTTATCGCTATCGCTATCCACAAGTAGCTCTAGTGGAAAGTCCAGAGCCTTTGGAGGAGAAAAATACGAAAGACGACAAAGATAACGAGCCCTTTACTCCAGAAAGTGTGGCTGTCAAAAAGAGAGTGAGGGCCTTAAGGGATGAAGAACATATCCCCACCGATTTAATCGCCGATAATCTCGTGGCTTCCCCGCAAGTGTCAGTCTTAAAAAGAGTGGCCAAAGAGTATGTCGATGTTATGGGGATGGGTAAGGACACTGATCGTGATGGTATCGTAGATGCGCTAGATGAGGAACCTAACACTCCCTTTAAAGCTCCTGTAGATGCTAAGGGAAATGCCATCGACACTGACGGCGATGGCTGGATTGATTTGTATGATAGAGAGAAGCGTTCTCCGGAGGGGGCCAAAGTAGATAATCTTGGAGTTGCCTATGATGTCGATTTTGATGGTGTAATTGACCTATATGATCAAGAACTCGAAACCGAGCCCTATGCTCCTGTGGATGCTGATGGGATTGCCTTAGACAGCGATGGTGACAATGTTATCGATCCTTTTGATCTCGAACCTAATACTCCCTCCGGAAGTCCGGTCAATAAAAGTGGGCAAGCTGACCAAGATCAAGATGGGATTGCCGATGGCACAGACCTAGAACCTGAGACCCCCAAAGGTGATTTTGTCGATAGCCTCGGGCGGGCAGATAAGGATTTTGATGGGATTTATAATGCGATCGATCAAGAAAAATATACTCCAGAGGGGGCAAAGAGTGATGCTCAAGGGATCGCAATTGATTCGGATGGTGATGGTTTACCTGATTTGATTGACTTTGAGCAGTTTACGCCGCCAGGTACTGAGGTGGACGCCTTCGGCAGAACGCCAAAAACGAGAGGGCAAAAGCCTCCCTATTTTAGTTTGAGGGCTAAAGTTGTGAGCGGACCAGATCCAAGATTTTTGGATGATGATGGGGATTATGTGCCCAATGTGTTTGATAAAGAGCCCAATACGGCCAAAGGAGCATGGGTGGATCGTGAAGGCAGGACGATAGACATTGATGGAGATGGCGTCCCTGCCCATTTAGATCTGCAAAAGATGACCCCACAAGGCGCACCGATTGATAGCCTTGGGATCGCTTTGGATAGCGATAGCGATGGCGTTATTGATTTGTTTGATCAGGAGGCCCTAACTCCCCCCAATTTATTGGTTGACCGTAATGGTAAAACCATTGACCGCGATGGTGATGGAGTACCTTTTAGTTTAGATAAATATCCCTATACACCGACTCAAGTCAAGGTTGATAGTCTCGGCATGCCCCTTGATTTGGATGATGATACAGTGTTTGATTTTGCCGATGCCGAGCCCAGTACTCCCGCTGGTGTCCGAGTGGATAAAAACGGGATCAATCTCAATCAAGATCAGGACGGAATCCCTTACGTAAACGATCCCGACAATGATGGCGACGCTAAGTTGGATAATGATTTGATCTTGGCCCACTTTGTCAAAACGATAGTGCTTATCCGCAATACCGGGCAGTCCCAATCCGTAAAAAAAATCTATTCCCAAAGAGAGGAAATACAACTGGCAAACTTTCAGTCTGATTTCCAGTCAGTCTTTTTGTTGAGTGCCGAAAGCCACTTCCAGGCTTGGCTAGCTGATGGGCAGTTGACCTCCTTGCAAAGATTTCCCAAACGTTTTGCAGCTTATCAGTACCATGCGCCTTCGGCTACACTTTTTGCCCAGCCCCAAGATCAAAGCATACGCCTGTATTTTAAGCAAAATGTGCCTCCTGCTCCGTTGGATATCATTACTTTTTATCAAAACCGCTTGGCTCCACTGACTGAGGAGGAGCATTCTGATCAAAATGCTGCCCTCTGATCACCAGCAGTCAACAAATCTCCCTTTAGCTGCAGAGCTTGATTTTGCCTTTATAGCCATCGTAATCCAAGTACGCGAATCTTTAGGATCAATCACCTCATCAATTTCCATCACGGAAGCGGCATTGATGGCTTTGCCTTGCTCATAGGCCTGCTCAACCAATTGGTCGTAAAGCTGTTGTCGTTGATTAGGGTCTTCTATTGAGGCCAACTCCTTTTTGAAACCTAATTGGACGGCACCTTCAAGTCCCATGGCACCGAGTTCGCCAGTAGGCCATGCGATGGTAAAAAGCGGTTTATGAAAACTTCCTCCGGCCATGGCCATCGCTCCTAAACCATAGCCTTTGCGGAGAATAATGGTCATAAAGGGCACTCTTAAAGCTGCTCCCACCACAAACAGGCGGGAAGCATGTCTGACCATGCCTTGAGCCTCACAATCCGGCCCTACCATAAAACCGGGCGTATCACACAAAGACAAAATCGGGATCCCAAAGGCATCGCAAAGCTGCATAAAGCGTGCTGCTTTGTCAGAAGCTTCTCCATCGATAGCGCCGCCTAAATGTCTTGGATTATTGGCGATAATACCGATGGGTTTGCCTTCTATCCGAGCAAAGAAAGTAAGCATCGCTTTGCCAAAGGCAGCTCGTAACTCTAAGACCGAATCCTTATCTGCAAGGGCATGCACTACCTTACGCACATCATAACCCCACTTGCGGTCCTCCGGAATGAGCGCACGTAAGGCGCTTTGATCTGCACATTTCCAGTCTTTGATGGGGCCTTGGAAGTAAGAAAGATATTTTTGAGCGATCTCTACGGCCTCTGCTTCATCTTTTACCAAGATGTCAATCACCCCATTTTTGCTCATCACCTCCGATGGTCCGATTTCCTTGGGATGAAAGCTACCTAAACCACCACCCTCGATCATGGCGGGGCCTCCCATACCAATGGAGCTATTTTCAGTCGCAATGATCACATCCGCACTACCAGCTAAGGCTGCATTACCGGCAAAACAGTATCCGGCTACTACCGCTATTCGCGGAACGCGGCCACTAAGACCAGCAAAGGCGGTAAAGGTCATTAGATCCAAGCCCCCAACCGAAATAGGGTAAAAATCCACATCGCCCGGCCGGCCACCGCCCCCTTCCAAAAAGAAGATGATTGGCAGTTTCATTTTTGCGGCGATACCGAGCATACGATCTGTCTTTTGATGATTGAAGGCTCCTTGTGTCCCGGCTAACACGGTATAATCATAACTCATGACCATGCATTGGGCGCGGTCTTCATCAAAGAGTTCAGCATTGACATTGGCGATACCCGATACCAAGCCGTCGGCTGGGGTTTGCTCGATCAATTCTTGTAAGGACTTACGACCTCTTTGAGCCGCTAATAAGAGAGAACCGTACTCTACCAAGGGTTGATCGCCTACCAAATCTGCTATGTTTTCCCGCGCCGTACGCTGTCCCTTGCGATGGCGCTTTTCCACCGCTTCAGGGCGATTTTGATCCAGAATGTAGGATAAGCGTTCCTGCAAGGCCGCTAAATCGTCTCGTATTTCTTCGTTTTGGCTCATAGAATCATTGGTATGCATTGGCAAAGTCTCCATCGGCGAGAGCTTGCAGATTGAGTTGGTTGAGATTGGCCGTGTAGCCTATATGGCGATGTTGGAGTAAGCGTTCGCCAAGGGCTTCAAAATCCTCATGCAGATCAAATTGTAAATCTTCATGGAGTTTTGGGAGGAGTTTTAGGATTTTCAGGCTTCGCCGAACGATATACTTTCTGAGCAATTCTGCTTTGCGAGTAGAGCCAGCAAAAAGGCGAGGACTGCCTACTTCGAGACTGGTATTGAGTAAGAGAAGATTGAGGGATATTTCTCCAAACTTATCTTTGGTAGCGAATACGTGCCGATTGATGGCAGTACTAAAGGTTCTCAAATCCTTTAGTGCATATGGAGGAGGATAAAAACTTTGATGGGCAATCTTAAGTTGATCGACCATTTCGCCCGCTAGTTCTTCCCTTCGCTCTTGTTGAGTCTCGCCATATTCTAGAAGCTCAAATTCGAGTCGATCTACTAAACCAGAATTACTAGGGATGAGTCTGAGTAGGAGCTTATCCTTCTCTTTATCCGGCATGAGGAGAATGGCCTCTTTTAGCTCCTTTGATAGTTTACGCCTTGGCATAAAGCTAAATTAAGGCGAGTTTGGGACAAGGCCTAAAGGCTGCGGGGAATATTTAGATTATATAGAAAAAGCTTAGAGCCAAGCCCAAAGGTCTGACCCTAAGACCACTATTTATTCAAGGATGACGCGCTCATGAAACGAGCCAAGCGGACTTTTGACGTGCAATAGATAAATTCCTTTAGGTAATTCATCGACCGAAAGCTGTATTTGAGACTGACCAGAAACTGAGCGCCTCAAGACTTCTTGCCCCATTTGATTGTATAGACTGATTTGCTGAGCATGATCAGAAAGCCCACTGATGGTGAAGTGATCTGCAGTTGGATTAGGATATGTGTTTAAATCATTTTCTAAAGGTGATACCGCGATCCGAGAAGAATAAGAATACTGACCATCTTGGTCAATTTGCTTGATGCGATAATAGGCCCGAGTGCTGCTAGCCTCATCCCAAAATTGATATTGTTGGGGAGCATCACTATTTCCTTGAGACGCTACTTGGCCACGAATCTCCCACTCAAGGAGGTCAAACGAGCGTTCCACGATGAAGTGGTCATTGTTTTCCTCCTTATTCGTTTCCCAATTGAGTTGTAGACGATCCCCTTGCCATTGACTGCTAAGTGAACCCCATTCGACCTCCAATGCTGTCGTAAAATCGATCAACATACTAGGAAGATTTAAACATCCTCCAAAAGGATTGCCTGCCCCTTCGATGCCATAAACGCGGATAGAATCGGGAATGAGATTTACGGTAAAAAGGTAATCCTTACAATCACTATGAGGCCTTCCGCAGCCAGCAGTCGAAGTAATACAGGTGTAATCACAGCCCGTAGGAAGGTACAGTATGGCTTCATCCGCATTGATAGAAGCTTGCGGGCCTGCAGAACTGCCGTTGAAAACACAGCCAATTGTATCTGAGGTAACGCTAGCGGTAAAAGAAGAGACCACAATCCCAGTTCCTGAAAAGGAAAAAGCAAAGGTGCTGGTTCGGTTGCCTGCCCCTTGGGTGGTGCCTAATATTCCCCCGCCTATGCAAAGGGTGACATCCAATTCAAAGAGGCCTCCGCCTAAAATATTGACCCCATTAAGAGTGAGGGAAGAGTTGGAACATGCTTGTGCATTGGCCGATTGAAAGCTAAGACAAAGAAAAAAGCTTAAACAAAGGGCAAAAAAGTGTTTAGCGGAAAAGTAGTTCATATGTTTAGGTGCTTTGCCCTTTAGTTCCACCATGAAAGCAAAACGTAACCTAAACTATCCAAATAAAAAAGTTTTGTCATTCTCCGTGACCTTCCTTGATTTTTTTGTCTAAAAACCGAAAGCAAGCAAGAAGCTGCGAAGGAAAGAGGAAATAAAATTTGACAATAGGTAGGAGCTCGGAATTGAGCAAATGATAGACATCACTGAGGAGGATAGGCCTTAATCGAGGCAGATACGAGGTGATCGATGGGGAGGTTAGCTATGCTAGCCTCCTTTTTTGTATTTTAGGGCTAAGCACAATTTGATTATGAAAGCAAGTCGATGTACAGGTTGGTGGGAACAATCCTATATGGGCCGCCATGAGATGGAAGGTCTGACGGTTTCCATTGAGGGAGAGCAAATCAGTGGTGGAGGCTACGATATCATCGGTATGTTTACCCTTGAGGGAACGATCAGCCCCGATAATGATGTCAGCATCATCAAGCATTATTTTGATAGCCATCGCGTACTTTACAAAGGTGAGTATGATGGCGCGAATCTGCTACATGGAATCTGGTTGATAGGCTTTGATTCTGGACCTTGGGAAATCCGCTTTAGAGCTTCAAAAGCTGAAAAGCAGACTGCTAAGCTGGAAATGGTAAAAAGCCAGTAGCCGCAATTAGATCTCCTTCTTGAAATTTTTGAGCTTGTCCTGCTTATCTGTGGGATTCATTTCAAAGTCTAGTTCGTATTGTAGCCCTTCGGGCAACGCGTGGGTATTGCCAAACTGATAGAGTTGTTTGACTGCGGCAATAGTCTGAGCGCTGTTGCCCAAAATCTTCTCGACCAAGGAGTCGACCGCTTGGCTGAGTTCTCCAAGGGGAACGGCCTGATTAACCAAACCAATGCGCGCTGCTTCGGTACCACTGATTGCCTCTGACGTAAATGATAATTCCTTTGCTTTGCGCATGCCGACTTGATTCATCAAGCGTTGGGTCATGCCCCATTTAGGCGGAATGCCCCATTTGGCGTGGGTGTCGCCAATCTTTGCTTCCTCTGCAGCCACGATGAGATCAAAACCCAGCATCAATTCCATGGCACCGGTAAAGCAATAACCGTTGAGCATGGCAATAGTAACTTGAGGCATATTTTCGAGTAGATCGATCACTGCTACCCCGTCCTCGTGCATTTTGAAACCAGGCTCAACCTTGATTTCCTGAAAAAGGGCTAAATCGACGCCCGCTGACCAAGCTTTTCCCGCACCCTTGACTACCACTACATGGCAAGCCTTATCATCTTTGAGCCTCGCTAATAGTTGATGCAACTCACTCATCATTACTGGAGTAAGTGCATTTAACTTTTCTGGTCGATTGAGCGTTATCCAAGCGACAGGTCCTTTTTGCTGATAGATGATCTGGGTAAAATTCATTTTTGACTGCTTAGGGAGCGAAACTTACTATATTATGCTACAAAGTAATTAGACAAAAGTACTCAGTATTTAGACGTGTAAAAATCATGTAATATGATTCGTAAAAGCCTTTCATCTTTATACTAGATACTTTTCTCTGACTACTATTTATTAAAAAAATACTGAGTATGCTGAATTTGTCTGGCCAAGTGGCCATTATCACTGGCGGTGCCAAAGGGATTGGTGCTGGCATTTGCAAAGTTTTTTGTGATGCCGGAGCTACGGTTGCACTCTGGGATGTATTAGATAGTGGCGCTGAGACAGCCGCCAAGCTAGCAGCCGAAGGCGCTAAGATTTTCTTCCAAAAGGTGGATGTTACCTCTCGCAAGGAAACCCAAGAGGCAGTAGATGCCATCATGACTCAGCATGGTCGGATCGACATCCTGATCAATAATGCAGGCATCATTCGTGATCGTTCCTTTATGAAAATGACCGATGATGAGTGGAATAGCGTCGTGAACGTCAATATTAACAGCCTTTTTGTTACTACTAAAGCAGTTTTACCGCATATGAAAGCGGCTGGTTACGGTCGCATTATTTCAGCATCTTCGATTAACGCTAATGCCGGAGCCTTTGGCCAAACCAACTACTCTGCTACCAAGGCTGGTATTCAAGGCTTTACGCGCTCTCTTTGCAAAGAAGTTGGCCGCTATGGCATCACCGTCAATTGCGTAGCGCCGGGCTTTATTGAAACTGATATGACGGCGAGCATGCCTCAAGAAGTAATTGACGCCGGCATCAAAATGATTCCAGTTGGCCGCATTGGTACGCCCGAAGACATGGGCCATGCCTATCTTTTTCTCGCTTCGAAAGAAGCGGGTTTCATTAGTGGCATCACCCTTCACGCCAATGGCGGCGCATACCCCATTTAAATTATGGATACTACTACTAATACTGCTTACTCTACTCCCTTTACCCATCTTGCTGATATGAAGGACTGGGTCGGCAAAGAATTAGGCTTATCCCCTTGGTGTACGATAGACCAAAGCCGGATTGACCAATTTGCCACTGCTACCGAGGACCACCAATGGATCCATACCGATCCCGTACGCTCCGCCAAGGAATCTCCTTATCAAAAAACCATCGCCCATGGCTTCTTAGTGCTTTCTTTAGCTTCTAAGTTTGCTTATGAGACCTATTCTGTGGCTGATGCCGTCATGGGCGTCAATTATGGTTTGGATAGGGTTCGCTTCCCGAACGCTACTCCCGTGGATGCCGAAATAAGAGGTAGAGTGAGTTTGCAAACTTTCGATATGAAGGGCAATGCGGCTCGCTACAAGGTCAATATCACTTTCGAAATCAAAGGCCAAAGCAAACCTGCCTGTGTAGCAGAGTTTATCGCCATGGCTTATACTGCATAAACTACTCGACAAAAAATTTATGATAGATTCACAAACGCGGACTGATTTGGATCAGTTTCGGTCCGAAACGCGGGAATGGTTGCTGGCCAATTGTCCAGACAGTATGCGGCAGCCCGTCAAAAGCTATAATGACATTTACTGGGGAGGCAAAAACGCTGTCTTTGCTTCGGAAGACCAAAAACTTTGGTTTGAGCGCATGCTTTCAAAGGGTTGGACCGTTCCAGCGTGGGACAAACGTTATGGCGGAGGGGGACTTAACCGCTTGGAGCAAAAGGTCCTCAATGAAGAAATGACGGCCCTTGGCTGTCGGCCTCCCATCTTTAGTTTTGGGATATCCATGCTAGGCCCCGCCCTCCTGAAATTTGCCTCTGAGGAACAAAAAATGCGCTATTTGCCCCCAATAGTAGCGGGCAAAACCTGGTGGTGCCAAGGATATAGCGAGCCTGAAGCGGGCAGTGATTTAGCTGGACTGCAAACTCGGGCCGAAGATCGTGGAGATCACTATCTGGTTTCTGGCCAAAAAGTCTGGACCTCCTATGCCGATAAGGCGGATTGGATTTTTTGTCTCGTTCGAACTGATCCAGACGCGCCAAAGCATAGTGGCATTAGTTTTTTGTTGATCGATATGGCCAGTGAAGGAGTCAGCACTCGTCCCATCAAGTTGATTAGCGGAAAGTCTCCCTTTTGTGAAACTTTCTTTGACAACGTCAAGGTCCCTAAAGAAAACCTCATCGGTACCGAAGGCAAAGGCTGGAGTATCGCCAAATTTTTGCTGACGCACGAAAGGCAGATGATCGGGGGTATAGGCGATACCAACAAGCCCAAGGAACTCTCTACCATCGCTCAGGAACAAGTGGACTTCGAGGGCCAGCTCCCAGATAGTAGCCTAAGAAATGAGATTGCTACTTTCGAGATGGATGAAGCCATTTTTGATATGACCATCGAGCGTGCGATAGATGAAGCCAAGGCTGGTAATGCTTCTGGAGCACTTTCTTCTTTCTTCAAATATTATGGTACTGAACTGAACAAACGTCGTTTTGAGGCGATGCTGAGTTTACATGGCTTCGCGGGCCTCTCTTGGGAGGGAGATGCGGACCTCGCCAAAATGTTCTGTCGCACCAAGGGTAATTCTATCGAAGGAGGTACCTCCGAAGTTCAATTAAACATCATTTCCAAAAGAATCCTGGGCCTGCCTTAGTCCTAAAAAAATATCATCATGCCATTAGTTATCAACGAAGAGCAGCAAATGCTCAAAGAGTCAGCTCGGGATTTCCTCAAAGAAAAAGCCCCAATCTCTCAACTGCGTCAATTACGGGATGACAATGACCCCCTTGGTTATTCTCCTCAACTTTGGGCCGAAATGGCCGAAATGGGTTGGGCTGCCCTGACGATTCTTGAATCCTACGGAGGCCTTGGCTTTGGTTTTACTGGCCTTGGACAAATATTAGAAGAGACAGGTAGAACGCTTACGGCTTCTCCCTTGGTTTCGACCGTTTTATTAGGGGCGACTGCTATAGAAAAAGGCGGCAATCAAATGCAAAAAGAAGCTCATTTGGGTGCTATCGCCTCCGGCGAACGCTTAGTTGCCTTGGCCCACGAAGAGACGAGTTTTCATCAGGTAGCGGTTTCGACCACGGCTTTGCCGAACGATGATCACTATTTGCTGAGCGGTAAAAAGGTATTTGTGTTGGATGGCAACATAGCTGACGAGCTAATCGTGAGTGCGTTCTCCGAAGGAGACCAAAAAACCAAACTCTACCTAGTAAACGCGAAAGCAGCAGGTGTCGAAATCACTAAAGTAAAAATGATGGACAGCCGCAATGCTGCTACCCTTGTCTTAAACAATGCCAAAGGAGAGCTTTTGGGTAGTTATGAAGGCTCCCAAACCTTACTTGAATATGTGCTTGATGTTGGCCGGATTGGTCTAGCTGCCGAGATGTTAGGAGGGGTAAAAGAGGCCTTTGATCGCATCATTGCCTATCTCAAAGAGCGCAAACAATTTGGGGTAATGATCGGTAGTTTTCAGGCCTTGCAACATCGAGCGGCTCATATGTTCTGTGAAATAGAACTTTGCAAATCAATTGTTATTAAGGCTCTTCAAGCTATCGATAGTGGCAATGAAGACCTCGCCCAACTAGCAAGCCTTGCCAAAGGGAAATTAGGCCAAACTTATAAGCTGGTTAGCAATGAAGGCATTCAGATGTTTGGTGGGATCGGCATGACGGATGATGAAGAGATTGGTTTTTTTCTTAAAAGGGCTAGAGTTGCCCAACAAAGCTTAGGAGATACCAACTTTCATTTAGATCGCTTAGCCAAGCTCAAGCGCTACTAACAGAGGCGCAATGAGTTAGAGGATATATGATTTTTCGAATATCAAAACATTTCCAAAACCCATATAGTATTCATGTTGGAACCTAGACTTCAAGTCTAACTTTTTTACTTATTGCTGCGATATTTCACTGGCTTAGGCTAAAGGACTGACTACTATGAATGCCCCACCAGCGAAAAAGGAATGCGTTTGTCATTCCTCCACCTCTTTGTACCCTCCAGAGACTAAGAGAAAGTCTCTTCTATCTAGTTTTTGGACGGGGATAGTGCTTATCCTATTGCCTAAATGCCCTTTTTGCGTACTCACTTATTCAGGAGCTGTGGGCTTGTGCGGAGCAGCAAATTACGGTAACACCTATCCCGCTTGGAGTGTTGGGCTCACCCTAGCCTTTTTGGTCGGCATGTTTGTCATGCTGCAATATAATTTCAAAGGAAAAAAGACGCTAGTTGCAGAACTTCTCCTCGCTGTAGGAGGTGCCACTATGCTTTCTTATATGATGTTTGACCTCGCTGAGAGCACCTTCTACTTATCGACGGTGCTGGTTTTATTTTCAGCTTGGCTGAACGGTAGTTTCATGCATTTTTATTCTGTTTTAATAAATAAATCATGATCCCTAATTCCTTCGACTACGCAAGCCCGACTTCGATTTCGGAAGCGATCGCTTTGCTGCAGAAACATGGGGACGAAGCTAAAATTCTCTCCGGAGGACATAGCTTACTTCCGATGATGAAACTGCGGCTAGCGGAGCCGGAAATGATTATTGATATCAATAACATTCCGGATTTGAGCTACATTCGTGAGTCAGACGGTTATTTGCGTTTGGGTGCCCTCACCCGAGAGGTAGAACTGGAAGATTCTGAATTGCTCCGTTCTAACTATCCCATCTTTGCTGATGTAACCAAACTAATTGCCGACCCCCAAGTCAGAAATTGTGGTACAATAGGTGGTAATCTTGCCCACGGTGATGCGGCAAACGATCATCCTGCGGTTATGCTTGCTATGAACGCAGAGGTTGTTTCCCAAGGCCCTAACGGTGAAAAAGTAACCCACATTACCGATTTCTTCCACGGTTTTTACATGACTGCTTTAGAGGAGGACGAAATCCTTACGGAGATTCGTATTCCTATCCCTCCGGCTGGCACTGGTAGCGCTTACACCAAACTTGAACGTAAGGTAGGGGATTATGCTACTGCCGGTGTGGCGATACAACTAACAATGGATGCTTCTGGTACCTGTACCTATATGGGGATAGGCCTGACCAATGTTGGTGTGAAGCCTATCAAAGTTACCCGCGCTGAAGAATTATTGACTGGCACTAATCTGAGTCAAGATTTGATCGACCAAGCTGCTCAAATGGCTTCAGAAGACTGTAGCCCATCTGCTGATTTGAGAGGCTCCGAAGAATATAAAAGAGCGATGGTCAAAGTACTCGTTCGCCGTATGATTAAGCTTGCTATGGAAAGAGCGCGAGCCCACTAAATTTTAAAGGAACCCTACTATGTCCACAAAAAAAATCAACATATCGCTCAATGGCGTCCCTCATGAGATGGAGGTTGAGCCACGTCTCTTGCTGGTTCACTTGATCCGCGAAGACCTAAACGAAACGGGTACCCACATTGGTTGTGATACCTCCAATTGCGGTGCATGTACTGTATTGCTCGATGGACGCTCTGTCAAGTCATGTACCATCCTAGCCGTTCAAGCTGACGGCAAAGAGATTAGCACTGTAGAAGGACTTGCCCAAGATGGAAAATTACACCCCATCCAAGAAGGATTTCGCGAAAAGCATGGTCTCCAATGCGGATTTTGTACCCCTGGTATGATGATGCGCATCAAAGAGCTACTAGAAAAGAATCCTAATCCGACTGAGGAGGAAATTCGCTGGGGTATCTCCGGTAACCTATGTCGCTGTACAGGATATAACAATATCGTCAAGGCCACTCAATACGCGGCCGAAAAATTACGTGAAGCGGAGACTGAAACCGTCAACGCCTAAGGCTACTTTCATCATTAATCAATAAAAAAATGGGTATTCGCTGTAACACTCCCAAAGAAATTGGGGGTATGGGGCATAGCCTGAAGCGCAAAGAAGATGCTCGCTTCATCCAAGGAAAGGGGCAGTACACCGATGACTTTAAGTTACCAGGTATGCTGTATATGGACATCGTCCGTAGCCCTTTTGCTTATGCCAAAATCAAATCAATTAATATAGATAAAGCCATGGCGCTTGACGGCGTCTTAGCGGTAATCACTGGTAAAGACCTTGAGCAATACAACTTGCACTGGATGCCGACTTTGCTTTCGGACACGCAAATGGTTTTACCTACTGATACGGTCATGTATCAGGCTCAAGAGGTCGCTGCCGTTATCGCTACCAGTCGCTATATCGCTGCTGATGCCATTGAATTGGTAGAAGTAGAATACGAGCCGATGAAGCCGGTTATTGATCCTTTCAAAGCATTGGACGAAGATGCTCCTGTGTTGAGAACGGACAAGGATGGCCAAAAGGACAATCAAATCTACCACTGGGAAGTAGGTGATCGCGAAGCGACTGAGAAGTTGTTCAGCGAAGCTGAAGTGGTCGTAAAAGAGCAAATCTATACCCCGCGGATTCACGTTGCTTCTATCGAGACTTGCGGTTGTATTGCCTCCTACGATAAGGTTAACGAAAAGCTCACCGTTTATCTCACAACTCAGGCGCCACACGCTATCCGTACTGTGGTTGCTTTGGTGGCTGGTCATGTAGGCCTCTCCGAGGAACGCATCCGCGTGATTTCTCCGGATATCGGAGGTGGGTTTGGCGGTAAAGTGCCGGTATATCCAGGCTACGTTATTGCCATCGCCGCTAGCTTTTTGATCGGTAAACCAGTTAAGTGGATTGAAGATCGCAGTGAAAACCTTCAAGCAGACTCGTTTGCTCGTGATTATCATATGACTTGCGAAATGGCTGCTACTAAAGAAGGTAAAATCACCGGTCTACGCATCAAGACACTAGCTGATCATGGCTATACCGATGCTTCTGCCAACCCTTCTAAGTATCCTGCTGGTATGTTCTCGATTTGTACGGGATCATATGATTACCAGACTGCCTTTACTGAGCTAGATGCTGTATATACCAACAAACCACCAGGGGGCGTAGCGTACCGCTGTTCTTTCCGCGTTACTGAGGCGGTCCACGCCGTGGAACGCATGGTTGATCGCCTTGCCTTAGAGGTTGGAAAAGACCCGGCTCAGCTTCGGATGGAGAACTTCATTAAGAAAGAACAATTCCCTTATCATTCTGCCCTCGGTTGGGAGTACGATAGTGGTGATTATCACGGCGCTTTGAAAAAAGCGATGGATATGATCGGCTATGACGAACTCCGTAAAGAGCAAGCAGAGAAGCGTGCTCGCGGTGAGCTAATGGGAATTGGTATCTCAAGCTTTACTGAAGTAGTGGGCGCTGGTCCTTCTAAAGATTTTGATATCCTTGGTATCAAGATGTTTGATAGTTGTGAGTTACGCGTTCACCCGACGGGTAAGGCCATAGCACGATTTGGTACTAAGTCTCAGGGACAAGGGCACGAAACCACCTACGCTCAGATTATCGCTGAGGAACTTGGTATTCCTGCTGACCATATTATTGTTGAGGAAGGGGATACTGATACCGCTCCATACGGACTCGGTACTTACGCCAGTCGTTCTACTCCTACTGCTGGGGCCGCGGCCGCTAAAGCTGCCGTTAAGCTACGCGACAAAGCCAAAAAGATCGCAGCCTACCTTCTAGAGGTAAGCGAAGAAGACCTTGAATGGGAACCGGGCAAATTCTTTGTCAAGGGTGCTCCTGAGAAGTCTAAGACGATCCAAGAATTGGTTTTTGCCGCCTATACCAACCACCCACAAGGGATGGAAGCTGGATTCGAGGCTACCCATTACTATGATCCTCCGAATTTGACTTTCCCTTTTGGTTCTTATATCTGTGTGGTTGACATCGACAAAGAAACTGGACAGATTGATATTCGTCGTTTTGTCGCGATTGACGATTGCGGTAATATCATCAACCCGATGATTGTTGAAGGTCAGGTACACGGTGGCTTGACCCAAGGTTTGGCTCCTGCGATGTATGAGGAATTTATCTATGATGATGAAGGCAACCTCCTCAACGGTACCTTTATGGATTACTTGGTACCAACGGCAGTTGAGTCTCCGAATTGGGAAACTGGACATACCATTACCCCAAGCCCTCACCACCCAATTGGTGCCAAAGGAGTAGGGGAGTCGCCAACAGTAGGGGCTCCGCCAGCGATTGCCAATGCAATTGTGGATGCGCTTTCTCACCTTGGCGTTACCAATATCAACATCCCGATTACTCCTCCTAAGGTTTGGCAAATCCTTAAGGACGCTGGAGTAACCTCATAAATCTATTACCTTAGACCTTCCGGCAATTTTTGCTGGAAGGTCTAACCTTTTAAGCTTAAAAAAATGAAAGCAAATATTGAAAAAACGTTTGAAGTAGGGCATCCTATTGATCGCGTTTGGTCTTATCTCAGCAATCCTGAAAAAATCGTCACCTGTGTGCCAGGTGCTAGCCTTACGGAAAAGATTGATGAGGAGAACTATAAAGGCAAGGTGTCGCTAAAATTTGGTCCTGTCTCTGCCAAATATGATGGGGCAATCAAGATGGATAAGGTAGATCAAGCTACCCACAATATGATTATCACTGGTAGCGGGATGGATGCCAAAGGTAAAGGTAGTGCAGGCATGACACTAGACTGTAAGCTGGACTCCAAAGATGCTAATAATACAGCAGTGGCATACGAGATGGAAGTCAGCGTTACCGGTAAATTGGCTCAGTTTGGTTCTCGTCTAATTGTGGACGTATCCGATCAGTTAGCCGATCAGTTTATTGATAGCTTCAAATCTGCTTTGGATGCTGAAGCGGCCGCTGCAGCGCCTGCAGAAAGTGCAGATACTGGAAGTGGCGCTGAAGTAGGGCAGGAAGCTGCGGCAACGGTCTCAAATGCTGCCCCACCACCAGCTCCCAAAGACAACTCCGTCAATGCTCTCGCTTTGATGTGGGCAGTAATAAAAGGCTTTTTCGCTCGTCTATTTGGCGGCGGTAAAAAATCTGAATCCAACGCTTAATCCTTATGCCAGAAGTTCCCGCACAGATACAAAACCTTAGTGGTCCAGAGGAGCTAATTGCGGCTTATGATAAACTGGGGTATGTAGCTGACGAAGAGGTCGCTACAGCCCTTTATTTATCTCTCAGACTCAATAAGCCTTTGCTCATTGAAGGGAATCCCGGTGTTGGGAAAACTGAATTGGCTTTAATGCTTTCTGATTGGTTGGAAACCGATTTGATTCGTCTACAATGCTATGAAGGGCTTGATGTGCATTCTGCCGTTTATGAATGGAACTATCAAAAGCAGCTTTTAGCGATTAAGATTCAGGAGAATGAAGATAAATCTGCTAAAGATAAGGAGGACGAAATTTTTGGTGAAAGCTATTTAATGAAGCGTCCTCTGCTCAAGGCAATTACAGCGAAAGATAAAGCACCGGTCTTACTGATTGATGAAATGGACAGGGCAGACGAAGAGTTTGAAGCTTTCTTGCTAGAACTGTTGTCTGCTTTTCAAATCAGTATTCCCGAGATGGGTACAATTAAGGCCGTTCATAAACCACTTGTCATTCTGACCTCGAATCGAACCAGAGATTTGAGTGATGCATTAAAGCGCCGTTGTTTGTACTTGTGGATGCATTATCCTAGCCTCGAAAAGGAACGCGAAATCGTGCGTAAGAAGCTACCGGGTATCGAAAGCTTGCTTCAGGAACAAGTGGTCGCTTTTGTTCAGCAGCTTCGCCTAGAGAAACTGAACAAGGTACCAGGTATCGCAGAAACCTTAGATTGGGCAGCCGCTTTGATGGAATTGGCTTATCGTTCTCTGTCAGAGGAAGCCGTCAACAAAACCATTGGCTGCTTGCTTAAAACGGCCGAGGATGTAGAACTCGTGAAATCCGTTGGTTGGCAAAAATGGCTAAAACAAGAGGCCGTAGCCGAGGAAGTTTGAGCCAATGCGGACGAGAGCCTTCCATACTGAATCCTCTGGAATTAGTGAGCAAATCCTAGGTTTTGCTCATTTTTTGCGTTCTCGTGGCCTGAATGTAGGAATTCAAGAAAGCTTGGAAGCTTTGGAGGCGTCCAATCATGAGCTCTTACATAATCAACGTCGTTTTCAATATGCCCTGAAAAGTCTCTTTTGTTGTCGTGAGGAGGAGGCCGAGATCTTCGATCAACTCTTTGCCGAGTTTTGGCGAGTAGACGGCGCATTTGAGTGGGACCGTAAGCTAAAGCATACGGAACGTATCACTCGCTCAGTGCCGAGTTCACTGGTTTTAATGGGCCGTAAACAAAATGGTACTGAAACTGTAGAAGAGGAAGATAGTAAACCTGTAACCGGAGCCAATGCTACGGAACGCTTACAGAAAACTGATTTTAGTAAGCTGACCTTAGTGGAGACAGAATGGTTGGAGGAGATTGCAGAGAAACTCTGGCGACAAATGAGCCGAAGGCTTAAGCGAAAGCAAAAGGCTAGTCGTAAAGGTCGAGTAGATCTTCGAAAAACCATCAGACAAAGTATTAGTCAAGGGGGAGAACCGTTCGGCATCGCCTACAAACAAAAAAAGCCACAGAAACAGAGGCTGGTGGTTTTGCTAGACGTGAGTGGATCGATGGACAAGTATAGCTTCTTTTTGCTGCGTTTTGTACACGTCTTGCAAAACCACTTTGAACAAATTGAAGCCTTCACCTTTAGCACTTCGCTGAGTCGAGTTTCGGGCTTGTTACGTTCTAAAAACATCGATGAAGCACTCTACGAACTGAGTGAACAAATTGACCATTGGTCGAGCGGCACTAGGATTGGCGCTTGCTTTAGGGAGTTCAACGAACAGTATGCAAAGCGCGTATTGACTCGAAATTCACTCACCATTATCCTCAGTGATGGTTTAGAAACAGGAGACCCAGAGGAATTGAGTCGAGAACTCAATAAGATTCAGCGAAGGACCAAGCGTTTGATTTGGCTGAATCCTTTAAAAGGAATGAAAGGCTATGAGCCCATACAAAGAGGAATGTCAGCCGCTATGCCGATGGTAGATGTGTTTAAGTCGGCCCATAATTTGGAAAGTTTATTAGAACTAGAACAATATCTCAGTCATGTTTGAAAATTATCTCAGGAAATCAGAGGAATTGACGCAAAAAGGAGAACCTTTTGCGACAGCGGTGGTGGTGAGAGATCAACCACCTAGTTCGGGAAAGCCTGGTGATAAGGCTGTGATTGATCATAAGGGATCGGTGCACGGCTGGATTGGGGGAGGATGTACCAAATCGATTATTGTGCAAGAGGCTATGACGGCTATGCATGAAGGGAAAAGTCGTCTGGTTCGTATTAGCCCAAAAACAGATGTTGTGCCCGAAGAAGGCGTAATTGACTACAAAATGACTTGTCATAGTGGAGGTACGGTGGAGGTATTTATCGAGCCGGTATTACCCAAGCCTCATATTGTCATATTAGGTAAGTCAAGTGTGGCGCGAGCGCTTGCACGTTTGTCCAAAGCGATGCAGTATCAGGTTACTGCTCAAGCTCCTGATGCGGATAAAAACATCTTTCCCGATGTAGATCAAATTGACGGAGATTTCTCTTTTGCTGATATAAAGCTCCATCCTCAGACCTTTGTAGTGGTTTCGACTCAGGGTGAGCAAGACGAAGCTGCTATGGAAGCAGCGACAAAAGCAGAGCCTGAGTACTTGGCTTTTGTGGGGAGCCGCCGTAAGGCGAACGCTGTGTTTCGTTATCTATTAGCGATGGATATTGAGGGTGAAAAATTGTCTCAAATATCCAGTCCTGCAGGTCTTGATCTCGGAGCCCGTAGCCCAGAAGAAATTGCGGTCAGTATACTCGCTGAAATCGTACAAGAAATCCGTACCCAGAAAAAAATAAAGGCTGAAAATCCTCCTCCCTTAGCAGAAAATCTGTATATCAATCCAGTCTGTAATGTGCCGGTAGATAAGGCTACGGCAAAGCATATAATCGAATACGAAGGTGAGAAAGTTTATTTTTGTTGCGATGGCTGTAAGGTGCAGTTTGAGGCGGAACCGGAAAAGTATATGGTGAGCTAGTTGTCTTATTCTATCAGCTGTAATAAGCCTCTAAGGGCTTGGATAAAAAAAATATCAATTTTATAGAATTGAATATCAGTACATTATCTC
>JBCCQN010000072.1:0-34384 GCA_039024315.1 Bacteroidota bacterium
ATTCTGGAAAATAGTCCAATATTATTGCCTAGAGGAACCTAGGCGAAAACGGATATCTCAATTACAAATTATGCGTGAAAAATTTCCCTTAGCTTGACGCCAATACGATAGCTATCGGGAGTTGAAAACCCAAAAAGCCCCTAATCAAAGGCCAGGGAAAATCGCCTCAAAGAAAAAGACCAGCCCAAACATCGAGATGGCCATCCAAAAAAGCGCGTACAAGAGGGGAGTCCGGAGCCAGCCGATCTTACCCTTGGCGTGTTGCTGTTGACCGGCGAGGCCAGTAAGCCCAAATATCAAAAAGGGAAACCAATTGTAGGATAGGCGTACCAGTTCGGTTTCGCTATGATCGTCGAAGGCGTAAAGGTATAGGTAGCCCATAATCGCAAAGGCTACAAGGATAGAAGTGATAAAAATAGAGCGTAGCATGGTGGGTCCTTTTCCTTAAAATAGGAAAAAAGCTTAAAAGCCCTGCGCTCGCAACCATTTCTCACAAAGGCCAGCCCAAGCTTGAGCCGGTTCATTTCCTTCCTTGGCGAGTCCCAATCCATGACGGCCTGTCGGGAAAACGTGCAATTCATGGTCTATACCTGCTTCTTTGAGTGCTGTGGCGAAGTCCATACTATGCTGAGCGGGTACGAGTTCATCCGTTTCCGTGGTCCAAATGAAAGCCGGAGGAGTTAGGCTATCGACATGTAGATGAGTCGAAACTGTGGCAAGAATTTCGTCCGTTGGACTGGGGCCGACTAAGGAGATGACGGCATCTTTCGCGTTTTGAGCAATGCCAGTGCTATCGCCTGTAAAATCAATCGCTGGATAGCAAAGCACCATCAGATCAGGCCGACTCTGCCAATAGCTAGCGCTGTCTGCATCGATAGGATTTTGGGTGCCAAGCAACGAAGTCAAATGACCACCAGCTGAGAAGCCAAGCATACCAATCCTTTGCGGATCAATATTATACTTCGTAGCGTTCTGTCGAAGGTATTGCAAGGCCTGTTGAGCATCGTAAAGCGCTGCTGGATATAGATCTGGGACTACGCGATAGTTCAAAATGAAAGCTGAGATGCCGATGCTGTTGAGCCATTCGGCGATGGCGATACCCTCATGATTTTCGGCCCTCATCATAAAGCCACCACCGGGCGCGATTACGATGGCTGGCTTGGGATTTCCCTCAGCCAAATGATAATCAACCATATAGGGCAAGGCCTCCGGAAGTTCGCCCATCATCGATTGGATGGCCTTGGCCGAAGCAGGTACTTCCTCTTCCGTCAAACGACGAGGTATCTCTCTGGCTTCCATCGAAATAACTCGGCTCAGATAGGCTGGATCGCTATAATCGGGAAACAAAAAGGCACTGGTACTCTGATATTGATAGTATGCAAAGCCTGCGCCTCCCAAAAGAAGGAGGCCAATGCCAATGAGGATAAATCTTAGAAGCTTTTTCATCTTACATGCTTTGGGTGAGTCTTTGGGCGAGTAGTTCTAGATCAGTACCCATCAGGCGATTTGTTTCCAAGATTTTTTGGACTAGCCCTCCAGGCAACGCACTCACCCCGTGATAGGCACCAAGTATCGCGCCGGTTACTGCTCCAGTAGTATCATTGTCCCGCCCGAAGTTGATCACAAACTCCATACTGGTCTGAAAGTCAAAATCAAAGAGCATGAGTGCCACGAGATTGACTAAATGGATCTCGCTGGGATGAAACGGAAATGATTGTAGATGCTGATCCATGCGTTCATAGGCCACGGCAAAACGGGCATATTTGATGGAATCTGCTTCTGTCTTGAGCGGAATGGCCAGTTTGACAGGCGTATTTTGGAGGACTTCTGCCGGATCCGCGTCTTTGGCCGCTTTGACGATGGCTAAAGCATCACGATATACTTTGTAAGAAGTACGTCCTACCAAGCGGCTATTAAAGTATCCCTTTGGATCTACATCCCGCACTACTCGCATCACTGAGTCAGGACTGACTCCGGGTTCCATGGCCTTGGCCACGAGACTGGCTGTCAAGCCGCTAATATCTTTGGCAAAGCCAATGTCAAAAATGTCGATTCGATAGCTTTGTTCATAGGCCCAAAGTGGATTGCCAGGATAAGTGGCCCCTATCATGGGCGAAAACAGCATGCCCGCACAAACCATCTCTCCGCCATAAAATTTATTAAGAGCATCCGAAAAGTCGTCAATTTCGCCTTCGGCATAAGGCTTGGCTACCATGGCCCACTCTTTCAACCAAGCAATACGCCGCATTTGATCCTCATAAGGATCTAACTTATACTCGTCGATCTGCTTGAGCTGAGAGAGACTAGACTCATAGCGATTTTGGATATGTTCAGCGAAGCTGAGGGCAGAAAGCCGCTCTGGCCTACTTAGTATTGTACTACCAGTACCAGTGAGGTAATCGATCATCAAGACCTTCCAGCGAGTATCATCAGTGGTGCCTCCGGCAGGAAGATTCATCGCCCAAGTACCTTCGGCACTAGGTTCGCGGACCATGTCATCTAAGGTGTCAATAAAGCCATATTCTAGTTGCATTTGCTCACGGCTCCACATCTCTGTGGGTGCTCCCATCGCATCTCCAATGGCTGAACCCACCAACATTCCGAGCAATTTGTCATAGAGGACTTCATCAGATAATTGATGAGCTTGATAGGTAGGGGCTTCATGTTCTAGCATAGGGAGAGGAGGCTCGTGATCGACAGGGATGGCCGGCCTGCATGACAAGAGTAGGCCGAGGATGAGCAGCAGCAAGTAGGCTTTCATTTGAGTAAGATAGCAGATTTGCACGAAATTCACCTAGCTTAGACCTTCAGAAATTGCAGGATACGTTTGATCACTTTTTCGTCTCTTAAGATTCGAAAATGACCTGTGCCCTCGATCTCTTCCATTTTACCAGCAGGCCAATTATTTACCACATTTCTGGCTCGTTCGATCGGAATTACCTTGTCATTTTTGTCATGGATGATTAGGCCTTCTTTTACCTTGATTTGCTTGACGAAGTCGCTCACGTTGAGTACTCGAGGGTCGTAGCCGGTTTCTGCCGCTAGACGTTGTTTGAGTAAGTTTTTGACCTCTTCAGTAATGCCCACTTGGGAGGAAACGTCATCTATGCGTTCCGTGAAACGGTCTGGCGTAGTAAGCAGCAAATACTTGTCAATATTGACCGCTGGCAGCTGGCTAAGCGCATAGGTGGTGGCTACTCCGCCAAAGGAGTGGCTGATCAAATCCTTGACTTCATGTGTCCCGATCAGAAATTTGACCAGATCGGTAAATTCGAAGAGACTGGTTTTCCCTTTACTGCTAAAGCCATGGGAAGGCGCATCAAAAGCTAAAACGGTAAAGTTAGCAGCTCGCAAGGCTTTGATGATGTCGCCAAAATTGCCGGCTTGGCCTTCCCAGCCATGAATAAGTAAAATCTTTCGGGGCCCTCCTGGCCAGATATAAGTAGCAATGTCAAAGCCTTGAAAAGCAAGCCTTTCCTTCTGCGCCTGAGCTAAGACCGCTAGCTCAAAGTCTCTAAGCTTGTGTACTTGCGGGTTGAGGAGTTGTTTGTAGGCAAAATTACTCACTTGTCGCGGTGCGATCTGTGAGGCGAGTCTGATCAGGGTCTTTTGCATATAAGGATTGACTCTGCCTAGGCAGAAATGTTTGTGATAGTCTGATTATTGAATTCTAAATTAAGAATCCCTTTGCTTTTGGGTCTAAAGCAAGCGCAAATTAGGAAAAAGGCCATTAGATAGGGGTATCATAGGCGGCAAATGTCTATATTAAAAGTCCAGACCTGCTGACATGCGCTTAAAATCTACTACTCTCCTCCTATTAGGGTGCTTCCCACTATTGCTATTATCGCAAATTCGCTTCAATGAAGTGATGAATTGGAATACTACTTTCGATGCTGGACAGGGCTATGATGATCATTGCGATTGGATCGAATTTCAGACCGAAACAGAGATTGACTTAGCTGGCTGGACCCTGAGCGATGATCCCCAAAACCCCCAGAGATGGACGTTCCCCGAAGGGATAAAGCTAAGTGAAAACCAATATCTCGTCGTCTTTGCGGATGGCTTTGACATCAGCTTGCATGCTAATTTTAAACTAAAGGCAAATGGTGAATGGATCGGCATTTTTAACCCAGATGGTAACTTAGTAGATAGTCTAAGCGTGCCATTTATAGGTCGTAATTATGCTTATGGCCGCTCCATAGAAACCGATCAATGGGGATGGTATGATGAGCCTACACCGGGTCGGGCCAATGATTCTGTGTGGTATTACGGCTTCGCCGAACGTCCAGTTTTTTCCCATCTGCCCGCCTTTTATCAAAGCAATCAGACGATAACCATAGATCATCCCGATCCTCAGGCTACCATACGCTATACTTACAAAGGAGAAACCGTAACAGAAGAAAGTCCGATTCACGCTAGCCCGATTAACCTGAGTAGTACCGAAGTGATTAGAGCGAGGGCATTCAAGGAGGGATATTTGCCTTCCGAAACAGTCGCTAGGACCTTTTTTGTCTATGAGACTGTGCCCACTATTCCCGTAATCTCGATCACCACCGATCCTGCCAATCTGTGGGACAATCAAATCGGCATCTACGTTACCGGCACCAATGGCATCAAAGACAATGGACCGGCCTCTGATCCGCCTCGCAATTGGAATCAGCCTTGGGAGCGTGAAAGTAACTTTGAATATCTCGATACGGAAGAAAATTTAGCGCTAGAGCAAACCGTTGGGATCAAAGTTTTTGGGGGTTGGAGCCGTGCTTTTGCGCAAAAGTCGCTTTCTGTTTTTGCCCGTAAGCAGTATGGTGAAAACCGCTTTCATTATCCATTTTTTGACCAAAAGGATTTCTCCCAATACAAATCATTCATTCTGCGTAACTCTGGCAATGATTGGTCAGGGGCCAATGGGAGTATGATTCGAGACGCCTTTCAGCAGGCTTTGAGTGTGGGACGCATGGAAATTGATCACCAAGCGTATCAACCGATCTCCGTTTATCTCAATGGCGAATACTGGGGAATCCACAACCAGCGCGAAAAGCTCAACGAAAACTATCTGTACAATAATCATCTCGTCAACGAAGACGAACTCGACCTACTCAAAAACTTTCGCGAAGCCTTCAATGGCAATGTCCTGCAATACAATCGTATGATGGATTTTGTCAATGGGCATCCCATGAGTTTTCGTCAAAACTATTTGGGGGCTAAGGAGCTGATTGATATGCAAGAGTATATGGATTATATGATCTTGCAGATCTACATCAATAATCAGGACTGGCCCGGTAACAATATCAAATACTGGCGGGCACATGCCCCTGGTTCGCGTTGGCGCTGGTTGCTCTATGATACCGACTTTGGTTTTGGAATCTGGAACTCTCAGCCAAGCGAAAATACCATGGATTTTGCTTTAGAGCAGTACGGTCCCGGTTGGCCCAATCCACCTTGGGCAACGGAATTATTTCGAGCACTTTCGGCCAGTCCGGAGTTTAGGACCGAGTTTTCGCAGCGATATCTCAGCCACATCAACTACAGCTTTACTCCCGAACGAGTTGATCATATACTCGATAGCCTAGAGCAAAACGTCAGTACTGCAATGGTCCAGCATATGGCTCGCTGGGGAGGCCAACACTCGAGCTGGCAGTATCAGGTAGATGTGATGCGCAGTTTTGGTCGGTCTAGACCGACTTATGCGAGACAGCATTTACGTAGGGAGTTTAACTTAGGCCGCGAAATAAATATGCGTCTTTGGTGGCCCGATGGGCAAGGGGGAAGCGTTCTGGAACAGGAATATAAACTCAAAGATGGTAGTGTGGGCACCTACTTTTCAGATTTGCCACTCAACCTTTTAGCTATGCCAGATCGTGGCTATGAGTTTAGCGGCTGGGAACTTTTTCCTTGGTCGAGTGATAGTGTGCCTCCTGCGGAGAACGCTAAGTTGTCGGGGCAGGCCCGCTTCGCGCAACGCTTAGACTCGAGCCGTATCATACGTCCCGCCTTTGTACCTTTAGAGGTAAAGTTTGCTAGCCTTGCCCTCGGAGACTCTGGGCAAAGTACTCAGATAGGTATTTACAATCCAACGGATCAGCTTCAGCATCTCAATGGTTATCGCCTGCTGGGTGATACAGATACGACACTGGCTTCGGGCAGCAGTATTGAGCCCAATGGCTGGTTATGGCTAGATTTACCCCTCAATACAGATACTTTTAGCCTAGTCCTCAAACATGCTTTCGGCAATACGGTAGATTCCCTCTATTTTGATCGAGGCTATTGGCCTGGAGTGCAGCACTATCAGCTCAAGCACCCTCAACTCAACAATGCTGATGCCTCCAATTGGCGTCCGGCCCAGCCAGAGGTAATCCTCGCTTGGCAGCCTTGGATCGCTTCTCTCAAGATTAATGAAGTGCAGGCCGCGAACCTCAACGGTATTAAAGATGAAAACAAGCAAGCCGCCGATTGGCTGGAAATCTATAATCCTTCAGATAGGCTTATCGATTTAGGTGGTATGTACCTCTCTGATGATTTGGCAGATCCTTATCGTTGGCAAATCCCGATGAGCGATGCCTTTCAGACTACCATTTTGTCAAAAGGCTTTTTGCGCTTTTGGGCTGATGGTGATACTGCCGATGGCATTTTGCACCTACCATTTAAGCTCGCAAAGGCCGGTGAAACTCTCTATCTCTTTGAAAGAGGGGGGCTTTTACTAGACTCTCTGGCTTTTCCTGCGCTTGGGCAAGATTCTGTCTATGCTCGTTTTCCTGATGGAGGGGAGGATGGGTATATCATTCCTTTAGTTACTAGTACTCCAGCCGGTCCCAATCGGCTAGACAATGCGAGGCCAACTTTCACTTCGGAACCATTGAGAGAAGCCCGCCCTGAACAGACTTATCGGTACGAATTTTCGATTAAAGATCCCAATGGGGACCAGATATGGCAAGAAGCCCTCGCTTTGCCTCGCTGGGCCTTCTACAATCCGTCCTTTATCGGCGGTGGCAACATATTTGGTACTCCCAGTAAAGCCGACATTGGGGAACATCTGGTGGTCCTACGCGCGTGGGATGGATACACCCAGAGCTATACGATTCAATCCTTTACGATCGAGGTACTAGATCCCGCCAGAGAACGTGTGCTCAGTATTCCTCCCACAGAAGGGATTTTATTTCCGAATCCCAACGCCGGCCTATTTACTTATATGGCCGTTTACGATGCCGGTTCAGAGTTGCAGCTAAAGGTGTTTGATGTCGCCGGTCGAGTGGCTTGGGAAAGAAATTATCGCACCGAATCTGAGATCTGGCAAGAAGAAATAAACCTTACATCTCTCAGTGAAGGGATCTATTTTTTGCAAGTTTGGGAAGGTGAATCCCTCAAAGATCTGCACAAGATTGTGATTCAATAATCCTCTTAGGGCTTGAAGGCCAGCTTAATCGACAAAACCTTATAGATTCTTTCGCGTTAAAAATTGTCCGTGTTTTCTTCCGGTATTGCTGGGGAAAATATATACTTTTAGCTCCCGATCATTTGGGGTGACTGAATTTTTGCATATGAACAATTACAATCCTTCCTATTTCACCGAAAAAGTCTCTGACTGGAAAAAACGCTCAAGTAAAAATCCTTGGACTGTCTTCAAGATCATGTCTGAATTTGTAGAAGGCTTCGAAAAGATGGCGGAAATTGGACCTTGTGTCTCGATTTTTGGCTCCGCTCGTACTAAGCCTGGTACTGAATACTATGAGTTAGCGGCTGAAACGGCTGCAAAACTCACCGAGGCTGGATTTGGCGTGATCACTGGTGGTGGACCTGGCATTATGGAAGCGGGTAATAAAGGTGCTCACGAACAAAAAGGTACTTCAGTAGGCCTAAATATCGAATTGCCCTTCGAGCAAAATCACAATCCTTATATCGATCCGGATAAAAATATTGACTTCAATTACTTCTTTGTCCGTAAAGTAATGTTTGTCAAATACTCTCAAGGTTTTGTGGTATTGCCAGGTGGCTTTGGTACCCTAGATGAGCTATTTGAAGCTTTAACGCTGATCCAAACCTACAAAATCAATCGTTTTCCGGTGGTTTTGGTGGGCAGAAGTTTTTGGTCAGGCCTGATTGATTGGATCAAAGCGACCCTTAGAGATGAGTTTAAAACGATCTCTCCAGATGATATTGACCTATTTCACCTTGTCGATACTGCCGATGAAGTGGCGGAAGTGATTACTAACTACTATTCCAATCACGTAGTAAAGCCAAATTTCTAATACGTTCAAGCGGATTATACAACCTATCAGAACGAAATTCGTACCATTCAGAAGATCATTAGACAAATAACCAATGCGGTTAGATAATTTGTTGTCGTTATCAGAAATTACGAATGAAAGAAAAACAGTAAATCTGTCGCAAAAATGTAAATCGCTAAAACGACATTTGCCGCCATACGATTTTCTGACAACACAACGTTCTTACCACATTAATTTTAACTGGTCGCTTTTTCCAAACACAGACCCATAAGGCCAGTTAACTTTTACGGCAAACACAAACACCTTCTTATGTCAAAGCTGGTCTATTTTATCATCCCATTCGGGATATTGTGTAGCGGCATCGCCATTACACAATCTCACCGTACAGGACCCTTGCCCACAAACCAGTTCGATGAACTCAAGCATTTATCTGCACAAGTCAGTGTGATCAATACTGATGCGCCTATTGGGCTCAATTTTAGCGGAGAACGTGTTCCTCTAGAAGACGAACTCGTGGAAAAGCGGATGGATCGTGAGATCAATAAGAACATGAAATACCATGCGGCTACTATGCAGACTTTCAAGCGTTCGTACCGCTACAAAGATGACTTTGTCAAAACGCTAAGACGCAAGGGAGTGCCAGAAGATTTTTTCTACATGGCGGTTGCAGAAAGCAATCTCTCCAATGCAAAGTCTCCCGTCGGCGCTAGAGGATTTTGGCAGTTCATGCGTTCTACCGCTGCTTATTACGGCCTAGAAGTCTCCACTACGGTAGATGAGCGCTATCACCCCGAAAAAGCCACCGCCGCTGCTTGTCAATACCTCTTAGATGCGCACAAGCAGTTGGGAAGTTGGACTTTGGTCGCCGCCGCCTATAATATGGGCTCAGGTGGGGTGCAAAAAGCAATCCGTCGTAACGGCCATGATGATTATTATCGTCTTGACCTCAATCGCGAGACAAGCCAGTATATGTATCGCATCTTGGGCTACAAAGTGGTAATGGAAGAACCCTTCCGCTTTGGCTTTAGCCTTAATGAGCGAAAAATGTACCGTCCCATTCCGTACTATACCGTCAATGTCACGCAATCCATCGAAGATCTCGTTGCTTTTGCTCACGACAATGACCATACCTATCGGGAACTGAAGACCCTCAATCCTTGGTTGATTGCCGATCACTTGGAGGTTGTCGAAGGCAAGACGTACAAGATCCGCTTTCCGCTCACCAAGGAGTGGGACGCCAAAGAAATGCTTGTAGAAAATGCAGATAAGCTCGATCAAATTGATGCAGCTTACCAAAGCAGAGCGGCCTTGCCTACCAATGAAGGTATTGCTAGCGCGGCAAAATAGAAGATAAAAGTGCTTCGGCGCTACACAAAAATGAGTCATTCCAATCAAGGGATGACTCATTTTTTTATTTGCCGCTTCGCGGAACGCTTATCTCCAAAGATCCCGCATCGCATTTCATTTGTGCGGTATGACCATAAAGATTTATCAGTCAAGGTCAGAGAAAGTTGCCGTCATGCCGAAATATGAGGTACGAGCATATCCGGTATCTTTAGTTCTTCCACCGCTTCGCGGAACGCTTATCAGATTAATGAATGCCTGTGAAATTGAAAAGTAGAATACCCAAATCAACAACTCAACCCTTCAACCATTAAAGAAACCCCCTACCTACTCGGAGGGATACTCGGTCTAACCTCTACTTTACTCGGCAAAGTCCGAGGATGCATCTCCAATAAGTCAATTACCATTTGACCTAGATCCTCAGGTTGAATCTTCCAAGCATCAGCTTCACTTGGCGTATGCCCATTGAAGTAAGTCGCCACGGAGCCGGGCATAATGGTCGTAACCTTGATCCCGTACTGCCGCAAATCGAGCATGATAGCTTGGGTAAATCCTACTAAGCCAAACTTACTCGCATTATAGGCTGAGCCTTTGGCAAAGAAATTGGTCCCGGCAAGACTGGCAATCGTCATGATATAGCCTTTACTCTCCTTAAGCGCAGGAATACAAGCCTTGACAGTATGAAATACTCCAGTAAGGTTGATATCAATGATGGTATTCCAGTCTTCGGGGCTCATATCTTCAATGGAAGTAAATTTGCCTACGCCAGCATTGGCGATACAAACGTCTAGTCGCCCCCACTTTTCGCTTACTTGTGCGATCGCAGCTTGCTCATCCGCTAAATCTCGTACGTCTGATTGAATAGTGAGCAATTCACCACTCCCTATTTTTTCTAAGTATTCCGCCGCCGAGGCTAAAGATTCGCGACTTCTGCCGGTGATAGCGACTTTCATATCTTTTTTGAGCATTGCCTCAGCAATCCCTAATCCGATGCCTTTTGATCCTCCGGTGATATAGGCGACTTTATCCATTTTTGCTTTTGTTTTTGATTGAATTTTGGTGGGCCTAAGTTTACGAATAATTGTAAACATGCGAGGCGCAAAATTGGTTTCTTTTTCATTTATAAGTCTAAAAAGGAAAATGTGGGAATGTTGATAATGTTAGCATTTTGTGCAAAAATTGTTAGTAATTACTAATTTTGTTATCTAGTGCTTGAATATTTTGTTTAGCAATTAAGCCAAACAAAGGCTTCATTAGAATTGAAATTCTCCCACTGAATTTGTGTAAATTTGCCCGGTCAAATCCCGAAATGGTATGCCAAAAGAAGCTGTGATAGAAATCCTGGGAGCCCGGGAACATAATCTGAAAGACATAGATCTAAGTATTCCCCGCAAAAAGCTAGTGGTGATCACAGGCGTTAGTGGCTCTGGAAAAAGTTCGCTGGCCTTTGATACGCTTTATGCTGAAGGGCAGCGCCGCTATTTAGAGAGCTTCTCAGCTTACGCTAGACAGTTTCTTGGCAACCTCAAAAGCCCAGATGTTGACAAAATTGATGGCTTGAGTCCCGTGATTGCCATTGAACAGAAGACCACCACTCGCAATCCTCGCTCTACTGTTGGTACGGTTACCGAAATTTATGACCTCTTTCGGCTCCTTTTTGCTCGCGCCGCTGATGCAATCAGCTACAAGACCGGTAAGAAAATGGTCCGAATGACGGACGAGCAGGTCGTAGATGCGATTTTTGAGCAGTTCAATAAGCAAAAGCTCCAAATTCTAGCCCCCCTCATTCGTTCTCGAAAAGGTCACTATCGAGAGCTATTTGAAAATCTGGCCAAGCAGGGCTATACGCGCGTTCGGGTAGATGGAGAGATTCAAGAGATTGAAAAAGGCATGAGATTGGATCGTTATAAGATCCATGATATCGAGCTGGTCATCGACCGGATCAAAGTGGGAGATGATCGTAAGCGGCTTTTCGAAAGTGTCCAACAGGCCATGCGGATGGGCGAGGGAACCGTTCTACTAGTAGACTATGAAACAGAGTCTCCTCACTGGTATAGCCGTAATCTGATGGATCCTGAGTCAGGGATCAGCTATGATATCCCTTCTCCTAATTCCTTCTCCTTTAACTCGCCTTATGGGGCTTGTCCTACTTGTAAAGGCCTCGGTAAGGTATATGAGGTGGATACAAATGCACTTATAGCGGATGAAAAGCTCTCCATCAATAAAGGGGCAATCGTTCCTCTTGGAGAATACCGAGACATATGGATGTTTCGACAGCTACGAAAAATTGCCACTCACTTTGACTTCTCCTTAGCTAAGCCTTGGAGCGAAGTGCCTGAGGAAGCAAAGGCGCTGATTATGGATGGGGCTAAAGCCGCTGGGGTGAAAGGACTAAGAGTACGCTTTGATGGTATTCGCAAATTTGTGGAGGAATCCTATCATGGCTCTTCTTCGGAGAAGATCAAGTCTTGGGCTGAGCAGTTTATGCAAATCGCTACTTGCCCGACTTGCAATGGGACTCGCTTAAAAAAGGAAAGCCTATACTTTCAGATTGCCGGTAAAAATATTGCTGAGCTCGCTCAAATGGATATCGGGGCCCTTTCTGAGTGGATGGTTGGTTTGGAGGACCGCCTAAGCGAACGCCAAGTCCAGATTGGGATCGAGGTCATCAAAGAATTGCGCAAGCGCATTGGTTTCTTGATGCAAGTCGGCCTAGACTATCTAGCCTTGGATCGCCCTGCGGGAACGCTTTCAGGAGGAGAATCACAAAGGATTCGCCTCGCCACTCAGATCGGCTCTCAATTGGTCAATGTCCTTTATATTCTAGACGAGCCTTCTATTGGGCTACATCAGCGTGACAATGAAAGATTGATTCAATCTCTACTGGACCTAAGAGACTTAGGTAATTCAGTGCTGGTAGTAGAGCACGATAAGGATACCATGTTGGCTTCAGACTATGTGATCGACTTTGGTCCGGGTGCTGGGGTCAATGGAGGGGAAATCGTTGCCTCCGGCTCTCCCCAAGAAGTCCTTGCGGTAGAATGCGCTACTTCGGACTATTTGAGTGGTAGGAGGCAGATCATAATTCCTGAAGAAAGACGTAAGCCCCAGCCCAATAAGCTGATCCTAAAAGGGGCCACTGGTAATAATCTCAAGTCAGTTGATCTAGAGCTGCCCATGGGAGTATTTATTTGCGTCAGTGGGGTCTCGGGTAGTGGCAAATCGACCTTGATCAATGAGACGCTCTTCCCCATTATCAGTCAACATTTATATCGTTCGCGCAAAAAGCCCATGCCTTACGAGTCCTTTAACGGACTAGAGCATATCAATAAAATTGTGCGTATTGATCAGTCCCCGATTGGGCGCACGCCTCGCTCCAATCCTGCGACTTATACAGGAGTCTTTACACACATTCGCCAGCTATTTGCCAATATGCCCGAATCTAAGGCCCGTGGCTATAAGATCGGCCGGTTTTCCTTTAATGTAAAAGGTGGGCGTTGCGAAGAGTGTCATGGTGCTGGACTCCAGACAATCGAAATGAATTTTCTCCCTGATGTGTATGTTACTTGTCCCAAATGCCAAGGCAGACGTTATAATCGGGAGACCTTGGAGATCCGATACAAAGGTAAATCGATTAGCGATGTGCTCAATATGGATATCAATGAGGCCTTGGAATTTTTTGATGCCATGCCCCGTATCAAACGCATTATCAAGACTTTGCATGATGTCGGTCTCGGCTATATCACCTTAGGGCAACCTGCAACTACCCTTTCGGGAGGAGAGGCGCAGCGAGTCAAAATAGCTTCGGAGCTATCTCGTAGAGATACAGGTAATACGCTGTATCTATTGGACGAGCCGACTACTGGTCTGCACTTCCAGGATATCGAAATGCTCTTGAAGGTATTGCAGCAATTAGTAGATCGCGGCAACACCGTTTTGGTGATTGAGCATAATCTAGACGTGATCAAAGTTGCCGACTGGGTGATTGATCTCGGTCCAGAAGGAGGAAAAGGCGGCGGGCGGATACTCGTGCAAGGGACACCAGAAGAGGTGGCAGAGCATCCTGAATCTCATACGGGACGCTTTTTGAAACGGGAGCTCGAAGAAACGCTAAAATTTCAAGCTATGAATGCAAAGGCTTAGCGTTCTCCGAAGGAGTAAGACTCTTACTGATTCGAAAATACATTTTGGTGCCTTTTCCTAGTTCAGAGCTCATCCAAATTTCGCCACCATGTCTTTCGGCGATTTTGCGACATAGGGCTAAGCCTATGCCGGTACCTTCATACTGCTCTCTCAAGTGGAGACGTCTAAAAATCTCGAATACCTGATCGTGATATTCTTGCGAAATGCCGATGCCGTTGTCTGAAACTTCAAAGCGCCAGTGGTGGTTTTCTTCGGTTGCAGAAATTCTAACTATCGGAGTTTCACTTTCGTTAAACTTGAGGCCGTTTTGAATAAGATTGGTAAATAAGAGGCCTAATTGTTGGGGTTCACAGACGAGTTTTTCTGGTAGAGGAGAGAACTCTATTTTCGCTTTTTTGTCTTCGATTAGCTGACGAAAGTCTTTTAATTTTTCCTGAATCAGTAGCTGTATATTGCTTGGAATTAATTGAACTTCTTTTCTGCCCACTCGTGAAAAGGCAAGCAATCCCTTGATCAGTTCACTCATCCTTAAGACTGAATCTTGGATAAAGTGCATATAGGTTCGGGTATCATCATCAAACTTATCGGCCATTTTACGTTCTATCAACTGACTAAAGTTGCGGATCATACGCAGAGGTTCCTGTAAGTCATGGGAGGCGGCGTAGGCAAATTGTTCTAAGTCTTGATTGGATCTTTTGAGCTCTTTTAAGGAGGCTTCTAGGCGCTCAGTACGTTCATCGACGAGCTCTTGGAGAGATTGCTGGTAGGTTTCGATTATTTCATCTTGTTTTGAGAGCATCTCCCGATAAAAATTCAGTGCGAGCATCAGGCCGACGATACTAATAATAATGAGACTAAAAGTGATCCACTCAGGATGAGGAATTTCTATCATAGGCTCACGATAGATCGAAAACCCAAAAGCTAATATGAGCAGGCTCGCAAAAAAGGCAAAGAATAGCCGGCGATTGAAAGTATCGCTGAAAATGATGACTGTCAATAAAATGCCGGGAAAAAGAAGAAAGTAGGTTTGAATATTTTTCCCCCCCATGTAAGCCGTAGTCAGCACTGCTATGCCATAAAGTACGAGTAACACTTGGCGGGCTAATTGAAAGTGTCTGCGGTAGGTAAGGTAAAGTGGGGTACTAAGTGAAAGTACAATGAGCACCCCAACAGGCAAAATAGCAAATTGTTTGAGAGTGATATTGATCAAGACACTGATGAAGCCTGATAGTAAGATGGCTACACTGATTTGATTTAATAATCTGATTTTGGCCGCTTCATCTGGACTAGTTTCTGAATCAATACCAAGGTCAAATATCCTTTTTAAAAAGTGATTCATGTAGGGATAGTGTTCGGTGCGATTATGGCTTCTGATATTTTTGGTATGCGAAAGAAAAAGGTGGTTCCCTTGTTGGGGATAGAGTTTAACCATATCTCCCCTCCGTGTTGCTCTACGATTTTTCGACAAAGGGATAAGCCAATGCCGGTACCTTCGTATTCATCGCGGTGATGGAGGCGTCTAAAGATCTCAAATATTTGCTCTCTATAATCTGTCTCGATGCCGATACCGTTGTCGGCAACCATAAAGACCCAATTATCACCTTCCTCCATAGCTTGGATCATGATTTTGGGAAAACTGCGATTAAATTTTAGCGCATTATGAATGAGATTGGCAAACAAAATACCAATTTGATTTGGCTCGCAAACAAAAGCAGTAGGTAGCTTGCCATACTCGATCTTTGCCTGTTTTTCGTTGATCAGGTGTCTGTAATCTCTCAGCTTGGTTTCAATCAAGCTGCGAATATCAGTCTGTTGGTAAGGGGCTTCTTTACGACCCACGCGAGAATATTTTAGCAAGCCCTTAATTAGTTCACTCATTCTGAGAACGGATTCTCGAATAAAGCCCATGTAGGTTTGAGTATCTTCGTCAAAGTGGGGCTTAAGCCGCTTTTCTAGAAGGCGACTAAAGTTGCTGATCATACGGATGGGCTCTTGTAGGTCATGGGAGGCGGCATAGGCAAACTGCTCCAAATCTTGATTGGACCTTTTTAGCTCGTCGTTGGAGATCTCTAGCTCTCGCATGCGAACTTCGACTTCTCCTTCTAGCGTTTTGTTAAGTTTTTTTAGATCAATTTGTGCTTGTTCTAGGGCCTGATTTTTTTCTTGGGCTAGTTCTAGCAAACGGCTTACTTCCGCTTCGTTTGCATTTATCACCTGATTGAAGGAGTGCAGGTACATGCCCAATACAATAATACTAATCATGAAGATGAAGGAACTGACTTCAAAAGGAATGGTAGCCGTAAAAAAAGGTTCGCGCCAATGGTACATACCAAAGATGAACAAGAGCAAACCAAAATATAGGGCGTAGTAAAAATATTGATTGTTGTCAGAGCGAAATAAAAATGCGCTTAAGGCCAGCAAATGCACAAAAAATAAATGTCCCTGTAAATCTGGGCCAAACAGGACACAAATGATGGTCAAAAATATGCCCGTCATAAACAGCAGGCTATTCATTGCCATATAATAGCGCCTGACATGGTTAAGGGCCAAGGGTAGCAAAAATACCGGCACGAGTAAGCTAATAACAAATCCGAGTTTGGCATTTTGTAGCCAGGTAAAGACAAAGGCAAAAAAGATAGACGAAAAGGCAGACAGGCTGGCCATCATATTGGTCATCTTGATCTTTTCCTTCAAGTTGAGCGGTAAGTCCGATACAATTCCAAGAGTCAAAAAGGGCGAAAATAGGGCGTTTCTGCGCATAATTTAATCAACTAGATTGCTGAGCCATTGCCAGATTGAAGCGAGAAAAGGGGCTTGAGCAGTTGATTGGGCTTGTTTGAGATGGGGGCTTCCTAGTCCTCCAAAGGCTTTATATCGCTTTCGGGGACGGGTACAACATAAGTGTTCAGGATTTAAAATAGGAGCGAGGACTGGATTGAAACCAATAGCGTCCGACTCTCTATCAAGTATTTTAAAACGTCTTTCAAATGGGGTCTTTTGATTCCCTAAGGACTGACCTGCTAGCTCACTCAAATCTGGCGATCCCGCCATTACCCAAGCAGTGTACCAGTAGGAACCTATCGCACGAACTGCTTTACGCATTCTTCGTTCTACCATCCCATCTAGTTTTTTGTGGTAGGCTTGGCTATAGCCTCGTGAATATGTCCTGATAACGATTTGATTCCGGCTTTCGTAGCCAAACTTTTTGTCCGAAGAGTATTCATCATTTAGCCTGGCTTCAAACAGGAGGACCGAATCCTTTGCGATATGACTTTCCAACACAGTGTTCCATCCTTCATTGATCAAGTCTTCGATATAATAGGCTCTGCCCACAAAAAGATCATAATCGGAGGCAAATAGTTCTGGAAGGCGTGATTCCCAAAAGCCATGGATCCCTTTTTGGCCCGTTAGCTGCCCATTATAATTTAAGGTCGTATGCAGCGGCACATGAGCGTCCCCAACATAATGCCCCAAATCCGAAGATAATTTCATGATTCTCGTCAGGTCCTTGGCGGCAAAGGCATCCCTCAGTCGATAGACAACGCTTGGTAAATGATAGGGCAAAACGCCATAAGCCTCCAAGGTATCTGCCGTAAAGGCTGCCACTGCTTTTTCCCAAGTGCGAGGTACGTTAGGAAAAGGGTAACTGCCATAATGATCTATATCGATATAATGATGAGCGGCTTCTCCCTCTACGGCATATCGCCTCATATCAGGATCTACCGCATGCTCAGTGAGGTATTCAAGCTGTTCTTTATAAATACCAAACATCTCTGGAGGAAGCGTAAATACTGCTAATCTATTGATGCGTTGATGCGCCCAAAAGCCCCACGCATGCAAGCCTTTAGGTAAAAACACCAATAAACTCAGTCCTAAAGCGTAAATAATTCGCCTCATTCAATAATATTTTGGTATTTAAAATTAATTAAATTGTAGTAAGGATGCGAGAATAGCGTGAACAAAAGCGATTTATGTTTAACATCATTTTAGCAGACTTTTTCTTTTATCGCTTGTTTGTTAATTTTGCATGATATTTGTTCAACTTTCGCTTAACCGCAAAAACTACAATAGATAAATTTTCTTATGTCAAGCATTCCCCTCACCAATACGATGGTACAGGAAGCTGAAAAAGTTCTTGAAGCGGTACGTACTGATGATCCCGTTACTCTGATTGTCTGGAATGACAACATCAATACCTTCGATTGGGTAATACGTTCATTAGTAGAAATTTGCGGCCATACCTTTGATCAGGCAGAGCAATGTGCTTGGATCATCCATTACAAAGGTAAGTACGCCGTAAAGCAAGGCAGCCATAAAAAATTGAGCCCAATGAGAGAGAGTTTAGTGGACCGAGGTATCGGTGCTACTATCGAAGAAATGGCCTCCTCTTAATGCCCGTATACGCACTGACTGAAGACATTTTTTTTCCGCCCCCCCAGCTAGCCAATCCGGAAGGGATTTTGGCGGTGGGTGGTGATTTGCGTCCCGAAAGATTGTTGCTAGCCTATCATATGGGCATCTTTCCTTGGTATTCGGAGTATGAACCCATCGTTTGGTGGTCGCCAGATCCCCGCTGCGTGCTTGAGACAGCGCAACTTAAAGTCTCCAAAAGTATGCGCCAAATTCTCCGAAGAAATCAATTTCAAGTAAGCTTTGATCAAGCCTTTGGCACCGTCATTCAAGAGTGCCGCAAGATCAAACGTAAGGGCCAACATGGTACTTGGATCACTGATGAGATGGAGGAAGCTTATTGCTCCTTGCATGATATGGGTTTTGCGCATTCGGTAGAGGTTTGGGAAAATGAGCAGCTGGTTGGCGGACTCTACGGGGTGTCCGTAGGACGTTGCTTTTTTGGTGAGTCCATGTTTAGTCGGGTGAGCAATGCTTCCAAAACGGGTTTTATCACCTTGGTCAAACATCTGCAAAAGGCGGGCTTTAACTGGATAGATTGTCAAATCTACAATGATCACCTTGGCTCGCTCGGGGCCTCCGAAATCTCACGAGAGGCCTTTCTGAGGCGATTAGCAGACGATATCAAGCAGGATACCTTACAAGGTAATTGGGAGACGTTACTCAAAGCAGAGACTCAAGGCTCTGGGCTAGGGGAGTAGATTTTTCTTTTTTACCGCTTTGCGGAACGCTTATCCTTAGGCGACAAGGCAGTGCCTAGTCGCAATACCAAAACTCACTCGATTTCTCGTCGCTGCGCTCTGTCGAAATAACTATTCGATGGTTTTAATTTCCGTAGAGATACAAAATTTTGTGTCTCTACACTTTCGGCATGAATAAGCGTTCTGCGCAGCAGTAATCAAAAAACCAATCCTGCTCAGACTATGGCTGACAGACGGTATTACAATCGGTGCAATAAACCGCTTCTTCAGTCTGGGGAGAGACTTTGTGATAAATCTCCTCGTAGGTTTCTAATTCGTAGAGAGTCTCTGCAATTTGGGCTGAGAGGGGATTGATAAGGCACAGTTGGATACTCGCCAAGCCCACAAAAACAATGATGGCTAAGCCTTTAAAGGGGCGTTTTTCTTGCAAGAGCGTCTGAATACGGTGCTTCAAGATGCCCCCTCTAAAATATTGGACCAAGGAGACGTATTGTTGACTTTTAAGTTTGAGCAAGAGCTGCGCGTAGCGGCGAGGATGTGTCATCGCCTGTGAGCCTGCTTGGTCTGCGATACACTCACTGATCAATTCTAGTTCCTTACGGAAGTAGTAAAAGACCGGGTGAAAAAACCAAAGACACTGAATGAGGCGTAGGACAGCCTTCTCGAGCGTGTTGTATTGAGCTAAGTGAGAAAGTTCGTGTCTGAAGATAGCACTTTGTTCTGCCTCGCTTAATTCCGCCATGCCTTCTTGCCAAACGATATACTTTTGTCGGAGTTGAAAAGCACCTGCACCTAGCGTTCGCCTAGGCGTCAACAAATAAAAATCGACCCCGTTTAAGCTTCGTTCTTCCTTTTTTGAAGAACCTACCAAGCGATAGAGATAAAATAGCTGTAGAAATAAAAACAGTAAGACACCACCTACTGCTAATCCAAAAGCCAAATTGATCGTGCTTTTGTTTGCAAAGACAAAACTGTAAAAGGCATTGGCTCGATATTGGATGCGGTGTGAGTAATCCGGGCGTTCGCAGCGACAATATTGTTGAAGATGCGTTTCGCTGATGGTGCCAAAGGCATGAGGAACTGCCTCGCTAGCGGGCGCGATATTTAAGACTGGTTCGGGTAGCGGGCCAACACTAAGCGGTAAAGCCAAACTACTCAACAAAGTCAAATAAATAAACCACTTACGTTCCTGTAAACTAGCTCTATCTCGGACGAGGCTGATATATAGCCCCCATCCGATCAGTACAAGCAAGGCAGACGTAAAGATGAAGTGAATCATTCGTTTTCGCTTTCCTCTATCATTGATTTGATGTCCTCTAGTTCCTTGGCTGACAGCTTATTATCGTCCAACAGACTGGAAACCATGCCAGTCAAAGAACCAGAAAAAACGTTTTCCATTACGTTCTTGAGCAAACGCTTCTGATATTTGCCTTTAGAAAGTAGGGGGAAGTATCGATGACTACGCCCAAAGGATTCGTGGCCGACATACTCCTTCTCCTCTAATATACGTACGATGGTGGAGATAGTGTTGTAGGCGGGTTGCTCTTCGTCAGGCCAATCAGCGATTAAGTCCTTGACAAAGGCTTTTTTGTGGCTCCAAAGCAGATTCATCACTTTGAGCTCCAATGGGGTAAGGAATTCCGATTTCTTTTTTGCCATACGTTATAAAACTAAGATTTTAGTTTGATATGAACAAACTGATTTTCCGGCTGATATTAGGCTGTCTGTTCTGTGGTGGAACATTGAATTTGGCCCAAGGGCAAAACAATGCTGGACATGAATGGTCTGTAGTAGGTGAACTGGGTGGATACAGCCGATTTTGGGCCCTTGCCTTAGAGGCGCCGATCAAGGAGTTTGAAAGTGGCCAGCTGGATATTCGGATCGGATTTGGGGCGCAAAGCCAACGTTGGTATATCCCCGGTCGTTTTCAGTATAATCTAGGGCGCAAAGCGCACAAATGGCAGTTCAATCTCGGAGGAACGATCCTACAGGATTTGAGCAATCCGCTTAATTCGGACTTTTTTGCTTACTTCGGCCTAGGTACTGGCTACAGATATGAGCCACCGCAAGGACGTTTTTGGATACAAGCAGGCTATGTACAATTGCTAGAAACGGATCCCACCGCTACGCAGTTGATTGTGTTGCCGGGAGTATGGCGCCCTTCTTTGGAACTATCGTTTGCCTATCGATTATAAGGACTATGCGAACTATTTTTTTGAGTTTTTTTCTCTTAGCTACTTCCCTGGTTTGGGCCCAAGATGAGGCCCCTGCCAAATGGGCACTTTCCCTAGACTTTGGCAACTACAATGCTTCCTTAGCAGTGCCTAGCTTCCAAGCCTTCCACCCCGGTGCCAGAATAGGGCTACACTATCAATGGAACAACAATCCTCAACATCGTTGGCAGCAGTCGGCTTATCTGGGCTATTTTAACCATCCTCTTTATCAACAAGCGGTACAACTGTACACTGAGATCTCCTACGAATGGCACGCCCCCCAAGGACTCTATATCAGACCTTTGGCGCTAGGAGGTGGTTACCTAATGTCCATTGGTTCCTTTCCCACTTTGGATTGGGATGAGCAGAGCCAGACCTATATTGAAAACAATATCCCCATCCGCAATCAATGGATGATTTCCCTTGGGTCCGAATTGGGCTATACCTTTGATTTTGGACCTCAACCTACCTTATTTGCTGCTTATCGCTTGTTGGTACACGGTATAGTGGTGCAAAGTACAGTACCCGTTATCTCTTATTCTCCGCTCATGCTTGGTGTGCGGATACCTTTTGTGATGCCTTAAACTCTTTCCCTCATGTTAAAATATATCTTCCCTCTTTTGCTCCTAGTTTGGAGCTGTAGTCCGCTCAAGGTTCCGCCCACAGGCCCTTGTCCCGCAGGTGAGACGATGATGATCAATACCGATCATCCCAAAGCCGCGGCTTTAAAAGCAGTAATGGACGCTGCCGTCGCTGATGGGATTCCCGGCCTCAGTGTACTGATCAATGATGCCGATGGGACTTGGATGGCCTCTGCTGGTTATGCCGATCTAGAAAATGGAATCCCCATGGAGCCTTGCCATATCAATAAGCTGGGCAGTGTTACCAAAATGATGGTGGGTACATTGGTTTGGCAACTGATCGAGGAAGGAAAACTAGACATAGCGACTCCCATCAGTACCTACATCCCCGAAGTAGCCAGCCAGCTACCCAATGGAGCGCAGATCACTTTAGGCCAGATACTCGCGCATACTGCAGGGGTTTTTGACATTACTCGTGACCTAAATTATAACTTAGCCGTAATCAACGACCTCTCCCGTTCTTGGACGGAGGAGGAGATCCTAGAGTATGTTATTGGCAAAGAGCCTACCCATGCTCCGGGTGAAAGAGTTTCTTACTCCAATACCCATACCCTGCTCGCAGGTTTGATCATCGAATCAGTGACTGGACGTCAGCATGCTGACTTACTGCAAGAGCGTATCCTTGACCCCTTGGGTATGAGTAGTACGGTCTATTATGACTACAGTGAAAATTTCCCACAGGCACACGTAGCCCAAGGTTATTTAGACTTCAATAATGATGGGGGAGACATTCAAAATATCTCGGCTCTCAATCCCGGCAGCGGCAATGCCTATACTGGCGTCTATTCGACAGTTGGTGATCTTTATGTTTTCCTCAATGCTTTGCTTCGAGAAAAATCTTTGACTAGTGCTGAAAACTTAGAATTCATCCTCTCTAACTTTCAAGGTCTAGAGGACGAGGAGCGCTCTTGGTATCCCTCCTTTGGCAGCATCCATAACGAATTTCGGGATGATCTACCGGATGAAAAGCCGGCCTATGGGCATGCAGGAGGTGATATTGGCTATTCTGCTAATCTCAATTATTTCCCGCATAATGATGCTATCTTCGCTGCTACCTATAATTATGGTGCTAATTTGCCGTCCGCACTGCGCTCACGTGTCAGAGAAACCATGGTAGCACTAGTAAAGATTGTGGCTGACGAATAAGAGAGATGAAAGGCCGAAAAGTCTTTTGGGTGTTTTATTACCCATTAGTAACCCTATTGCTTCTAGAAGGAGCCCTTTGGCTTTTAGGCTACCGGCCTTATCAACATGATTCGTTTCAGGTCTCCGCTCAGCCGAGCAATTGGCTAGAAGGAGATTCTGTCTATGGCTTTCGCTTGGGGGTAGGAGAGTTTGAGCTTGCAATCAATAAAAAGCTGCAGTTCAAGAGCACTCATCTTAAGGAGGGGAGGCGCTATCATGGTCCTCCGACCGAGGGAGATAGTTTGGTCAAAATCGATCTTTATGGCTGTTCTTATGCCTATGGTTATGGTTTGGACGATAGTGTGACGATGGCGTGGCGGATAACTACGGCCTTGCCGAACGCTTCTCTCCGCTCATGGGCTGTGCCCGGCTATGGCACCACCCAGTGCTTCTTACGATTACAGGCTCAACTACATAAGCAGGATACGCCTAAAGTTGTCGTAATTGCCTATGCTTCTTTTCATGCCGAGCGCAATAGCTTGAATGCAGAGTATAGGCGTAGCCTTAGTTTGGGTTTTTCAAAAAATACCCATCCGCAACAGCTCGCTCGTTTTCGTTATCCCTATGTCGATCAAAGCGGAAATATCCAATATCAAGCTTGGCCAGGATTGTATGCTCATTGGCCTGGTCGCTCTTTTTCTGCCCTCATCAATGCCATCCAGAGCAATACTGAGTATTGGCTGAATGATAACCGTAAAAAGCAGCAAAGAACAGAAATGCTTTTAGCCAAAATCGCCCAGTTAGGCCAGAAAGCGGGAATTCAAATGGTCTTTTTTCCCCTAACGCAGGATAAAGCCACTCAAGCGATGCAACTAAAAGCCCAAGAAATGGGTTACGAAATTGTGGATGCCGCCCTAGATTTGAGCCAAACCCAATTTCAAAATTATCCCTATGATACGCATCCCAATGCCGAGGCGCACACTCATTATGCCAAAGCCTTTGTCAATTGGTACAAACAATCGCGCCTGTAGAAGTCTTTAAATTGTCTGGCAGCTAACGCTTAGCGCTTGAAAAATTGCTCAAATTGCTTCTCCAATGATGTTGAACAAACGCCAGAGTATCGGGATTCTCATATTGCTACTATTGATTAGTGGTGCCTTGGGGTTGGGGCTAAGTCAGTTAAAGTACGACTACAACGTCGAACGCTTGTTCCCCGAGTCTGATACTGAGCTGCAGTTTTTTAGTGCCTTCCGCGAACGTTTCGAAAACGAAAATGACTACTTAGCCTTGGCAATCTATCGGGAGGCTGGCATCTATGACCAAGCGTTCCTCGAAGGGGTAGATAGTCTCGGCCGCTCCCTCCTCCAAGAGGAAAAAGTCCTTGAAGTCTCCTCAATTGTCAACGCTACTTTTCGCAAACTCAATGTCATCGGCTTGGGTGCGACCATACCCTTAATTCACTTAGCGCAACCGGAGCGCTATGCGGAAGATTCGACCTTTCTGGCCTCCATCCCCCATTTTCGACATAATTTAGTTTCTACTGACGCTCGCTCGCTTTGCATGTATCTCCGCATCGAAAAGGGGCTTGGTCCAGAGGCAGCAGATCAAATGTTGCAGCAAATTAAAGATAGGGTAGGGGCGCTCAACTTTGAAAAAGTCTATTACTCTGGAGGGGTGTACACCCAAAGATCGCAAACTCAGTTGGTACAAAAAGAAATGATCTTTTTAGGTCTAGGCTCAGTCATATTGATTCTAGGCTTTTTGTTTTGGGTATTTCGAACTTGGTGGGGGATCGTCCTACCGCTCTTGGTAGTGGGGTTGTCGGTGGTCTGGACCATTGGGATTATGGGCTGGATAGGCGCCGAAATCAATGTCATGACGGTCTTGATTCCTTCAATTCTACTTGTGGTGGGAGTATCGGATGTAGTTCACCTACTCAATCGCTATCTGGAAGAGATCAAGCATGAAGCTTCTCAGCCTAAGGCGCTTTATCAAGCTTGGAAAGAAGTGGGCCTAGCTACTTTCCTGACTTCATTGACTACTGCATTGGGCTTTTTGACCTTACTGGGTACTGGTATCAGCCCTTATCAACACTTAGGTGGTTTTGCCGCGGTCGGGGTGCTGATTGCATATGTATTGACCTTCAGTTTGCTGCCAGCCTTGTTGCTGTTATTACCTCGTCCAAGAGCAAGATCTTTTCATCGACAAGGAAAGGTTTGGTATAGCGTTCTGCACCGCAGTCTGGCTTGGATATTTAGGCATCGGATGCAATTAGCCGTTTTAAGCGCTTTGATTTTGACGGCAGGGAGTTGGGGCTTGAAACGGGTAGGGATAGAAGCGTTCATCACGGATGAACTCGCCAAAGATCACCCCTTACAAGCTGATATTCAGTTTTTTGAAGCTAATTATGGCGGTGTGCGCCCCTTTACGATGAGTTTGCAAGTTGGAGATTCGGCGCAGAGTGTTTTGGCGATTCCCGTCCTAAGAGAAATCAATAAGCTAGAGGATTATTTGCGCAAACACTATGGGGTAAGGCGTACCTATAGCTTGATTGGTAATCTCAAAGCGGCTAATAGTTCTTTACATGAGGGCTTGGCTAGGTTTTACCGCTTGCCGCGGAACGATAAGACCTTGACCACTTTAGTGGAGCAGCTAAAGTTTTTTGGTGCCGAAAATGGGCTCTATGACATCATGCTTGAAGATGAAACCGAGACCCGTATCAGTGGTGCTCTACCTGATCTCGGCCTTCGGACTTATGCCCAAAAGAATGATTCTTTGCGCTCTTTTATTCAAGATTCCATCAATTCGAACTTCTTAAAGCCTCATTTGACCGGTAGTGCTACTTTGCTCGATCGTAGCCATGAAACGGTCGTCCGCAATATGCTCCAAGGCTTAGGTTTAGGGGTGGGGGTGGTCGCGCTTTTGATGGGTTTGCTCTATCGCTCTTGGCGAATGTGGCTCATTGCCCTCATCGTCAATCTCATGCCTTTGGTTTTAATTGGCGCTTTGATGGGCTATCTAGGAATAGGCTTGAAGATGTCCACAGCTGTGATTTTTTCGCTCGCTTTTGGGATCGCGGTGGATGATACGATTCACTTTATCAGCAAACTCAAGATTGAATTAGATAGGGGAAAAAGCTTGCCGCAGGCGATTAAATGCACTTACCTTAGCACAGGGAAAGCAATTGTATTAACATCATTGATCCTAGCCTCCGGCTTTTTGGGGCTGCTCACCTCTGATTTTCAGGGTACTTACTATATGGGGCTTTTAGTGGGCTTGGCCTTGCTGCTAGCGATGCTTGCTGATTTGGTGGTTTTGCCTGTGCTTTTGCTGATATTACCTCCCCGCAATAGAAAAAGTAGGGATTAATTCACAGGCGTCCAGACCTCATTGACTTCTTTAATGAAAGCGAGCAGCTCCCTGCGGCCTCTGCCCTTGACGGCAGAAGTAAACCACATCGCAGGAAGTTGTTCCCATTTTTGTAGCAAGGCATTGCGAAAGGCTTTCTGATTGGCATGGGCTTGCTTTTGAGTGAGTTTGTCTGTCTTCGTAAAGACTATACCGAAGGGGATTTCCTTGACTCCAAGGAACTCAATAAACTCAAGGTCAATCTTTTGTGGTTTGATTCGACTATCTACTAAGACAAATAGATTCATCAAGCTTTTGCGGTCTAGCACATAGTCAGTAATCATTTTACCAAAGCCGGCCCTTTGGGTTTTGGAAACTTTGGCGTAGCCATAACCGGGCAAATCTGCGAGATACCATTCCTCATTGATGAGAAAATGATTGATTAATTGCGTCTTGCCGGGAGTGGAACTAGTCTTAGCCAGGCTTTTACGTTCTACAAGGGCGTTAATCAAAGATGATTTTCCAACATTAGAACGCCCAACAAAACCATACTCAGGATAGTTAGGTTCTGGTAGTTGCTCAAATTTTGCACTACTCTTGACAAATTTGGCCGAATGAATTTCCATCTGGCAAAATTAGCCACAATTCTGCGTAAATTTGCAGAAATTATTGAAACCCAGAAGAGCAGAACCATTGGAATCGCCTTTGAAGCCTCCCAAAACCTGCTATTCAACAAATAATCATCCTCTTGAGTGTAACTCCATACAAGAATCCCGAAGCTTCTAAAAGAGATCAAGTAGAAGAGATGTTTGACAACATCGCGCCTAAGTATGATCTTCTCAATCGACTCATGTCCGCAGGGGTGGATATCACATGGCGTAAAAAAGCTATCAAACGCTTAGCCCCTTACTCTCCCAAACGTATTGTAGATATTGCCACGGGGACAGGAGACTTTGCTATTGAGGCGGCTAAACTTAAACCAAAAGAGATCATTGGGATTGATATCTCCAATGAAATGCTCCGCGTTGGGCGCGAAAAAATGGTCAAGAAAAAGCTTGACAAACTGATCGATATGCGCAACGGGGATTCAGAAGCTCTTGAACTAAAAACGGACTCTGTCGATGCGATTACCGTAGGTTTTGGCGTGCGTAACTTCCAAAATCTGCGTAAAGGTATGGGCGAGATCTTGCGTGTTCTTAAACCCGGTGGGGCAGTAGCGATCTTGGAGCCCTCTTTTCCAACCAGTTTTCCTCTTAAACAGCTATTTGCCTTTCATTTTAGGGTTTTGACCCCACTTTTAGGCAAAATCGTTTCAGGTGATAACTCCGCTTACACCTACTTACCAGAGTCAGTAAAGGCCTTTCCCAATGGCAAAGAGTTTACGGATATCTGTGATGAGCTAGGCTTCCGCAAAGCGGAATATGTCCCTCTCACCTTCGGTATGTGCTCTATGTACATCCTCGAGAAGTAGCGAAAAAATTGCCTATTAATTTAGGCTCATGATATGCTTATTGCTTCCTGTCAAGAGTTTTTCTCTTGCTAGGGAGCATTTTTTTTTACCGCTTCGCGGAACGCTTAGCCGATTAGGGACAAGCGTTCTGCGCAGCAGTAAAGAAAATCTAAATTTCCCTCGCTCCCGTACAGTAGTCGGGACTCGGGATGCCAGAGAGTGATTCATTGTCATTTGTCATAATGCGTCGCAGTAGGTGTAGCATGCATGCCACACCTAATGATAAGCGTTCTGCGCAGCAGTAGCCCCAAAGCGCTCCTCAAAAATGATGGAAAGACTGTACTAAGATAAATTCTCACAATCATCAGCCATTGCAAATCAATCAGCCTCTCTTATGCTTGCTCCTAGTACTATTTTTAGGAAAAACTCAGGCGGTTAAGGCTCAATATTATGGGAATCACCCTTACGACGCTCCCTTTTTTAATCTTGGCTACACGCTTGGACTAAGCTACAATGCCCTCAATCTCAAGGAACAAATCGATGTTTGTGATCGTGGGATTTGTCTCAATCGGATCGAGCCGATTCCGCGTTTAGGCTTGAACTTTGGGCTGATCACAAACTTTGATCTGCATCCCTTTATCAATCTACGGGTGATCCCTACCGTTTCCCTTGAGCAAAGAGATTTTGAGTACCAATTTCGGCGGGCTGGTCCCGATAGTATCGTAGAGCGGACGATTGAAGCCGCCTACCTCAATTTTCCGGTCTTATTGATGATTCGAGCCAAATATTGGAAGGCCAAGCGCTTTTATGTACTGACAGGTCCTCAATTTGGCGTTAACTTTGCTTCCAACAAAAGAGTGCAAGACAATCTAAATCTACTCAAAATAACCACTTTTGATTTTAGTCTTGTCTTCGGGACTGGTCTCAATTTTTATGGCGATAGGCGCAAAGTTTCACCTGAAATTCGCTATGCAATGGGCCTCCGCAATATCTACGTACCAGAGTTTACCAGCCATGCGACTGCTATCAGCTTGCTCTACAGTCAGCAGCTTTCGTTTATCATAAATTTTGAATAGGCCTCACAACCGTTCGATATGGCAGACGTTATATAATAAACTTTCTATACTCAATTGAAGAAATAATATTTCTTTTTGGACGTTAGTTTTTTTGTATCACATCTGGGGCACTCACTAATCCATTTCTTATCGTTTAAGCTTTACGATTCCTCAATCAGCCTTCTAATATTTTCCTAATCAAATTAGGGGAGTAAGAAACTGACTTAGGACTGCTTTTTGCATTAATGTTTTGAAATAGACAAGTTTGTAGAGTTTATTTCAGTAAAAAGCCATTATTTGGAAGTTCATAATTTCTTCCACGTGTAATTTACTCTTGTTAGGTACTTTTTATGCGTAGCAAACGATTTTTTTTCTTAGCGAGTCTTCTCTCTGCCTTTTTACTCAGCATGCAGCCTGTTCAGGCGCAGTACTATGGTAAGCATCCTTGGGACGCCAAATTTTTCAACCTGGGTTTCACCATGGGTCTAAACTACAATGCGTTAAACCTTAAGGAGCAAATTGATATTTGTGAGAGAGGGGTATGTCTCAATCGTATTGAGCCCATCCCGCGCATGGGACTTAGTATGGGGATTATCTCCAATTTTAACTTGCACGAGCATGTCAATTTGCGTTTTATCCCTACCGTTTCTCTTGAACAGAGAGATTTTGACTATTTCTTTCAAGGGGCGGATCAGGATAGCGTGATCCAAAGAAAGATAGAAGCCTCCTACCTCAATCTACCTTTACTTTTTATGTTTAGGGCAAGATATTGGAAGCGCAGTCGCTTTTATGTAGTGACGGGCCCTCAGTTAGGGATCAACTTTGGCTCCAACAAAAAGGTTAGAGATGATCAAAACCTGCTCAAAATCACTACTATGGACTTTAGTTTGATCTTTGGGGCGGGTTTAAATCTATATGGAGATCGTATCAAACTCTCTCCCGAAATACGATATTCGATGGGACTTAGAAATATCTATGTGCCCGAGTTTACCAGCCATGCAACGGCAATCAGTTTGCTCTATAACCAGCAATTGTCTCTTATCGTCAACTTTGAATAAACCCCTCAATGGGTTAGATATATTTACCTCTCGTCCTTTGGCGAGAGGTTTTTTGTAAATCAAAGATTGAGTTTGGCAGGATTAGGCAAGTAGGAGACGTTTTTGACAAGTTGATCTAAGACTTATTTCCTAAATTTAGTTTAGGAATCTGGACTATATGAATAATCTACTGCAGAATTTCATCGAATGCGATGGGATAAAGGTTGCGGCCTCTGTATTTACCCATGAAATAGAGGAACATCCTATTTATTTCATTGCAAACTATATGCTTTACATCGAGTGTGGGACACTCAATATTAGTCTCAAAGATCGAGTCTATACTATCAATGCCGGCGAGTTTGCCCTCGTTCGTAAGCACAGCCAAGGGACCTTTTCCAAAATTTTAGATAAAGAGAAGCATTGTTTCAAAGAGTGTGCGTTTGCCTTTCACGATACTTTTCTCAAGGAGGTTATTCAGGACTTTCAAGTACCCAGACGTGACCCTATGCCTTTCGCTGCTGAAAGTTTGGTTGTTTTGCCCAGTCATCCCATTCTAAAAGGTTTTGTTAATTCTTTGCAAGAATATTTTGCTAGCGAAGTAGAGCTCGACCAAGAATTGATAAAGCTCAAAACCAGAGAAGCGCTATACGGTCTCACCAAGGTACAAGCTGACTTGATCCATATGTTTGATGATTTTGCCGCGCCCAATAAGGTCAGTCTTGCCGATTTTATGGAGCTCAATTTTACCTACAATCTCACCCTCAAGGAATTTGCGCAGCTATCAGGACGTAGTTTGACTAGCTTCAATCGAGAGTTTCGCAAAATTTTTTCTATTACCCCCCATAAATGGATCAAACAAAAGCGTTTGGAGCTAGCCAATCAACTCCTCAGGCAAACCAATCGCATGGCTTCTGATATTTATTTGGAAGTGGGTTTTGAGGATTTATCCCATTTTAGCCGCTCCTTTAAAAGCTATTTTGGCTACAATCCCTCTACTGTCAAAACCAAGCAATCCTAGCTGATACTGCTTTTGACAAGTAAAATGAAAGTTCTGGGCAAGTAGAAACAGCGATTCGAGCCTACCTTTATTTAGATCGAAAATAAACTAAGTCTCGAACTCAAATAATCATACTCCATGCTTGATTTTGAGATTGAAAATTTGATTATTGTGAGTAATCACTCACTATTTCGGAGATTCTACATAAGTCAACTTTAGCTAAAGACCTGTCATTATGAAAAAACTCAGCCTTTTGGCTTTGACTTTTGCCCTCTTACTACTCGGCATTGTCGGAATGGAGGCCTTTTCGGGTAGCCAAGCTGCCCTCAAAGATCCTAAGCCGCTTGCAGAGCAAGAAGATTTAGCCGCTACTCCTTTTGATCAGATGATGGAGGTAATTTCTCACAAACGATGTGTCAATTGTCATCCGACCGGTGATCGACCGCGTCAAGGTGAAGATAGCCACCTCCATAATTTCAACATTCAGCGTGGGAAGGATGGGCATGGTGTTGTCGCCTTGCAATGTGCCGCCTGTCACCAGAAAGAAAATAATCTAAACTCTGGCGTTCCCGGTGCCCCTCATTGGCATCTCGCTCCTCGTTCTATGGGGTGGGAGGGAATGAGCCGCAGCGAAATCGCTCAGGCGATGACTGATCCCCAACGCAATGGAGGACGCACGATTGAAGAAATTGAGAAGCACCTAACGGAAGACCCGCTTGTCCTTTGGGTATTTGAGCCCGGTGTCAATCATGAAGGTATCCCGCGTGAAAAACCGCCTTTGAGCAAAGAAGCGTTTATCGCTGCCGTCAAAGCATGGGTAGCAGAAGGTGCTCCCATTCCAACAGAATAATAAATCAGACCGACTATTATGAAAATATCCTTTCAAATCAATGGAAAGCCTCAAACCGTTGAGGTCGAGCCTAGTACCCCCCTACTGTGGGTGATTAGAGATGTACTAGATATGAAGGGCACTAAGTTTGGTTGCGGTAAAGCTGCCTGTGGTGCTTGTACGATCCACATCGACGGCACTGCCGTCCGTTCTTGCTCTTATGCAGCACGCTTTGCCGAAGGCAAAAGCATCACGACCATTGAGGGGCTTTCTGACGGCGACAATTTGCATCCCGTACAGCAAGCTTGGATGGAGGAAATCGTTCCGCAATGCGGCTACTGTCAACCCGGCTTTATGATGGCGACCGCTGCCTTGTTGGAAAAAATACCCAACCCAACTGACGAAGACATTGACAAAAATATCGCTAACGTTTGCCGTTGTGCTACTTATTATCGGATGCGTAAAGCCATCCACAGAGCCGCTGAAATCAAAGCTACTAACTCCTAGAATACACGAAGATGAGCGAAAAAGAAACTACCAAAAAGAAAGGTTTTTCCCGCCGTAAATTCCTAGTACGTTCTGCTATAGGAGTAGGGGTAATTATTGGTACTGGCTTCGTTGGTCAAGGGCCATTTAGACGTTTTATCGCTGGTGCCGCCAATACATTAGAGGCTGCTTATCAGGGAGATACTACCCCAAACCTTTGGTTTGAGGTAACGGCTGAAAACCAAGTGATCCTACACAGTCCCAAAGTCGAAATGGGGCAGGGAACCTTTACTGGGCTAGCCCAAATTGCAGCAGATGAGTTTGAGGTGGATGTGAAACGCATCCAAGTGGTGCACGCTGCTTCTGCTTCGGGTAATCTCGATGGCATCAGTACTGGAGGGAGTAATTCGATCTCTGGTCTTTGGATACCCCTTCGCGAGATGGCTGCTACGATGCGTGAGATGATCAAGACTGAAGCCGCTGCTTTGATGGGAGTGGCTGCCACTTCTCTTTCTGTTAGTGATGGTATCATTACCGGCAATGGCAAAAGCATGACCTATGGAGAAGTGGTCTCTCAAGTAAGCGAATGGAAAGTGCCTGATACGCCTCCCTTGAAGGCCATGAAGGACTATAAATTCATTGGTAAACCCATCCAGCGAGTTGACTTGAAAGACAAAGTAATTGGTACGCCTATGTTTGGGATGGATGCCAGTATGCCTGATATGCTTTATGGCGCTGTAGCTCGTCCTGCTACTATTGGAGCGACCTTTGTCAGCGCGGATACTACTGCTGCTGAGGGTATGCCCGGTGTAGTCAAAATCGTCAAAGAGAAAGATTTTGTGGGGGTAGTGGCAAATACTCGCATGCAGGCAGAAAATGCTAAGGATGCGATAAAGGTTACTTGGCAGACTGATAGGAATTGGCAACTCTCCGATATTGAAGCAATGATCAAGGTTGGCCAAGGAAAGCCTGTTCAGATTCAGCGCGAGGGTAAACCTAAGAAGGTGCTAGCAGATGATCAAGAAGGGATTGTCAAGGCCGAATACACCAGTCCGATTGGCGCTCACGCCCAAATTGAGCCTAATGGGGCACTTGCCTATGTCGAAGGGGATAAGGCAACGATAATGATGTCCACCCAAGTAGTCAAAATTACCCGAGATGAGATCGCGGTCAGACTAGACCTGAAGCCAGAAAACGTAAATATGAAGCCTACCTATTTGGGGGGAGGCTTTGGGCGTAGATTACATACGCCTAATGCCATTCAGGCAGCATTACTTTCCAAGGCCGTTGGTAAGCCCGTCAAATGTTTTTTCAACCGTAAGGAGGAATTTCAAAATGATACTTTTAGACCTCCTACCCATCATGTGTTGAAAGCAAAAATGACTGAGGAGGGGAAGATTGAAGCGATTTATCATGATCTCTCAAGCGGAGACGTGATGTTTGGGGCGGCGCTGACTCCTGCAGTTCTAGAAAAGATTATTGGTGCAGATATCGGAGCTTGGCGTGGAGGTATGATCCAATATAGCGGCATCGCAAACTATGGCGCTACTTCCTGGCGAGTAAAACTACCATTTGCTACGAGTTTTTGGCGCAGTCTCGGTTTGTTAGCCAACACCTTTGCCATCGAAAGCTTTATGGATGAACTTGCACTCAGTGTCAATAAAAATCCGGTTGAGTTCAGACTTGCTCACATTAAGGAAGATGAGGCTGGAAAGCGTCTCAAGGCAGTCATCAAAGCTGCAGCCGAAAAAGGCGGCTACACAGATGAAGTGCAAAATGGTCGAGCTATGGGATTGGCTGCTTCCACCGATGCCAATACTCCATGTGCTCATGTGGTAGAAGTTTCTATCGAAAATAAAAAGATCAAAGTCCACAAAGTTACTTGTGCCATTGATCCAGGGCTCGCGGTCAATCCCGATCAGGTTCGAGCCCAGTGTGAGGGGGGCATCATTATGGGGCTAAGTGGCGCCATGTTTGAAAAAATGACCGTCAAAGACGGAGTGCTCAGTCCTACCATTTATGGTCCTTACAAAATGGCCCTAATGAAGGATGCGCCTAAGGAGATTGATGTGATCATCCTAGAAAATGCCGATGCACCGGGGGCTGTGGGAGAGCCACCAATGGGCCCAATTGGAGCTGCGATCGCCAATGCGGTCTACCGATTGACAGGTGAACGTTTGCGTGATCTACCGCTCACCTTGGCTTAGGATTTTCGGTTTTAATTCTTAAAAAAGGCTGACGGAAACTTAATTCTGTCAGCCTTTGCTTTTATCTAGGTGTGAATCTTTGACGATTTTTATTGGGTCTACTCCCGATAACTATCGCATAGGCGTCAAGCTAATGGTGTTAACCACGTTTTCTTGCATCCCAAGAAGGATCATAC
>JBCCQN010000073.1:0-33941 GCA_039024315.1 Bacteroidota bacterium
AAAGAGGGATAATTGGGTTTTGCCTACAGCGGTCGGGCCTACTATGGAAATAAGTTGATTCAAATTGGCATAAAGTTTGTTCTATCGTAACTGTTCAAGATCTATTTGTAAGGGGTAAATCAAATAGGTTTTTCCACCGGACACTCAAAAGGCATTCACCTTACCGAATGTTTTTGTTGTGGAAGGTAGATGAAAATCGGAAAAAGGTTCCTACCAATGGTGGGAGCCTTTTTAGCTTTTCTGGCCTCGCCAAACGATGTATAACGCAATACAGCAGATAAGCGATCCCCCAAATTCACGAGAAAGTTCGATATATGGATACTGATCGCTCATGGCATGCCACTCTATCATGTCCATGAAGCTGATCCCATCTTGATTGGTTAAAAAACTAATAAATCCTGGGAGATGTAGCAAACAAATTCCTCCAAAAAGAGCTAGTACGGCTAGTACGATATTTTTGTTGGTCTTACCAAAGAAGGAAAACAGGCAGACTTCACCGACGATCAAGTAAAGAATCACCCAGGCCATGCCATCGGCATCATTGAGTTGGAGATAGGCGGATGAAGTAAATAAGAGGGCTAGGCCCAAGTGCAACCATTTCATAGGAGTCCTATTGTAGATTAAAATTCGACCCGATAACTAAGTAGTGGGATGATGCCCAACTGATATTTAGTTACTATCTCATCGAGTTGAAAGTCGTAGTAGCGGAATGCAATGTTTTGGGTGTTGAGAACATTCTGAATATCGACACCAAAGGTACGAGTAAAGCGTGCCTTATTGCGTTTGAATGTAAGTCTGAAATCAAGCCTTAAATAATCCTCAATCTGTTCTGAGAAGCCATCTGAGCTGTCAAATATGGTCCTTTGCTCTTGTCGAGAAGCCGCCAAATCAATAGGCATGGCCCGTAAACCCCCACGATACATGGTCCGAAGATTGATCCCGATCACTCTGTTTTGCCCTTTACGATTGGTACCCTCTTTTTCCCAACCTCCTGTTGCGCTGAAAGCGTAACGACCACTAAAACGAGTCGGGCGCGAGATGCCATCTCCTGCCGTATAATTAGATTCATAAAGCGAAGCACTCAGTAGATAATAATAGTTATTGCTCAACAGCTTTTCTACACTTAGCTCAATTCCATAATTCGTACCCGTACCGAGGTTTTCTAATTCTTGGGTTACGTAGCCCTCAAAAAAGTTCAGGCTCGAAACTGTGCTAGTTGGATCATTGACAATCGGCACGTTGAACAGGGCCTGATAGTAAGGCTCCAACCTAAGCATAAGGAAGGGGTTGAATTGGTACTGGTAGCTGAGGACAATATGATGTGCTCTGGTAAAACCTAGGTCCGTATTAGGGGTGACAGGTATATCAACTGGTCCGGGAAAGGCCGCAAAGTAAGTACCGGGAAGCTGAATTTGACTATGCAAGCCGTAGGCAAAGCGTAGGTTTTGACGAGAATTGATGCTAAAGTTCATGGAAGCTCTCGGTTCAAGGGCCCTACTGTCATTGAGGAAGAAATACATTCCATGAAGGCCGGCTTCCAGTGAGAATTTGGGATGTGGGTTGTATTTGAAGTCAGCGTAAGGTTGGACCAACCAACTAGCCCCTTCGGCAAGGGCCAAGGTCTCGAAGCGGCCAATCGTACCCGGAGGTCTAAAGATACTATTTAGGGTAAAGCCTATACGGTTGACATAAACGCCTGTTTTGACACTAAGCTGCGGATTGAACTTGTGCGTGATATTGCTGGTAATCGAAAGACGATTTTGTACCAGTTGATCGTCTTCTGATAAAATCCCCTCATAGTTACTATCGAGAAAATTGGAAGTACGGCCGCTTTTTTGGGAAGAAAGGGCCACAACAGTTTTCCAAAGGGTACGCTCACCTATGAGCAATTTATGTGTTCCGCCAACGGCCCCCATATTGGAGAGGAAAGAAATGTCAAAGCGATCTTTTTGCTCGTCGATCAAACTATCATTGCGCGCGCCGCTAAACTCATTGCTACTCAAACCACCCATCCCAAAGAGACCAAAGGTTCCCAATTTTTCCGTTGGGAAGTGAAGGTTAAAGGCAATATCCTGATAATTGATTGATTCATCGCCTAATGGTACCCCCAACAGATCGAGCAGACCTACAGTTGAGTAACGATAGTTGATCAAAAATGAACTGCCTTTTTTACGATTGATGGGTCCTTCGGCTGAAAGGTCGATCCCAATCAAACCTGCTTGGCCTGTAAATTCGAATTTTTCATTATTGCCTTTACGAAAGTTGATGTCAAATACCCCCGAAAGCGCATTACCATACTCAGCATTAAAGGCGCCAGTGCTAAAACTCGAATTGGCCAGTAGCTGAGTACTGAGGATAATGGTTCCTCCACCATTTTGGGTAAGCCTGTCGCTAAAAGTCCCTGCATTGGTGAGGTGATTGGGATTTACGATATCAACGCCTTCAAGACGCCAAGACATACCATTGGGAGAGTTGCCTCTGATTACCAAGTGGTTGGCCTGATCGTTGGTTTGAATTACACCAGGGAAGGATGCTACCATACGGGCTGGGTCAAAATAAGCTGCAGCAAATCGCTTACTTTCTTCCACTGTAAACACTCGCGTACTGACCCTTTTGAGATCTCGATCACTAACGGCCGTTACTTCTACCGTTTCGTTGTAAAAGACATACTCTGTAAGCAAAAGCTCAAGGACGTTTTCTTTACCAGCATTGGTTACCAAATCTGGGATGATATAGGTTTGGTAGCCTTCTTTTTTGACCTCTAAACTGTGACGACCGGCCGCGACTTGTTCTAACCTAAAGCTTCCATTTTCATCACTGCTTGTCGATATTCCTAATGCTGGAATAGAAATAATCGCCTCAGAGATAGGATGTGCATTTTCCGAATCCAAGACTTTGCCTCTGATTAAGGAAAATACCTCCTGCCCATGAGAGAGAAAGGGAAGACAAATAAGCAGAATTAGGAAAAGGAGACTGGGTTTAGCCTGCTGCATCGTATAAGGATATTTTGATGTAAAGATAAAAAGTGATCGGCAACCAACGAAACCACTTTTGTCATTTTGGTAAGCTTCCCAATTGGCGTAAACCGATATTTTGAACTAAATTTTCAACCTACTACAACAATTTATGTTTAGATATTGCCTGCCATTATTGCTGCTGCTTGCCTGTAGTCCTCCAAAGCCTACTCAAGCGGATTCAGCTTACCCGACAGAGACGCCTGCCCAACCTAATATTCTTTGGATTGTGGCGGAAGATTTAAGCCCTGTGATCCCTTCTTTTGGGGATTCTACGGTGCAAACCCCTAATATCAGCCGCTTAGTAGCCGAAGGGGTGCGTTATACCAACGTTTACTCTCCTTCTGGAGTTTGTGCGCCCAGCCGTGCTGCTTTGGCTACGGGCATGTATCCCAGTAGCATCAGCGCCAATCATATGAGGACGGGCCCTTGGTACATCGAATTGCCTCCTCCCATCCTCAAAGAGCATATAGCGAGAAGTGCTAAATTTATGCCCGAAGGCTTATATCCTTACGAAGCGGTGCCACCGGTAGAAGTCAAAATGCATGGGGAAGTGATGCGCCGCTTAGGGTACTATTGTACCAATAATGCTAAGGAGGACTATCAGTTTCGTAAGACCCTGACTGCTTGGGATGATTGCAGCCGTACGGCTCATTGGCGCAATCGACCCGAAGGCAAGCCTTTCTTTTCTATCTTCAACATAGAAGTTACCCATGAATCCCGTATATGGGTCAAAGCTCAGGATTCGCTCTGGATAGATGCGGATTTAGCGGTCCCCATACCGCCCTATTTGCCAGATACTGAGATCGCAAAAAGAGATGTGCGGCGGATGTACAGCAATATCAAAGAGATGGATCATAGAGTGGGGGAGATATTGGCCGAATTGGAAGAAGATGGCCTTTTGGAAAATACCGTCATCTTTTGGTATTCTGACCATGGTGGTCCTTTACCGCGGCAAAAGCGGCTGATGCATGATTCAGGCCTGCGGGTGCCGATGGCGATTCGTTTTCCCAATCAGGCCTTTGCAGGCACTACCGACGATCGCTTGATTAGCTTCATCGACTTTATGCCCACCATTATGTCCCTGGCAGGGGAGCCGACTCCGGACTACATGCAAGGTCAAGCTTTTTTAGGTCCTCACAATGCGCCGGCCCGTGATTATATCCATGGAGCTGGTGATCGCTTTGATGAGCTTTATGATGGCGTAAGGGCCGTGAGAGATCAGCGTTTCAAATATATTCGACATCTTGATACCACCCAGATGTATTATTTGCCACTCAACTATCGGGAAAACATGCCGATCATGCAGGAACTTTTGCGGATGCGCGAGGAGGAAAAACTCAATCCCATCCAAGCGCAATGGTTTCGACTTAGCCGTCCCGCTGAGGAATTATTTGATTGCGAGGCCGATCCCCATGAGATCAATAATCTTGCTGAGGATCCGGCCTATGGTGAAAAGCTGGCAGAACTAAGAGCGGAATGTGATCGTTGGTTGGTCGAAATTGATGATGTAGGCCTCATGCCCGAAACTGAATTGATCGCGCGTTTGCAACCAGAAGGGGAAGCGTTCCGCACGGCGGCCACCCAAATAACAGCAGAAGCAGATAAGATCAGTCTCAGCAGCCAAACCGAAGGGGCGAGTATTGCCTATCAGTATGTACATCCTGATTCTAATCTTAGCCCCAGTTGGCAAGTGTATATGGAACCCATTAGGGCTCAGGAGGGAATGGAAATTGCCACTGTATCGCATCGTATTGGCTATTTGAGAAGTGACACGATCCGTTTTAAATGATCAAAATTACTATCATACTTTGCTGCTGTATGGGTTTTAGTTTTTTACAAACCCATGAGTTTTTGGTGGATGACCGCTGCGCGGAACGCTTATCCGTGGCAGAATTGCAGGAGGATTTTAGCTTCTTCAAAGAGCGCTTAATCCGTTATCATCCCGGGCTTTACACCTATGCCACCCAAACTCAGATTGATAGTGCTTTTACGGCCATAGAGTCCCAATTAGAGCAGCCTATGGACGATTTGGCCTTTTATCAATTGCTAAGCCCTCTCAAGTCCTTGATCAAAGATGGGCATACTTATTTTTACCCCAATCAGCAGACCCGAGATGCTATCAGCGAAAAAAGTGCGCTTCCTATCGATCTGTTTTGGGATTGGGAGAATCTATGGGTGAAAGAAGTGTATAACGCTACTAATGAGGTCCAGAAAGGGGATAAGGTCCTCAGTATAAATGGTTTAAATGCAGCCAAGGTTGTCGAGAAATTAATGACTAACATCATTCGCGATGGTAGGGCTGATTCTTATCCGCGTTGGATCATGAATCATTGGTTTAATGAAATTTATCATTTACACTTTCCTATTCCAGTACAATGGGATTTGGTTGTGGAGGATAAAGAAGGCAAGGAAAAAAGGATTGTTCTGGCTAATCAGCCTCGTCCAAGCGTTCCCGAACAGGGCGCAAAACCAAAAGGAATAAGCCTGTACAATGTAGGTGAGGTAACAGTCCTCAAGGTGGCCAGCTTTAACAATAGCCTTTTAAAAAAGCGCTACGGCCAAAAGTTTCGCCTTGCGATTAAAGCTGCCTTCCAATCAATATTGGCTAATGGTACTAACAAATTGATCCTTGACTTGCGGGATAATCAGGGGGGAGAGATAGACAATGGGCGTTATCTTTTGTCTTTCCTCCTCGAGGAACGCTTTGCCATCGTGCGTTCGCTTAAGAAGGTCGTAGCTCCGGAGCAGGATATTGATCAGGCTAGACTAGCCTACAAGCGATTTTCGAACAATGGCTGGACCAAACCCCAAGCGCTCCTTTATGATGGTGAGTTACTTGTACTGATCAATGGCGGCAGTTTCTCTTGTAGTGGAGCAGTGGCGGCCCAAATAGAGGCAGCTAAAAGGGCGATCTTACTAGGGGAGGAGAGTGGGGGTAATAGTCGGACCTTTTGTGGAGTGGGGCCACAAGAATATTTGCCTCATTCAAAAATTAGCCTTTCGGTGCCTAGAGTGCAGTTTCAAGTCGTTGATGGAAGTGAAAATCTAGGATTGGGAGTTATCCCAGATCATTATGCGGTACCCAGCATCATCGACCTAGTGCAAGGTCGAGATGCAGTACTAGAAAAAGCGGTAACTCTATTTGAGGGCCCTTAGCGCTTTTGGACGGTGTCTCCCACTCTGATCAAGCCATCACTTAGCACCCGCGTAAAAATACCGCGGAGGTGTAAGGAACGCTTGTCCATGGCATTGATCACTTTAAGCGCGTCGGTACCAAAGCGCTGGGCAAACTTTTTACAGCCATTGTGAGCTTCGGGGGTAACTTCTAAAATCACCTCTCCTATTTGCAAGCGATCCCCTGCCCTGAGGTTTGCTTCGGTCAAGTCTAGGTCCAAGACAATATTATCTCCGGCTTGGGCCATGCGCTCTTGATCCCCCTCAGCAACCAAGCTCAGGATGCGGGTACCCATAAGAGAAATTTGAGAATCCCTATTAGGGTCCCGCGCCGCTTTGCGAGCCCAACGATCTCCTTCCATACCGTATTGGGCGGAGAAAAATACTTCCTGCCTGATTTCACGGGCATCACTTTCTCGGCGGATCACAAGCATATCAACCTTACCCAAATCTTTAGGAGCCGATAGAATGTGATCCCATTGAGCCAAAATTTCGGATTGAGAAAGCATAGTTTTGGTCATAGCAATATCTTTTGGTGGAAGCGTAATTTCACACTTTCTCGACAAAGGAAATAGTCAATTTTTTTAGACTGGCGTTAGCATCAAAGACTCAATCGCTTCGATGATGACTTCTGGCGCTTCGGCATTGAGACAGTGTCCTTTATCAGGTACGTCAATTCTACTGCTATTAGGAATTAAGCGTACCAAGTCATCTGTGTGAAAGGGGGGGGTGGTTTTGTCTTTATCGCCAATTACGATTTTACAAGGGATCATAATCTCCCCTAAGCGGTCATAATAGCTCTCATCGCCAAAGGCTTTTAAAATAGGAATGAGCCGACTGTGATCGGTTTGGGTGAATATTTCTGTTATCACTCGGATCAATTCTGGATCAGGATTGGTGCCAATGAGACTTTTGCCAAAAGCCTTACTAATCGCTTTATTTTTTAACCATCGGACCAGTAAACCTGACTTTATCAGCGGAATCTGCACCCTATTCTGGAAGTTTTTACGGTAAACATCTCCGGCAAAAGTCGCCATCAATACAGCCCCCTTGACGACATTTTCTTGTAATTCAGGATAATCTAGGAGCATCTTCATCGTAAGAAATCCTCCCATAGAGTGGCCTACGATGATACAAGAAGTCAATTGGTAGGCCTTGATAATGGCGACATAATCTGAAGCCATAGCCTGGGAAGTAATGCCGTCTTTTCCAATGCTTGATTTACCATGTCCTCTTTGATCAAAGGCAATTACTTGGTAGCCTTTTGCTACCAAAATGGGCATGATGACATTCCATTCGATGGAATTAAAGCCGTAGCCATGGGCTAATAAGACTGCATTTTCGCCTTGGCCAGCTGAGATGGTATGAATTTGAGTCTGGTCAGCAGTTGTTAGGGTGAGAGGCAACCCATCCAAGGGGGTGGATAGCTCAAGGTGTTGAAACATAAGTAGTCGAAATAGTAGTAGCTTCTAGAAAATAGCCGAAAGGGTCATTCTCTAGAAGATACACATATTATCGCTACCAGTAAAAACTAAGGCTGGGTAAGCCTAGGGGGAGCTGGTAGGATACCCAATGTTGGGCGGTTTTTTGGGCTTCATGGGCAAGCTTCTCGGGAGGAACGGTAAGGCTATATATTGCCCCGCTTATGCCTAGAGCAAGCAAGAGAAGGAGGATAAATCTGAAAACGGTCTTTTTCATGGTTGATCATTTGGAGTGCTCAAAAGGGGAATAAAAGTAGATCTATGGTATTTGAGGGCGTAATCATAGGCAGTCTTGCCATTACTGGTTTCAAGACTTGGGTCTGCGCCTTGCTTAAGGAGAGCTTGGAACATTTCCATTTGATCGTACTTGACAGCATACATAAGGGGGCTCTTGCTGTCGCAGATTTGATCGATCTCCGCTCCTCGGAGGAGGCAGGCAGCAAAAATGGCAGGAGCGTCGTACTTGATACTCAAAATCAAAAGACTGTAGGCAGATTCATTGATTGTATAGCAAGTATTGATATCTCCTTCCGGACCGAGGAACTTTTCCAAGGCTTTAGTATCGTCTTTATCGATCATCTTCTTGAGCTGCTTATGAGCGTTCTGCGCAGCAGCATAAAAAGGAAGGAGCAAACAAAGAAAAAGTATGATTCTGGACATGGCATGGGGCTTTAAGAGTGGAAAAAGAATACGGAAAATTTAGTTCTCTGCTCGCCTAATGCCTTGGCCTCTAGCTTTGACATCAAGATTTTCTGGACCAATGTAAACTACCTGGCTACCGCCGCTGCAATTGGCTACCAGACGATGCTCTACGTTAACTCTAGCCTCTCCAGATCTATTGGCGCTAACTTCCGCATATTGGGCAAACAGGCCACTAGCGTCCACTTCACTTGAACTTTGTGATACCAGATCCAGATCCTCCGTTTGACCCTTGGCCAAGATGTATGAGGAATTATGAGCCCTGATCTTTAGATTTTCGGTAATCGCAAAAAAGCTTGCTTTGCCAGAATTATGAGTTCGGACTTCTAAAGATGTTTGCTCAAACGTACTATCGCAAATGATCTCCGCGCTATGCGTCGCTTCAAATCCCTTAATGCGAGGGGCATAAACGGTTACATCTAGTTGGGTAGGTTTACCAAACTCGGGGGTGGTGGTTACGTGCATCCAATCCCCATTAAATAGGTTGTGGCGCATATGTTGAAAGAGATTGGAATCAGTTTTGATTTTGACCGCATACTCTTCGGCGGGAAGATAATGTACCACTATGCCATTTCGAGCCGTAAAGCCAGAGAACTTTTCCATTGGAATCGTTTTTTCAATTACTACTCCATTGCCGTCTTGGGGCACAATTTCCTTGAGGTCTAATCGGACAAAAGTCAGGAAGATAAGCCCACTCACTACCATTAGGATGAGCCCTACCCACAATATCTTTATACTAGTTTTCATGGCTGTTTTGTTTACCGTTGGAACGTTGCTGATAATATGCTTGTAAGTCCTTAAAGCTCATGCCAAGGACATCCATAGTGTGGAAGACTTCGGGTAAAAATTGGTTGATGAAATCCTCCTTCCGGATCGCACGGGTCTTTTCAAAGGCATCATCCGCGACGAAGTAACCGATACCTCTTTGCATATAGATAATCCCTTGATCTTGGAGATAGCTGTAGGTGCGCGCTACCGTATTGGGATTGACTTCAATGGAAGCTGCCATCTCCCGTACTGACAGGATTTTCTCTCCTGCCTTCCAAGCTTGGGTTAGGACATTCTCACAGATATAATCTGCTATCTGGAGATAGATCCCTTTCTGTTTTCTAAACTCCATTTTACTTTTCTGTTTCTGTCAATCGGAAATAACTCACTACCCAAAAGAAGGGGGCCAAAGTCCACCAAAATATCTGTTGCAGTATAGGCTTCAAGACAAAGTTTACTGTGTTCATAAAATCAGTCGAATTGCGGTAATCTCCCTTTGGGCTCAAGTCCCAGCCTTCGGTAATACCGATCGTAAGGACACGGGCGTAGCCAGTCGCCAGAAGAAATAGGAGTAAAGCAAGAGCTCCCAAACTAATCGGAGTGAGTAAAATGGAAAGTCTCCCAAAGAAGAGCGAGCCGGCAATAAAAATAGACTGCAAGACTAGGTAAAGTCTGAGGATCAGAAGGGTGTCCCCGCCAAACCACTCGAAATGAGTGAGGGGAAGCTCCCAAACACTATGGGTAATAGCGCCTATAATAATAGTTGACAATCCGTAGAGTAACCAAATGAATAGGGTAAATACTCCACTGGTGAGAATGAAGCGACTGAGCCATTTCTCTAGTTGAGAGGCTGGTATCATCAAAAAGCTGATGCCGCGCTCTTTTTGGTGGAGCTCGTAAAAAGAGAAGCTGCTAAATACAAAACCTCCCAGCATAAGGATGATGCCAAAGGTCTCATTGTGGTGAATACGAGTGCCGCCATCCTGATTTAGGAAATCACTCACTTGCGCAAAGTATTCGATTATGATATAGCCGATAGCGGCTAGGCTAGCGTAAAGAACGGGTTTGTAAAACTTCTGGAGGTCATTGCGTAAAAGCAAACCCAAGCGTGCTGGAGACAATTGTAGATTTTTCATGATTGTGGGATGCTTTGAGTAAATAATGAGCTTATACGCTCTGGAGATTGAATCACAGCATTAAACAATAACTCAATGTCCACGACCGTCTCTTCGCCAAACTGATTTTTATTCATCGCGAGATAACCACCTGGGACTCGCTCGGCATGTAATACACCCTCTGGCTCTTTGGCCTGCTGGTAAAGTTCAAAGCTTAAGCGTTCTGCAATCACTTGCTGACTCTGGTTGAACAAAATTTTACCTTGGTCAAGGATGATAATCGGGTCCATCAAATTGCTGAGATCACGCACTTGGTGAGTAGAGATTAGATAGATTTGATCATCGTCAATCGAGCCCGCCAATAACTTTCTGAACTGACTCTTAGAAGGGATATCTAATCCGTTTGTGGGTTCATCGAAGATGAGCAACTTACAATTGGTCGCCATCGCAAACGATAAAAGAACCTTCTTTTTTTGACCTAGTGAGAGTGTGTTTAAGCGTGCTGAAGGCTCTAATTGGAAGGTGTCTAAGTATTTAATAAAGTCAACCTCACTAAACCTAGGATAAAAAGGGGCACTACGCTTTTGGAAACTGGCAATACTTAAACTGGGAAGAACAAATTCTTCGGGAACGAAAAACAATTCTTGCAAAAAGGAGGCTTGCCTTTTCTCTGGTTCATGATTCATGACATTTACTTGTCCGTTTTGGGCAAACAACAAGCCTGACATGATCTTCAACAAGGAGGTTTTGCCGGCACCATTTCGGCCCAGTAAACCATAAATGTTACCTGCTGCAAGCTCCAGATCTAGCCCTGAGAAGAGAGACTTTTTCTGGCGTCGGTAGGTAAATTGGAGATCTTTGATTTGAATCATAGTGCTGATTTATTAGTGTACTATTTAAGTAGTACACTACAACACTACGATTGGTTTCCCTTTTTTCCAAATTTTTGCGATACTTTTTTATCCCATGGCGCTACTTTAATCATTGCAAGGCGGCTAGTTTCGCTTTAATTTTGTCTAAACTCGATAAACCCCTTTTTCAATGAAATTGCATACGTATATTTTTATTGCGCTCATTTTCAGTTCTTTGGGACTTGCTGCGCAGAACGATCAACTCGATCAAGTCCAAATGGACGTTGCCTATCTGGCCTCTGACTTATTAGAAGGCCGAGAGACCGGTAAGGCGGGAGAAATGTTGGCTGCTCAATATTTAGCTAAGCGATTTAAGGAGCTCGGTCTAAGTCCTAAAGGCACGGATGGCTACTTTCAAACCTTTGAAGCTTCCCTAAGCAACAATCCTCACGCCAAGGCTGGTACGGGTGAAAAAAGGGAAGGCCGCAATGTGGTCGGCTTTCGCGACAATGGGGCGGAAAAGACCATCGTCATTGGCGCTCACTATGACCATATTGGCTACGGTAGCTTTGGTTCTCGCTACAATGGCGAGCCTGCCATCCACAATGGGGCGGACGACAATGCCAGCGGAGTGGCCATGATTTTACAATTGGCTGAGCTCACTGCCAAAATGGAAAACCCAGCCTACAACTTCCTCTTTATCGGATTTTCGGGCGAGGAAATGGGGCTTTATGGCTCCAAGCACTTTTGTGCTGAGCCTACCATTGAACTTTCCACGGTCAACTGTATGCTCAATCTAGATATGGTCGGTCGCCTAAATGAAGAAAAAGTACTGGTCATCAATGGGGTGGGTACTTCCCCTGCGTGGAACGCAATGTTGGAAGAGATTGATGTGCACGATATTGACATCACCACTACTGAATCTGGGATTGGTGCTTCTGATCATACTTCATTCTATCTTCAAGATCTGCCGGCAGTACATTTCTTTACTGGTCAGCATCAGGATTATCACAAGCCGATAGATGATAGTCATTTGATCAATTATCAAGGTATGTTAGAGGTAACCGACTTCATTATGGCCCTCATCTCTCAAATCAATGAGGCAGAGGCGATGGAGTTTTCTAAGACCAATGATGAGTCAGAGCGGCAAGTAGCGCGCTTCAAAGTCAGCCTAGGCGTCATGCCTGATTATACCTATCAGGATGGGGATGGAATGCGTATTGATGCGGTTCTCGATGGCCGACCTGCCATCGAAGCAGGGGTAGAGGATGGGGATGTGGTAACCAAACTTGGGGACATCGAAGTCACAGATATCTACACCTACATGGAAGCCCTCAGTCAATTTGACGAGGGCGATGAAGCTAAGCTTGAAGTTAGGCGCGGCAAAAAAACAGTCAAACTCAAAGTAACTTTTTAGCAAGCTGGATAAGTCGTGAAATTTATCTTTGCCAGGGCATGATCTACTCTCGGTAGGGCGGCAAAGCCATACTGAGAGTAGAGCCCATGCGCATCTTCTGTAAAAAGTAACCATCTCTTGAGGGACTGCATTTTGGGGTGTGCAAGCATGCTTTCCACTAGCCATTTTCCTAAGCCCTTTCCTCTTTGTTCTGGTAGGATAAATACATCTCCTACATAAGCAAAGGTCGTATAGTCTGTAATTAGTCGAGCGAAACCTACTTGCTTGTCCCTACGATAAACTCCAAAACAGAGGGAGTGGGGAATATAGGCCTGCACCGTCTCCAAAGGGATATGTTTTGACCAATAAGACTCTTCGCTAAGGAAGCGATGAATCATCTTTACATCTAATTTGCTTTGCGCTGTGGAGATGCTGAAATCTCCTTTTGTGACTTCAAAAGGCATGATCGCTGGTTTATAAGGCCGCTACCAAGGCTGCTTTGATGATCGCTAAATCTTCTGTCCTAGTACGCCAGTTAGAAAAAGCCGCTCGAATACAGATTTGATTTTGATATTCAGAAGCAGTGAGGAAAACTTGCCCCGCCATGGTCAGGCGTTTTAGGTATTGATGGGTGTCCTGTCCCTTGGCCAGAGCAAAGCAAACTACATTAAATCGGACCTCAGCTAAGAGTTCAAAGGCTGGGTGATGATCGATCCAAAAGCCTAATTCACTGGCTAATTGAGCATTGCGTTCGACGATTTCTTGAAAACCTACTTTCCCATAGGCTTTGAGGCTAAACCAAGTCGGCAGGGCTCGAAAGCGGCGAGAATTTTCAGGCGTCAGGTGCACAAAAGGAATTTGAGCGGAAGCAACATCTAAATATCGCGCGCCGCTATTTTGAAAAACTGATTTTTGCAAGTCTGTATGCTTACTTAGCTGAATGGCCGCATCATAAGGGACATTGAGCATTTTGTGGAGATCGATGGTGATACTATCTGCGGCGTTCCAGCCTGCGACCCAATGTTGATAAAGAGGGCTACAAGCCGCAAAGCCCCCAAAAGCCGCATCAATGTGTAGCCAAAAAGGAAATTCCTCTTTGAGCGCGGCGATAGCGACGAAATCATCATAATCCACCGTATTGACAGTACCTGCATTAGCCACTAGGATGGCGGGGGTGCCATTGAGGCTTTCTAGTTTTTGTTTGAGGGCTTGGATGTCTATGGCTTCTCTGTTGGGGAGAGAGGGGAGCTGCTCCATCGCAGAACGCCCAACTCCCAACATCGAAAGTGCTTTATATATGCTGCTGTGGGCCTTGGCACTCAATACAGTTGGGCGTTCGGCGAAGCCGTCCATCGCAATATCTCTCCCTTGTTGTAAACCCCACCATTGGCGAGCGATAGCCAAACCTACAAAACTGGACATGGTAGCCCCACTGACAAAAGTTCCTTGGAAAAGTTCATCTAAGCCAAACAACTCTTTGAGCATATTGATGGCTTCGTACTCGACTTCATTGGCCGCACTGTCTCCAGCACTGGCCACATTTTGATCAAAGACACTCGTAAGCCAATCGCCCATCAAGGCGGCGGGCGTGGTACCTCCAGTTACATAGCCCAAATAACGACTAGCAGAACTACCAGAAAGGTGTTGCTGATAGTGATTTTGAAAAGTGTGTAAGGCTGCTCTGCCACCAGCCCCGTGATTGGGCAAAGGGGCAAAATGCGCCTGTTGATAATAAAGACCGGGGGGACGCTGCTCTAAGCCGGACAAATAATTTAGGGCGGCGTTGAGGGTTTCTTTGAGCAGCTCTTCCCAATGCTCTAAATCACGATAGAGTACGCTATCCATAGTACTTGTTTTGACAAAGGTGATAAATACTAGACTTGAAAAACAGATGCAGTTTTGTGATTTTTGGGCATATCAGATTGTGATGAAAGCGCATCTTTACCAAAATTTAGCAGCTGAGCTCGAACAGCAGATCCTCAAGGGAGTCATGTTAGTCGGAGACAAATTGCCAAGCGTTCGGCGATTGAGCCGTGAAAAAGCCCTCAGCCCTTCAACCGTATTTCAAGCGTATTATCAGTTGGAAGCCAAAGGATTGGTGGAGGCTAGAGCCAGAAGTGGCTATTATGTGGCATATCGTTCCGCGCAGCGGTCCCCCCTCGAAAACCCCCAAAAACTCCCTCAGCCGGACATTCAGCAGCTTGATACCAAGGCGATGATCAAACGAATCGACGGGATTAGGGATAGAGCTGAGATGCAACAGTTGTCAATGGCGATCCCAGCAGCTGAATATTTACCCCTAGCTCGTTTGAACAAATGCATGAAAGATGCCCTACGAGAAAAGGGGACGGAAAGTCTCCAGTATGCACCTCCGGCTGGATTTTTGCACTTGCGCCGGTTCATTTGTGCGCAATTACTGGCTTGGTGGCCAGAAGGAGATCCCGATCAGTTGATGGTCACTCAAGGGGCCATGGAAGGACTAAGTATTTGTTTACGAACGATTTGTAAAAGAGGAGATATCATCGCGATGGATGAACTGACCTATTTCGGTATCCATCAATTAGTAGAAAACTTGGGCTTGCAGGTCGTCCCTATCCCTCAAGAAGGGGACACTGGCATCAATCTCCACTATCTAGAACAGGTACTAAACCTTTTTGCCATCAAGGCCTGCTTGTTTGTCCCCAGCTTTCATAATCCTACTGGTAACAGTATGCCGGAGTCGAAAAAGCAAGCCTTGGTCGCATTGATAAGTCGTCGTCGTATCCCCTTGATCGAAGATGATGTCTATGGGGAGCTTTTTTTTGATAAGAAACGTCCTCTGCCTTGCAAGCATTTTGATAAAGAAGGTTGGGTACTCTATTGTAGTTCCTTTTCCAAGACGCTGGCCCCTGGCTATAGAGTGGGTTACTGTATGGGAGGCCGCTTTCATGAAGAGCTGCTCTGGGAAAAACGGATCAGTTCGCATTCAAGTAGCAGTCTCCCGCAATTGTGTTTAGCAAGATTTTTAGAGATTGGACGTTATCAAGCGCATTTAGCTAAGCTTCGAGCTAGCTTACATACCAATATGCTCAAGTACGCTCAATTGTTTATGGATGCGTTTCCGGAAGAGGTGCGATTTTGCAGTCCTAAGGGGGGGATGGTTTTTTGGTTGCAGATGCCCAAAGGAGCGGAGGCAAGGATCCTATTTGGGCAAGCCCAGGCTAAGGGTATCATCATCAGTCCCGGAGGTATATTTGCCAGTAAACCCGGCTTTGAACATTGCTTCCGTTTGAGTTTTGCAAGCCCTCTAACCAAAAATATAGAAAAATCCATATATTATGTTGGCGATCTTACCCAAAAGCTCTTGAAATTGAACTGATTCTAGTCTCGAAAATTTAATGCCGTAGAATCTTCGAATTTGGTATATTGTTGCTGTAGCTAAAGTTTTGTAGGTATGAATGATATCTTCCCATACATGTTGGCCGGCATGGGTTTAGTGGCTTTAGTCTGCTGGATCGTGTATTTATATCTTCAATATGATGTGCGTCGCAAGCATTTAGATACCAGCCAAAAGCATGCTGCCTATTGGTATGAGAGTACGATGGAGGCGGTTTTACTTTTTGAAGTGGAGGGTCCTTTACAATTTCGGATTTTGGCAATCAACGGCGCTGCCGAACACTTCTATTCTCGCTACTTAGCCCCTGAAGATAGGATAGATTTTATTGGAAAAAATCTGCGGGAAGTTTTTGTCGATTACATTGGTCTTTCGGAACCAGAAGCAGATTACAAAATTGCTACTTATCAAAAGGTAGTCGATACCAAGAGCGTACTCTCTTTTGAGGAACAAAGCCGAGTGCCCAATCTTGGGGAGCTGATCACCCAAACACGCATCAAACCTATTTTAAATAAGAGGGGAGAGGTAAAGCAATTGAGCTATGCTGCTTACGATATCAGTGCGTTCCGCAAAGCGGCTCAAAAAAGTAAAGAAGCCAATCAGCTATTACAAGAAGCCCAGCAGATTGCCCAAATAGGCGTTTGGCATTGGAATGCTGAAATCAGTGTCTTTGATTGGTCGCCTAAGATGCGGGAAATTTTTGGTGTGGCGCAGGACGAAACGCCGACTTTTTCAGAGTGGGTCAGTATGATCCATCCAGAGGATGAAAATCGAATCCGCCAAGAAATTGAAGCCTCTTTTGCTGATCATAGTTCCTTTTCTCTGGATCATAAAATTATCCGTAAAGATGGAGAAACCCGGTATGTCAATACTTGGGGAGGCCTGCGAATAAGCAAAAAAGGGGAAGTCCGAGAAGTGTTTGGCCTATGTCGAGACCGAACGGAAGAAAAATTAGCGGAGGATCGTCTGTTAGCTGCCGTAATTAAAGCAGAGGATAAGGCCCGCAAACAAATTGCTCGCGATCTGCATGACGGCTTAGGTCAAAATTTGACTACGGTATTGCTCAATCTCAATACGCTCAGTCGCGAGAAAGAAGTCCTCAGCGAAAAAGGAAAGAATCGTCTTAGCGTTGCCAAGGAATATTTAGACCTTGCGATCCAAGAAAGCCGTAAGATAGCACATGCCTTAATGCCTCAGGTAGTGGTGGATTTTGGCTTCGTGCTCGCTTTGCAAAATCTCATCAATGCCCTAGAAGGGGGGGCCATTGAGTACTATTTTTATCATAATCTGCCAGAAAACCTCAAGCTACCAGCCAAGATAGAAATCAGTTTTTACCGCATCTGTCAAGAAGCGATTCAAAACATCATCAAGCACGCGGCTGCTACCGAGGTAAATATTCAACTGACTCAAGACGAAGAATTATTACAGCTTACCATTGAAGACAATGGTAAAGGCTTTGATCCGGCCCAATCAGAAGATGGATTGGGAATCAGCAATATCCGGACGCGGGTACAAGCGCTGGGAGGACTACTTTTTATTGATTCCATCCTAGATAAGGGCAGCACTATCACCATTCAAATTGCCATGAACACCTATCCCTATGGACACTTGGAAAATACTCATCGTTGATGATCATAAATTGATCAGAGAGGGGATCATCACCTATCTTGAAAAAGAAGCTGATTTGGAAGTGGTCGCAACGGCCGCCAATGGAGTAGAAACCTTAGCCTACCTAGAGTCCCATAGGGTAGATATTGTGATGCTAGATATTAGTATGCCACAGATGGGCGGTTTGGAGACGACCCGCAAAATCCGCGAACAGTATCCCGATACGCTGATCATGATTTTGACCATGCACGATGATGCCACCCATATCAAACAACTGATCAAGGCGGGTGCCAATGGTTATCTGTTAAAAAACTGCGAAGAAACGGAAGTGATCACTGCGATCCGTAAAGTTTTGGCCGGAGAGGTTTACTATAGCAAAGGAGCCGCTCGTACGGTGCTTAATAGTTTTAGTCCCAATCGGCCGACTCCTAGCGCCATAAACGTTAAGTTCACTGGTCGAGAAAAAGAGGTGTTAAAGTGGATACTTGCCGATCTATCTAACCAAGAGATTGCCGAAAAACTGTTTATTAGCATTCGTACCGTAGAAGCTCACAAGCGGAACCTACAAATCAAAACGCAGAGCAAAACCATCGCAGGCCTGATTAAATACGCTTACGAAAACGGCTTAGTAGATTAAATTTATCATGATGGCAATAAGTACTGAGACCAGAGGACGCAGGATTAAAACTTTGGAAAGCATTGCTCTATTTTTGTCAAGACCATTGCATTCTTCTTGCTAATTTTTGTCCAGTGGCAGTGCAGAGGTAGCTATGAACCATTGCTGAGTTTCAGTTACAATGGGCTTCAGAAATTAGGTTTCTTGCTGCGCAGAACGTTTTTTTGTCAACTTATGTAATAGGCCACTAGAACTAAGCCCACCACGCTACAAAAAAACTTAGTTGATGATTAAACGATTTTGATCGGGAGTAGTCCCCTTTGCTCTAAATCAAATCTAGCTAGATCCAATTTGGCATTTCTCATCAAGGACACGAAGCTTTCAACTTTATAGTTAGCTTATTTATTACATGTAGAAATATATGTAATAGATGCTAATATTAATGTTTGGGTAAAGTTTTAGCCGTGGACTATCTTATTCAATATTTCTAATACAAAAAAAATAAGTAGTAAGACAATAGTATTCAGTATTAAGACCGGGGAAAATGCGTCTGTACGGTTCAATAAGACCACTTTTCTCTGTATTGAATACTCCCGAAAGCTTTCGGGATACTTACTACTCAGTACTTAAGTATTAAGGATCATGAACAAAATAACTGTCTGATTTGGCTTACATCCTTGGGCTTAGTCTCCGTTATAATTCATTTATATAGCCTGCTATATGCATGCTTTGCGCCTTGACTAAGCTCAATTCTGTTACGCCCTATCTGGACATTTATCTCGCCCATGATCCTAAGACCAAAATATCCTGACGGAGATTTATGGAGTATTATGGATGTTGAAATGCCTCTGCGAAGCAGAAGGGCCGTTTTTGAGAGGCAAAACCCAATACTTTCTACTTCTCACTTAACCTTTGACAAGCATTGACGCTTTTCTTCTAGCCTTAATATTATTATGCATATTCAACTGAAAAAAGTATTCCTTGCGATTGTTTTATGTGCTTTTGTGATTAGTGATTTGTCAGCTCAATGTACAGAAACCAATAGTGGTGGTATTAACGCTTCTACATCTTCTACTAGTTTTGGGCAAAGCTTCAGAGCCACTTGTGATGGTCAATTAAACACCATTGCAGTCACTGGCTATCTTAATACAAGCGGACATACGGTAACGGTTTACCAAGGGTTAGGGGTAGGTGGTACCAATTTAGGTTCACTTTCTTCGCAAAGCGTAACAATGGTAGCTGATGGAGCTGATTTTACCGCTACTGTATTTGACTTTTCCTCAGAAAATATTAATCTGACTAATGGTTCGGACTACACTTTTGTAGTGTCAGGAACTGTACCTCTCCGGTATTATACATCTGATACCTACGCTGACGGTCAACTCTTTTTCAATGGCTCTTTTATTTCCGGCTTTGATATCAATTTTGATATTGAGCTAAGCGCTCCTTTACCCGTGCAGTGGACATCACATCCTGAGGTTGAGCAAACGGGTAGCATGGCCCGAATAACTTTTGCCGTGGCTCAGCAAATCAATAATTCTCATTTTGAGGTGGAACACAGCTTAGATGGGACTCATTACGAGGCGATTGGCCAGATTGCAGGAGACAAAAACTCTTCAGCCGAAAAAACTTATACATTTGATCACCCTAGTCCCCATGATGGCAACAACTATTACCGGATCAAGCAAGTGGACTTCGATGGCAATTACAGCTATAGCAATGTAACTACGGTTAGCTTTCGGACGGAGCAGATAAATGTGTATCCTAATCCAGTAAAGGATATGTTATGGTTAGACGCTCCTGAGATAGGACAAGTGACTATTTTTAACATGCTTGGACATCAGCTAAAATCTCAATCGCTGCAAAGGGGCAGCAACCAGATAGATATATCGGATTTACCAAGGGGTGCTTACCTGCTGAAATTTAAAGATGGACAACTAAAGCGGATTTTAATCCAATAGAAAAATAAAGGCTCCTTGGCCTAAAGGAGCCTTTTTTTCAACCAATTCTCCTTGCCCATCGTAAATCTCATACTTAAACGTTTTCGGTTTTAAGGGTATCACGTATAAATGCTAGACTGATGCGATCTAACTTGAACCCATATTGGTAAAATCTATTTCCTATATGGCATTGATCATCATTGTTGGTCGGTATATTTCAAATCTCCAAGCGATCCAAGACTCGGTTTCTGATTCGCTCTCCAAACATTGTCTTTGTATAGAAGAAAAAGGCTTGTTTAAGGACAAAACGCAGCTATTGGCCGCCTACCCTAGGCCTCAAACAGCCATCTTTGACCTCACAAACTATCCAGAGGGGGCAAGTCTTGTTTTGCAAGCCTTTCATACTGTATGTCCCGAGGAGGTGCACAAAATCATTGTACATCCCTATCAAGGGGGATTGCTTGACTCTCTAAAAGAGCGGTTTAGCGCTATGCAATTTGTCCATTTAGAGGAGGTATCAGACCGATTGGGGCCTATGCTGGAAAATAAGCTTCTCTTTTCTAAGACGCTTTCTAAGTGAATCACCTAGATATCAATCCTAGGGTATGACGCATTTATTCGGAGGGCTACTTCTTTAGCTTTGTTACATGTTAATAAGTGTCCAATGAGATTTACTCGCAAATATCCCGACCTAGAAGGTTTAATTGAAATGAAGGAGCCGAGGAAGCAGATTATGATACCCGAAGGGATTCGAAAAGTAGTGTTTGTTTCTGCCAACCCAGCGGATCGGCACTTGCTACAAGTTGCCGTGGAAGAACTAGCGTTCAAACTTGAGTTTGTGTTTTTAAAAAATGCTGAAGAGTTGCAAACCCAGCTAGAAAGCGGCCAGATCGTTATGGGAGATCAAGATATCTTATTCATAGATTATTTTCTCCCGCGTAAATCAGGATTAGAGCTATTAAAAATACTTCGTAAAGACGAGCGTTTCGCCCAAGTACCCATACTAATGATGGTGCCAGCGATGTTTGACAAGATTTTGATCGGGAGTTATCAAGAAGGGGCAAATTGTTGTATCCTCATGCCAGTTGATTATTACGAACTGATCCGGACGCTCAAGGGTGTTTTAGATTATTGGAATTATATGATGAGATAAAGATTTTCCGTCAGCGATCTCACACTTCAGTTATTCTGACTATGTGGCCTCCTTGGTGAGGCCATTTTTTTTTGAGTTGAGGGGGCGAAAAAGGGGCGTTATTCGGGGCCAATTCTATCCTTCAATATGAGTAAATGGAGGAGTCCAGTTTTTCTTTTTCATGATTGATTTGACCTCTGCATAAGACAAGGGGTAAAAATCATGCGCATCAACCCCTACATCAATTGCGAGTCTATTTTCTTCATCGGGTAAATTTCCATGACTATGTCCATAAAGGTGCCAATTACCTCGATAATCACCTCGCCAAACCCGCATTGCATAGTGGAACAAAATGATCCTTTGTACCCCATTTTTGAGCTCAGGGTCTTTTACCTTTAGCTCATGGTACTGCTTAGTCCATTTAAATTTCTTGCGACAGTTCAAGGCAGCGCCTTCATGATTCCCGACAATTAAATATTTAGTCCCGTTTAACATATCTAGATTTTCCGAGACTTTTGCTGGATCTTTCTCCAAAGAAAAATCGCCTAAGTGAAAGACTTCGTCCCCCGGTTTTACTTTTTCATTCCAACGCTCAATCAATACCCTATCCATTTCTGCAACAGATGTAAAAGGTCGCTTACAAAACTTAATAATATTTTTATGCCCAAAGTGATGATCTGAGGTAAAGTAGATTTGTTTCATCCTTCTTATTCGAGGAATGGGAATAGAAGGTTAGCTTTTTTGCAGGCAGTCTATTTTGACTTGGTACCTAATCTGATCTAAAGGCGGCATCTCGTCTTGAGGCTCTGCGATCCAGTACCTAGGCCTATCGTTTTGCGCAGCAGCTAATCTGGAAAATGGCCGTCAGCATTAGTTCTTCGCCCGCTTATCCACTTAGGTAAAACGGAGGTTGATCTTTCCTTTCTTAGTGGCGCGATAGCGTTGCCAGCCCTTTGCCGCTTTCTTGATTGGACTGAGAGAGACTTTTTCTTGTTCAGAAAGCACCAACTCAAGCTCCCAATCGCCTTCTATCTCCCAGCTCAATTGCCGATCTCCTAGAGCTCCCGAAGAGGAAATAAGCATGCTGCCATGAGGATGGTGATAGCGAATACTAAAATCTTGTAGGGATGCTAATTGCGGTTTCATCTCACTTATTTTCCCTCCGGGAACGCTAGGTCTAATCCCAAGAAAGCACATCGTCAGGGCATAAAGGGGGGCCATGGCAGCATGGCTCCATTGTGATTTACTATCTGCCTTTACTTCCCAATCCTCTTGCAGGCTATTATTGAGAGAAACAGAGGGCATATTGGCCCAGCGATCCTTTAGTTCTTGATAGATGGGCGCCATAAGGCCAAGCTTACTCAAAGCCCAATAACGCCAGCCTGCGTTTGCGGGAAAAGCCCCAAAATAGTTTTTGGAAGGGGGCTGAGCTAGGATTGCTCCGGCTCGTTTGTGATCGTTTTGGGGGCAGAGGTCGTACATCACCGCTAAGCTTAACGAACGCTCATCATATTTAGATTCTAGCGTTCTCCAAGGGAGGTTGGCCACAAATACAGCCTCCTCCTTATCCCAAAAGCGCCTTTGAGTGGATTTTAAAAGCGTCGTGGCAAAAGTACTGATCTCATTGGCCCAACTCTCTTCTCCCATCAACTCGCAAAGGGGCGCTAGGGCAAAGCGAAATGCGGCTACTGCGTAGAGATTAAAGGCACATTGCTTGTAGGTTTGTTTTTCGTAACTATTGTCAATCCAAACGGTAGGTACGCCGATATCTACCACAGCTAACAAGCCATCCTCCCCTATGATACTTTTGAGATAGCTATAAAAGCGGAGGAGACGAGGAAAGCTTTCTTGCAAAGGGCTAGTATCTGCGGTGTATTGATGATAATGCCAATTGTCAAAGCAAAATGCGATACCATGGTCCAATAATGGTCCCCAAGGAGTCAAGCCCATTTGGCGTTGAGCAATGCGCGCGAGACGATCGTAGGCCGGCCAACAGTCTAGAAAATAACCATCCAAAGTCATCCCTTGACTAAAAGTGCGGATATATCTTGCCGCTAATTGGTATTCACCCATGATTCCACAAAGCGCATGAATTACGTGGCCGACATCTCCACTATATTGCTGGCGTTCACGGCCCATCCCATCTACGATGGTTTCTTGTGCATTATTATTGAGGGTATTAAAGGTGGCGGCAGCCAAGTTTTGTAAGGCTTGATCTTTGAGCTGTACCAGTGGTTGATGGGGCCAAGGGTATAGCCTTCGGCGAACGCCTAAATCACTGATGATAACTTCTCCTTCGCCAGGATGTATGTGTAATTGTAGCCAACGCAAAGATTCGTAGTCAAAGCATTCAAAGCGCCTTTTTTGTCCATCGCAAATAAAGCGTGTCCAAGCGTTGAAATGGGTATTGATGATATCAGCCCTTTGGGGATCGTGGGCTTCGTGCACCAAAAGCTCAATTTTGGTGCCTTTAGGGGCTTGGACGCTAAAATAGGGCCAACCTACCATTTGTTCTCCAAACTCAAAGGTAAGGACGGAACCGTCTGTCGCCGAACGTTTTACCCGCCAGCTTTGCTTTGAGAGCTTTTCGACGGCGCTAGCATGTCCAAGCTCGTAGGCCTGCAGCACTTTCATGTCGAAATAAAGCTGCGGATCTTGCTGCCAGCCGACGTAGAAGGAGTGCGACAGATGCTTAACTGGCACTAATTGCTCCTGCAGTAGGGGAGTGCATCGGGCTCGCATTTGTTTGCTACTCCTAGCCAAACCGATGTTGCCGAGATAATCTGGATAATTAGTGCCGAGCGCAGGCATATTGGGGTCTGCTCGGAGCTCCATAGCGGGCATCCAGCTACTATCTGTCTCGTACTCATTGGTATCCCAACCATAGGGATAGAGATTTGCATCAAACTCCTCTTGCAGGGCGCGGAGGTACCAGCGTTTATATTGCCCAGGCCGCCAACTAGTCGCGACTTTACAGTCCCACTCAATGTCAGAAGCCACGATCTGGCGTTCGCCGGAGGCGTACTCCAACTCTAGATAAAACAAAAAGCCGGGCTTACCTCCTGGCCAAGTACCATCGCCTTGCCCATAATACAGCACGGTGGCGGCTAAGGTGTTTTGCCCTTCTTTGAGAAAGGAAGCTAGATTGATGGGATCGACTTCTGGATAGCGGGGATCAGCTGGTCCGGGGCCAAATTGTACCCTGCTGCCATTGACATGTAGTAAATAACGGCTATCCCCCATAATCCAACCTTGCGCAGAAACTAATTTGGATTTGAGCTGGAGCTTTCGTCGAAAAAGTACAAAGGTATTAGGGAGCGTTCTCCCAGAAGGAAACCAAATCCACTTGGCTGGTGAAAGATCTGGGAGCTCGTGTCTTCCGTCCTCTGGGCGATTTTGGGGGATAGGAGGAAGGTTATTGGGTAAGTCAGAAAAGCCCCACGCAGATGCTCCTAAGGCACTAGTTTTAAGAAAGTCTCGGCGATTCCACATTTAGTCAAGATAGGGAATAATGCGCTTATTGCCAGCATTAGTAGATTCGTGCCTCAACTCGTTTCCGCCTCCCTTGCAAAACCAAACAAACCCAACTCTTTGACCGCTACCTCCACCTCTGCCGGTACCATAGGCTCCCAACCTGACTGTCCACTGCGGATCATAGATAGTACTTGGTCAGAGGTAATGTGCATAAGGTCAGTTCTGACGTCTTTGAGATCTTCAATCTTGTTGTTGTCAAAGAGGTAGCGAAAAAGGCTATACTTTTCGGGGGGGAGCTTGAAGTTTTTGCAAGAATACAAGACTTTTTCAGCTTCGATATAGTAAGGATAAACGTAGAGCTTCACATTTTGCCCGAAGAGGATCCCGAAGGCTTCTAAAATACCTCCGTTAAGGTTGGAGTAGTAACGTTCATCGAAGATGGACTCTAAATTAAGGACCCCTAAAGTAATACCGATTTTGCGCCTACGGGTAAACTGTGTCAGGTAGGAAACTAAGCGGTAGTATTCTTTGAAATTAGATACCATTACAGTTTGGCCAAGAGAGGCAAGAATATCGACTCGGTCGAGAAAGTCTTGATCATCGATTTTGCCCATTTCGGGATCAAGGAGATTGCTGAGTGTCAATTCTGCCAATACCATGATGCGGTCAGCCTCTACATCTTCCTCTTCGAGGAACTGTTGTTTGCCGGCTTGCAACATATCAAGATTGACATGGGTTACTGGCCGGAAGCGACCTCGGAGACATAAAATATTTTTTTTGTAGAGGGCCTCGGAAGCTTGCAGTACCTTGCCTGTAGGACTAAACATGGCCGCATCAGAGATGCCATTTTTTACCAACTTAAGGGCGACGAGGCGATTATCAATTTTGTTTTCGAAGCTGGGTCCTTTAAAGGAGAGCATGTCTATCTCCAAGCGGTCATGCGACAAATCTTGCATCAATACCTTGAGAAAGGTATCGATATCATCGCTATGATGAAAGGCACAGTAAACCAAATTGACGCCCAAAATACCAATGGCTTCCTGCTGCCAGCGAGCCTCTGGGTCTTTCAATATCATGTGCAAAATGATATCATTTGCTTCCTCTTGAGGATTGGCCTGAAAGCGTATTCCCATCCAACCATGCCCTTCATTGGTTTTGCGATAGTTAAGGGTCTCGATGGTATTGCTGAGTACGAAGAAATTAGTGCTTGAGGCACGATCGACTAAGCGTTCCTCAAGGAGGGAGTACTCATGATTGAGCATCGTCATCAGACGACTCCTAGCTACATAGCGTTTGGTTTTGCCATAAATTGCATCGCTAAACTGCATATCATAAGCAGACATTGTCTTAGCGATTGTACCAGAAGCTCCACCAGCCTTAAAAAAATGGGCTGCTACCTCTTGTCCTGCGCCAATTTCGGCAAAAGAGCCATACCATTGGTTATTGAGATTGACCTTGAGGGCTTTTTCTTGGGTTGTTAATTCCCTAAACACTTCCATGAACGGAAGTTACACAAAGCATCTTCAAGTTGAAATGTAAGAACGGAGAGATTTTTGCTAGCATCTATATAGTTCCCTGCGAAGAAAATTTTTATGCCCCATAGTTTCGTTCTTGTTTGCAGCCTTGCTTTAATATGGATATCCTGCTCTCCTTCAACCGAAACGCCTGATAATGACATGCTAGCGGTACAGCAATGGACCGAACAGGCGGCTCTGGCACTAGAAGATGGTGAACCGCAAAAGGCTGATAGCCTTTATATGTTGGCGGTAGAAACCTTAGAAATGATCTACGATCAGGACAGTACGAATGCCGAAATATCAGTTCAGCTGGGAGAGCTTCACTACCAAATGAAAAATTTTAATTCAGGTGTGGCTTGGTACGCAAGGGCGATTCAGCAAGATTCGGCCAATATGATTGCTATGTATGAATTGGCCAAAGGATCGATCCAAATTGGTGACATCAAACTAGCGCAAATTATGTTTCAACAAGCCATAAGTCTGGATGAATCTGACACCCTGAGTCGGCGTGTTGTAAAAGAGTTAAAACTAATTGGTGAGGAAGCCTATGGCCATGGAAATGCCCTATATGCCAAAGGAGATACCCATTCGGGCAGCACTTACAAAATTTACGGGGTCAGCTTATTGATGACTGCTTTTGATATTGATAGCTCTCGTCAGGATTTGGCTCAAAGGATCGTCGATTATTGCTATGAAATCGGTGATGAAGAAAGTGCCGGACAATACTCCCGTTGGACCGGAGAAATGAGCAATCTATAGGTGTCTCTCCTCTAGCGCATCAACGATATAGCACGTTAAGCCTCAATAAAGCGCCATGTCAAAGCTGATGCGATGCTTTTTGGTGAGGGGATGGCTATGGCCCCAAAGGGTCCGAAAGAAGGCAATACAAGCTTTGCGAGGAAAATCCTGTAGGTATTTTTTGTCGAGCACCACTGCCTCAATCAATAATTTGATAGCAGCTTCCAAATCGTCATTTTTTACTGCGATTTGGGCGGCTTTAAGCTTTTGTGCGACTGCCACCTCCTCATCAAATGACGCCTGCATCAATTGTAATAGGATCTGGATGTCATCACGCTTATCGATCTGAGCTAGCTTGAGAGGGATCTCGGCAAATAAAGCGCTCGCAAATTCTGGCTCCTTAAAGATTAACTGCTGCACCAACAGCATTTGGGCTTCTTCAATCTGAGGATTAAGGGGCACAAAGTCCTTGAGTTGAGCAATACCCTTTGCGGGTTCCTTTGCTAGTAATTCTTTGATGGCCGCATAGGTTTCTTTGGCTTCGGTAGGAAGATAGTCATTCAACCATTTTTGAATCTGAGGCCTTGCAAGGGCTCCAAAAAACTCTGCTACAATTTTACCTTTGTGAAACATCTTGACGGCAGGGATGCTCACGATATCATAGGTTTTGGCTAGGTCAGGATGCACCTCTGTGCTGATTTTGACTAGTTCCCACTCTCCATTTGCCTCACTAGCTAGTTGTTCTATGGTCGGCCCTAATACGCGACAAGGCCCACACCATGAGGCCCAAAAATCTACTACCACTGGAGTCTCTTGACTCTTGTCGAGAACTTCTGTTTGAAAGTTGAACATATCCCTAAACTTCTTTGCGTAATACTTCTAGAGGAGGCAGATTCACTACTTCTCTACTATTAAATAGGCCGATGATCACTGTCAGGAAAGTGATACCTACAAAAACCTGTAAAATCGGCCAAAATCGTGGCACAAAGGTCAATTCAAAGGCGTAAATCCCTAATACCCAAGTGGCGATTAGAGCCAGAAGAATGCCAGTGCCAGAAGCCAAGCTTCCCAAAAAGGCATACTCTAACGCATTGATACTCAAGATTTGTTTGCGGGATGCTCCTATCGTTCGTAGCAAAACACTCTCCTGCATGCGCTGGTATTTGCTGACGATCACCGAGCCTATCAATACCAAAAAGCCTGTCGTAATGCTAAAGAAAGCCATGAAGCGAACCACAAAAGAAATCTTATCCAAGATCTGTTGCAGCGTATTGATGATTAGCTCCAAGTCCATGATAGAGACATTGGGGTATTCCCTCATCACGGCGCGCTGAAAGTCGGCGGCTTGCTGAGTATTTTGGGTACGTCCGATTAGGACATGAAATTGAGGGTAGGTTTCTAGCACCCCTGCGGGGAACACCACTAAAAAGTTTGTCTGTACGCGCTCCCAATCGATCTTACGATAACTACCCACATAAGCCTTGATTGATTTACCTTGTACATTAAAGCTAATGGGATCTCCAAGCTCTACTTTAAGCCTATTTTTAGCATACTGCTCATCGATAGAAACCAAAATACTGTCTCCTGGGGCCCATTCGCTCATCCAGCGCCCTTCCATCAAGGTTTCGGATTCGATCAGAGTATCTCTAAAGGTCGTTCTGAACTCGCGATTGAGGGTACCGTCAGAAATTTTGAGAACCGTATCTGCGATTAATTCCTCGCGGCTCATCCCATGTAAAGAATCAAGCCTCATGGTCACGATGGGTACGCGCTGCTGTACGTCAATCTTAAAGTCAGTAGCTAGCTCAAAAAGAGGATCTTTTTGGGGCGTTTGGATGTCAAATAATACCATGTTTGGCTGATCCCCTTGAGCGGTAAACTCTACTCGACTCAGCAGCATATCCTGCACAAAAAACAGCGTGGCAATCATACCGGTACCTAAACCGATGGAAACCATGAGCGTCAAGGTCTGGTTTTGGGGTCTAAAGAGATTGCTCAAGGCTTGACGCCAGAGATAGTTCCATTGAGTAGGGAAATAGCGTTTGGCGAGCCACATTATCAACCGTCCCATACCAATCAAGCCAAAGAAAGCAAAACCAATAAAGAGACTGAAGTAAAAAGCACCTTCTAAATCACCAACTTGCCACCAGCTAAAGCCAAACACAAAAGTGACAATGGCGCCTATCACTACCCATCTGAGGTAATCTCTTGTGTTTGTTTTTTCAAAAGCGGCTCTTAGGGCGGTCAGAGGCGAAACGCTACGCACTGACATTAAAGGCAGAAGGGCAAACAAAACTGCAATGACCATACCCACTAAGACCCCTTTGGCTAAAGCGCTCCAAGACAATGCTACCGTGGCTTCAAATGGCAAGAAAGACTCCAGTACCTTTGGTAACAATATCTGAATCTGACTCCCCAAAAGCGCACCCAGCGCAGCCCCAATCAAACCCATGACGATAATCTGAATGAGATAAATCAAAAAAGCATCTCGACCACTTGCTCCTAAACAACGTAATATGGCTACGGAGGCAATCTTTTCTCTGACGTACACACTCACCGAACTAGCTACTCCCACACAGCCAAGCAATAGCGCAATAAAGGCCACTAAATTGAGAAAGCTCGTCATGTCTTTAAAGGCGCCACCCAGTTCTTGCTGCCGCTCCTTGGAGGTATCATAACGCAAATCAAGCTGATCGAGCAGGCTATCTTGTTCTGCTAATTCTTCATCGAGATTGGGGCGATCTTCAAATCGAAAATATTTTTTATAGCTGACCCGACTGCCACGGCGAATCAGTTTAGTATCCTCTAAGTCCGCTAAAGGGATATAAACAGGGGTCGAAACCATAGCCTGCATCCCACTTTCTCCAGGCACCTGGGCCAAGCTTCCCGCGATTTCAAAAGTTACTTTGCCAATACGGATGCTATCTCCCACATAGGCCCCAAATTGTAGTAATAAAGAATTGGCTACTAGGGCTTTCCGCCCCTTTCTGAAATCTCGCCCCGCTGTCATCGGATCAGTCTTCATCTCCCCATAAAAGGGATAGGCTCCGCCCAAGGCTCTTACTTGTACCAATCGGCTATCCTCGGTCTTGGGAAAATAAACCATTGAAACAAAATTGCGTTCCTCTGCGGTTTCTCCACCTAAGGAATCTAAATAGGCAGTGGCCTCTTCTGAAAAGGCTCTTCTTGATCGCATCATGAGATCTGCGCCCAGCAGTTCTTTTGATTGATTATTGATGTCTTGGGTGAGGTTGTCGCAAAAAGATTGAATGGCTACCAAAGCAGCTACTCCTAGTACAATAGAAGACATGAATAAAAACAATCGACTACGACTGCGGCGACTATCACGCCAAGCCATTTTCAAGAGCCAAGACAAACGGAGAGGTTGGGATTTCATCAATTAGGCTAGTTTCCTTGCAAATATACGGACCATTCATCTAGCAAAATCAACCGTATAGGGCCAATACGTCTATTAATTGCAGAGGTTTGCATAATTTTATACTTCGACTTTTTGTATGTTTCAGTTTTTCCACACTTTCAGGCTCGGCTTTCTTTATCTGTTTTTATTTTGGGGTTCGCTATCTCTACAAGCGCAGCTCTATCTCAATGAGGTCATGACTTCTAATGAGCAAGCCTATGCCTCCTCAGCAGGATTTGTGGATTGGGTAGAAGTCTATAATGCTGGTACCCAAGCTGTCGATTTACAAGGCTATGCGCTCTCCGATGCGAGTAACGAAGCCAGTAAGGGCCTAATTCCCGCTTCTACTCCGGCCCAAAGCATCGTTCCGCCCGGCGGTTACCTCCTCTTATTTCTTGATGGACGCTCTGATCTAGGGGCCAATCACCTAGATTTTCAACTCAGCAGAGGAGGGGAGATGCTTTATCTTTTTTCGCCTGATTCTAGTGTGATCCTTGATTCCGTTTGTGTACCTCTCATACCGGTAGATTTTAGTTATGGCAGGTTGACCGATGGGGCCACTGCGTGGAACGCTTTTTCGCAATCTAGCCCTATGCAATCCAATACGACAGGCCAAAAGAAGCTCGCTGCGCCTGTCTTTTCTCAAAAGGGAGGAATCTTTCAAAGCAGCCAAACCATAAGTCTTAGTGCTCAATCAGGGGCGCAAATCTATTACAGCCTTGATGGTACAGAGCCTACTTCTCAAAGCAGCCTCTATTCAGGCCCGATCAATATTGATACCACCACTAGTTTGCGAGCCAGAGCCTTTCTGACTAATTGGGATTCAAGTTTGATCTCAACCGAGGCCTTTGTCTTTAATGATTCTACAAGCTTGCCGATTATTTATTTAGCCATTGACCCTTATGACTTATGGGATGCAGATAGTGGCATCTATGTCAAGGGTAGCAGTAATTATCCCGGCGACTGTGGCAGCGGTAATTATCACGCGCCATGGGAACGGCCAGTAAGTTTACACTATTTCGATACCACAGCTAATATCGCTTTTCAATTGGAAGCTGGTATTTCCATCTTTGGTAATTGTACCCGCAACTTTGCTATGAAATCGCTGCAAGTTGCTACCAAAAAAGCCTATCTCAGTCCGGAGATTCCCTATCCGATCTTTCCGACACTTGAGGCTGATGAGTACCGCAGAGTTCGTTTACGCTCTGGGGGCAATCACTGGAAGACTTCTATCCTCGGCGAGGCGATTAGCCATCAGTTAGTAGAGGGCAAGATTGATATCGAGACCCAAAGTTTGCAATCTACAGTTGTTTATCTCAATGAAGATTATTGGGGCATCCACAATATGCGACACAACTACAGTGAGCATTATTTTCGCTACAAATTTCCGCAATATGACACTTGCGATTTTGACATTGTTAGGCCGCAGCGTAGGCATAGTCAGTACTTTGTAGCCAGTGGCACTCAAGACAGTATGGCTGCTCTTTTCAACTATTTTGAAAGTCACAGTCCCTTCACCGCCACAGATTATCAATGGGCCCAACAGCGAATTGATCTCAGCGAGTGGATCAATTATTATGCATTACAAATGTGGCTTTATCCAGGAGATTGGCCCAATACCTACTCTCCCACCAATATGATTTATTGGCGTCCCCGTACGCCAGAAGGTAAATGGCGGATGGCGGTATTGGATACCGACCAAGGATGGGCCAATGCTGGGCATAATACCGTGAGCTATATGCTCAACCCTAGCAGTAATACCAGCGCTAGAAACAGTGAGAAGGCTACGGTACTTTTTAGGCGTTTGATGGAGGTGCCCGATTTTCGGAACGAATTTATCCAGCGTTACGCCACTCAGCTCAATTTGTTGTTTAACCCTACTCGTACCAATCAAATCATTGATAGTTGTACGGCTATCATTGCCCCTGAGATGGCGCAGCATACGGCAAAATGGGGTAGTCAAGGAGGCGTTTCTTCGCCCTCTGCTTGGCAAACTCAAGTCGGGAATTTGAAAAATTTTGCCAACGTCCGCTCTGCCAATGTCTTTCAAAACCTTAGAGATGCCTATAATCTGGGGGGGTATTGGCAGCTGAGTATCCCCATCGATAGCAACGCCCATGGCCGCGTCCTGCTCAACCAAAACGGGTATCCCGCTCCTTACCAATATCAAGGGCAATATCTCGATTCTATCCCATTGCTGATCAAAGCCTCTCCTAAGCCAGGCTATCGCTTTTCGCATTGGTTAGAGACGGGAGAGACTAACCCGACCTTAAGCCTGAGTACGCAAACTGACCTGATTCGCACCCCTGTCTTTGTAAAGGCCTTTGATGTGCTCATCAACGAAATTCATTATAAGCCCAGTGCTGGAGGCGAATACGAGTTTATCGAAATCTATAATCCCGACAGCCTCGCTTGGGATTTAAGTGGCTATCGCTTTACCAACGGCATCGACTATGCGTTCCCCGCAGGGGTAGTCATAGAACCAGATGCCTATCTCTTACTTGGTCGCGATACTGCTTTGATTACGGCTGCGCCGAACGTTTGGAAACGAAACTGGACCAGTGGCAAATTGAGTGGCTCTGAAAGATTAGAACTCAGTAATCCGCTTGGCGAGATCATCGATCAAGTCAAATATGACAATCAAGCGCCTTGGCCTGAAAATATCAGTGAACTGGAGGGTTCTTTACAATTAGCTGATGCCCGTACGGACAATGCTCAGGCCAGTAATTGGCTCAATGCCTGTCCTAGTCCCGGTAGCCCTAATCTAGGTACCTGCAGTACTCTGCCGATTGTAATCAACGAAATTTATTACGAAGATCAAGTTATCAATACTGGCGATTGGGTCGAATTGTACAATCCCAATGCCACGGCACAGGACTTGAGCAATTGGCAACTTCTAGATCGATCAGGCATTTTTACTTTCCCTCCGGGAACGCTCATTCCTGCTCAAAGCTATTTAGTACTCGCGAGTGATACCCTGCAGTTTCGACTTTATTATCCGCAAATTTCCCATCTATTGGGTCCACTTGATTTTCAAATCAGCGGCAAAGGAGAAACGCTTAGTTTGCTAGCGGATGACTGTTGTGTCGTAGATGTCGTCCCTATGGATAATCAAAGTCCTTGGCCGGAATCTGCTGATGGTGAGGGGTATAGCCTGTCTTTACTCGCGGATAGCCTCAATAATTATTTGGCCTCCAATTGGCTGGCTTCTCCTAATTTTGGCGGTAGCCCTGCCGCTCCTAATTTTCCATCTTGTCAAATCAGCCAAGCCGAAAGCCGTATTCTAATCAATGAAATCAACTATCGCTCAAATCCTGCAGCAGATGCCGGTGATTGGATCGAGCTTTATAATCCGGGCCTAATCTCCGTCGATTTGAGTGCTTGGGAAATTCATGATGGGGACGGCTATTATCAGTTTCCTGCCGGAACTACTATCTCCGCCGACGGCTATTTAGTGGTGGCCCAAGACTTGCAAAAATTTAATGTAATATTTCCTTACGCTGTTAATGGATTGGGAGACTGGAATTTTGGTTTTAGTGGGGATGGAGAGCGGATCGTGCTTCTCAACCAAAACCGTTGTCTCATCGATGAGGTCCGCTACAATGATTCTCCCCCTTGGCCGGT
>JBCCQN010000074.1:0-33776 GCA_039024315.1 Bacteroidota bacterium
GGAAATTCGCAAGCGAATCGATAGATTCTTCCCCTGCTGGGAGGGGCTAGGGGTGGGTTTGGAGCCGTATGATCCTTCTTGGGATGCAAGAAAACGTGGTTAACACCATTAGCTTGACGCCTATGCGATAGCTATCGGGAGCGCGGAACAATTATCTCCATACCCTAGGTTTGGCATGCATGCCATACCTACAGCACCACCATCTCATCTGTAATTTCACCCTTAGCAAACTTACGCGCTGCTTGATCTGCTCGTCTAATAGGTTCTATCAAACGATATTGGGAGCGTAAAGCAAAGACAATCCTCAGCGCCTCGTCCTGACTGATGTTGTGCCCAGCGCTGACAAAAAGCGGTTTGATGCCATCCTGGGTGCGCAAAACATAACCCAATAATTCAGACCCATCATAGATTGAATAGGTAGAGCCGGCCGGCACGGCCAATTGATAATCTACTTTGATGAGGCTGTCTTTAGCCACTCCTATGCTGGCGATGTCCTCTTTGATCCCCAACCAAGTTGCTAAACCCATGCGCCGCGGATGGGCCACTCCATGGCCATCAATAATCAATAGTTTGGGCTGGATTTGATATTGGGCTTGAAGTTTTGCCAGAGCGTCTAAGACCAAAGGCCCCTCTCGGAAGGCAAAATATCCAGGGATATAATCCTCCACCACTTCCTCCCGGCTTAGGTAGATTTGATGTTCCTCACTCTCCCAAGCTTGCACATCCAGCGCTACATAGCCCCAGTCCCCCTGATACTGTATGTCGATGGTAATAATAATGTCGCCTGAGTTTAACTCAAAATCGGTACCCAGCGGATAGATATTCAGTTTTTGGAGTAGGGCTAATTGGGCTTTTTTAAAAGATGCTTCAGAATTGGACATGCTTAGCTTTCACGATAGTTGAGCAGATAGCGGTAGGCCTTGACCATTCGTTGCTGCGAAGCACCAAACAAAAACATGCCGAAAACCACCGCATTGGCAAAGTTGACCCTAAAGTAACTATTATGCTCATACTTGCGGGAAGAGACCACGGCATCTTTGGGGATAATCCGGAAGCTATGATTTTTGCGCGCCCGTCTCAAAAACTCGTATTCCTCCATGATCAAGTAGTCTTCACGATAGCCCCCTAGTTCCTCGAAGAGGGCCTTAGGGATATAAAAGGTCTGATCTCCACCGCGAAAAAAGATGAGGTCGAAGCGCGTCATAAAGGCATTGAAGGACAAGGGCCAGTGGTTTTGATCAAAGACATAGCGATAGCAACCCATCTCATAGCCCGCCTTTACTGAGGCAAGCACATCAGTAGCAAAGCTCGCTGGTGGTCGAGTATCAGCATGTACAAAGTATAAGATCTCACCCTGAGCACTTTGAGCCCCGAAATTCATTTGAGGTGCACGTCCTTGGCAAGGGGCTTTGACTGCCTTGGCACCTAAATCCGTTGCGACGCTTAAGGTATCATCTGTACTACAAGAATCTACTACTAGGATCTCGGCTATGTGTGCTCCTCCATTTTGCTGCAAATAGGGTATAAGTTCTTTGAGGTTTTCGGACTCATTATGAGTGGGTATGATTATGCTTAGCTTCATCTTAAAAAGCTTCTCCGATAGTTAGGTAAAAGTTGGGCTGTCCGTTGCCGATACCGACATCCGCACGCACGTAGATTTTTTCTTCTGGATTAAGGGCAAAGCGCAGTCCTGCGCCATAGTTGAAATGAAATTCTCTGATAACTAATTCTTTGAGGCGGGGCGCTACGCCTCCGTAGCTAGCAAAAACCTCCCCTCTGAAGCGCCAATAAATCGGGAAGCGATAGGCGGCCTGCAGCAAAAGCATCTTTTGATCACGGTAGCGGCCTTGATAAAAGCCTCGTGCTTTTTTGGTACCACCGTAAAGGGCCAGTTCCTGGAACGGAGCGTCTCCATAAACAAATTCCCCTAAGAAGTTGAGCGCCAGAATATGGTCTCGCCATACAGGAAAATACCGAGCAGCATCAAGCCTCGCCCGTGTAAAGCGAAAGGGACTGCCAAAAGCCGGTCCATTTTGTAAGATCAATCCCTCAATCAGCCAACCCTTGGAGGGATAAAAAATATGATCTCGATTATCGTAAATCGCCAATGCCCCAAAGCCAGAGACCACGCCTCCGCCTGCTCCTGGAATATCCCCCCTCTCCAGTAAACCACCTTCAGCGACTTCTCCCACCTGATAATCATCGCCCCAATACCGTAGGCCCAAAAAAGTGTTGGGCAGAACCTTCCGCAGCACATTGAGCCTTAGACGAGGAAAGTTGACAGAATAGGTCTCTTCATTCGCATCTGGCAAAGTATTGCCAACGCCCCAAAACTGATAGAAATATCGATAGTAGCCCAACTCCCCAAAAAAGAGCCATTCTTGATCCTTGATTCTAATTTCAAAGGGTAGATAAGAGAGCACTTGGCGCTCTTGAGTGTAAGTCAAGCCAAACTGAATTTGAGAAGGGCGAGAGTCATCGGCAGTGTTAGGGAGGCGAAAGGAATAGATGCCCGCTACTCCCCCACCCCAGAGGGTTTCAGGACTAAAAAAGGCAATAGGTAAGCCCAGCAAGCGATTACGGCGCACCTTTGTACTATCTTGAGCATGAGCAATAGTTGTACCCAAGAAGAAAAATATGCTTAGCAAGATGAGTAGTTTTTCTTTTGACATAGAGTGCCTTTTCTCCTAAACAACAGACATACGTATAAACCCCAAAGAGTGGATTTAGCTAACAAAAAAAATCCGCCTAAAGAAGCGGATTTTTTGTTTACAGTTTTGTCGTTTGGAGGGCAAAGTACTCAGTCGATGACTATGATTTTTTGCGTTCGGCGCAGGCCGTCCTCTTCAAAAGTAAGGAGATAAATGCCTGACTGCAGATCGTCAATAGCGAGGCAACCAAGGGCAACTTCTTCAGCCGTCCAAGTGGCAACTTGCTTGCCGGAAAAGTCCCAAAGTGCAAAGTCTTTGAGTTGATGTTTACTACTCTCTATACAAATCTCATCGATCACGGGATTAGGAAAAATCCTCACATATAGGGGTTCAATCGGTGGCAGATCGTTGTTCCAAGCGGCCAGAGCGTTGAGAGGTACTTCATCGCCTGTTTCGTCATTGGCAGCGCCTTGGGTAAAGGTGAAACTCTTAAGACTCCACTCCTGCTTGGCAATATCATCGGTGATGACGATGTTGATATCTGCAGCTTTTCCGCCGCCGAACTTTGCTAGTCGATTGATACGAGTCATCCCTATCTCTATCTCCCCTTCGTAGCGTTTGTCCTTGTACATACCGAGTATTTCGCTCCCTTCTGCCCCCAACCATGAATCAGAAAAATCTACCCACATCTGCCCTCGCTCTACCACTGCGGTATCATAGCCAATTTTAAATCTTAGGCCATAAATCTCACTGGGGTTGATACTATCACCAGCAATGACTTGGATCACAGCAGTATCGCCAGGATTGATGACTTGGGGAATGAGCAGCATCAAAGGGATACCCTCTTCCGTAAAATTGCTGTCCTCCGTTTTTTGATGGATCGAACCATAATTGAGAGAAATAGCAAGCGTATCCACCGCATTGACAACGCCGTTCCCATCGCAGTCGGCATATTTTTTATTGAAGCCGTTGGCGTAGGATTCGTCCCAAGGCAAACAATATTGGGCCTCCCAGTTGATGGTTGGATTGAGGCGTGCGTAGCCACTGTCTCCATAAGCAAGGCCCAATTGGAGGAGGTCTGCCATATTAGCGACTCCATCATAATTGACATCTCCGGGCCAGACGGAGTCAATTGGCACATTGGTAGCATTGAAAAGGCGTAGCGCGGGGTCACCTTGCAGCAACATATAGCGAGCATGATTACGGTATTGAATACCGATGAGGGAATCAGTGTATAGGTTCAGACTGCTTTGGATGACATCTCCTATCCTCGCATCTGGCGTCTTGGCAAATAGCTCCCCTGACTTTATCCTCATGAAATCACGAAGAGGATTGAGATAGGCAGCAGAGGTTAGACTAAGCGCCATGATAGCCCCGCCTTGAGGAGCAAGCATCCACTTTTCACTAAGGCCAGCTACAGAATCAAGACTCGAAACAGCATAAGAGCCGTATAAAAACATCGCGATGGGTCGATCAACGTTTTGATAATCATCTGGCTCGCCCAGCTCAAACTGCAATTGGTTAGTGGTTGCGTGTCCAAAATAATGAATAGATCCCACTCCATCATTCATCCAACTAAAGTACACTGAATCATCAATAATTTTGGGAAGGGTATCATTTTCAGCCACTTCATATGCTAAAGCCAAACCATGCATAGGGGCTGGCTGAAAATCTTCAATTACATCACGAAAGGCACTTCGAATAAAGGTGATTTCACTGAGCGTAAGTCCTCCTTGCAAAAATATCCCTCTTTGTTGCCAAGCTGAGGGTGTTTTATGTTCAAAAGCATCTAGCTTATCTAGGTAGGCAAAGCCATCAAAATTATTCTGCACATTGACCCGCCCGATGGCAAGCTGGAAATCCACATCTGTAGTGGCCTCTAGATCCCTTACAAACTCACCGTCCGTAGCAGGGTAGCCATAATAAGGGATCAAGTTCCAAGGTTGATGTCTGGTCAAATGGCTGCCCTTACCCCAAATCAGAATATACTCAGGTGGGATGCTCCAATTGGTAAGCGCACAATTGACAAAGCGTTTGATGGCAAGTGGAGTAGTAGAGCCATAGCCAAACTCCTCATATATCTGATCGATATAGACCACTTTGGCGCTCATGGGCTCGACACTACTAGTATCACGATACAAAGCATAAGCGTTCGCCGAAGGCGCTAAAGAACGATGACTGATAATAACAAATTGAGCCCCTGAATCTGTGGCACATAAGTTATGAAGACTGTTGGTGTTTTCGATTTGAGGAGTACGAATGCCAATGTCAGCATTGAGCCAAACGTTTTGGCTACTGTCGCTGAGGGGAATGAGAATTTGCCCTTGTCCATTGGTTATTAGGCCTTTGCTACGGATCCCTTGCACCAGATCCCAAGCATAGATTGTATCATTACCATTGACCTGAGCGAGATCAAAGCGAGCAACCCCATTTTGGTCCCAATTAGCGATTTGGACTGAGCGTTCACCGACTAAGGTGGGCAGACGATCATAGACTAAGCGAAGGCCACAAAAATGATTGTTATCGGTCGGAGATCTTAGGGCCTCTACAGTAAGGTCGAGTACGGTTGGCAAGCTTTGAAGATGCCTAAAGCGATACTCCTGCATGGAAACAGCAGAAAAACTATGAGTCGTATCCCAAAGAATGCCTGTAGCGTCGCTTATCCGATAGTAGTGAGGTGTATTGCTTCTCCCAAAAATCCGAGCACGATAGGACACACTCTGCAATTGAGGATCAGGAGCCACCAACGTAAGTTGCAACTGTAAGGGACTTTGGTAGTTGAAGGAGGGACCAACATAGCCTTCACCCGTCACATAATCAGGATTGAGGGTGTAGAAAGCATCAAATTGTCCACCTCCCCCCCTAACATAGTTGAAGTCAGTACTATCAGGAGCAAAGTCGAGGCGCTGCTCATAAGGAAAATTGGGCTCTGCCACATAATTGCCGTAATCCTCCGCAAAATAGCTCGCAAGCCTGAGGCCGACTTGATTGGACCAGCTGAGATAATAAACCGCCGTATCCGAAAAGAGAGAATAATAGGGCTGAGGCTGTAGGGAAGGATCGGGCTGGCCAGTGACCGGATCGCGATACATTGTGGCGTCAACTAGCCCATCATTGTGTCGCCCCACAAACTCCAAATATTCCAAGCTACCATTACTCTGTTGAACGTAGATCCTCTGCTCAGCACCCCGAAAAAACAACTGTAAAAAGTCAGGATTGACCATGCTTAGGTCATAGCCTGCTGCCGATAAATCATTCGCGCTGAGGCGGTAAATCCCCTCTTCCCAGACTTTGATGGGAATGAATGTCCTGCTCGGATCGCTTGCATACCACTCATTGCCATAGCCCCCTTGTGGACTTTGGGCATAGCTAGAAAAGAAAGCAAGAAGTAAGCTCAACAATAGCAGGGTTTTTCTGTTCAGTTTCATCGCTTGGACGCTATTAGACTTTGACATGCTACTAAGGTTTTACCTTTTTGCTTCTCAAAAAAGGACATAAATTGATGGCACTGGGACAAAAAAATTATCACCCATAGCAATAAATCTCTTTTTTTGGCCAAATTTCAAACTTATTAAATCTCTTTTAATAGCATCTGCTGGAATGAAAAATAGTCGCATCATAAGTCTATTGGAAACATTTTCTGCTGCCGAATTTAGGCGACTACGGGATTATATTTGCTCCCCATACTTCAATAAGCATGAAGGAGTACTCGCCTTATTTGAGCAATTGGCGACCGCTTATCCTGATTTTTTGGTTTCATCTCTCCATCGAGAACGCTTAGCCGAGACTTTACTAGCGGCTCCGATCACTCAACAGCAGCTGCAAGATATTACCTCCTATCTCACGCGCTTGGTAGAAGGCTTTATCGCGCAAGAGCGTTGGCAGGAGCAACCTTTGTTACAGCAAGAGCAATTGGTATTATCTCTCCGAGAACGCCAAGTCCCGCAAGAACATCAACGGGCTTATAATAAGTGGCAGAGGATGTTGCCACTCCCCGAGAGCGCCGCCAATCTTGGCCTAGCTTATCAATTTGAAGCCGAGGGTATGCATACCCAAGTCCTAGAGCGGAAACGTAAATCAGCTCCCCATCTACGTCAAACTATTCAAGCTTTTGACGACTATTACTTTGTCAATCGCCTTCGCTACGCCTGTGCCCTGCTCAATCGTAAAGATGTCTTAGCAGACGCAGCCGAACTTGATTGGGCTAGGCAGTTGCATAATTTGATTGGTCAAGGTTTTCAGCAAGATGCTAGCACTTCCCTACTCCCTATTTATCATCAACTATTTTCCTTGCTAGACACAGGCCAAGAAGAGGGTTTTGCCAGTCTCCTCAGTTTACTGGAAGCCCATAAGCAGCAAATAGAGAAGATCAGCCTGCGAGAGATTTATGCGCATCTCGTCAATTTTTGTATCAAACAACTCAATGAAGGCAATATCATCTATCAACCTAGGCTCTTTGGCTTATACCAAGATCAGTTGGTTCAAGGATTGCTCCTTGAATCGGGTCAGATCAGTCCTGCTGATTACAAAAATATAGTTTCTCTCGCGTTGCGGAACGAAGCCTTTGATTGGACAGAAGCGTTCATCGAAGATTATAAAAACAAACTCCCTTCCAAGCTGCAAGCAGCCGCTTATCGCTATCAAAGGGCCAATCTCCATTTTCATCGCGGAGAGTATAGCGCCTGTTTACGCCTGTTGCGAACGCATGAATTTGCCGATACTTTTTATCAATTAGGAGCAAAGACGATCGTCTTAAAGCTTTATTTTGAAACTGAGGATTTTGAAGCCTTTTATTATGCGGCAGATGCTTTTGCTTCTTATTTGAAGCGCAACCGTAAAATACCCGCCTACCAAAAGGAGTTATATTATAACCTAATTCGCTTTAGTAAACGATTGGCAAAACTCTATATTCAGCATCGCATTGGCCTTAGAAGCATCAAAAAAGCCCAGCTTATGCGTTTTCAAGAGCGGCTCAGTAAGCACCAAAAAATAGCTCAAAGCCTATGGATACTCAATAAAACGCAACGCTTACTCACCGAACAGGGTCTGACTTCCGATAGCTGAGTTTTTTTTGCTACTTTCGAAATCACACAATACCACTTCATAAGAACTTCACAAAAAATGAAAAAACATCTCTTTCAGATTTTCGCACTACTCGTCTTTGGGCTATTCATCTCAGCCTGTGGTGGCGAAAATGATGATATGGATTCGCAAACAGATACAGCTACTGCTACAGAAGAAGCTGAGGCAGAAGCTGTTGCCGAAACTCCTGCCTCTGAAGCGTCTATCTGCCTCTGGCCTAAAGTAGGTTTGAGAGATGCCGCCGGAACTGGCAATGGCATCAAATATATGGCCACGATTCTCTTTGGTGAGGCAGTAAGCCCAACCGGCGAAATGGAGGAAGTAAAAAACGGCAGCTATATAAAGGTTCGCCTGAGCGATGGCAAGGAAGGTTGGGTCAAAGAAAGTCTCTTTGCACCGGAAGCCAATGTTTATGTAGCCACCGCCGAGGTAGATGTTTACCCTCGTCCTGATCTGATGACTTACAAAGGTGAGAAATTTCAGCGTGGAGATATCGTTGCTGTTACCAACAACCAACAAGAGGAATGGATCGAGGTATATGGCCTAGAAAAGAAAACCAAAGGATGGGTCCGTAGCACCGAAGATATGAGTGATGCAGAACTTGACGTCACCGTTGGCGTGCTTTTTAATCGTGCAATGTCTGAAGACAAAAAATCTGAACAAGAAAAGCTTCTCAACAATATTGCTTCCAATAGTGCATTTTCGGCCTCAGGTATGATGGATGTAGTTGATGATGCCCTTGCAGGCGTAGCGGAGCCCCCACGCCCGGAGCTACCCGCCAATCAAGCTTATATCTTAGCTGATGTCCTCAATGTGCGCTCTGAGCCAGACACAGAACAAGACAATGTAGTCTTTCAAGTCAAAAATGGCGATGTCGTGGAAATCGTTGAGCGAGGGGAACAAACCGAGGTAAACGGCATGAATGATTATTGGTACCTTGTCCGCATTGATGGTCAGGAAGGCTGGATCTATGGAGCACATACTTCCAAAAAATTGGAATAATACACTGTAATCACATAAATATAAAAAGGAGTGGGGCGGAGGATTTCGCCCCATTTTTTATTTTGTAAAATCTAATATCCTGCAAGCTTCTAGTTTATGTCTTCCGCTGCGCGAACGATTATTCAAAATCAATTTCCCTTCCTCAACTCAGCGGAAAGCGAACTACTATTTGCAAATTGTGAGATCAAAAAACTCAAGAATCGAGAAGCCATCATCAAAGCAGGTCAAAAGCGGGCCGAGGTATTTTATATTTTGCGGGGTATGGTTCGAGGCTATTTTATCAATCAAAAGGGAGAGGAGAAAAACATCTTCCTACGACCTGAATTCACCTTTACAGGACCGCCGGATACGCTCTTTGCTGCTCAAATAACCAAGTACACTTTTGAAGCCATCCAAGAAACTGAGGTTTTGTTATTGAATTATCCCAATTTTCTCGAGTTGGCAGCCCAATATCCAGGGATTAATCAAGTGCATATTCTCTCTTTGCAAGAAAATCTGCAGACCTTATTATTTAGAGTAGAAGGCTTGGTAGACCAAAGCCCTGCAGAACGCTACGAGACCCTATTGGAGCGTAGTCCGCAGTTTTTTCAAACCGCTTTTCATAAGCACATCGCCAATTATTTGGGGATTACGCCGGTTTCACTTTCGAGGATTATCAAAAGAAGAGGCAAAGTAGAATAGGCGTTTAGCGGAGTGGACTTAGGTCAAACTCTCTTTTACACACTTCGCTACGAATTTCCTTACGGACGATTCTACTTGCACTCAAGGAGATTTCTCGTCGTCCCGCTTCTAGGGACTCTGGCAAAAGGAAAATTTGTTTATCTGTAGGTACGGACATGTATGCCGCGCCCAGAGATAAGCGTTCCGCGCAGCGGTCTCCTGAGTACCTAGACAATAGTATTCAGTATTAAGTACAGAGTAGAAAGTATCCCGAAAGCTTTCGAGATACTTACTACTCTGTACCTAAAAGCTACCTTTTGCGGCGAAAGCCATAGGTAATCTGCTGCCAGAAGGTCTCAGGGAAAGACTCTACACCAGGGAAACCTAGCTTTATATCCTTACCATCGTGTGGGATAACGGCTGTGCCGAACAAATAGTCCCAAATACTCAAAGTAAGGCCAAAGTTGATCCCGCGAGGATGGGTTTCGGGTAGCTCATGGGCATGATGCCAAATGTGCATCTGCGGATTATTGAAGATGTATTTGAGGGGTCCCAAAGGTACGCTAATATTGGAATGATTGAAGTGGCCCACGGCCAAGGTAAAAATGTAAACCGTGAAAAAGTCATCAATGCCAAAGCCAATCATCGCCAAGGGTAAATACTCCAAACTGCGATAAACGATGGTTTCCATCCAATGGTAGCGCAGGTGAGCGGCAAAACCCATTTGTTCTACGGAGTGGTGGACCTTATGAAATTCCCACAAAAAAGGAACCGCATGGAGGAGACGATGAATATTCCATTGGACAAAGTCGCGGATAATGAAAAGGCTGAATAACTGCGCCCAAACTGGCCAGCTAGCAATCTTCAAGGCTACCAAATTGTTGATTCCTACGCTTGCCAATAATTGATTAAATAGCTCAACGACTACATTCGAGCCCGCGATATAGATAATCAAGTTGAAAAGGAAGAAATTGAAGAACATGTAGAAAAAATCCAGCCAAAAATCTTTACGAAATTTTGGTTGCGCCTCGCGCCAAGGCTTGAGCCACTCTAAGGCCAGAAACAAGGCCGAGACTAGCATTAACCAGAAAAAATAGTTCTTCCACCAAGGGGTACTCTGGAAGGTGATTTCATTCCAGAGGTAGTTGGCATAATCCGTATATCCTTTGACAAATAAATCCCAGTATTTCTCCATTGCTGTATTTGAATTACAAGCTCAAAATTCAGCAAAATGTTCGAGCAGTTCAGTGATCAAGGTCACCTCTAGCGGATTTCATACCACTGCTCGACTACCAAGTTTTGTCGACGCCCTTTATTTTCGGGAGCATAATGCTCCGCTAGATAATCAAGAATCAAAGGTTCATTTTCGCCGAGATCCCATAACTTTTGGGTTCTTTGCATCCAACGAATCATTTCTTCCCATCCCTCACGGGTAGCGCGGTTTTGGGTAATCAATTTGCCTGAATGGCAGCCCGTACAATTGGCTTTGACGATTAGGTATTCACCTTCTGCAATCAGGCCAGTGCCGAGGTCATGCCCATCCACTACTGCCCCTTCTTCTGTTTTCTGAGGTCCAGTGGGGGTTTTATCCTTCTCCTCCGTTTTTTCGGATTCTGGATCTGGTGTACGAAAGCTAGCTGGGTTTGCTAGTCCAACCAAAATCAGTCCAGCAAGCAACCCACCTACTGCCGTCAGTATTAAGGCACTGATAACCAGTCTAAAGTAATTTTTATCTTCTGCCATATTTTATTCTGCCCATACAATATTACCCACCTCGGCAATGTCAACACAACCGACAAATTGGCCGGGTACGGGTCGATAATTGAGGTGTTTTTCGGCTACTAATTCCGAAGTAAAATAACCCGTGATAGTTAGTTCTTTAATTTTTGGGAAAAATGCAATTGCTCTTGCTTCGCCTGCCAATTTATCTTCATGCTCTGCAATTTCGGTCAAGACGGCATCTTGTTCCTCGGGCTTCAAGTCCATGAATTTCTTTTCATAGAGAGAATTAGAGATAGCATCTACCTCTACCAATCCTGTCATAAAAGCCGCCACCTCGTCTTCCTTTAAATAGCCATTGAGCATGGCATCAATAAAGGCATCTACGCCTGCCTCAATAGCGCCAGGAGTATCTGATTTAGGGATAATTCGCTCGGCGATATCGCCTACGAGCTTGGCTTGTTCTTCAGTCAACACGCTTGGCTTCCAATCGATAGTTCGCCCGGCCTTACAGCCTGACATTACCCCCAATACAGAGGAAGCAGAAACCATACCTAAGATTACAGCTGAATGTTTGAGTGCTTCTCTACGATCCATAATTAGAGGTTTTGTTTGTTGAGTTCAGAAACGGCATATTCAGCGGCGCGGGCCGTCAGGGCCATATAAGTCAAGGAAGGATTGACACAAGAGGCAGAAGTCATACAAGCGCCATCGGTAACGAATACATTTTTGCAATTGTGTACTTGGTTCCAGCGGTTGAGGACAGAATTTTTGGGGCTAGTGCCCATGCGAGCTGTTCCCATTTCGTGAATCCCTAAGCCAGGGGCACCGATGCTGTCATAGGTGGCGACTTGCTTAAGGCCAGCGGCTTCCAACATTTCGGCAGCTTGCTGCTTCATGTCTTCCCGCATCTTCATTTCGTTTTCTTTAAATTCCGCGTGAAAGGTTATTGTCGGGAGACCCCATTTGTTGACCTTGTCATAGTCTAGATACATATAGTTGTCATGGTCAGGTAAGGCTTCACCAAAAGCGGTAATCCCAAAGCGCCAAGGTCCAGGTTCAAACAACTCAGTCTTCATGTCTAGGCCAAACTTAGCCAACTCCTTGACCCCACGCGACCAACTGGTACGACTGCCACGGCCTTGATAGCCATAGCCACGGAGGAAGTCTTTTTGCTCGGTAGCTTTATTGACATTACGGAAGCGTGGAATATAGATCCCGTTGGCACGTCGGCCAACATAATATTTGTCTTCCATGCCCTCATAAATACCGGCCGCACCGACGCGAAAATGGTGATCCATCACATTATGGCCCAACTCTCCCGATTCGTTGCCCATACCGTTAGGAAAACGATCTGATTTAGAGTTCATCAATATGAAGGTAGAAGCGACGGCGGAGGCGCAGAGGAAGATCACCTTGGCATAAAATTCCATATGCTCATTGGTCTCCGTGTCAATCACTCTTACCCCACTCGCTTTGCCTGACTTTTTATCATAGATCACTTGATGCACGATCGAAAACGGCCGTAAAGTCATATTACCCGTAGCATAAGCCGCAGGCAGGGTGGCAGCGTTACTGCTAAAGTAAGCCCCATAAGGACAGCCTCTGATACAGCGGTTGCGGTATTGACATGAAGCTCGCCCATTATGTGGTTGAGTGAGGTTGGCCGTACGACCGATGGTCATAATGCGATCGTTAAAGTTTTTTTCGATCCGCTCTTTGACGTGAGTTTCCAAACAACTCATCTCCATCGGCGGTAAAAATTTACCATCAGGCAGCTGAGGTAAACCTTCCGCTTGGCCACTGATCCCAGCAAAAGTTTCGACATAGTCATACCAGGGTGCAATATCTTTGTAACGAATGGGCCAATCAGTGGCGATACCCTCTTTGGCATTGGCTTCAAAATCGAGCTCACTCCAGCGGTAAGATTGCCTGCCCCACATCAGGGAGCGTCCTCCTACATGATAGCCTCTCATCCAATCGAAGCGCTTATCTTCGTTGTAAGGATGGTCGATATCATCGACAAACCAGTGGGCAGAGGCTCGATTAGTGGTATATCCAGTACGGCTTTGCTTGGGTTGTCTAGCAAGAGCTTCTTTGCTGAGTTTGCCTCGGCCTTCCATATCCCAGAGATCAAGATTTGCGGTCGGATAGTCGCCATGTTTCACATCTCGCCCTCTTTCCAAGACTAAGGTTTTCAACCCTCTCTCACTCAATTCTTTAGCGGCCCAGCCACCACTGATGCCCGAACCCACTACTATCGCATCATAGGTATTGGTTTCGGTCCCTTTTCCGGTTATCTGCATGTTAAATTATTAGTAGTCGTTTCTTTGATATAAGTTACAGGTATTGCTTTCGAACTCCAAACAGGGAGGGAGTCGAAAATAGGACAATTAGCTTAAATAATTTGCTTATTTCACCTTAATCGCAATACGGTGGCAGGCATTGTTGAGATAGCCTTTGGGGTTCCATCCTGGAACGATCATAGGTTGAGCTTTGCCATTGCTATCAGTAGCTCGGGCCCACACTTCATAATAGCCTTTTTGCGGGAATTTAAGCTCCGCCTTCCAAGGCTGCCAAGCTAAGCGATTTTTTGGCGCCTCAAGGCGGGTTGGTTGCCAAGTTTGCCCAAAGTCAATAGAGACCTCTACCAATTTGACACTCAAATCTCCGGCCCAGGCTTTGCCTCTGACTTCAAGCGTTCTGCCGAAGGCAATCATCCCCCCTGAACGAGGATAAGTAAGGAGGGACTTAACGGGCATGGACTCGATGATTTTCATGTCTTCATCCGCAACAATTGCGCCAGGGGCTACTGGCAGTTTGGGGACCCGATAAGCTTTGCCGGTCATCTTGGGACCATCATGTACCTGGTTGCGAATATCGATACGGCTCAGCCATTTGCCAGAAGTAGAAGCAGGCCAACCACCAAAAACCAATCTTAGCGGATACCCATTCATCAAAGGTAAATCTTCTCCATTGATGGCCCAAGCAATCAGCGATTCATCTTCAAGGGCTTTACGCATCGGCACCCCTCGCGAGATTACCACCTTTTTAGGATCACCGCTGAGGTGCGTATCCTTGCCATAATAGCCTATATAGACTGCATCGGAATTTATCCCGCAATCGTTAAGTACATCTTTTAGCCTCACTCCAGTCCAGCGAGGGGAACCTACGGCACCAGTAGTCCACTGATTGCCCTTGGCAGGTGGATTATATTCAGCGCGGCCATTCCCGCCACATTCGATCGTGAGTTGAAGGGTATGCTGCTGAAACTTGGATTTAAGTTCAGCGATGGTATAGGTTTTACTTTGCTTAGCAGACTCTCCGCCTATGGTCAGCGTCCAGTTTGTGGCATCGGGATTCTGGGGTGGGATTCCATTGTTGCGGACAAATAGGACCTCAGCAGGTGTATAGAGATCATCTAGTAGGTGGGGCGGAGTTTCCACATTCCACGGCCGATCGTTGAGGATAGTAAGCTCTTCGTGTTTACCCTCAATCGGGAACGCTTCTTCGCGATCCAGTAAGCCTACTGGAATCATATCCGCAGGAAAATGTTCTGCAAAGACGATATTGGTCCCCAAAAGCGTCGCCATAGTGGCTAAGGCGCTCTTTTTTAAGAAGCCTCGCCGTGTATTAGGATTTGCTTCACGAGCCCAGAGGAGTTTATCCGCGGCTTGGGTATCTTGTTTATAGCGTTCCCATAATCCGCGTTTGCGAGCGTCTTGCATAGTAGTAGATTTGAGCTTGGGCTTTGCTTAAGCAGTGGGACTAAATTCACGATAAAAGGCAATTACATCCTCTAATATCGCATCCAAGTCATATTTCAATTCAAAACCAAGCGTTGTGCGCAGCTTCGTAATATCTGCAGTCCGACGATTCATATCTTCGAAGCCTTTGCCGTAAACCTCTTCATAAGACTTATGCACGATCTTGGAAGAAGAGCCGGACTTTTCGATCACTTTTTGAGCAAGCTCGTTCATAGTAATCTCAATGGGATTGCCCACATTGAACTCTTGACCGACTCCTTTGCCCGTAAACATCAACTCAGTAATTGCTCTCACCGCGTCTTGTACGTGCATGAAAGAGCGCTTTTGCTCTCCCGTGCCAAAGACTAAAATATCCTCATTAGCTAAAGCACGTTTGACAAAGTTGGGGATCACCATACCATAGTTAAAGAGCTGGCGAGGACCTACGGTATTGAAAAAGCGGGAGAGTACGACTTCAGTGCCATATTCTTTGAAATAAGCAAAGGATAAAAACTCATCCATGGCCTTGGTATTGGCGTATGCCCAGCGATGATTACGAGTGGACCCCTCGACCCGATAATCGGTTTCCTTGAGCTTGCCTTCATGGGTAGGATCAAGAAAATCTAGGCTCTTACCGTAGATTTCGGAGGTGGAAGCGACGAGTACTCGTTTTTTATACTTGTTGACTAGCTCAAGAATAGCGTCTATGCCACGCACATTATCCAAGATCGTATGTACGGGTTTTTCCATGACCAATTTTACCCCAACCGGAGCGGCTAAATGGTACACATGATCTGCCCAAGCAATTAGTGGCTCTAAAGTTTCACGATCTGTAACCGTCCCCTCGACAAACTCGAAGTCTGGATTGGAAAGGTAAGGCTCAATATTTTCAATGCGGCCAGTAGAAAGATTATCAAGGGTCTTGATAGCATGTCCCTTGGCCAGTAGAAACTCGATCAGATTGGAGCCAATGAATCCGGCACCGCCGGTAACCAATATTTTCATAGTAATTTGGGTCAGGTTAAGATGAAAGCTGCAGCAAATTAAGCTTGGTCTCGCAGTCGATCAAATCCCTCCAACAAAAAATTCCAACATCTTTAGGGTAATACCTTACACAGGATTAGTAAGCCTTTAATATTCAGCCCTTATTCCTTTTCCCAAGGAAAACTAAATACAGGATTTTTTTCGTGCGAGATCTCCATGATCTCCTCGATTTGCGCCACAATATTAGGATGTTGAGCTGCGATATTGCTCTGCTCACTAGGATCATCTTGGAGGTTGTATAGTTCTATGGGAGCCTTGGGATTTTGGTTTACGCCTAAGCGAACGCCTTTCCACGGGTCCATAAGGACTGCTTGTTTACCGCCCTGCTCATGAAACTCCCAGTACAAAAATCCATGCTCAGGCTGTTGACGGCCTTTGAGTATTTGGAGGTAGGATATACCGTCAGTCAAAGCGGGCACTTTAGCGCCGGCGATATCGCAAGCGGTAGGCAAGAAATCCCAAAAGGCAGAGATATGATCCGTGCTACTAGCCGCTTGTACGGTCCCAGGCCACCAAGCGATCATCGGTACCCTAATCCCCCCTTCGTATAGATCTCGTTTGAGTCCTCGCAAACCACCACTGCTGTTAAAAAAGCTTGGATCAGCCCCCCCCTCCTGATGCGCACCATTATCACTGGTAAAAATCACCAAAGTATTTTCTGCGATACCTAGTCTCTTTAAGGTCTTTAAGACTTTGCCCACATCCTTGTCCAGCCTTGCCACCATAGCTGCAAAAGTAGCTCTCGGATTTTCGGTTCCTCTGTAGTGCCCACCTTCAAAGGGAGTTTCCTCATATTTGCCCAAAAAGGGTGCTAAGTCTTTTTCAGGTACTTCAATACTGGCATGAGGGATGGTATAAGGTAGATACAGAAAGAAAGGTTCGTCTTTATTCTCCTCCAAATATTTGAGGGTTTCGTCCATCATGAGGTCTTGCGAAAAAGTTTCTGTTTTTCCGTCCGCATTAGCCGGCAATTCTACACGTTCACGATTCTTCCAAAGGTGGTCGGGATAGTAGCTGTGGGCTTCGCGCTGACAATTATAGCCGTAAAAAAAGTCGAAGCCCTGTGCATTAGGTTCTCCTTCTGAGCCGGGAGCTCCTAATCCCCACTTCCCAATGGCAGCGGTTTTGTAGCCGACTCCTTTTAAGATTTCGGCTACTGTGAGCACACTATCTGCTAGAGGGTACTGCCCCTCAGGCTTGACTTCCTTGTTTCCTCTCACAAAGGTGTGCCCTGTGTGCTCGCCCGTCATCAGAGAGGATCTAGAAGGGGCACAAACCGTCGAACCGGCATAGTGACGGCTAAACTTCATCCCTTCTGCCAGCATTTGATCAATGTTGGGCGTTTCAAATTTTTCTTGTCCATAGGCGCTCAAATCACCATAGCCAAGGTCATCAGCCATGATAAAGATAATATTGGGCTTGGCTTGGCGTGGTGAACTGTTTTGCTGCTCGGCGGACTGTTGGCATGAAAACAACAGAAATAAGATTGGCAGAAGGGCTAAAATGCGCATAAATTCAATATTTTAGCACAATATAAGGATTCAGCCTTTGCTTTAGGCAATGTGATTAGGAGCGTTCTCGGAGAGAGAAAAAAACTAATTGCTTCAAATGTCAGTTAGCTGCTAGTTTGCCTATGCCAAGTCTTCGTTATTTTAGCCTAATCTTTATTATCATGAAGCACTCTGCCTATACCCTACTACTCAGTTTACTGCTCGGCCTCGCGTTCACAGCATGTGAAAAACCTAAAGTAACTCCCCCCCCCCAGTCGTCATGGGAGGCTCTATTGAAGTGATTCAGGACGATTTTATGGGTAAACCAATTGTCCTAGCAGGAAGTCAAGGCCGCAATATTGTTGTCAGTTTTGAGCGCACGCTAGCAGATGGTACGGTGCTTGATTTTACAGCTTCTAAGACTGGCTTACCTGCGATCCTTGAAGATAGCGAAGGGACCACATGGGATATGTTTGGTCACGGAATTTTGGGGCCACGAGCAGGTGAAAAGCTCCAGGTGCTCAATGGGTATATCGGGTATTGGTTTTCCTTTGGAAGTTTTTTTCCGGGTTTAGAGATTTATGATGATCCGCGTAGCGTAACGCCGCCACCGCCATTGCCTGCCAGTAATCAAAATTGGGCCTTATCGGTCTCCAATGTTTATGCTGGGGCAGGTAGAGATGGTATTCCCTCTCTGGAGACACCGCAAATTGATATTTTTACGGAGCGGGATTATCTGGAAAGGGCTTATTACCTATCCGACGATGCCTTGGTAGTAGGAATCAGAATTGGGGATACTTATCGCGCCTATTCTCACGACGTGCTCAATTGGCATGAGATTGTCAATGACACGATTGACGACCAAGCCTTTTCCTTGATTTACTGTCCATTGACCGGTACAGCCGTAGCGTGGAACCGAGTCATCGATGGCGTGGAAACGACCTTTGGAGTTTCTGGCCTACTTTACAACAACAATGTGATGCCCTATGATCGCAATACAGGTAGTATCTGGTCCCAGATGCGGGAAGATTGTGTAAACGGGCCCTTACTCGGAAAAATAGCCGAAAGAATTCCAGTTATCGAGACTACTTGGGGTACTTGGCGTAGTATGTTTAAGAGTACTCAAATCCTCTCTGACCAAACCGGAATCGCGAGAGATTACACTGAATACCCCTATGGGACTTATCGCGAAAATCATGATTTTTTGGCCTTCCCGCTTACTTTTGATGATACACGCCTGCCGCGTAAGGAGCGCGTTTATGGGGTAATCATAGAAGGAGAAGCTAAGGTTTATCGCTTGCAGAGTTTCTAGTTAGATTAATTTCAAGTCCTCAGACAACGGTATTTAGCCCTCCGAAAATTGGGCTGTTTGGTTCATCAAGGCCCTATTCTCCTAGGTCTTAATAATGGATCCTATTGCCTAAGTACTCTATCGCTCAAAATGTACAAGCCGTTCTAGCTTAGGCTAGGGCGGTTATTTATTGATATCTGGGCCTCGTCCCTCAAACTATGTCATTCATACAGTGGGGCTTGAGGAGGGTCGAGTAATATGTTTGATTGTGTTTTCCACACAACTTAAACGACTAAATGATGAACCGATTACTCGCGAAATGTATGCTTGGCCTGTTACTAGCGCTGCCACAAGGCTTATTGGGGCAGGATGAAATTCCATGTTTCCCCCCTCCAGTATGTGGGCCCCAAGATCCTAGTCCGACTGATCCGTATTGTAATGCCGATGTTGATGGCTGCGAAACAAGATGCGCAAATCTTAACCTTTTGATCCTTACCACACCAGCAGCTAGAGCCTTTAGTTCCAGTTCAAATAGTAACTCATTACATGAAGAAATCATAGATCAAATTGGTCGCTTCCGTCAAGCGTTGAATAATAGTAACATCAATAATAAGACGGTTACTTACTCGATTTATGACGATGATGGGACCTATTTTAATCGAGGTGATGATATAAGGTGTGATGTAATCCAAAGTCTGCCTAATAATGGAAATATCCAACAGCTAAGATCACAATATAAGGCAGATATGGTCATTGTAATCCCTTATGATCCTAGTTTGAATTACCTAGGGGGAATTGCTGCGAAAATCGGTCCAGATAATAGTAAGGCATATTCGATCATTACCGCCAGTATATTATTTAACACCGAGTTTGTATTAGCTCATGAAATTGGGCACCTATTAGGAGCCAGACATCATCGAGACGATTTAGATCTGGAATGTATCGACGACATCCAAATTTCTGACTGTCAGCACGCTTGGCGTTATACCGCTTCAAATGGTCAAAAGGTAAGGACCATTATGGCTGGGGCCGGACCTAATGCCGCTTATAATACCAGAATCCCCTACTTTTCGGGCCCTAATGTAGTGACCAATTTAGGAGATATCGCTGCCAACACTAATACTTCGCAACCGGCTACCAATAATGCCGGTATTATCGCACGCACTTTTTGCCAAGCCGCTGACTTTGTATCACCAGATAAAATAGTCTTGCAAAATATCGAGGGAGATAGCCGCGATGCTTTTGTCCAATACGTAGCTCCCTTTTTCAATTTACCTTCTCCTGTCAACGGTATCAATTATGGATCCTCAGAAAGCATTAACCTCAGCAGTGTAATGCTTCCTGGTGCCTTTGGCCTTAACTTCTTTTCTAAGAAAAGAGTCTATCTAGACTTTAATTGGAACCGGATTCCGCCTAGCTCCGAGATAGTAGAAGCACGCTTATCGCTCTATTATAATCCTGACGATCTTGTAGAAGTTACAAACGGGCATGTCGGCAATAATCAGTTTAGCATCAGGAGGGTGATCTCGGGATGGCCGGCCACAAATTGGGGGGAGCAAACAATCACATGGAATAATCAACCTCAGGCTACCAGTAGCAATGAAGTAATTGTTGCTGCTTCTAATTCTAATACGCAAAACTATCTTTCCGTTGACGTTACTGATTTGGTAAAGGATATGTTTGATCCTTGCGCCATTGTAGCCAAGCATGGGTTTCAACTCAGATTGCTCAATGAGGGGATTTCCAGAGCTGTAGTATTAGCTTCTAGCGAACATCCTAACCCTAACATTCGTCCCAAGTTGGAAATCACTTTTAATAGTTGTAAGCCTTTTCCAGTTATCAATTGCTTGAGCCTTTCTAGACAAGCGTCCCCAAATACAGACCTACTAAAAGTTTTTCCCAATCCTACTAGCGGTAAGCTTAATCTCCAATTTACGGAAGCGCAAGACAGTCAAATCGCCCTATCTGACTTACGAGGCAAACGAGTCTTGAATCGACAATTCACAGGGCAATCTGAAGCCAAAATTAGCCTCGGGCATCTCCCCAAGGGGGTCTATCTCCTAAAAGTCTTGGCAGGAGGCCAACAACATAGCCAAAAGATTTATCTACAATAGATAATTTTTATCATGTCTACGAAGGCTCTGATCATCTCGATTAGGGCCTTCTTTTATGAGTTAGCGTCTTGGAAGAAGCGTTCCGCGCAGCGGTAAAAAAATAGATTGGCAATTCTAAGTACTTAGACTAGCGTATTCAGTATTATGACCAAGGCAAATTGGGCTATATAGATGGAAATATCTTTTTGCTCCTTACCGAGTACTTTTTACTCTCTACTCTGTACTTAAAAGCTTCTCTGGTTTTGAATCCGCCGACTAGGCCGTAATTTAGCATCAATGCGCCACGAGGCTCTACTCAGTATGCAGTGGTAAGAAAAAAGCTTTACTCGATTACAATAGCTTGTTTTAAGCATTCTTGCTACTCATTACTTTTGTCCTAATACTAACATAGCATGATGAAACTATTACTACTCCTTAGCCTTAGTTTGTTTACGATGAGCACCCTTTGGGCACAAGATACTCCTTTACCATTGCGCGAAATCCCTGCTGCCCCAGAAACTTACAGCTCGGGGAGCGTATTGGCTAGGATGATCGAAGGCTTAGGATACCGTTATTACTGGGCAACAGAAGGCCTGAGAGAGGAAGATCTCAGCTATAAGATTTCAGATGATTCCCGCAGCAGCGGCGAAACGCTAGATCATTTGTTAGGCTTGAGTGTAACGATTTATTGCTCAGCCAAAGATATCCCCAGAGAATTTGAAGATATGGGCGAGCTGAGCTTTGAACAAAAGAGGCGTATGACGCTCGAAAACCTCGCTCAGGCGGCAGCATTGCTCCGAGACAAAACAGAAGCCGAAGTAGCTGAACTTTCTATCGTCTTTCAAAGAGGAGAAAATCAATCCGAATATCCCTATTGGAATATGATCAATGGCCCCATCGCGGATGCAATTTATCATACAGGGCAAATCGTGAGCTATAGACGTGCCTCTGGCAACCCCATCAATCCTGGCGTCAATGTATTTATGGGCAAGACGCGCGAATAACACTAATGCTTAAGAATCATGGCTACATTTAGCGATATCATGACCCGAGGGATGGTCTTCTATGATGAAGAATATCTCAGCGAATGTAAGGAGTTTTGCCGCATCAGAGATATCCACTATCTCCCTCATATCCATAGCAATAATCTCTGCTATTTTTACGATCGTAATACGGGTAATTTCAAAAAGCAGCAAATCAGGGAAAGGCAAACGGTCGATTATGACGATCCGATTTTTGATACCAATCTGATTAATGATTTTGGCAATTTTCAGGTATTATTTGTGATCAAAAGCAAGCGCATCGTCGGCATTGTGCATATGTCGGACTACAATCGCGGCCCCGTCTATGATTACCTCTACAAGAAACTTTTTTTACTTGAAAAGGGCTTGGTGCATCTGATCATTCAGTTTTCAGGGCTGCGAAAAAGAGAGCTTTACAAATTTCTGGATAAGTCCCTGCCGGAGTCAGAAGCTGGTAAAAGTCTTAGTCAAAAAGACTTTAGGGGCAAAGGGATTTCGCTCAAAACTGTCTTAGAGTTGGTACATGCCTACGAATTGGTCAAAATCAGAGAAGCCGACATCCATAAGATTATTGCGGTGCGCAACAAAATCGCCCACAGTGATCAACTGGTCCCTCAATCGGCTCAAGACCCAATGCAGTTTAGTAGCAGTGCTTTTAGCCACCTGGTGCACGGTGTCAACTCTTTGGAAGTAGCCTTACGGCAGGTGGGCAATCGCCTTTATTTTATGCAAGGTACGCTTGATGGAGACTTCTCGGGTTCGGTAATGCCATTGGAAGACTATTTGTATTTATAGGAAATGACGCAGCTATTACGTACAAATCCTCAACATCCAGACTACCAAAGACTGGTCGCGGCTTTAGATGCTTCGCTGCGCATTACAGATGGAGAAGAGTTTCATTTTTATGCTCAATTCAATAAGTCTGATGCCATTAAATACGTCTTACTCGTTCAAAAAGATGAGCAATTTGTGGCTTGTGGGGCTATCAAAGCTTTTGACGCGCAGACGATGGAAGTCAAGCGCATGTTTGTAGCAGAGACGCATCGTAATCAAGGGATTGCTTCGACTTTGCTGAAGGGTCTCGAAAAATGGATTTTAGAACTAGGCTATCAGAAAAGCATTTTAGAGACTGGCGTTCGGCAACTAGCCGCTATCCGACTTTACGAAAAAAATGCCTACCAGCGCATCCCCAACTATGGGCAATATGTGGACCAGCCCAGTAGCGTTTGCTTTGCAAAACACCTAGACGCTTGAAGTGATAAATCTCTGATTATAAGCGTTCTGCGAAGCAGTGAAAAATAAAGGGAGTGCACTAAAGTACGCCCCCCTTATCAAAATCAAATTACTATTCTCAAAACAGAAAATTGCCTTGGAGAAATGAAATCAAACCCTTGGCTCTTTTCTAGCTTGTGTTAATATATAAAAAATAACATATATATCTAATTTTATTTGTTCGTTTTGAAAACTTTTTTGTTTTCTAGGGGGTCGCCAATTTTGATTCGGAAGCTACAATAGCCAGCTGTAAGCATTTGCCAATCGAGTTTAGAATCGCTCAAGCCAAAGTCTGCCCCCCCTGGTGGATATTATAGACGGTACAGCCCGATAGAGCAAGGAGGAGGATTTTAGCTTCTGCGAAGAACGCTTGACCTAGAATCTCCAGTTGGGCAAGATCTTGGACGGGCTTGGGATAGAGAAGGGATTAGGGGGAAACGTTCTGCGCAGCAGGCAGACAAACCTGACAAACATAAGGGCCTTATTCATTCAACCGAGCCACTAGCTTTTGCCGTTGACGCCCTTGGATATTGACCTTGGACCAGCTGACCACGATGGCATCGATGCCAGCTAGCTCCGCTTTTTCGGCGGCGGTCAAAATAATCAATTGATTGACTACATTCTGACCATTTTGATACCGAAGGCGGCCATCTTGGGCAAAGTATTGATATTTGTTGGAGGGAATATGCCCGCTATTGCCCGTCGCAAAGGCTATTTTTTTGCCGAAAAAGTCAAAATCTCCTCGCTCCTTGCTGAGGATCTCATTGAAATAAGCTGCCTCATCCGCATTGAGTGCATAGCTGCTGTCGAGACCACAGGCTTGGATATCAAATTCTTGCGCTTGGCTTAAACTTGAGAGCAGCAAAAAAAGGTGAGAAATTAAAAGGGGAAGTGCTTTCATGGGATTAATTTGATTTGATTTATTGAACAGATAACGATTTTAGCTTTCATCCGTTACGATCCGACTCGCAAAAAAGCAAAGAATCCTTATCTTGAAATTTGCCATGCTCAGGCAAAAAATCGGACTCAAAACTCTATGCGCGCACTGTTAGCTACTCAGCTATCCAGCCTATTTTGTTGCCTATTACTTCTCGGAGGCGGGGCACTCTGGGGTCAGACTACCTTTGTAGTTGATGAGGTTCCGGCCCAGACGCCGATGGAAGATTCTATCTATGTAGTGGGGAGTTTTAATAATTGGCAGCCTGGTGAGGAAGCCTATCGCCTTTATCCTAAGGAGAATGGGAGCTACATTTTGACTCTGGGCAATCTGAGCCCTCCATTTGAATATAAATTTACCCGTGGTAGCTGGGCTACGGGCGAATCTGATCCCTTGGGTAAGCCAGCTGGCAATCGTCAACAGCAAAATGGCGAAGCACCGCTGACGATCGTTTCTAAAATTGAAGGTTGGGAAGACTTGCCAAGCTTGCAAGCAAAAGCATATTTACGCATCAGGGTCAATCGAATTCCCGCAAACACCCCTGAAGATGCTTCTCTCTTTGTCACGGGCGACTTTAATTCTTGGCAACCCGGTGATCCAGAGTTTGAGCTGCAAGCACAGGACGATGGGAGTTGGCAGGTAGCGGTCCCTCTCTATCGCGATACTCTGGAGTACAAATTTTTGCGCGGTAGTTGGGCGACTGTAGAAGGTCGCAAAAGTGGCCGCGCGCGCTTCAATAGGCAGTATGTGTATCAGGCAGAGCAAGCACAACCATATGTCGCCCTACAAATAGAGTCTTGGGAAGATCTCTCTGGCAATGTGATCAATGCTTATACGGTTTTCTGGCTAATCGCAGCGATTCAGGGTTTTTTGATTTTGATCGCGATCAATACCATCGATAGACCGATCCCTACTAGTAATCGGCTTTTATCGGTATTGCTCCTCCTATTTTCCTTTGCCTTGCTCGCTCGCGTGGTAGTATATGATCGCGAGATTTTTCAATGGCAGCCCAAACTCTTGCTGGTGCCAGACTTGCTCTATTTTTTGTATGCACCGCTTTTTGTGCTCTACATTCAGCGTTTGTTGCGCTCGAGTCCTTTGGTTTGGGACTGGAAGCGATGGTTGATCTTTTTGCCCTTTGTGCTGCATTTGCTAGCCTACCTCCCCCTGCTACTCATGGATCGGGAGACCTTTGTCTATAAAGCCGTAGATCGGAGTCTTATCCCTTATTTTGAAACGGTTGGTGGTATTGCGCTGCTATATAATATGGCCTATTGGTGGTATGCTTTTCGCTTTATCGGCCGATATCGACATGAGTCAGAAAATCAATTTTCGAGTGGGTCCAATATTACTTTCCTGAGCACGATCATGTGGCTCAAGGCTTTTTGTTTGTTGCTTTGGGTTGCGATTTATGTGGTGGGTGCTTACGCCTCCATCGGCGAACGCGACCTCCATTCTATTACAGATCGGATGTCGGATGTACTGTGGATAGGCTTTTCTCTGACGGTTTTTTTGCTAGGTTATTTTACCATCCGTGAGCCGGAAATTTTTCGTTTGCCGGTACAGTCTGAGCCGGAAGACGCTGATTTGATATCTGCCTCTCCGGTCGAACCAAGAGAGGGACTGGACTTTGACCCCGCGCTTCGCGAACGCTTAGGTGATTTGATGCAAAATGAGCAACCCTACCTCAATCCAGGATTGAGCCTTTCGGACTTGGCCGCTCAAGTCCACAGCACTCCTCATGAACTATCACGAGTGATCAATCAAGGTTTTGGCAAAAACTTCAATGACTTTGTCAATACCTATCGGGTAGAGGCCTTTAAAAGTAAGGTGCTAGAACCCGCTTATCGCAATCACACCTTGCTAGCCGTCGCCTTTATGGTAGGCTTCAATTCTAAAACGGCTTTTAACCGCGCTTTTAAGAAAATTAGCGGTCAAACCCCTGGAGAATACTTCCGCAGCCAAGGTTCCGAATCATAATTCGGCACCCATCCCTCTAATCCGACACCTCCCGCCTCATAATTAGCCCCGCATCCCAAGGGGCTTCTCCCTAATATAGATCGACTTTAAACATCCACAACATCATTCTTATGATCTCTACTCGCAAAACACTATTCGGGCTGCTACTTGGGATGCTATTTATCACAAGCAGTACCGCCCAAAACACAGATGTCCTACTCCAAGGATTTAATTGGGAATCCCAAGGCAACACCTTAGGTTGGTATAATGTGATCCAAAACAACGCGGCCGACATCTCAGCCTCAGGCATAGACCTTGTCTGGTTTCCGCCTTCTAGCAGTGCGGCAGACAATCACGGCTATCTCCCTCGCGAACTCTATGACCTCAACAGTAATTACGGTACCCAAGCAGAACTTATCGCGGCGATCAATGCCCTCCACAATAACAATGTCAAGGCAGTAGCCGATATCGTGATCAACCATCGCGTGGGCACTACCAATTGGGCAGACTTTCAAAATCCGACTTGGGGCTGCTGGGCCGTAACGGCTCAAGACGAATGGGGCCAAAACAATGGCAATCCCTGCGGCAATTGGGATACTGGGGACAATTACAGTGCGGCCCGCGATCTCGATCATACCAATGCTAGCGTCCAATCAGACCTTATCGCTTGGATGAACTGGCTCAAAAACACCATTGGATTTGATGGTTGGCGTTACGATTATGTGCGTGGCTACAACGGCTATTACAATTCGATCTATAACAATGCCACTAATCCCGATTTCTCCGTCGGAGAACTATGGGACAACCTAGATCTCAATAATACGGATCCCCATCGTCAACAAATCGTCGATTGGATCAACAGCACCCAAGGCACCTCCTCTGCTTTTGACTTTACGACTAAGGGTATCCTCCAAGAGGCCGTCAATGGTCAGCTTTGGCGCCTTTCGTATAGCGGTGTAGCTCCGGGTGTCATCGGCTGGTGGCCAGGCCGAGCGGTAACTTTTATTGACAATCATGACACAGGTAGCACCCAAAGCTATTGGCCCTTTCCCGGCAATAAAGTGATGCAAGGCTATGCTTATATCTTGACGCACCCAGGCGTACCAGCAGTATTTTGGGATCACTTTTATGATTGGGGATTGCATGATGATATTAGAGACCTCATCCAAATCCGTAAAAATAATGGGCTGCACAGTGAAAGTGTACTCGATATCAAAGCCGCTCAGTGGGATTTGTATGCAGCCGAAATTGACGGTAAAGTAGCGATGAAGATTGGTCCAGGAAGTTGGGCTCCTAGTGGCAGTGGATGGACCTTAGCTGCTTCTGGTAATGATTATGCAGTTTGGGAAAAAGCTACGCAAAACTGTACGGACAATCTTACTCTCCACTTCAAAAAACCAACAAACTGGGGAACAGCCTCGATTTATTTTTGGAATCCGACTCCCTCTGGCCCAAGCACTAATTGGCCCGGCGAAAACATGCAAAACGACGGTAATGGTTGGTACAGCTATACCTTGCCTTGTGCCACTTGTAGCAATGTAATCTTTAGCGACAATGGTGCTAATCAAACGACTAACCTATACCGTTGCAATGAAGGCTGGTACGATGGGACTTGGCACAATAGTAATCCAGACAATAATCTAAGTGGAGATCTTACCGTCCACTTTCAACCAACTAGCTACAGTAATCCAGCGATTTATTTTTGGAATGTCAGCCCTAGTGGCCAAACTACCGCTTGGCCAGGGGTAGGCATGACCAATGAGGGCAATGGTTGGTGGAGTTATACCTTTAGTAGGGCTAGCTGCGCAAGCTTTATCTTTAGTAATAATGGTGGCAGCCAAAGCCCAGATTTGTACAGTTGTAGTGAAGTATGGATTACAGAAGGTAGCTGGCCCAACAATCGCCAGGGGCAGTGGGATGAGGCTTCGCACCCTCAGTTTGCGCTTCAGGTCTATCCTAATCCAGCAGAGGACTTTGTGCAGTTTCGCTTCGCGGAACCCTTGAGTCAGGCCGCTAAGCTGCAACTCAGTGATGCTCAGGGCAGAGTGTTACGAGTAGAAGCGTTGCACGAAGGGCAAAGTAAAATACGACTCCAACTAGAAGATCTACCTACTGGATTATATCTCTATCGCATAGACGAAGTCGGTAAAATGGGCAAAATCGTAGTCCAATAGGCTGAAAAAAGCGTTCCGCGCAGCGGTAATAAAAAGATGAGTAAAGCGTACAAAGTAATCAGTACAGAGGAAAATGGTCTTGATGAAATATGCAGGCAAATTTGCCTAGGTCTTAATACTGAATACGATGGCCTAAATACTCAATAGGGCACACAACAGTAGTAGTATCTCTTGGGCCGCACTCGTAATCATCCGAGCTGCGGTCCTTTTGTCTTAAGAGAAAGAGTTTACAACTTTGCCCAAAAAGGCCGATCTTTAGACTAATAGTAATTAAAATACATGCTCAACTCTCTCATCAAACCCGATTTTGTGGGTCAAAACGAAAAGCTCCAGAAGAGTTTTGATAAAACCCAAGCCTTAATCGAAGCCCTCAATCAAAGGGAGCTTCCAGAGGATACTCAAGCTGCCGTACAGGCAGAAATAGAAGGCCTCAACGCTGGTATTACGGAGGTCAAGGCCTATACCAAAAGCTTAAGTAAAGCCTATAATAATATGGTCAAGCGCGTCCAAAAGGACGTAGGTCTTAGTCCCAAAGGCTACCACAGAAGCCAATGGATGGTCTTAGGCATGACGATTTTCGGTTTACCGCTAGGGATGGCCTTTGGCATGATGCTCGATAATCTTGGGTTAATGGGCCTTGGGCTCCCTATCGGCATGGGTATAGGGCTTGCTATTGGGTCAGGTTTAGACGAAAAAGCTGCCAAGGAGGGTAAACAACTCAGTGTCTAAGGCCTAGCCTTCGAAAGGTTCTTCTAGGATTGAAAATAGATTCTGGGGCCGTACAAACTCACTCTGCTGAGCGCGCTGCCAAGGTAATATCTTGGGTACTTTTTGCTGGTAGGCACGGTATCGATCCCCAAATTGGCTTAAAAGTTGAGCTTCGTCCAACTCGATTTGTCGTAATAAAAAGTAGGTAATTCCTACCGCCAACAACAAGCGCCCCACACTCAGATAAGGTGTGGAAAAGTGAAAAATGATCATGCCCAAATAGACCGGATGCCGAACTAACAGATACAGTAAAGGCGTTTTCAAAGCGGTTACCCGTACGTATTTTGGTCTATTTAACAGTTCCAATGCTTGCCTGAGCCCAAATCGGCTCCAATGATCGATCAAGAAAGTGGCGGTAATACACATCCACCATCCCCAATAATAGCAGCCACTAAAAACCGTCGCTAGGGCATGATCACTTAGGTCAAAGATTACCCCATTGATCGGGCGCCACAAACTAATCAAGAAGACTATGGCCAAAACATACATCAGTACTTGAAAGCTTCGTTCTGTACCCTCGGGTAACTGGAGCTTAAAATCCCCCTTTCGAGTAGTCTCCAATAACATCCCGAGTCCCAGTAGGAGTAGCAGGTCCCAAAGGAAGGCAAGCATCCAAGGCCATTCGACCCCTTGATCTACCGTCTTGGGCACATAAAAACCTGTGAAGAAATCCAAATAATAGATGATCGCTCCCCAAGCCAAAACATAAACCAATACGGAGAACGCTAATTTTGCTTCTTTTTGATATCTCATGCACGCTTTATTTTCAATGCCCAACTACGATAGTATGATCCATGACTACTTCGAACAAATAGTCTCTACCAAATCCTTTTAGGGTGATCGCCTCTCCGATTTTTAACTGATCCAGATCGGGCTGATCCTTTTGATCCAACTCACAACGCAATTGGCCGGATCGGCTCTCAAAGCCTAAGATCAGCGAAAGCCTGCCATCTCCAGTCCTCTCAACCGAACGTAATATGCCGCTCACCTCAATCGTCTTGTCGAGATAGGTTTGGCGCGCATAGGCCTCATCCTCACAGAAGTCCCGATAGATATTATGGGCATTGACACTCAAGTCTGGTAGGCGCTCTGGGAGATCAGGCTTGGGCTGTAGAAATATCAAGTTGATCCCCCCCATGATCACAAGAGCCAAAATCAAGACAGGTATTTTGAGTGCTCGGCACATAATTTTGGTTCACTCGGTTAACACTTTCAATTTGCAGCTTCGCAGTTAGTCCGTCAATAATCAGCAGCCTACTTAGGGTAAACAGGAGAATGATTTTAGGTAAACATAGCGATGACAGGAGGTAGACAAACTGACCCAAAAACAGCCAAAAGGCTAAATTTTAGGCATATATTGGTAAACATGGGTAAACAGCAGTTAGAAGCATCTATCCACTAATAACTATCGCTGGATTCTTAACAATTGTAAAGTGATTTGATGATAGGGCTGAGTATTTTTAGGAAAAGGATAGAAAAATGGACTCGCTCGAAACTTATTTGGTACCGCTCATACTCCTCTTCTTTGGTGGGATGGAAGTACTCTCCGGCTATTGGCACCGTAGCAAGCGGGATGGCAGTGATTGGATTCAAGAATTTGGCAGCTTTATGGTTTTGGTATTATTTACCAAGCCAGGGATTGTGCTGTTGGTGGGTTTTTTGGGGGCACTTTGGTTTCCGGCTTTGCCGAACGCTTTCGCTGAGGCCAATTTTTGGCTGGTATTTTTCGGCTTTCTTTTCGTAGATGATTTGCTGCAATATTGGTATCACCGGCTTGCGCATGAAACCCCCTGGCTTTGGAAGCTTCATCGTGCACACCATCAGGCCGAAGAAATGGGCTTTTTCGTTTCTTACCGCAATGCGGCTTTATACTATGTGCTCATGCCCAATATTTGGTGGATTGCCATAGTCAATTTGTTGGGCGGCGGCCTGCCCGTCTCAGTAGCGATTGTGCTCAAACAAGTGATCGTGATTGGTTCTCACAGCACCACGCGCTGGGATCAGTATCTCTATAAGTATAAATGGCTTAATCCTTTGGCCTCCTTCGTAGAACGCTTAATCATCACACCCGCTTTTCACTTTGCCCACCACGGTAAATCTATGCAGGACGGAATTAGTGATCCCAATGGCAATTATGGCAATATGTTTTCGATTTGGGATCAGTTATTTGGTACCGCCACCTTTACCCGTCAATATCCCGAGGAATTTGGGCTGATCAACGATCCAGAAGACCACTGGACGACCAATATGCTTTACCCGATAGTACGTTCGGCGAAGCCGCATAGCGAACTATCTCCCCAATATGAAAGAGGCGATACCACCCTCCCAGTCCCTACGATCCTCCACCTTGAAGCCGGTAAAAAATATCTTTATTGCCAATGTGGCTACAGCCGAACCCAGCCTTTTTGCGATGGTAGCCATCAAGGCAGCAAATTCAAACCCATTGTTTTTAGCGTCAAACGCGACAAGAAAGTCAAGCTCTGCAACTGTAAGTTGAGTAAGGCAGGGCCATTTTGTGATGGGAGTCATATAGAGATGGAGCAGGATACTTGTGATCAGTTTTGAACTTAGTGGAGACTTAGGGGCAAAAGTGGTTGAGTTTTCCGGTACATTCGGACTAAATTGCAAGCAGTTTGATTCTTGTTATTTCTTACGCCGCCCAAAACAACCCAATCTAACCAGCATAAAACCCAATAAATCCCCTACTTTTGCAGTCCAAAGCAAAAGCAATGATTTCGGTTGACAATATCGCAGTAGAATTTAGCGGGCAAACGCTCTTTAAGGACGTTTCTTTCGTCATCAACGAAAATGACAAAATCGCCCTCATGGGCAAAAATGGAGCAGGTAAATCCACGATGATGAAAATCATCGCGGGCGTGCAAAAAGCGACTCGCGGAGGCGTACAATCTCCCAAGGGAACGGTCATTGCCTATTTGCCGCAGCATCTACTCACTGAGGATCATTGTACCGTCTTTGAAGAAGCTGCCAAGGCCTTTAGTCAAGTCTTTGACATGCGCGACGAAATGGAACGCCTCAACAAGGAACTTGAAACGCGCACCGACTATGAGTCAGACGAATACATGAATATTATCGAGAAACTCACAGAGATTGGCGAGGTCTATTATTCGCTTGAGGAGGTTAACTATGATGCAGAAGTTGAGAAAACTTTACTAGGCTTGGGTTTTAAGCGAGCAGACTTTAATCGTCCTACCAGTGAGTTTAGCGGAGGTTGGCGCATGCGCATCGAACTAGCCAAGATCGTTCTCCAAAAACCTGACCTCATTCTCCTCGACGAGCCCACCAATCACATCGATATCGAATCAGTCGTCTGGCTAGAAGACTTCCTAAAAAACAAAGCCAAGGCAGTATTGGTGATCTCACACGACATCGCCTTTATCGACAATATTACCAATCGAACTATAGAGGTTACGATGGGACGAATTTACGACTATAAGGCAACCTATTCCCATTACCTTCAGCTCCGGGCGGAGCGTCGGGAGCATCAACTCAAGGCCTACAAAGAGCAACAAAAATTTATCGCCGATACCGAGCGCTTTATCGAACGCTTCAAAGGCACCTACTCCAAGACCAATCAGGTCAATTCCCGCGAGCGCATGCTCGAAAAGCTAGAAATTATCGAGATTGACGAGCTGGATAATTCCGCCCTCAAACTCCGCTTTCCCCCCTGTCGTCGCTCTGGGAATTATCCAGTTATCGCCAAGGACTTGTCCAAAAGCTATGGGGATCATGTGGTCTTCAATAATGCCAACCTCACCATCGAGCGAGGTGAAAAGGTTTCCTTTGTAGGTCGCAATGGCGAAGGTAAATCCACCATGATCAAAGCTATCATGGGCGAGATTGATTTTGAGGGCAGCTGCGAGCAAGGCCACAATGCCGAGATTGGCTACTTCGCCCAAAACCAAGCTTCTCTCCTCGATCCCGATCTCACCATCTTTCAAACCATCGACGAGGTCGCCAAAGGCGAAATTCGTACCCAAGTAAAAAATATCCTCGGCCAGTTCATGTTTAGTGGCGACGACATCGAGAAAAAGGTTTCCGTTCTTTCTGGTGGAGAACGCACCCGCCTCGCCATGGTCAAACTTCTGCTCGAACCCGTCAATGTGCTCATCCTTGATGAGCCTACCAATCACTTGGATATTCGGTCTAAAGAAGTCCTTAAGGAAGCCCTACTCGCTTTTGACGGCACGCTCATTTTGGTATCGCACGACCGAGACTTTTTGCAAGGCTTAGCTCAGAAGGTATTTGAGTTTAAAGAAAAACGTGTGATCGAGCATTTTGAGACGATCGACGAGTTTTTGGAACGAAATCGCATGAAGAATTTACGAGAGATTGAGGGCTTGGGGTGAGAAAATGAAATCAATCTTCTGGATATCTATATTGTTGAATAGATTTTTCTGCCCATATTTGATAGATGGTAATTAGTCTAGGGTAGCTTCAATCTCTTCTTTCGCATCTTTGCTGATCGAAAATGTTCGCTCCATCAGGCTCCGTATTTCGCTCGCCATTCTGCTCGGACAGATTCCCAGCTTTCAATATTGACTCGTCCAGAAGCCACGGCATCAATACGACGCTGGAGTTCTTTCTGATCTTCTTTAGAAAATTCGCCTTCTTCCCCAATTGCCATCTCTTGGGTAAGCGTAGAAATCAGTATCAACTGTTCACTTTTGGCCAATTACCTGATTTGAGTTAGTATTTGATAAAACTGCTTACTCATAATACTAATGTACGAATTTCGTCCCAGAAAGGTGTGTAGCAGGTATAGACAATAGGTTAAACGCATCAAAATACTGAATTCCCCAAAGTCTTAGCTTAGGGGGATGAAACTAAGCGAAATTTTTGATGAGA
>JBCCQN010000075.1:0-33717 GCA_039024315.1 Bacteroidota bacterium
AGCCCTCTTCTGGCATTTTGAGAGTAGTGCGAAGATCGTAGGGATTTCTGCTGACAAAGAGTTTTCCCGTACGACAGCGGGGACAACGACAGCTTACGATACTCGAGATAAGTCTTCTTGGTGCTTCGGTCTTAGTTTTTTTCATATATTCTCGTCCTGTTTGGACCTTCTTGTTTTCTGATTTTACTGCTGCGCAGAACGCCTGAGTGAGAATGACGAACATCCAACGTCCCATTTCGCCCTAGTGCTAATTCATGCTCCAATGGCCTTGGATTATACACATTATGCCTGCCCTCAGTGCCCTTTTGAGAAATCGCGCCATGCCAAATGATCACCTGTGGCTACCATCGCAAGCCGTCTATCGTAGCGCGGCGCTAAATCGGTCCAATGATATTTTTGGACCCATTCTTTGGGGCTCTGTTCTCTCACCCAAGCTATCCTTTTGATCAAATCGGCTAAGCGTTCTCCGAAGGAGCCATCCTCATACAAACAATGTGAAGGTACATGCTCCGGATACGCTAGGCGATTGGGCAAAAGCGGATAACAGCCTGCGGCCATTGCTTCGACTACGCTTACCCCAAAGAAATCATGCCAAGCGGTGGTAGGTGCGATATCAGCCCTTTGAAGCAGATCCCAATAATCAGTTCTGCTTTCTGCATAACCCCAATGAAGGATGCGTTCGCCTAGGCGCTCCTTAGCTTCGGCAAATATCTCAGGCCTGCGTCCATAAGCTTCTCCCACTACAATCAATTCAAAGGCCAATCCTTGATCCGCCAATGAGAAAAGCGTTTGGAAAAACGGTTCTGGTCCTTTGTCATACTCCCAGCGATGGTTCCAGACCAAGCTTGCTAATTGGCGTGAATTTTTGGGACTCCCCTCAAAAGGGGGAGGAGTGATGCCAACCTGCATTACTTGGCTTTTGCGTTCGATCTCTTTGACCGTACTAAGATCCCGATAATCAGGAAAAACCCTGAGAAAATGCGGCAACTCTTCTAAAAATGATCGCTTGTGATAGGCCGAGTTAAACCAAACCTCGTCTGCTGATAAGGCGCTGGCATAATTGATAAAACCGTAATGCCGATCACGTCTTTGGGGGACATCCTCGTCTTCGGGAGACCATGGGTAGGTGATCTGATTTTCGTGCATATAAAGAACGATCGGTACATCCTTGTACCAAGAACGTGAGAGCGAAATAAATAAATTTAAATCGATCATGTCTGTGATTAAAATCACTTCTGGTTCAAAACCGCTTTCCTGCCATTGTTTGGCCAATTGTATGGCCCCTCCATGCATACGCCACTTCCAATGGCGAGCAGGTAAATGGAGGATCTTTACCTCATGCTGACTATTCTCTTGGAAAGCGTCCGCCCACAGTTGGTGGGAGCCGCCATAAAATGCTTCGACAAGCAATATTTTCATGCCCTAAAGGTAAGGAATCCCTTAGAGTAAAATTTGTTATGCAAGCATACTATTTTTATATTAGGGACTCAGAATTCAATTATAAGATATATGAATCCAACTGCCTCCCGAGAAGCAATACGCGGTGGAGAATTTTTGATCCGCAAGACTCCGGCACAGGACACTTTTAGTCCGGAAGATTTTAGTGAAGAACAAGAGATGATGCTGCAAGCTTGTCATGAGTTTACAGCCCAAGAGATAACGCCTAATGTCGAGCGCATGGACAGCCTCGAACAAGGCTTTATGGATGGCCTTCTAAGCAAGGCAGGTGAGATGGGATTACTATCCGTAACCGTACCGGAAGAGTATGGTGGCCTCGGTATGAGTTTCAATACGTCGATGTTGATTGCCGAAGGTTTAGGAGGAACGGGTTCCTTCTCCACGGCGCATGGTGCCCATACAGGCATCGGGACCTTGCCGATCCAATATTATGGCAATGCCGCGCAAAAAGAGAAATACTTGCCTAAACTCGCTTCTGGTGAATGGAAAGCCTGTTACTGCCTGACTGAGCCAGACGCTGGTTCTGATGCCAATTCTGGTAAGACCAAAGCCGTTTTGAATGAAGCCGGTACACACTACCTGATCACGGGTCAGAAGATGTGGATCTCGAACGCTGGCTTTGCCCAAGTGATGATCGTTTTTGCCAAGATAGATGATGATAAGACGCTATCGGCTTTTATCGTAGAACGCGACTATCCAGGTATCACCATGAATGACGAAGAGAAAAAGCTCGGTATCAAAGGCTCCTCTACTCGTCAAGTTTTCTTTAACGAAACATCAGTTCCGGTCGAAAATATGCTTTATGAGCGCGGCCGTGGCTTTAAGATCGCGGTAAATATCCTCAACATTGGGCGTATCAAATTAGGTGTTGGCTGTGTGGGAGGCGCAAAAAGTGTAGCCGCGACCGCTGTCAACTATGCCAATGAGCGCAAGCAATTTGGCACAGCTATCGCCAATTTTGGTGCTATCCAGCATAAGCTGGGTAATATGGCTATCCGCACTTATGCCTCTGAATCAGCTAACTACCGTGCAGGGCAAGATATTGAAGACCGTGTCAATGCCAATATCGCCTCTGGTATGAGCAAAGAAGAAGCCCAGCTCAAAGGGCTCGAAGAATTTGCTATAGAGTGTGCGATCATGAAAGTGCATAGCTCAGAGGTGCTGGCCTATGTGGTAGACGAAGGCCTTCAAACTTACGGAGGCATGGGCTTTTCTGCTGATGCCCCGATGGAGCGGGCCTATCGTGATGCGCGCATCTGTCGTATCTACGAGGGGACCAATGAAATCAACCGCATGCTGATCGTTGATATGCTACTAAAGCGTGCGATGGGAGGGCGTTTGGACATCTTCCCTGCTGCCATGGCCGTTGGTAAGGCGCTCATGAGTGGAGGCGGTGCCGAAGAAGTCAGTGGGGAGGGACCATTGGCCGCTGAGGCAGCGACGGTAGAAAATCTTAAGAAAGCAGTACTGATGGTATTGGGTAAAGCTGCTCAAGATATCGGTTCTGCCCTCAAAGAGGAACAGGAAGTATTGATGGCGATTGCTGATATGGTGATCGAAACTTATATCGCTGAATCAACCTTGTTGAGAACTGAAAAACTCATTGGTCGCCAAGGCGAGGAAGCGGTAGCTTCTCAGATTGCCATGACAAAAGTTTATGTATATGAAGCGGCAGAAAAGGTCTTGCAAGCCGGTAAGGAAGGATTGTTAGCGTTCGCCGGAGAGGCGGAAATCTCGATGATCCTCAAAAGCTTACGCTACCTCTGTAAGGCCCCTTTGATCAATACGCGCACGCTACGCCGTGATGTGGCGAGTGTAATGATTGAGCAAAATAGCTACGCTTTCTAAGGCTTTTTGGTCTAAAGCAAATACTGGCTGCTTGTCGTTTCAATTGTCCTGCGGGCAACGATTCGATAAGCAGCTTTTTTTGGTGTGCTAAATATCAATGTTTTACGGCTAAAAAATGGCAAAATATGATTTAAACATGTAAGATTTTCCGTGAAGCTGTTATATTTCAAGATCAAATAGTTCCGTTCTTGCAACTATTATTTGAGTAGTAAGACGATAGTATTCAGTATTAAGACTTTGAAAAAAGACCTCAATGGGATACAAAAGCGATTATTCTTGGTACTAGATACTTTTTACCTTTTACTCTCTTCTTAATAATGTACCTAAAGGAAAGTGCGACAGCGCTCGTACTTTATCCCTAACAGCGATAAGCCGGCCTGCCTAAACGGGGCCGGTTTTTTTTGACGGTAAAAAAGTCAGAATCAGCTTATTGGTAGAGCGTTGCTCCCAGTTGGTAGAAATTTTTTGACTCGCTCTCAAGTACGAACTATCATAGTAATCTCGAACTCCGTTCAGATTGCTATGAATTATGGAATTAAGAATTGATAAGCTTTCCCAAACCTATCCCAATGGGGTAGAAGCCCTAAAAAATGTTTCTCTAAGGCTCAAGCGTGGCATGTTTGGTTTGCTTGGCCCCAATGGAGCCGGTAAGTCCACGCTGATGCGAATACTTTCTACGCTCCAACAACCTACTAGCGGCAGCGTGCGCTTCAATGAATTTGACGTATTGCGCCAGCCAGAAGAAATTCGCAAACGCCTCGGCTACCTGCCCCAAGAGTTTGGGGTTTATCCCCGTATCAATGCCGAAACCCTCTTAGATCACCTCGCGGTGCTCAAAGGCATCGGCGATAAAAAACAACGCAAAGAAATCGTCGAAGGCCTGCTGGTCAAGACAAACCTATATTCCCATCGTCGCAAAAACCTTAGCGGTTATTCAGGCGGTATGCGCCAACGCTTCGGTATTGCTCAAGCGCTATTGGCCAACCCTAGCCTCATCATCGTCGATGAACCAACGGCGGGTCTTGACCCAGCGGAGAGAAATCGTTTTCTCAACCTTCTTAGCGAATTGGGACAAGAGGCCATTGTCATCCTCTCCACTCACATAGTTGAAGATGTAAAAGAGCTTTGCTCAGAGATGGCGATTATCAATCAAGGAACAATCTTAATGCAGGGCAATCCTTTGGATTCCATCAAACTGCTCGAAGGGAAAGTCTGGAAGAAACGTGTTCCCAAGGATGAACTTACCGCCTACAAGGAGCGCTTTGAAGTGATTTCAGAAAAACTAATCGCCGGTCAACCGCAGATTCATATTTACAGCGAAGTGGCTCCAGATGAGACTATGGAACCCGTACAACCCGATTTGGAGGACGTTTACTTCTCCTACATCACTGGTAAGCTACAGGGTAATCCCCAGCTTTCTCCGGCCTAAATCCTTGCCTAGTATCCCAAAAACTGAATCTGATGATTGGAAATGTTATAAAGTTTGAGTTGCAGTATCGCCTCAAACGACCCGCAACTTGGTTGTACTTTGGCATCCTCTTTTTGATGGCCTGCCTTGCCCTCAGCTGGGATAATCTCACCGTGGGTGGCGGCACCGGACAGGTCAAAGAAAACGCACCCGTAGCCTTGGCTACCATAAGTTTGATTCTGTCGGTCTTACCCGGTTTTTTCTTAATGTCTGGTTTGATGGGCGTTCCCATCGTGCGCGATCGCGAGTACAAGACCGAATCCATGCTCTTTACGACAACTTTGACCAAGGGACAATACCTCTTTGGTCGCTATATCGGTTCTTTATTGATCACCCTACTGGTCTTCTCAGGCATCCTCTTTGGCCTGATTACAGGGAGTTTGATCAAAACCGGAAATGAAGACTTTCTGGCCTTTAACCTTTGGCATCACCTCAGTCCCTTTTTGGTTTTCGTCTTGCCGAACGTTTTAATCGGGAGCGCGCTCTTCTTTATGGGAGGCGCCTTGAGTCGCAACCTGCTCTTTGTATTTATGCAAGGGATATTGCTGCTGATGGTCTATCTATTAGCAGACGGTCTCCTCGGTGAGGATCTCGAAAATCGCAATATTGTGGCCCTGATAGACCCATTTGGTTTAAATACTTCCAATGTAGTCTCTCAATACTGGACTATCGCGCAGAAAAACACCCAAGTCTATGCCATGGAAGGGCTGGTGCTCTTTAACCGCCTTATTTGGCTATCGGTAGCAGCGTTCGCCTTGGCGGCTACCTACTTTGGCTACAAAATGGAAGTCGTTTCTACCCGTCGCAAAGGCAAAAAATCGAAGACTAAGGCAACAGTTGAGAAATTACTCCCCAACTTTGTAATGCATCAGATTAGTCCAACTTTGACAGATGGTTTTCGGATTCGCCTGCAACAGATATGGGGGCTAGCTCGATTATATTTCGCCGAGATCTTCAAATCTGTTCCCTTTATCGCTATTGCGGGTGCAGGGATGGTGATCATGGGCGTTAACGCAGTATTTTTTAATACGATATACGGCACGCCGGTTTATGCGAGTACAGGCTTGGTTTTGGAGTTGATTGGAGGTTTCAATCTCTTCTTTATTATCATCATTGTCTTTTATACGGGCGAATTACTATGGAGGGAACGTGATGTGCGCTTCCAGCAAATTTTTGACGCTACTCCGACTCCCAATTGGGTAACGCTTTCAGCCAAGTTTCTCGGTTTCACTATGATCCATGTGGTGATGATCTTGCTTTTGATCCTTGCAGGAATCTTGATTCAGATATTTAAAGGTTTCCCAGAGATTGATTTAGGACTGTACTTCCGCTATATGTTTAGCGACACCTTCTTCTTCCTACTGCTATTTACCGCTTTAGGCTTTTTTGTTCACACCCTAGTCAACCAAAAATTTGTGGGGCATGCGGTGATGATCCTTTTCTTTATCGTCAATGCGTTTGTGCTTGGCGAAATTGGTCTGGAGCATAAAATGTTCAATTATGCTAGTGGCGGTTTAGGCAATTATTCAGATATGAACCAGTATGGACATTATGTCAATCCCTTTAATTGGTTCCAGCTCTACTGGTTTGGTATGGCGGCTATTTTGATGGTCGTTACGCTGCTATTTTCTCAACGAGGTACCGATATGTTGATGAAGACGCGCCTCAAATTGGCTCGATATCGTTATACCCAGCCCGCGATCATAGGCTCTGCCGTGGCTTTAATGTTATTTGTCGGCTCAGGTTGTTTTGTTTACTACAACACCAATGTCCTCAACGAATACCGTACCTCTGATCAGACCAAGGAGCTGCAAGCCAATTATGAAAAAGAGCTTTCGCAATATGCGGAGCTTACTCAGCCCAAGATCGTAGAGACAAATCTCAAAGTAGATATTTATCCTGAACAAAGAGATTTTGAAGCGGAAGGCTATTATTATCTCAAAAATCTCAGCGACGAGCCTATTGCTGATATGCATATCCAACTTGCCAATCAAGGCGGCCTAGCCTTAGATTACCTTCGTTTTGACCGAGAGGCGACTATCAGCAAGGCCTATGATGAGTTCGATTATTTTATTTACAGCTTCGCAGAACGCTTGTCTCCCGGTGATAGCGTGAAAATGGACTTTAAGGTTTTATATGATAGCAAAGGTTTCGTCGAGGGCAATCCCAACGATGAAATCGCTTTCAATGGTACCTTCTTCAATAGTCGATATTTCCCTTCCCTTGGCTACAATGATGGTTTTGAATTGGGCAGCGATGATGATCGCAAAGAATATGATCTCCCCGTAAAAGAGCCTCAACTTCCGCGGGATGATCCACGCGGATTGGCCCAAAATCTCTTTGGAGATGATGCTGACTATATCCGTTTTGAGATTAAGCTCAGCACTAGTGCCGATCAAATCGCCATTGCGCCGGGCTACCTACAAAAAGAATGGGAAGAGGATGGTCGTCGCCATTATCACTATAAAATGGACCAGCCTATGGTCAACTTTTATAGTATCCTCTCAGCCCGCTACGAAAAGCTTGAAGAAGTCTGGGATAGCATCAATTTGGAGATATATTACCACAAAGGCCACGAATACAATCTTGATCGTATGATGAAAGGGATGAAGCAATCTCTTGCTTATTACAGCAAAAATTTCTCCCCTTATCAATATCAGCAGATGCGGATTATGGAATTTCCGCGCTATTCTAGCTTCGCTCAATCCTTTGCCAATACTGTCCCCTTCTCAGAGGGCATAGGCTTTACCCAAGAGATTGAAGAGGGCGCCATCGACATGCCTTTTTATGTTACGGCTCACGAGATGGCGCACCAATGGTGGGGGCATCAAGTGCCAGAGGCGGGCGTCCGCGGCAATGCCATGATCTCTGAGTCCATGTCTCAATACTCTGCCCTCATGGTTATGAAGCAAGAGTATTCTGAGGAAATGATCCAGAAGTTTCTCGCTTATGAGTTAGACCGCTATTTATCTGGCAGAGCTTCAGAAACCAAAAAGGAGCGTCCCCTAATTGAGGTCCAAGGGCAAAACTATATCCATTATCGTAAGGGAGCCATCGTGATGTATTCCCTCCAAGATTATATTGGAGAGGATAGTGTAAATGCCGCCCTCAAAAGATTTAACCAAGATTGGGCTTACAAACGTCAAGGTCGCTATCCCAATACCGAGGATTTACTCAAGTACTTCCGAGCCGTTACCCCTGACAGTATGCAATACTTGATCAAGGATATGTTTGAGACCATCACCTTATTTGAAAACCGTACCAAGGAAGCTACCATTACCGAAAGTAGTGATGGGCAATATACCGTTCACCTTAGTGCGGAAGCCATCAAATATCGCGCTGATAGCCTCGGCAATGAAACGGAAATCCCCCTAACCGACTGGATAGATGTGGGGGTGTTCGGTGAAACCGAAGCCGGTAAGGATACGCTGCTGTACTTGCAAAAACACCCGATCCGCCAAAAAGAAATTGAATTGGATATTGTAGTGCCAATCAAACCTACCAAAGCGGGTATTGACCCGATCAACAAATTGATCGACCGCAATCCTGATGATAACGTCAAGGCAATCATTGAATCCTAATTGAAAACGGGTGCGGCAGAAATGTCGCACCCGTTTAATTTTATGTCTGTTGATTACAATTTCACCACGCGTCGGACCATCCCTCCCACTCGCAGGATATAAACCCCCGCAGCCAGTTCATGCAAGTCAATAGTCTCTGTATGAGATTGTTGTCCTTTTTCTATTTTACTGCTGCGCAGAACGCTTCCCCTGAGATCTACCAATTGTAGATTGATCGCACGGTTTTCTAGGCCGTTGATTTCGATGGTAATTTGGTCGTTGGCAGGGTTGGGGTAAAGCACTAAACTGATATCTGTGATTTTGTCTTCCAGCGAAGCCGCTGTGATGTTCACGTCAAAGGTTGTATCCACACTGCCACATTCATTGGTTGCGGTCAGAGTTACGGTATAAGAACCATTAAACACATAAACGTGAGAGGGCTCAAAAGTTGTCTCCACTGGAGAACCATCGCCAAAGTCCCAACTATATGAGGTCGCATCCACAGAGCTATTTTGAAATGTTACTACTCCACCACTGATGATATAGTTCCCCGCAGGGCTAGGGAGAGGATCGACAAATACAGTAACCGAATCTTTGCCCGTACAGCCAACGTTATCGATGGCAGTAACCACATACTCTGTATCCTCAGTGGGCTGTACCGTGATGCTGCTACCGGTTTGACTATTGCTCCAACTATAAGAACTTCCTCCACTAACGGTCAAAACCGCGCTTTCTCCTTCACAGATGGTTTGATCCATACCTGCATCTGGAGTGGGCGCCGATTGTACATTGACGGTTACGCTGTCCGTATTTTGGCATCCATCCATGTCCGTGATAAGCACTCCATAAGTAGTAGTGCTGCTCGGCATAACGCTTATGCTCTGAGTCGTTTCTCCTGTACTCCACAGATAACTATTGGAAATTGAACAGAATAGATTGGTAGAGTCTCCCAAACAGATGGTTTGATCTTGTCCAGCGTTCACCGTAGGGGTAGTCAAAACCTCAATCAGCTGACTCGCATCGCTACTACAACCATTAGCTCCAGTAACAGTATAGGTGATATTGTAAGAGCCCGGCCCCACTGATGGATCAAACATATTATTGCTGACTCCAGAACCCAAATAGGTCCCGCCCATAGGCATACCACCGCTTAGAGAAATGGGGCTCGCTTCAGGACATAAGCTTGGTAGGCTATCCAGGCTTACCATTGGGAGACTTAAGACCTCCACGTTCCGCGCCGCGGAATCTGTACATCCATTGGCATCGGTATAAACATAATTGAGGGCAAAAATACCCGTGCCAGCAACCGCAGGATCAAACATGCCATTGCTCACCCCTGTACCAGAATAAGTGCCACCGAGTGGTAAACCAGTACCTAAAGCTAAGGGAGTAGCATTAAGACAAAGTGGGCTGATGGTATCGAAAAGCACCGTTGGGAGAGGATTGACCGTAATGCTGATCGGGCTAGCTGTTGAGTTGCAATTGGCATCAGTAGCCACTACGCTATACATCCCACTCGTTTGCGCGACAAAAGTCGCGCTTGTGGCACCAATAATGTCGTTACCATCTAGCTGCCATTGTAAATTTGGTCCTCCCGTAACATTAGCCGTCAAGCTAACACTATCACCTTGGCAAATACTCACAGGACCAGCGGCGCTAATGCTGACGTTTAGACCCTGAGTGCCTAGAATATATTCTCCTGCGCTTGCGCCAGTGATGTTTAGACGACCTGTCGCCATGAAGTTGGTGGCATTTTCATCGGTCCAAGACGTGCTGGCGTTATTGCTACGGCTGGCGAGATCTATTTCACAAGCATTAAGCACTAAGGGGTTGCCCATGTAGAAGTAATCCAAATCAAAGTTGGGATTGATCCCGCCATTCATATAAACTCCCCAATAACGCGTCGAATCCAGCTCTGCCATAGTCGCGGGCGGGTTGAGGGTATTAGCGGCTTCATCGACGCGATAGAGGTGTAATGAGCTAGGATTACCACTGATATTGGAAAGCACCATGCTATCTCCGCCTGCATGCGGGAGACTAAGCAAAGTGCCTCCTGAGGGGAGATAAACGCTTTCATCTCCAACAGGAGCGCCAGAAGTGGCCCAAGTAGGAGCACCAACTAAGCTTCCCGTGAGGGTAGTACCTGCGCTACCGTTGGCTGTATTACCAGTACCTTCATCCAAGGGTAAATAGACTACTAAAGAACCAAAGTCAGGGTGCGTATTGTCGAGCTTTTGGCACATCCAGTCGCGCATGGTAGCAGGTGTAAGGGCTTGGTTCCAAATTCGTACTTCGTCTATTTGTCCGTCGAACAATCGGTTTCCTCCTCCAGTAAAGGAAAGTTGTCCCACCTTAACATCATAAATACCATTGGTAATGGCCCCAACATGATTGGTTACGCCAACCTGTACGCCATTAACAAAGATTCTGACGGCCAGCCCATCATAGGTCCCCGCTACGTGATACCATCTATTAGTGGTCATCACCGCGGCAGATACAGTTTCGTACCAAACTCCATTATGACCGATATTAAAGGAGAGACGGCCTCCTTGTCCACAACGGAAAGCGTAGCCTTGGTTGCCCGAAGCCCATCCTTCTTTGTTTACAATGGAATTGCTCCAAGGATTGGGGCCATATGAATCAGCTTTGATCCAAGCCTCGATGGTAATATTGGGGGTATTGAGGGCGGGGGTGTTGGGGATGTTGACGTAGTCGTTAAGACCGTCAAAGTTGATCGTAGAACCGGAGCCTGGTATTTGCCCAATGGCAAAACTGACGGTAATACACAAACACAAAAGTAAGGTAGATGTCTTCATAGGATAGGGTAATAGTGAATTACTAAGTAGTGTTAGCCTAATCAGTAACATACATATACCCCCTAGGAAAATCAACTTGGGGACTTACTTCCTCGCAAAGATGTTGTATTTGACGATGGCATAAATGGCACGAAAACCATCTTTCCAGTTGATTTTTTTGCCTTCGGCATAGGTCCTGCCGTAATAGGAGATCCCTACCTCATAGATGCGGATATCTTTGACTCTGGCGATTTTGGCGGTTACCTCCGGCTCAAAACCGAAGCGTTTTTCCTTGAGCTTAAGAGCCTGTACTGTATGGGTATCAAAGAGTTTGTAGCAAGTCTCCATATCGGTCAAATTGAGATTGGTAAACATATTGGAGAGACCCGTCAAAAACTTATTGCCTAAGGTATGCCAGAAAAAGAGAATACGGTGGGGCTTACCCCCCATAAAACGACTGCCATAAACAACGTCAGCACTGCCGTTGACGATGGGTTTGAGCAAGAGATTATACTCTTCCGGATCGTACTCAAGGTCGGCATCTTGGATGATGGTAAACTCACCGGTAGCCATAGCAATACCTGTATGCAGCGCCGCCCCTTTGCCTTGGTTGACTTCGTGCTTGGAGTAGCGGATATCCATTTCAGGATTGGTTTCCATATAAGCCTTAATGCGCTCCTCAGTATCGTCTTTGGAGCAGTCGTTGACGATCAATAGCTCTTTTTTAATCCCATCTACTAGCTCTACTGCTTTGATTCGATCTAGGATCAAATGGATGGTAGGACCTTCATTATAGGCTGGAATTACAATAGAAAGTTTTTCAATCCGCTTCATGCAACAAGGCAATTAAGCGTCAAAGATAGGCGATAGTAGATTAGCATTGAAATCACCAAATAAAATCGAGAAATTAGGTATATGATTGACTACTTCGCGACAGATAAATTGCGGGAACTATATCCCCGCGTCAAAGCGTTCCTCGAAGAGGAAATATACCCTATCGAAATGGAGCTTATGCAGATGCCTTTCAAAGAAGCTGCTAAGCGCCTGCGAGCGCTCAAAGATAAAGTAAAAGCTACTGGAGCTTGGAATCCCTATCATCCGGTTGAGTATGGAGGAGCGGGTCTGACCTTGATGGAAGTAGCTCAGCTGGGTGAACTTCTAGCAACAACCCCTTATGGGCACTTTACCTTTAACTGCCAAGCACCTGATGCGGGAAACATTGAGTTATTGATGCATTATGCGAGCGAAGAGGTGCGAGAAAAGTATCTCTATCCTTCGCTGGAAGGCGAAATTCGTTCCTGCTTTTCGATGACCGAACCCAATAACGCAGGTTCTAATCCAGTAAAAATGAGTACAGTCGCCGTTCGTGATGGCGACGAATATGTGATCAACGGGCACAAGTGGTTTACCTCTTCTGCTGATGGGGCGACCTTTGCCATCGTGATGGCGATTACCAATCCGGAATCCTCAAATCCCTATGGACGGGCTAGTATGATCATTGTGCCCACGGATACGCCCGGTTTTGAATTTGTCCGTAACATTCCGGTGATGGGACATGCGGGAGAAGGTTGGGCGAGTCATGCTGAGATCAAATACAATGATTGTCGCGTACCGGTTTCCAATCTTATTGGCCCAGAAGGTGGAGGGTTTTTGCTGGCCCAGCAACGCTTAGGTCCGGGACGTATCCACCATTGTATGCGATGGATTGGGGTTTGTGAAAGAAGTTTTGATTTGATGTGCCAGCGTGCCGCTACCCGAGAAATTGGCGATGGTATGATGCTGGGCCAAAAGCAGATGGTACAATCCATGATCTCTGAAAGTCGAGCGGAAATTGATGCGGCCAGATTAATGGTACTCAATGCGGCTTACGTAATGGAGACGGATGGTCAGAAAGCCGCTGCTACCGAAATCTCAACCATTAAATTTTATGTAGCTAATGTAATGCAGAGAGTAGTGGATCGAGCTGTCCAAGTGCATGGCGCATTGGGTGTAACCGATGATACGATTCTTTCTTACTTCTATCGTGAAGAGCGTGGCGCACGGATTTATGATGGTCCAGATGAAGCGCATAAAGCTTCTCTAGCACGAAAAATTCTCAAGAAATACGGTTTGGTAATTCGCCAAAACCGACAAGCTGTCAAACAATAGCATTTGATTGATGGCTAATACGATCTATCTCATTAGACATGGGCAGGCTTCCTTTATGGCCGAAAATTATGACCAATTGTCTCCGCTTGGCTATGCCCAGGCGGAGGCTTTAGGTAAATGGTGGAAGGACAATCTCCCTGTGCCGGACCATATTGCTCATGGAACGCTCAATCGGCAAAGACAAACATGGGAATCGTTCCGCGAAGCGGGCTCTCCTCAACTCCCAAACGCTCAAATCATCGAGGGGCTAAATGAACATCAGGGTACAGATGTCCTTAAATATCATCGGGACAAACAAAGGGATGCCCCTACTGATAAAAAAGGCACTTTGCAGCAATTCTTTAAAATGAATATGCAGTGGATAGCAGGGGAGATCGATAGTGGACCTTATGAGCCTTGGGCCGATTTTCAGACGAGGGTGCGTTCTGCTTTTGAGCCGCTATTCGCGGAACTACAGCCCAAGCAATCTATTGCGGTTTTGACTTCAGGAGGCGTGATTGCCACGGCGATAGGGATGACGCTTGGCCTAAGCGACGGGAAGATAATGGAACTCAACTGGCAGATTCGGAATAGCAGTATTTCGGTCTTACACTACTCAAAAGGCCGCTTGTTTTTAAGGGATTATAATTGGGTACCCCATCTCGAGAGATCGCAAATTACCTACGTTTAGGCTTTCTTCGCGCTTTTTTGTCCCCAAAGCTTCCACCAGTTACGCTTTTGCTTGCTTTTGCCGTGGATCTCTTTGAGCACGGCTGTCTTTGCTCTTGGACCGACTTTTTCGGTTAAAGCCTCCTCCGCGAAGACTCGTACTTCTTCATGAGGATCTTGGAGGGCGATCTTTAAGAGCCGCATCGTCTCATCTCCATCACAATAGCGTAGGCCCCTTACGGCATGATAACGAATCACTGCGAGCCGATCTTCCCCCGCATAATAGCTTGCTTCACCTGCGAGATCGGGACGACCGATGGTGACAAAATGTTTCCAACCTTCGAGTGAGGCCGCACCTCCTATGGTGGCTAAGGCTTCGACCGCTAAGGCAACGGTACCTATGCGGGTGGTTTTGAACGGACTCTTTTCTTCGGAGCTACTGAGTGGATCAAAACTGAGGATGTGCATCAGGCCGGGGATGGCACGCTTTTCATGAAAGGCAATTAGCTGATGGATGACTTCTTCAACAAAGGGTTTCCCAAAAGGATATTCTGGGGGAGGGACCTCAGGGATGCGTTCAAGCACTTCGATTAGCCGGTCTCTTAGCTCCGGAGTATCAGGCGAGTGCAGCCAAACGGTACGGGTGTTGGGGTAACTACCATCATTGATGTAGACAGGACCCACCGGTACCTCCACGCGATCGGGATTATGATGGGGGTGATTGGCACAATAAGTCCAGAAGGGTTTTGCAATTTCTATCTCGCGAATGCTACAACTAGCAATCTGTTCGCTATCCTCATCACTTTGATGAAGATTGCGCGTATTGAACCAGCATGTTCCGCAACAATCAGATCCTCCGTTGGACATCTAATTTTGGACTATTCGTGAGTAATCAGGCCTAAGCAAATATAGCTAAATTTTTAGTGATAAGCCCACTTTCGCCTCTAATCGGATTATCGCAATATGCGAATGCGGACCACCGCTTTTGCTTGACTTTTGGGGTCCTCTAGCTCAAGGAGATAGAGTCCATTTGGCAAGCTGGCCAAGCTGATTTCTTGGGCCGATGGCTTACTGATTAATTTCGCACCATCTAAAGCATAAACGGTCAAAGTGAAGCTTTGATTGTGAGGAGTTTCAATATAGATCTTATCAGGGCTAGGATTGGGATAAATCTTGACGGAATAGTCGCCTATATTTTGAATGGAAGTGGTCGAAATATTGATCTCGGCGCGTGCAGTGTCTGTCTTGCCACAGCGCCAAGCGATCAATTTGACGGTGAATGTAGAATCAGTCTGTGGGTAATCGTGCACAGGATTGAAATCAGTGGAGAAACTCCCATCCCCGAAGTCCCAATAAAAGGAATCGGTATTGACTACATTATGGGTAAAGTTGACCGTATTTCCAGACTGGGCAAAGACAAAGTCCGCCTTAGGATCATAACGACCTACATTCCAGACACTGAGGCTATCAAAGGCCACGGCCTTGGCTGCTAATTTGATTTGCTCGCCTACAGTAGCACTTAGGTTTGCATTGTAAGGCGCTAGGCTTGGATCTTTTTGTAGGATGAGGGCATAAAAAGTGCAAGCAGCGGCGTAGGTGCCTGTCGGACTTGGGTGTGATCCATCAGCATCATAAAGATCGATATTGGGATGATTGGTACGGATATAATTCCAGACTGCTCCGACTGGCGAAACATAGCCATTATTCATTTCCCCCATCATTTGATAGCGTAAATTGAGCAGGCTATCCATACCTTCATAGGAGCAAACTGGTGGCCAATTGGTACAATTATTTTGATCCCCGTTTTCTCGGCCCCAAGTCATATAAAACATAGGTCGAGTACAGCTATTATAGGTCCTAATCGAATCGCAGATTCTCGCCGCAAAAGGGAAGGTCTGCGCCATTACTTGATTGATCGGAAAGGAAGGCTCCTGACTTTGACCTTGCAGTACGACATAATGCCAATTATCGGCTTTGATTTTGTTGTAAGTAGCCTGGCTATTCGCATGCCCCTGAAAGGTCGCTCCTCCAGGGGTTTGCTGATCAGTGATGATGGTATCGCCGGTGGATAAGGCCATATCCCTGATCATCTTGGGTAGATCGTTGCGATAAGTATAGCTATTGCCGATAAATAAGACCTTTTGGGTTTGCGCGCTTAGGCAAGGCCCCAATAATAGAGCCCAAAGTAGAATTCGATATTTCATAGCAATTTAGTAAGCAGACATACCGCCATCGATACGGTGGACGGTCCCAGTAATGTAACGACTACTTTCTTCACAAAGAAATACTGCCAATCGTGCGACTTCTTCAGGCTGGCCATAGCGGCGGAAAGGAATGCGCTGTTCGAGGAAGGAGCGGCCTACTTCAGGCTTAGAGGCCGAAATGCTTTTTTCCAAGTCACGTACCATATCTGTCTCGATCGGCCCTGGGTTGACGGTATTGACATTGATATTGTAGCGAGCCCATTCTCCAGCGGCTGATTTGACCAAGCCGATGACGCCATGCTTACTAGCGGAGTAAACGCTCGCCTTGGGCGAACCCAAAATGCCGGCCATAGAAGAGGTAACCACTACTGAGCCACCTCCAGCTTGAATAATATGAGGTACCGTAGCCTTCATGCCTAAAAAGACTCCTTTTAAATTGACATTCATAATATGGTCCCAATCGCCTTCGCTGAGATCAAGTAATTTGGTAGGAGTGCCGCCTAAGCCCGCATTGGCGAAGAAAATGTGGATCGCGCCAAAGCGCTCAATAGCCGTTTTGGCCATCTTAGCGTTCCCCGCAGGGGTACTCATATCAGCTACCACATAAGCTGCTTGCTCACTGCCTAAATCGTTTGTGGCGGCCTGCAACTGGGCCTCATCTAAGTCCACTAATAATACTTTTGCTCCCTCTGCAACAAATTGTTTGGCGGCAGCGAGTCCAATACCTTTCATTGCGCCTGTAACGATGGCGACCTTATCGAGTAATTTCATGTAGTCCTTTATCTATTTCCTTTTGAGATACCAATATACTCCGCCTAGCAAGGCAATTCCTAACCCAAATCCGATAATAATCAGGAGTAGCTTGGACTGAGGGAGTGGTCGCATATCACCGATGGGGACGTAGGCCGCCCAATAAAAGGGATGGGCCGCAATTTGATCGCTTGCTTTGAGATATGCGAGTTTAGCGTTCCGCAAAGCGGCATCCTTAGACTTACCCTGATCAAGCTCTGCATAAAAACGTTGCATGATGTCAGCTGTAGCCGCATCGTTGACTTGCCAGAGGGTAGTAAGTACGCTATTGGCACCGGCATAGGACATCCCTCTCGCTAAACTGACGATGCCTTCTCCTTGCTGCAGCTTCCCCAAACCCGTCTCACAAGCGCTAAGCACTACCATCTCTGCCTCCAAGCGAAGGTTAAACAGCTCTGCCAATTCCAAAATGCCATCTTCTAAGCTATCTGCTCCAGGGGTGAAATTGATATGAGAATAGAGCGGATTTTTATCATTGACCAAAGCGTGGCTAGCAATGTGGATGATATCGTAGGAAGGCGCATTTTGTTTGAACTCTGCTTCACTAGCTTGAGAGTCAAAAAATGTCTGGGAAGCAAAATAGCGAGAAAGTTGATTGACCTCAGATTGATTATGGGCTAAGGGAGCAAGTTGTCGCCGGGAGGAAGCGTATTGTACCGATTCTAGCTTGGGAAATGATGGGGCAAATGCGAGGACCTTAGTCTGTAGCTTGGGGCGATTTTCTCGCTGTACTTGCTTGAGGTGAAGCGTGCCCGAATAGGCATAACTCAGCTGATGATCGAGTAGGAGGTAAGCCCAGTTTTTGAAGCTCTCTTTATTTTGGGGCGCTTCGCGCAACAACAGGTCAAAGGGTACATAGCCCAAAATACCATCGGGAATGATTACTAATTCTAGAGGTAGCTTTCCCAAAGGATGGACAAGCTCGGTGTAAAGCTGGTGTGAGAGTTGGGCTAGCGTCACTTCTGGTTGAAGTTCATCCTCTTGGATTGCCAGCGTCAGGGCTTCGATTTGCTTGCTGAGGGTTTGACTTTCTCCTAGATCCATCCAAGTCGCCCCTTTGGCCTGAATCACAAAAGCATAGGTTTGAGATTCACCCACAAAATAGCTGATCCAAGCTTGCGATTGTCCAGCTAATTGGGCCTGTATATCAGCTACAGCAACGCTATTGGGAGCATATTTTAGGTTGAAATAGGCAGGATAGTCATTTTCGAGTTGAGAGATGAAAGCATCATAAGTAGCCCTCAGCTCCAATAGCTGCGCTCTTTTGGCGTTGGAGCCTTCGTCCGCTTTACTTTCGAGTTCAAAGAGTTCCTTTTCGACCAAGGCTAAATCAAGACTGATCCTTCTTTCCTTTTGCAGGATCGAATCAGGAATACCCCCAAATCTTCGCGCCTGATGATCTCGGAGGGATTCAAAAAGGATCATACTTTTGTTGCGTTCACTGAGCTGGAAAGCTTGCTCTAACCAATAGGAAGCTTTGCTGCTTTGATAATTGGTCCAAGCCAAGGATATGGCTGCGTCGTAAACTGGGAATATTTTTTCGTGTAATAAGGCTTTCGCACCATGCGAGCGAAAACTCAAGCGCATACTGTCGATCAAGGCGACTGCCAATTGCAGGGATTGCCAAGCAAATTCGGGCTCTTCAGATTGTGAACTCGCTTCGGCGAGATAGACCTTCGCACTCGCTTGGAGGTTTTCTAAAAGGGCATTGCGGGTATAGGGAGACTTGAGGGGAGGGAGGCTAGGATTATTTTCGATTTCAAAATCATAGCCTAAGATTTCGCGCCCTTGTTTCAGGGCCGCCTTTGCTTCGGCAAATTGACCACTCTTGCTGTAAGCGTGGCCCATTTTTTCATAAACCCTTGCATAGTCCACGTGATAAGTCAGATCAGCGCTTTCAAAACACTGTCTGGCGAGATCAAAATTTGCGAAAGCCTTATCATATTCTCCAATTTCTGAATAAAGCGCTCCCAAGGTCTCATAGGTGGCCCCATTTTCTGGTACTTCATTTTTCTTGCGCCCTAGTGGATTAAGTAGCGCCTGCTCATACTGAGGTATCGCTTCTTGGTAATTGCCTTTTTTGTGATTGATCTGGCCGAGCAGATAATAAGCATTGCGCAGCACAGGATCCCCCGAAGGAAAAGCACTTGCCTTCAGCTCCATGCCTTTTTTGATGTAGGCCTTGGCTTCCTCGAGTTTATCTTGAAGCAGAGCGATATTAGCTAGATTGGAGTAGATACCGCCAATGACATTCGGATCGCTGATTCCCCTAGCCTGCATTTCGTTTAAGACCAAGAGCTGGTAAGCTTCCGCTTGTTCATAGTCTCCGCGTTCGGCATGGGCGATCCCTTTTACGATTTTGAGATAGAGGTTTTCGGGCACATTTTCTCCCTCCCATGCTTTACTCGCACTATCGGCATAGATAAGGCTCTGGCTAAAATCTGATTGATCGATGGCGAGCCGAGCCAGCTCAAACCAAAAGCTTCCCAATTCTTTGGCCATAGGGCCATAAAGAGCTTTAAAATCAGTCAAGCCGTGTAATACTTGTTGCTCTGCCAGCGCATAATCACCCATTCGATGGTTGAGAATCCCATAATTTAGATAGGTCATTCCCTCACCATCTAGTCGCAAAGAGTCTTTTTCAAGGGTTTGATAGATTGCCAAGGCAGCATCGTAATGCTCAATAGCCTTTTGGGGTATATTACGAGATTTATACAGATTGCCTAGGTTATTGAGAGAGTAAGCCACAATCACATCCTGAGGGCCTAGTACTTGGCGTTGGATTTCTAGAGCACTTTGCATGTATTGCTCAGATTGCTCATAATCGCCAGTACGGCGGTAGAGCATACCGAGGCGACTATGCGTTTCGGCCACCGCTGAGTCAGTTTGTCCAAACATTGCTTCTCTCGCAGCCAAGGCTGCCTTGAGATATTGCTCTGCAGAGACCATAGACCGTTTTTCGTAATCGATGACCCCGTGCAAAAAAAGCGTATCTGCGGCTAGACGCTCTTGCCAGTCTGCGGAAAGAGGCGCTTCGGTAAATAGTTTTTTTAGGGCTGTTAGCGCATTGTTGTGATTGCCCAAACGAGCGGTCAATAGGGCTCTTTGGTAGCTGGCCAGATGCTGTGGGGGCAGAGGATCCTCTTGAGCAAAAAGCAGCCTGAAACTGAGTAAGGAAAGAGTAAGAAGCAGAGACGTTCGCATGCGATAGGATTCAACTTCCAGCCAAAAGGGCGGCCTAGGTGGAAATTAATATAATCTAAACAAATTAGCGGGCAAAATAAACCCCGGCCTTGGCCGGGGTCATACTTCCCTAAACAACGCATATGAACTAAAACGTTTGCCTTAAAGAGACGAACGGGCGTCAGGAATTACATCCGGCTAGGACATTTTATTTTTCCATTCAACACAAACGCATAAATAGGTGCGTTTTCTGCTAGGAAACGTAACTCGAAGAATGGGAAAAAATAGAAATTCGTCTGTAGTCCGGGCGGGTTTAGGATTTTTTACGCTTTACGCGAACGTACACCTCTTTTTCAACTTCGGCCACCACTTTGCCATCTTCTCCCACCACATTGGCAGTAAACCAGTAGGTGTTTTTCCCTTTCAGGAGAACGTCTTCCTTGATCTCTGCGAGTCGCTCTCTGGAAATCTCAAATACGGCACTGACCGTTCCCCGACCAGGGGAAACAAAATTGATCTTGGCCGATTTGTCCCAAACGATAAAGTCCTTGCCGAGATTGGCCATCACGATAAACATGAAGAAGGGGTCGCACATCGAATAGAGAGAACCGCCAAAATGAGTACCTACTGCATTGCGATTGTACCAACGCTGCTTCATTATGACTTTGAAGCGAGTAAAATCATCGGCGACTTCACGGACTTTGATACCCGCTCCCAAATAAGGGGGATACCAGCTTATCCGTCGCAGCAAAAATTCGAATCTATTCATCTAGGCTTGACTAGGAGCGATATTGCTGGGAGCTGCCTCTTCTTGCTCAGTCGTTTCTGGCTCTACGCTTTTGTCATTGAAGGCAAACATGAAGAATGCTAAAACTGCTACAGAAAATACCGCTGGAATCAGCCAGATAGGCATCCAATCGTGCGCATTTTCCCCCGTAGCATACATATCGACCACTATGCCAGAAGCATAGGTCCCGATAAACATACCCACACCATAAGTCGCAAACGTCATCAAACCTTGGACAGAGCTTCGCAAATGAGCTGGTGCTTTGTTATCTGCGTAGATTTGACCCGTGACAAAAAAGAAGTCATAACATAAGCCGTGTAGGAGAATCCCCAAATAGAACATCCAAACCGCGGCGCCCGTGTCTCCAAAAGCAAAAAGTACATAACGCAGGGCCCAAGAACCCATGCCAATTAAGATCATCTTTTTGACGCCAAGCCGCTTGAAAAAGAAAGGCATCACCAAGAGGAAACCAAATTCAGAAAACTGTCCCAGCGTCATGCGGCCGGCGGCATTTTCAAAGCCTACCTCATTGAGAAAGCCATTGGTAAAGCTATAGTAAAAGGATAGTGGGATACAGATCAATACGGATGATACGAAGAGGGCTAGGAAGGATCGGTCCTTCAAAAGGCTCAGTGCATCTAGCCCTATCACTTCGCGAACGCTTACCTTTTGCCCCTTAAGCTTCGGGGGAGTGTGCGGTAGGCTGAAACAGTAAAGTCCCATCAGCAAGGATACCGCAGCCGCGATCTGAAAGGTCAGAGGCTGGGATTCTATGCCCATATTACCAATGATCAAACCAGCAGCGATCCAACCACCTGTGCCCCAAGCGCGAACCCACGGAAACTCTTTGTTATCATCTGGCATTTGGTGAAAGGCCACTGCATTGGTTAAGGCAATAGTCGGCATATAGCAAATTGAATACAGCAAAAGCACAGGGTAGAAGACCGCAAAATCTGCTGCGATAGAGGCATAATACATCAAAGCCGCTCCAATAATGTGTAAGGCTGCAAGCACCCGCTCTGTCGGGAAAAAGCGGTCTGCCACCAGCCCTACAAAGAAAGGCGAAATCATAGCGGCAATCGCGCCTGCACCATAGGCTATTCCTACCTCCGTACCCGAAGTTTTGAGGGTCTCGAGCAGATAGGTACTCATCGTTACGTACCAAGCGCCCCAAATGAAGTAATTAAAAAACATCATTAAGGAGAGGCGCCCGTAAAGGGCTGGATTCAATTTCATAATAGTAGCTTAGTCAATTCTAACCGAAAATAGCAGATTTCCAGAGATTCTTTAGCTTTAGGATGCAGCTTTTTAACCAAATCAGCATGAAAACCCTCCCCTTAAGCTATCAGCAACTATCTGAGCGTTCTGCGCAGCAGTCCTATGCCTTCCCACTCCAATCCAATCGTATCGCTCAAATCACGGGACCGCCCTTCCACTATGACCCCAAAGAGATCGAGCGACATGCTGCTAATGTACGCCTTTTGATTCATCCCGAGACTCGCCAATTGGCCCAAGATTTTTTAGCGCTGGCTCGGCAAAAGGGTAGTAGCGTTGAGCGAAGCTTATACCGACAGATAGAACTCGATGCCTTTATCCGCAAATTGATTGTCAAACGGCCATTGATGTTTATGACTGAGTCAGATGCCTATCTACTGCGTGATGGGCGTACTCTTGGTAATGGTGGTTTTGAAATCATAGGTACAGAACAGGAAAAAGCGCCCTTAGTGCTAGCTGAGTATAATTCTTATCGAGAAATGCAGCTGGCGGCTTTGTTGGGCGTTTCGGTACCCACTTACTTTATCAATGAGGGAGATCGCTTTAACAAGGGCTATGTTGCCCCCAAGGGTAGCTTTGAGGAGCAGGGCATATATAGTGCTTTAGTAGGGGCTCGCTTTGAACGCTCCAACCTGATGGAGTGGCAGCATATGATCATCACGGAGGAACAAAATACCGCTGCCAATGGCTATGGTCCTGAGGCTGAGGGAGGGGATTGGGCTTTGCCGATTTGGGCTGAGTTTTATGATAGCCGCTGCGCGGAACGCTTATCTTTTCCCGACTATGCCACCGCTAGTCAAGATCAGAGTGGTCAGTATGTCGAATTTCCTGCTGACTATAGCTTCGAAAAACCTTACTACTTCAATAGGTCTGTTTACAAAACTCGTCTGCGTAGGGTAGTGGAGCCATTTTTGAGGGATGCCAATGAGCGAGCCAAGGAGGCTAATACCACCGCTTATGTTGTTGCGGTCGGCTTGGGGATTGGGGTTTGGGCCATCGAAAGCATCAAAGACTTACAAGCCTCTTTGCAAGTAGAAGCCTATTTGGATACGCTAGCCGCGAACGATTTTTCTCATATTTCTGATTTGCGCTTTTCATGGTTTCCAGAAAGTACTCATCCGTATGCGGCTCAATTTCCGGCTGGCATCAGCGTCTCATTTGACCAGCAAAGTCCTATGGTCAAACTGCTTGGAGCGGATCAGGGGAAGCTCTTAGTAGCTAACTACGCATGGGATGGAAACTCATATCCTGGCAATGAATATTGGCAAGGATCACTCGCTGCCTCTGGTGACCCGGCGGCAATGTGCTGCTCTACCCTCGGAGAATTGCAAAATCCAGATATCAATCCCTTTGTCTAAAAAGCCCCATTTTTGGCTAAAAAGCAGAGGTTTTTGTACTTAGGTAAGGCTGATTTGGGGGAACGGCAATTTTTTTTCCCAGATTACGTTACATTTGCTTGTCGTTAATGCACAAAGCAATGAACGCGAAAAAGTACACAGATAAACAAATCATAGAAGCTATCCGTTCGGGTGGTACCCAATGTGAAGCGATGATGGCTTATTTGTATCCGCGTTATGTCAACCAGATCATTGCTTTTGTGCGAGAACGAGGGGGGAAAGAGGCCGAGGCCGAGGACATCTATCAAGATGCGATCGTCAATCTGCTGCTAGCCATTCAAGATGGGCGTTTTGAAGGTCGTAGCGCTGTCTCCACCTACCTATTTGCGATCAGCAAAAACTTATGGTACCGTCGTTTTCGTCGCCATAATCTGGAAGATGACTACCGGGCAACACTGCCAGGGGATGAGCAAGATGCCAATACCCCTGAAGTATTGCTCCTAGAGGCAGATCAGCATTCATTATTGTTTGAGGTCCTCGACCAACTCAAAGACAAATGTCGAGAAGTGTTGGGTCTTTGGAGCCAGAAATACAATATGAAAGAAATCGCTGAACGCCTCGGCTATCAAAATGATCAGGTGGTTCGCAATAAAAAGAACCTCTGTCTCAAAGAATTAAAGAACAAGCTCCGGGATCAACCCGCCTTGCGTACGGTATTACGGGAAATGTTGGAGCAAAGCTAAACGGGCAAAACCATGAACTTGGAAGAACAAATCGACGCATACCTCAATGGGCGACTGAGCGAAGCGGATCGAAGTGCTTTCGAAACACAAATCGCACAAGATCCTCAGTTGGCTGAGGAGGTTGCTTTACAAAAAGAGGCAACTCAACTTTTGTTGGCGGACCGCCAACGTGCTTTCAAGGCACAACTCAAAGAGGTCGCTGCCAAATCCAAAACGGCTCCTGTCGTTGAGATGAAGGAGACTCCAGTAGTTAGCCTTTGGCAACAAAATTGGGTCCGCATCGCTGCGGCAGTAGTATTATTGATTGGCCTAGGCTTTATCCTATGGCCAAAATCTGCGGCGGTATCTTACCCTCAAATGGCAGAAGCTTATTTTGAACCTTACCCCGATCGGTTACAGATCCGCAGTGGCGATGATGATTCCTTGACCTTGGTGCAAGAAGCCTTATTGGCCTACAATCAAAAAGATTATGATACGGTCGTCAATACACTAGCTGATCTAGACGAAAATGATCCTCAATATTTGTTAGGGCGGCTTTATCGAGCAAACGCTTACATCGCGCTCAAGCAGCCTGCACCTGCAATCGAAATATTGCAAGAAATCTATGCTCTCGAGCAAAGTGCTATTTCAGAAATCACCGCTTGGTATTTGGCTTTGGCTTATCTACAGGCAGATGATGCGCCCAATGCTCAAACAATCCTGCAAGGCATTGCCAAAGATGAAGCGAGTGTTTATCGCGAGAGAGCTCAAGAAATCCTCAGCGATTGGGGAGAATAAGGATAGCCATGAAATAGATGCCTCGCTTTCGAAAAAAATTGGAAGCAAGGCATTTTTTATATTATCCCTTTGGTCGCATATTGGGGCATATGAAAGGCGATGTCAGAAACAGAATGGATAGGCTCGAAGAATTTATTCGTAAATCTTCAGAAATTATCACAAGCGATTCTGTACCAGATAATGCCTTTTATTCCTATCGTCATGCCAATCGCCTGTTTAAATCCCTCAAAGGTGAATCCATCAACTCCTATTCTAATAAGATTCGCCTTCAAGCCTCAGCTGAATATCTGAAATACAGTGCAAAAAGCATTTCGGATATCGCCTTTGAGGTGGGCTATCAATCTGTGGCTGCTTTTAGTAAGGCCTTTAAAAAACAGTATGGTATGTCCCCCTCCCTTTTCCGAGAGAAAAACAATTTGTTGCAAAAGCTTGAAGATGGAGATGAGGCCTACTATAAGATCCGCTATATCGATAAAATGAAAGTTCGAGTCCGTAAATTGACTCTTAAGCCTGAGTTTGTTTATGAGGAGTTTTATCAGCAAAGTAAAGAAGCTTTTTTATGCTTGGGACAAGAGGCTAAACAATGGCTTTTACTCTGGGATGAAGATCCAGAACTCAGCATGGTGGCTGAAAGCCGTTATTATGCAGGGCTAGAGCAAAATGGATTTGATCGACAAGCCTCTTCGGCGCCAATCATGTTTATCAGCGGGCTTTACGCCATTTTTGAGGCTAAGCATCTAAAGCAGTTCGGCTACAAACTGTGGGCCCAACTTGCTTGTGAATTGCTCGCACTTGATGGAAAACAGCTCAGAGAAGGCTTCTGCTTAGAATGGTTTACCCCCGCTTCTCTTGCGTCTTTTGATGCCTTTGCACCTGATCAGTTTGCTATTCCTATAGCGTAATGTGTTTAACGGATTTCAAGACCTCCTAAGCTAGGACTAGCGGCTTACACTACCGAACGCCGGACCAAGGAAATTGGCATTAGGAAGGTCCTAGGAGCTGGAAACTGGGAGATGATTCGCTTGTTATCTTCAGACTTTACCAAAATGGTGCTAATCGCCATTATCATTGCAGTGCCCTTTAGCGTATGGATTCTGCGAGGATGGTTGGATAACTTTGCCTACCGGATCGAATTGTCATGGATCTACTTTGCCGGTGCGGCTTTGATTACGCTTTTGGTAGCTTGGACTACTGTCGGGCTACAAACGCTCAAAGCGGTAAAACTAAATCCCGTCAACTGTCTCCGAGACGAATAGTTACCGTGGTAGAATTGAACTTCCTCTGATATCTTCGAATCTGATTAATTCGCTATTCCTATTCAATAATGTCCTAATCGGACAAAGAGACCTCTCTTACCTAAAGTAGATTGTTACCAACCTCTTTTGGTGCAAACAATAATCTAAAACCATATGACTAGGAAAGAATTTATCCAGATGTGTGGGATCTTTGGGATTGGTATGCCTGTCCTCAATTCATGTAACTCTGCTTTTCAAGCAATCTCCCTCAAACCGTCAGAAAAAGTAATTATCATTGGGGCAGGAGCCGCGGGCTTAACGGCTGCTTATCTACTCAATCAAAGGGGGATCGAAGTGCAAGTACTAGAGGCCCAATCCATCTTTGGAGGGCGCATGAAAAGAACCAATGATTTTGTGGATTTTCCCATTCCGCTGGGAGCAGAATGGCTACATGTGAATAATTCCATCTTCGATGAAATCATCAATGACCCTTCGGTTAAGATCGATATCAATACGAAACCCTACAACTATGAACAGGATATCGCTTGGAAAGATGGAGTAGAGATAAGTCTTAAGAAATTGGGCTTTACCATAGAACAAAAATTTATCAATTCTAGCTGGTTCGATTTTTTTGACCAATATGTGGTCCCAAGCATCAAAACCAAAATTCGATACAGTGAGGTGGTAACATCGATTGATTATGCGAGGGATAAAGTGAAGGTACAAACAAAGGCAGCGCAATATGATGGAGATCGGGTAATTGTGACGGTCCCGCTCGCGATCCTACAGGAAAAAATGATCCAGTTCATACCTGAGCTGCCTGCAGAAAAGCAAAAAGCAATTGATTCCGTTACAGTATGGGGCGGCTGTAAGACCTTTATCGAGTTTTCTGACAAGTTTTATCCTACTGCTGTTGCCTTCGGAAGCCCTTCAAAAGAAAGCGGGCATAAGTTGTATTATGATGCTGCCTACGGGCAGGAGAGTACCAAAAATGTCCTAGGAGTTATTGCCGTTGGCCCTAGTGCTGATCCCTATTTAGAGCGATCACATACAGGGTTGATCGAATATGTTTTAGCAGACTTAGATGAAGTCTTTGAGGGCAAAGCCTCTCCATCCTATGTCAAGCATGTCTTTCAGAATTGGAACGAGGAGACCTATGCCAAGGGGGCTTACGTACAGTATTTTGAGCGAATAAAGGACTTGAGAACGCTCGGCAAATCAGTTGGCGATAGACTGCATTTTGCTGGAGATGCCTATACCAAAGGTATTGACTTCTCCAGTGTACAAGCCGCCGTAAAATCAGCAAAAAGTTTAGTAGAGGATCTAATGGTGGAAAAGGAATAGCTAGTTTTTAGCCATTGCCCATGACTTCTGCGAGCTTACTTTCCAGCAGAGCTCCTCTCAGATTGCGGGCTACTATCCGACCCTCTCGATCAATCAGCACTGTCGCAGGAATCGAACTGACACCATAGGTTTGAGCCGCAGCACTGCGCCAACGTCTCAGATCACTGACATGCTGCCAACTAAGACCGTCTTTTTCGATGGCTTGTTCCCACGCGCTTTTGTTAGCGTCTAAGCTGACACCAAAGATTTCAAAGCCTTGGTCTTTGTAAGCTTTGTACATGCGTACCACTTTGGGGTTTTCGCGGCGGCACGGACCGCACCAAGAGGCCCAAAAGTCAATTAATACCACTTTGCCGCGTAAATCAGAAAGTCTTAGGGTATCGCCTTGCGGAGAGGGCAGCGCAATGTCAGGTGCGATTGCGCCTACTGCCATGGCCTTTTCTGCTTTGATTTGACTGGCCAATGTTTGGGCCATGTCGGGATTTTGAATACCATACTCATCGACGTAGCGTTCCGCGTAGCGGAGAAAAGCCGTAGTATTGGCCCGTAAAAATCCTTGAGATAAACCTAGCAATGCCATCCGCTGGGTCAAGGTATTGGGGGCTATCTCGGCTAGCACGTCCTCACAAAAGTTGATTTGTTGGTCAGGCATAAGACCGACCCTTGCTAGGGTATTGGCGTAACTCTTGAATGCTTCAAATACATGAGGAATACGATCATAGACTGGGTCTGCAAGATCGGTAAATTGAAAATATTGCTTAGCAAAATATTCCCCTTCTGAGCTGAAGCCTTCGCCATGATTTTGGTAGCTGATATAGGTCTGGATTGCAAATACCTTATGCATAAAGGGATCATAGCGCTCTAAGGAATCAAGCATCTTCAGCTTAAGCGCATCAAGTTCGGCCATATCATTCACTACTTTTTCCAACATCGTTGGATTCTTGAGGTTTTGGCGAAAACGGCCCAATAGCTTAGAAAAAGCTTGCGTATGATATTGTTGCTGCTCTTTGAGCTGATAATAAGCGTCGGTGCGCGGAGAGTTTTTGACGGGAGCAGCGCGGAGATTTTGACATTGCCCATAGACCTCTACTTTAGGATCAGGTCCTAAGACCAAGAGACGAGTATCATTTTGCTTGCCGCCGCCGATATAGTAAAACCCTTCTTGCACCTTTTTGAGATCAAAGCTAAAGCTAAGTTTTTGCGCTTCCTTTGTTTGGAGGGCAACACTTTGGATCTTTTTGAGGACTGTCCCTTCGGGAACGAAAAGTCGCATTGAGTCCAATTGGCACTGCTCCAATACGCCCTCCACACGGACATCAGGCAAAGCGTTCGGCGCAGCCGTCTCCGAAACAGACCCACAATACATGAAGCAAGAAAGGACGAGCAATAAGCCCGCAGTACTTAAAAATCGCATGTAAAAATATCCTTAGTTCAAGCGAGGGTCCACAGGATAGTTGGCAATCACCTTATATTTGGTCCCCATGCTCTGCAATATCAGTCTCCAAAGATCGGTATAGTCCTCTCGGAACACAAATTCCAGATTGTCAGGCGCCACGATCCAGGATTTACGCGCTAATTCTTGCTCCAATTGACCAGGTGCCCAGCCTGAATAACCCACAAAAAACAAGATGTCTTCCTCGCTGATGAGCCCGCCATTGATTTTGCTTTTGAGCACATTGAAGCTACCTCCCCAATAAAGCCCATCGATCACCTCGCGGCTATGGGGTAGCATGTCTCCTAAGCGGTGTACATAGTGTAGGGTGCTTTGCTCAACGGGGCCACCCATAAATACAGGGGCGTCCACCATGCCAAAATCTTCTACTATTTCGTCTATGCCGACCTTTACCATACGGTTCATGACAAATCCCAAACTGCCCGTATCGCCATGCTCGACTAGCAAGACTACCGTCCGTTGAAAATTTTGGTCGTACATAAAGGGCTCTGAAATCAGAAAGCGCCCCGCGGCAGGTTTGAAAGCACTAGTCAGCATAAATTAGAACGATTTTGTCGCTGTTATTCATTTAGATGAACTCAGCTTCCAAAAGATACAATTATCCCCTTATTTATGCGACAAAAAATTGAATAAATAGTGAGGGATCGCAGAGGCTGAAGCTCCAACTAAAGGCATAACATTCAAAGCCTCCCTTGACCCTACTTTCCAGAAGGTTGGGGGAGAATGCCCGCTGCGCGGAACGCTCAGTGCTCAGCTTTTAAAATTACCTACTCTCCTTTCAAAAGTCTTAGCATCACCCCATTGGTCCAGCCAAAGCCATCTTGGGTAGGATATTCGCCGCCACCACCAGTGAGATCCATATCAATGACATTATACTTTTCTAGCATACGACCGCTATTGCGAAAGGTCCTCGTATTAAGGGCGACCCAGCGATCGGCGATTTCCTGAGCTAGCTCATCATGTCCATAATTACGGAGACCTTGGATCGTGATCCATTGCAAGGGCGCCCAACCATTGGGAGAGTCCCATTGCTGGCCGCTACGGTTGAGGGTAGATACCACGCCGCCAGGCTGTAGAAAATCTGTCTCGATCCGCTTGGCAATTGCATCCGCTTGGGATTGGTCAGCCATTTCAAAGTATAAGGGAAACATCATGGCAAGGGAGGGAATATTCGTAGCTTCCCTAAGTTTCCAGTCATAATCGACAAAGTATTGCTGTTTGGCATCCCAGAGGTATTTGAGCAAGGCAGCTTTGCGACTGGCTGCTTTTTGCTCGTATAAAGTGGCCTTTGCAGTATGTCCCGCTTGGGTGTGAGCTTTGACCAAGAGCAGCTCTAAGTGATAGAGTAAGGCATTGAGATCAGGAGGGATGATGTCTGTAGTCCGAATGGTGGACATGTTTGCCCCATCGGCAAACCAGCGGGTGCTGAAATCCCAACCTGATGCTGCGGCAGCTCTGATATCTAGGTACACATCTTCAGCGGCTCCACCTGCGGCTTCCGCTAGTTCTACATCTTCGCGATAGGATTCTGGCCTAGGCGTGGTACCTGCGTCCCAATAACGATTGAGGAGTTCGCCGTCCGGCATCTGTACTAAGTGTTTGTAGGTGGGACGATTGGGATGAAGCATACCAGTACCATCCATCCAAAAAAGGTATTCCAGCTCCATAGGGTTTAGGTACTCCGCCAGCACGCTATCTCCTTCCATCTCAGCTAGCAGTCTTACCATCAAAGAAAAGAAAGGCGGTTGTGAACGAGTCAGATAATAAGTCCGATTGCCGTTAGGGATAAAGCCAACCTCATTGATGATATGAGCAAAATTATTGACCATATGGCGTACCATCGGCTGAGCATTGTCGGAAACCTGTAGGCCTAGCATGGTAAAGTAACTGTCCCAATAATAAACTTCTCTAAATCGACCACCGGGCACGATATACGGCTCCGGTAGAGAAATCAATGAACCGCGCGTTAAAGTATCTGGCTGGCGGGTCAAAACTGGCCATAGGCGTTCGAGATGGTCGGCCACTGCCATGCTGGTATCAGTCGTAAAATCTGGTTTGAATACTCTTGGTGGATCAAAATTTTCATTGACAAAAGCCATGAGATCGACTGCTGTGCTATCTTTGAGGGAGAGATAAGCGTTTTCTATCTCCTGCGGAGAACGCTTGGGTATATAATCGACAAAGGTTTTTGAATCAGGAAAAATCCCCGCCATTTGGACCGCGTCAAAAAGTACCGGATAGAGATCCTGTGGACCTTGGCGTTTTGAGCTTGAGCTAGTATCAGTAGGCTTACAAGCTACCAAGCCTATGGCAATCATTAAAGCGGGTAGAAAAAATCTGCGTAACATAGAGAAGTCATTTTTTCGAAATTACAGAGAAAATTGACTAGTCTAAAAAATGTGAGCGTTTAAGTACTTAGACAATCAGAGCCAGTATTAGGCCCTAGAAGAATGGGGCTATATGGTTCAGCAGGACCTTTTTACTCGGTACTGAATACTCCCGAAAGCTTTCGGGATACTTTCTACTCTGTACTAATGCGGCTTAGATGGACCTCTGCAATCAAAAATGCAATTTTGAGTCCAAGCGTTTCGCGCTCCAGACAGCTATCGGGAGGTGAAGAAAAAACAAATCCTCAAGTAAATAAAGGCCCTAGCTGCTGCGCAAAACGCTTCAAGCTACTATGCGTTAGTCCGTCAGTAATTGCTTAAGCTTTTCTAGAGATTCGCTAGGCTCGGCATAAGTAAGTACCACCGCCAATTTTTCATAAAAACCCTCTTTTGCTTGGGCAAAACCTTCAGGAAAGCGCGTTTTGAGGTTTTGGAGGGTCTGCACCCCTACCGCAAAGTGCTCGGCATCAATACAGTAGTTGGCAAACTCGACCAATTGTTGTTGCCCATGCTTATCCAGATAGCAGTTGGGTAATTGCTCAATGGGATTACCTTTGAGGATAGAGTTACCGGTATCGCTGAAGTCCATGGTATAATCAAGGTTTTCCAATTCATAAACCCCTAAGGCAACTCTTAGATTAGGGATTTGGCACAGTGCTTCAGGAATCTCCCTCAGTTGATTGCTTTCTAGCCCTAGGTCTTTCAGTTCCTTGAGTTGGCCGAGGCTAGAGGGTAAACTCGCAAGCTGGTTGGAGCGCAAATAAAGCTCTCTAACCTGTTTCATCTTGCCAATACTGGGCGGCAGGCTAGTTAACTGATTGCGGTTCAAGTTGAGATATCTAAGCTTATCAAAGGCAGTAAATTTGTCAGCTAGCTGTCTGATTTGGTTGTCTTCTAGGTTTAGGAGTTCTAATTGCCTGAGCTGAAAGAAGCTTTGGGGGAGGGATTCGATTTGATTACTCGCCAAAAATAAACCCTCGAGCCGATCCAAGCTCCCCCAATCCTCTGGTAAGGATTTGATCGCATTGCTACTAAGAAACAATCTTCGCAGCTGGCTGAGCTGGGTGATGAGGGGAGGAAGCTCGGTAAGCTGATTGCCGACTAGGTACAATTCTTCTAATTGTCTTAGTTGATTTAGGCTGTTTGGGAGGCTTGTTAGCTGATTGTTATTGGCACTGAGGATAAGGAGCTGATTTAATTGACCAATATCGGGTGGAAGACTTTCGAACTGGTTGTCGTCCAGAAAAAGTTCTTTTAGTTGGACTAGCATCTTGATGCTCTTGGGTAATCTGTCTAATTGATTGTAGGAGAGTACAAGCTGTTCAAGACTCTGTATTTGAGCAATACTTTCAGGCAGGGATTGCAAGCGGTTGTGGCTCAATCCTAAGCGCGCCAATTGTCTCAATTTACCGATGCTTTCAGGGAGCTCGCTCAATTGGTTGATCATTAGATTTAATGATTGCAACTGGCTTAGTTCTCCGATTCTCTCAGGCAGGCTATTTAGCTTGTTGGTGCTCAAGTTCAAATGTCGCAATTGGTCCAATTGGGTTAGCTCTGCGGGTAGAACTGTAAGGGCATTTTTCTCAAGCGTTAGGACTTCTAGACTCGCTAATTGCCCAAAACCAGTTGGCAGACTAGCGATTTTATTGTCGGCAAGGAGGAGGACTTTTAGCTTGTCTAATCGGCCGATACTTTCTGGTAGGCTACTAATTCCCTGATGACGTAGATCTAAGAATTTTAACCTTGGTAGCTGGGTGATAGCTTCAGGAAAAGATTTTAGTTTGGGCTTTTGTCTTTGACCCGCTGGTTCGAAAATAGATTTCTTGACCCCTAACAGGAGTACCTTCAAGTTTTTAAATTCTGCCAGACTTTTAGGCAAACTTGCTACGGGATTTTCCTGCAAGTCAAGTGCTTCGGTATCAGCCTGTAACTCTGCCAAACTCTCCGCCAAACGATAGATTTGGCCTGTGGTATCGAGTAAATATTTTTGCTGCTTCCAACTGACTCTGGCAAAACCATCTTCCAAGGAAAAAGGCGTAGCTTGCTCAAATACAAAAGGGATCACGGTCTCGCCCTTTCGATTGATGAAACCGTAGCGATAGACTGGCTCAAAAAATTCTCCTGCATCCTTTAAGGTCAGGCCAAACTTCCCTTCGTAAAAGTACATTTGATCCAGTACTTGTTCTGCAACGCTCAGGCTGGAGTCTGCTCTTTTTTGTTGCTTATCAGATTCTATTTGGGCCTGCTTCGCAGAACG
>JBCCQN010000076.1:0-33179 GCA_039024315.1 Bacteroidota bacterium
ATATCTCGATCTGGACCGGCATCAGCCAAAGGCTTGGCTTTGACCACTACAGAGACTGAATCGATATTACTCACACAGCCATTGACATCCGTTACTTGGAAATAGTAAACAACCGTATCGGTCGCTTGACCAATATTAGGATTCATGGTCGGATCTTCTGCGAATGCATTAGAAATACCACAGTTTCCAGGATCATTACAGGTCCATTCGTAAAAATAAGGAGCTGTACCACCACTTACGCTTGCTTCAACTTGTACCCCACCTTCACCATCACAGAAATTTTTATCAATCCCTGCGTTGACGATTGGGCCAGGATTAACCGTTACCTGTTGGACACTAGTAGCCAAACAGCCTTGGTAACCCACCACTAGGCTAACCGTCTTCGTACCACCGCTGGCATACATGATCGTACCGGGATTGGGTTGGCTAGAAGTTGCAGGAATTGCCCCTGCGCCAAAGTCCCAAGTATAGGTTTGATTAGGTCCAACAGGGGCACCCGTATATTGGAAGCTAACCCCTTCGTTTTGGCAGCTAACGCCAGTGGAGAAGCTAAAGTTGGCTTCGGGATCAGGAATCACATCAAAGTTGATGATGGCGCTATCACCGACACAGCCATTACGGGTAACGATCACAGAAACCTGTTTAGGGCCAGTGTTTAAGTATGTGACGGGACCCGGAGTAGAACTATTACTCGTAGCGGGAACCGCATCAGGACCAAAATCCCAAGCGAATGAGGTAACGTTCGTTTCACCATTGTACACAAAATTGAAACTGTTACCAGCGAAGCATTGATCAGCAACAGGGTCAATGCTTGCATTAGGCAAGGCCAAGACGTTTATGGTTTGGCAATTAAGATTGGAGATACAACCGTTTTCTTCTACTTGCAGACAAACCGTTTTTACTCCTGGAGTAAGCCATTCGATTACAAATGGGCCTCCACCAGTACCACTGACGATTTGACCACCATCAAAGTTCCAAGTATAACCTGCATTTACGGTAGCATTACCAGTGTAGGTAATTTGGACATTATCGTCTAAACAGACATCTGTCTGGAGATTGAAATCGGCCGTAGGAATTTGGTTGACAGTAGTGGTTTGTGTTACCACCGGACTTACACAACCATTGTCGATTACGGTCAATGAAACATCTTTGGAGCCAGGCGATGCCCATGTTACACCAAATGGACCGGCACCTGTACCGCCATTGCCACCATCAAAGTCCCATACGAAGGTAGAGCCAGAACCTCCAGAGCCTGTGTATAGCACCTGAGCTGGTTGGCCTTCACAAACTGGACTGGCCAATGTAAAGCTAGCAGTAGGAATATCATTTACGATGACAGGGATGGTAGTAGTATCTGAGAGACAACCGTTTTGCTCAACAGAAAGCGTAACGAATTTGGTACCAGGTGTACTCCAAGAAACTTGGTGCGGACCGGGACCGGTAGTGGAACCAGTACCACCGTCATAATTCCAAGAGAAGTTAACCCCTAGGGTTTGGGCAGAGGCGTAAACCACAGAGGTAACCTCATTAATACAAACAGGTTGTTGGATCGAGAAGTTAGAAGGTGGCTTGGGCGTAAAGGTCACTAAAGTCGTATCAAAGGCAACACAGCCATTGGCATCTGTTGCGGCCAGATAAAATGGAATCGTAATTGGATTACTTGTACCATTATTGAGGGAGACACAGGGTTGTGCTACGTTAGTTGGCGTACCGCCGCAGAAACCTTGGTTACCGGGAGACGACCATTGATAAGAATAACCCGTGGCAGGAGCCGTGCCAATAGTGCCTGTTTGGCTAGGACAGACCGATATATCAGGTCCCGCGTCAGCCGAAGCTGTATTGGTCATACTGATAGAACCGGTGGCGTTTAGCGTTTGATTAGTAAGTGAATCAAAGATAGCCAGGTTATAATTATATGTACCGGGACCGGGGAAGGTATATAGAACAGAATCGCCAGTACCGTTCAGGCCACCGCCACCAGACCAAGTATAGGCCGTGTTAGGGGCAGGTCCTCCACAAATCGTAAATAATCCATCGTAACATCCTACTAGCGAGACATTGGCAGTATTGGAACCCGGACAGGAACCAACGTCAAAGACTATAGTATATTGGTTGATCCCTAGAATCGGACAACCATCGTCCACTATCGAGACAAGTAGCTGAAACAGACCGGATTGGGTAGGCGTCCAGCAAAACTGACCAGTAGGGGGAATCGTAGAAGTGATTGTATCCACCGGTACCCCTGGATTTGCAGCATTGGCAAAAGTACCGCCAGGAAGTTGGTGGAAAACGTACATTTTCCAAACCTGACCTGAATCAGAGTCAAAGCTGGGCATGTCAATACAAACCTCTTCACAAGCACAAGCGTTAACCGTGAAACCATTAACAGAAGAACCAGGGCTATTGGTAGAGATGTTTGCTATGGTAGGAGATTCATTGACCTGACCGAAGGCGGCGCAGTCAATTACCGTAATCTGCATATCGCGCAATACCTCACCGATTTTGACACCATTGCGATACTCTTCGACGATGATACACATTACAGCGGTAACCTGAGGACCATTCGTTGGAGGGGTAGGGGTAATAGATATATCACCAGTAAATGAATTTACAGTAACATTCCAGCCCGCGCCAAGAGGCTGAGTTGGCGAAAAGCCAGGACCATAGCCTACATTGACACCAAGATCATCTAAACAAGGTCCAAGAGAATATACCAGCGAATCCCCATCAGGGTCAAAGGCTCCTTGGTTGAAGGTAAAGGATTCCCCTTGACACAAGTAAGGGATCGGGGGATTAGCGAATTGAGGGGAGGAGTTACACGGAGTGATAGCCGTATTGATAGTCGTCGAACCGGAATAAATACCATCATTGGCCGCTCCGGAGTTGATCGCGCCATTACGACAACAGGATTCCCATTCAATTACGTATTCGTTACAGTTGGTATTACAGAAGTCAAAGTCCTGATAATAAACTGCTTCTGCTACCCCTCTTAACTGACCGGGGGTACCATCACACTCTGTCGTCGCGGTTGGACAGACAGGGGTCACCTCTAAATAGGAGACAAACTGCCAACCGCCGATACCGACTGGGTCGTTACAGTTTGCAGTAGTACCGAATATATCGAAGGTACCATTATTGGGAGGTGCAGGTGCATTTCCAGGTGCATTGACCACTGGAGTAGGAGTAATAGAAGTACTTACACAGTCGTAATATGTGGTTACGTAGATACGGTAAGTACATGGTCCAATACACTCGTAGGAGATATCTACCCCCATAAAGTGAGACCCCAAAACTGATTGGACACTAAAAATAAGCATACTTCCCATCAAAAGAAGGATGCGATTGAACGATTTCATATCAGTAGCAAATAAAAGTTCTCCATTCACATTCATTATCTAGCCAAGCTAAGCAAAAATAGGGATTAAATAATCATAATTCCAGAATGTCATGAAACGAACTGCCATTATTTTCGCACAAAGTCCACCCTTGATTTTTGAATATATTACATGTGTTAGAGAGCATATCAATCCCAGAAGGATAAGATGTTGGTAAAAGAAATAATAACTTTAAATAACTAATTATTGTCAAAAAGAGATATGTTATTAGTTTAATCATTCGTATTATGTACGCTATGCGTGAATCAACCAAATAGGGAAATCTGTTGGGAGAGAGGAAAGCGTTCTGCGAAGCAGTATATAAGTTGAAAAAATCTTACCCTTATAAGCAAGAGGATATCCCAAAATCTGCTGCAAGAGAGATTTTACAATTAGCAAAATCACCGTAAAAAATGTTTGCTTAGCCTAATACAAAAGTCTTGGCCTATTATGCGCAAACAAATAACAGTCAGCGCATTAATCTTGACCAAAAAGGCATCTTTGCCGCTAAATGGAAGAACGAATGGTATGGAAAAACCATTTTTTTTTCTAATTTCAGGGATTGTAAAAATACGCCGTCCTCATTATAAATATTAGATCGGCTTCTCCGTTATCTTGTCATCCGCCCTGTACTTGACAGGGATCATCGCAAATTTGCTTAGAAGGATCATGAAACAGACGCTTTACTCTCTCATTACGCTACTATTATTGTCGATCAGTTTTGATGGACTTCAAGCTACTCACTTCATGGGAGTAGATATCTCGTATGAATGTACAGGCCCATGTACGTATCGCATCACCCACAAGACTTATTACGATTGTAATGGTGGAGCGACTCAAACGCCTGTATATCCTCCTCCTACGGTCACCACGCCAGCAGTCTTGAATGCAGTAAACGCTGCTTCCCCCTTTCTTGACTTCATTGGCTTATCAGCGGGTTGTGTGCCTCCTACTCCAATAGGAAACTGGTTTCTGGTTTCTTATTTTGAAGTAACGCCATTGTGCCCTGATGCCATTAATCCTCCTCCGGGTACTCCCTCATCAACTAGGTGTGATGATACCAACCCTCTTGCTCCTTTGTTTGGCGTATCTGAGGCAGTATTTACGAGAGAGTACAATTTTTGTAACTCGACCAATTGTTCCGGCTTCTTGATTGAGTGGGAATCCTGCTGTAGAAACGCAGCGATTACCTCAATTGCCAACCCAACAGGAGCCACTACAGGAAGAATTTACACAGGTGAGACCATTATTGACCTTACGCTCAATCCCTGTAATAGTTCTCCTTTCTTCCAAAACAAACCTGTACCATACATTTGCGCAGGTCAGTTATTTACCTTTAATCAGGGCGCAATTGATCCAGATGGGGATTCACTTTCTTATGAATTAGGTCCTTGTTATGTAGATCCAGGCGTTACGGTAACTTACCTCAATGGACACGGGCCACAAGCCCCAATGGGACCCACTTGGGACGTTTCGGTTAATCCTCTTACAGGAGACGTAACTATGACGCCTACCCCTACTGGTGCCGTAGTAGTCGGAGTGGTTTGTATCGTGGTAAAAGAGTGGCGCAATGGCGTGCAAATCGGTCAGGTGGTACGAGACATGCAGATTACGGTAATCCCTAACTGCACCTCTAGTAACCCTATCACTGGTGGTATCCAGCCATCGAGTGTGACCATTGGCCCAGATAGTGTACCTGCTTTCCCGCTTTCTTACAATGAAGCAAGAACTTGTGCAGGCTCGGAGATTTGTTTTGATATCCCAGTGATCAGCCAAGATCCTAACTTGTTTTATACGCTATCTTGGAACCAAAATATCCCTGGTGCAACTTTTACGGATGCTACCAATTCTACCATCCAAAATTCGATTTCGGGCGCCGCGCCAGTGGCTACTTTCTGTTGGACTCCCCCTTTGACTGCAGCAGGAGCCTACTTCTTTACCGTTTCGGTCAATGATGATGCTTGTCCTGTACCGGGTTTTAACCAGTACACAATCATTATCTATGTCGATGATGTTTTGGAAACCTCTCAAGCGGTTGGTAACTATATCGGCTGTAATGAGATGGAGCTGGTAGCTTTACCGGTTTCAACCATTCCGAGTATCTATAACAACGTCTTCCCTGTGACTTCGTGGAGTGGTAATGGTAATTTAGGCCTCAATCCAAATACCGAAGATTCAGCCTTTACGCATCTCTATCCCGCACCGGGCTTATATAACTTTAATCTCCAATTGGAAGACACGTTTGGTTGTCGCACGGTGATTCCGGGATTCACGACTCTCCCAGGTGGGGTTACGGCCGATGCTGGTTCTGACGTATCGATTTGTTCTAACTTTAATTTCCCGCTGGGAACGCAAGCCATTCCTGGCCAATCTTACAGTTGGAGCCCCGGTACAGCTTTGAGTGATCCTACCTTAGCGCAACCCACCTTTATGTATCCCAATACAGGTAGTGTGCAGGATACACTCAATTACATCCTTACTGTAACCGACGGCGTTTGTACTACGGTTGATTATACGCGAGTGATTGTTAATCCAACGCTACAAACCTCGATCTTCCCTAACAACCCCGTCATTTGTATTGGAGATCAACAGGTCCTTTCTGCTACTGGTAACCTTCAGGGCGGTAATACCTACCTTTGGAGTACAGGAGATACCTCACAAAATATTACGGTCAATCCGACCTCTACTACTACTTATTCAGTAGTATCTTTTAACAATGGTTGTTCTTCGGACGAAATCTTCGTAACGGTGGATGTAACCGTTGGACCTCCAGCCTTAGTTTCGGGTAACTTCCAAGTATGTCCAGGTGGCTCAACCACTCTGACAGCTGCAGGAGGCGACACATACTTATGGAGTGCCGGTAGCTTTACGCAACCTTCTATCACCTTGGCAGGTCTAAATGCTGATTCAACCCTATGGGTGATTGCCTATGACGCCAATGGCTGTCCAGGCGATACGACCTTTGTTACGGTACAGGCCTATGACGAACCCGCAGCAGACTTTAGCACGCCTACTATATGCCAAGGTCTTAGTAGCAGTTTCTCTGATCTCTCAACGATCAACGATGGTACTATCGTAGGTTGGACTTGGGACTTTGATGATAATACTACCTCTACCGATCAAAATCCTGTTCATAACTATGCTTCGCCAGGTAACTATGACGTGAGCTTGACAGTGATGAGTAGCAATGGATGTACCAATACGATCACCCGTAGGATTGAGGTAGAGCCAGTGCCCGTAGCCGACTTTAGCTTTACCAATGCTTGTGAAGGTGATGCCAACACCTTCCAACAGACAGCCGGAATACAGCTAGGTAGTGTGATTACAGGCTATAGCTGGAACTTTGGTGATGGCAATACTGCAGTAGGTACCAACACCTCTCACACTTATGGTGGCTTTGGGTATTACAACGTAACGCTAAGTGTAGTTTCGGACGCAGGATGTACAGATGATTTCACCAGAACGGTATTTGTCAATCCTAATCCGATCGCTGATTTCCAAATCATCAGTGCTTGTGAAGATAGTCTCGTATTGGCCTCGTCTGCTTCTACTGTGGCAGGTTCGTTGGATTTTATCTCCAATCACGATTGGGAGTTTGGTGATCCCAGTAGTGGCGCAGCTAACACCTCTACACGAGTGAACCCATCCCACGTTTATAACACGGCTGGATTCTACGATGTAACGCTTACCGTTACGACTCAAAACGGTTGTACTAACACTATACAACGCAATATTGAGATCTTCCCAGATCCAGTGGCCAACTTTACCTATGATGAGACTTGTGAAAATGTATTCACAGAATTTATTGATCGTTCGCAAAGCGTACCTTCTACTCCTATCTCTAACTGGTCTTGGGACTTTGGAGACGGCCAAGAAGCCAATGTCCAGTTCCCTGAAAATAAATATTCACTCACTAGTGGAGCAGGAACTTATGATGTACGTCTTGCCGTTCAGACCACAGCCGGTTGTGTAGATACTCTCACCCAAGCCGTACTCATCAATCCTCGTCCGTTCCCCGGCTATGCAGTCCAAGAAGTTTGTTTGGGAGACACCTCCAAGTTCTTTGGTGGTGCTGACATAGCAGAAGGTAATATCGCAGCTTGGTCTTGGGACTTTGGTGATGGTTCAACCTCCAGCCTACAAAATCCTGAAAACCTCTATCAGGTAGCAGATATTTACCGAGCGAGGTTTACGGCCGTAAGTGATAGTGGTTGTGCCGCCGAAGTAACTCAAAATGTCATCGTTAGTCCATTACCGGAAATCACAACTATTACTGATGACACCATTTGTTTTGGCAACCAAGCGTTCTTACTGGCGACTACAGAACCGACATCCGTCATCCGCTGGTACGCCAACCTTGACGATATTACTAACGGCAACCGTGCTTTGTACGAAGGATTTACCTTCACCACGCCACCTCTACCGCTGGAGACAACCTACTATATTGAAGGCTTTTCAGATAGAGGTTGTATCAGCGTGCCGCAGCCCGTTACCGCTTTCATTTATGATAGTCAAGACCTCAGTATTGTACCTGATAAGCAAGAAGTTGAACTTCCATTTGGCTTAGTCAACTTTAGTTCTACTAGTACCATTGATCTTACTGATTGGAACTGGAACTTTGGTGATGGCAATACTTCCAGCGCTTCTGATCCTTCTCATGAGTATCAGTATCCAGGGCGCTATGAAGTTCGCCTGCAAGTAACAGACATCAATGGTTGTGAAATGGAAACCATCATCCCGATTGAGGTCAAGCAGATCATCGAGGTTTATCTACCTTCGGCCTTTACGCCTAATCAGGATGGTCGCAATGATACCTACAAAATCGGGGCGTACAACATTAACTTTGAAGCCTTCAATATCCAGATCTTTGGTCGTTGGGGACAGAAAATCTATGAGTCTAGCGATCCAAACTTCACTTGGGATGGCAAAGATCTGCAGGGTGCAGATGTGCCAGAAGGCGTTTATGTCTATCATGTTCGCTACCAAGACAATGATGGTAATGATTACTTTGATGCTCGCACCATTACGCTGTTGAGATAAAAGATATTTGTTTAGCTTTTTTAGCCGTTCCGCTGCGCGGAACGGCTATTTTTATTTGGGCCATCAGAAGCCATACAGAAAATGACAAAAGTCCTTACAGCATAAATAGAAGAATCAATATCTTTATGACTTACAGCAGCCATTATGAGATATTTCTTCTACTTCTCCTTTCTCCTTGCGATCCCTTTTAAGATTCAGGCCCAAACTTCCCAAAACGTATGGACCGGCTGGTTATATGGAGTGGAATATTGGGAGGAAGCAGATAGTTGTAATGTTACGAGTATTTGCGATGATGGAGACTCTTTGTCTTATGACTATTGCGACGGAGATCGTTGTTATCATACTTATACCTATGGGAGCCCCTCTTTGCCCTTTTTTACTTTTGATGTCACTTCAAATAACGAATTATGGGCAGGAAGATACATTGGACCATTTGGCCCAGGTCTCAATCATTTCGATGGAACAAAGTGGCATACCTATTTAGAAGGATTAAGTCCATTGCATCGTAATTCATTGGAAAGGGTGATTGTAGATCGTAATAATGTAGTCTGGCTGTCGGCTCACTTGTCTTGGTTACAGTCATTTGATGGGCAGACATGGACCACCCACAATCCTACTAATGAACCCCTGACAAGTCCTCCCTCAATAAATATGATCTATGCTGATTACCAAAATAATATCTGGGTCGACTTTCAATTTGATGGCTTATATATGTTTGATGGCCAAACTTGGACCCATATCAATGACTATCCATTTAGCAGTTTTAAAATTGTCGACATGCTTGTCCTACCCACTGGAGAGAGGTGGGTCATTGGTTTTCACCACGGTGCAGTGTATTATGATGGCCAAAACTGGATCAAAAATCCCGGTAACACTAACGGCAACAGTTTATTTCAAATCTATGATATTGCCGCAGATTCTACGGGAATTGTTTATCTCGGAACCAGTAACTCATTACTAAAATATGAAGATACCACTTGGACATCGATAGATCCATCTAACCATATTGTTACTAGATCCATTGCGGTAGCTCCGGACAATACACTTTGGGTAGATAGAAGCTATGTTTCGAGCTACAAAGATTCAGTATGGAATTACTATTTCACACAGGGTGTTCAGTATACACATGCTTATGATTTCAGATTTGGATCTGATAGCACTGTTTATATTATAAATGATGAAGGCATACAATATTTAGACACTAGTCAAGATACCTTCCTCACGATTGATCGACAATTGGGCTTACATGACCGAGATGTCAACCAACTCCACGTAAGAGGAAATGATGAAATTTGGCTTGCAGGGTACGACGGTCTCATTTACACCAATGGTGGAAACTGGGAATACTATCTAGATCAAAGTGATACTATACTAGGACCTAGGGCCGCCCAGGATGTTAAGGAAGATGCATACGGTAATCTCTGGATTTCTACTTCTAGCGGGGTAGTGAAGTATGATGGCAATGAGTGGAGGCTTTTTGATAGATATAATGGCTTACCTCTAAATGATATTAGAAATCTTGCTATCGATAGTCAACAAAAAGTCTGGTTTATCGCAGATAGTAGACAGGTTTATTATATCCAGGATACCACTATTTCCCTGCTTCCCCAGCAAGGAAGCCCTCTTTGGGGTCAATTTTTCTATGGCTGCAAAATGGATCAAGAGGATCGCCTTTGGTTTAATATGGGTGAAAATCTAGTTTGTTGGGATCAACAAAACTGGAAGCTAATCACAGCATTTGACCCCATTGGTTCTGGCATGGAGACCAATCTCCACGGATTCGAACTTGACCCTTCAGGAAACATTTGGACATACCAGCAAAACTATCTACTCAAATATGATGGACAGCAATGGACAAGCTTTGATTTTGCTCCTTTTGCTCTACCTAATACTGTATTTAACATTCGATCTATTAAAGCGGATCTGGTAGGTGATATTTGGATTAACACCAATTATCAAACCCTAAAATTCAATGGGCTTACACTTGAAAACATTCCCCGCCAACCTGTTCAAGGCAGAGGTCGTTTAATGGCTTTTGATCGTTCTAACCGCGCCTATTTTAGATCTAGCAATAGCACCTTCATGCGCTACGGACCAAGAGAAGTTGACCCTGTTTATATCATCAAAGGCCAGATCTATCTTGATCAAAACCAAAATGGAATAAAAGATAGCCTAGAATCTCCCTTAAAAAATCAACTTGTCAGACTCCTACCTGACTCTACCCTAAGGCTTAGCGATAAAGATGGTTATTTCCGTTTTATTGTGGACTCCGGCAACTACCAGATCGATTATCTACCTCCAGATTATCTTTTCCAGACTAGTAGTCCCCAAACCATCAACCTGACGGTAGATAGTCTTTTCCCCCAGAATTCGCCTATTCTGATTGGCTCCTACTTTGCTTGGGATAGCGCCGATTATCGAATCTCTCTTATGGGAGATCTAGATCCAAGATGTAGTGAGACTCAAGTAACGCATCTGAGAGTAAGCAATGTAGGTAAAGCATTTTACCCTGCTCAATTACATTTGGCCCTAGATACCTCTTTAAGCTTTGTTAGCGCTCAGCCAACTCCCGATTCTATTGCTTTACCGGATCTATTTTGGGATATAGATAGCATGGAAGCAGGGCAATTCTCAGATTTTGTTGTAGACTTAGTTTCGCCTGGAGTGAATTCCAATGTTGATTCTATGTTTTCTTATACCAGTATCACGCCAACATCTCCAGACTTTCTCCCAGTAAATAATACTGATACCCTGACTCAATTGCTACTTTGTGCCTATGATCCCAATGACAAACTATCTTTTCCACTGACCGAGAGCCCTGAAGGCTATATCGCCCCACAGCAATGTCTTGAGTATCGAATTCGTTTCCAAAATACGGGAAATACTTACGCTGAAAATATCACGCTGCTAGACACTTTACCAGCAGAACTTGACTTAAGTAGTTTTCAATTATTAGGGAGTAGCCACCAGATGGAAGTCTCTATTACCGAACAACGAACCCTAAAATTCTTTTTCCCAGGTATTAAGCTCCCTGACAGTACCACTAATGAGCCAGAAAGCCACGGCTTTGTACAATTTAAGATTAACCCAAAATCAAGTCTGACTCGATTTACCCAAATACGTAATCGTGCTGCTATTTATTTCGACTTCAATCCCCCTATCTATACCGATTTTACCCTCAATACCATTGGTCCTCCACCTGCTTTAAGCATCGACAAGACCTCCGCTCTACCCTACTTTCAAGTGGTTCCTAATCCCTTCGGGGAACGATTCCAAATAGAAGTGCAGAATGCAAGAGGTGAGTTGATCAATTACTCCGTTTACAACATGCTTGGGCAGAGGATCTACCAGCAAACAAGCGCAGATCAGCACGAACACCAGATTGAAACTCCGCATTGGGAGAGTGGGATCTACCTTATCTCAGTCGAAACTCCGGAGGGGATTAGCTATCAAAAGGTAATAAAACGATAAGCAATACGATATGAGTGTTCCGCGCTCCCGATAACTATGCTGGAGGTAAATAATAAAAAACTAGAGCAAAAAGAGACTAAGTAACTTCCTTGCGGAGACGGGCCACAGGAACGCCTAATTGCTCTCGATATTTAGCGACAGTACGGCGGGCGATGTTGTAGCCTTTGTCTTTGAGTAGGACAGCGATCTTGTCATCAGACAGGGGACGACGCTTGCTTTCTGCATCGATGATCTCTTGCAAGGCACTCTTCACCTCACGGTTGGATACCATACCGTCTTCGGTCTCGATTCCCTCGGTGAAGAAAAACTTCAGCGGGTAAATGCCGAATTCCGTTTGAACGTATTTACTATTGGCAACGCGGCTGACAGTGGAGATATCCATATGGATTTCGTCCGCAATGTCTTTAAGGATCATCGGACGGAGCTTCTTTTCATCGCCACCAGAAAGGAAGAATGCCTTTTGCTTGGCTGCGATTGTCTCCATCGTATTGAGTAGGGTGAACTGACGTTGCTTGATGGCGTCGATAAACCACTGTGCGGCCTCTATCCGCTGTTTGACAAAGTCTAGGGTCTCTTTGACCGCGGCGTTTTTCTGGACCTTTTGCATGCCTTTATACTCACGGTACATATTGACATAGTTGCGGCTAACCTTAAGGTCGGGCGCATTGCGGTTATTGAGGCGGATATGAATCTGATTGTTTTCAGTAGTCAAGATAAAGTCAGGGATAATGTACTCATGCTTGATGACTGATTGCGATTCGCCGGGTTTGGGATTGAGTTTTTTGATCAAGCCATAAACTCGGGTCAGTTTTTCTTCAGATATCCCTAGTCGGGAACGAATCTTCGAGAAATGCTTCTTTTTAAACTCCTCAAAATATTTGTCTAGGAGCTCATAAGCCAACTCAACCTCTTCGGTTTGGGGCTCTTTGCGTGAGAGCTGCAGCAAAAGGCATTCTTGCAGATCTCTAGCACCAACCCCTGCGGGATCAAACTTTTGAATTTTGAATAAGAGTCCTTCAACCTCATCGACCGAGGTTGAGATTTGCTGACGAAAAGCCATGTAATTGACAATGGCTTTGATCGGGTCCATGGTTCCTTTACCTCTTAGATAGCCATCTTCATCAATATTACCGATGATATGCTCCGCAATGAGCTGTTCGTGCTCTGTCAAGGGCACCATACTCATCTGCTCCATCATAGAGTCATACAGGGATTTCATCTGCACAATTGGCGCCTCATAATCATCATCATCTGAGTCGCCACCTGATGGGAGTCGAGTACGATAGTCATAGCCATCGCTGGCGAGATAATCTTCCATACCATAATCTGAGCTCAAGCTATCATCTGCGGCAGGCGCATCATCTTTCTTGTCGAGATCATCATACTCTCCTTTGGGCTTTTCTTCTCCAAAGCCAAGGTTGAGCTCATCAAGGGCAGGATTTTTCTCTAATTCCTCCTTTATACGCTGCTCCAGCGATGCTGTAGGGACCTGCAAAAGTTTGATAAACTGAATCTGCTGAGGCGAGATTTTTTGCAGGAGTTTGAGCTGCTGGTTTTGTTTAAGCATATAATTATTTGTGCAGGGAAATTATTTCACTGAGATAGACATTTCGAAATACCGATTTTTAAGGCTAAGGCCATATTCTTTTTTCCCGATTGGCGATTTTTTTTACCTAAATGGGACAAAAAGTGTGGCAAACAATAAAAAAAACGCTTCAAAAAATGGAAGGTCGGCTAGAAAAGAACTCCCCAATGATTGACCCAATTTATGCATTAAATGGCTAAAAAACCACTTTTCCAGCCACCCAAGTTTGTAAAAGCTTGGTAAAACGCACATCCTCAGGCCGTTCCCCTAGCAAATTTCGGTCCAAAATGATCATATCGGCCCATTTTCCGGGCAACAAACTGCCTCGATCTCCTTCCCAAAAAGCAGAAAATGCCGCCCATTCTGTCATCGCCGACAAAGTATTTTGTGCACTTAAGCGTTCCTCGGAGAGGAAAACCTCTCCCTCTACCTCTCGCAAGACACTCGCCCGAAAAGTAGCCAAAGGATCAGGGGACTCGACCGGAAAGTCGGTACCATAGACAATTTTGCCGCAAGCATCTAATAATGACTGGGCGGGGTAAGACTTTTTGATCCGATCTCCAATTCGTTGCTTCACCCAAGGCGCATCTGAGATCGCGTGAGTAGGCTGAATAGAGGGCAAAATATTGTACTCCTGCATGATGGCAAAATCTTCCTTCGCCATCATCTGACAATGCTCAATACGCCAGCGCCGCTGATTGCCTTGGGGGAGTACCTTTTGATAGAGTTCTACGACTTGTTTATTGGCCGCATCTCCAATCGCATGGATACAAAGTTGAAAGCCCGCCGCATAGACTCTTTGGGCAATCGCTAGGGTCTCTTCAAAGTCTAATAGCTGTAAACCTCGCTCTCCTGGCGCATCCGTATAATCTGCTATCAGCCAAGCGCCTCTACTCCCTAGTGCACCATCAGCAAAAAGTTTAAAGGCGCCCAAGGACACTTGCTCTTCTTGTATGGGTCCAGCGGCCAAATAACGCGCCATATGAGCCTCATCAGCGGGGATCATACCATAAACTGGCATCTCAAAGCTTCCCTTCCGATTTAAGCGAATTAATCGGTCGGCCTTTTCCCCTGTCAGCAAGGCATCTCCTAAAGCAACCAAGCCCATCGACCAAAGCTGCTTTTGGGCCAAATTGAGGGCATACTCCCACTGCGCTTCACTAGGCTCAGGCATAAGCGCTATCACGGGATTGCGAGCATTGTCGATGAGGATACCTGTCATTTGCCCATCCTTTAGGATAATTTCCCCTCCGGAAACGCTACTGCTCTCGCTAAGGCCTGCCATCTCTAGTGCTACTGTATTGACTAAAGCAGCATGGATGTCAATACGCTCAAGATAGACAGGACGATCTGGAAAGTACTGATCTAAGCGTTCCCGACTAGGGTAAACAGGTTCCTCCCATAAATTTTGATCCCAGGAGCGGCCAACTATCCAACCCTCTGGATTTTGCTCGGCAAAGCTCTTGCTTCGTTCCAACATTTCTGTTTCCGAACGACAGCCTCTAAGATCTACTTCCAATTGCTGGCGTGCGTAGCGGTGTAGATGACAGTGAGCATCATGAAAGGCGGGATAAACATAGACATCTCCTAAGTCGAGTTGGGTTTGGCTCTGGTACTGCTGGCGCAGAACGCTTATCTCTCCCGTAGCCACTACCCGCCCGTTGTGTATAGCTATGCCATTGCAAGGCAAGTAAGAACCGCCAAGCGGGTAGATATGACTAGCATGAATTAATAAATCGATCAAACTACTTCACCATTCAATGCAGGCTCCTCCTGCAAATATCCAAGACCTGGCTTCCGATTGAAGGCCTGACCTAAAGATAAAAAGGTTTCGGTTCGTCGTACAAAGGGTATTTTTTGAATTTGCTCCACCAATAAAACCCGCAAGTGATCTGTATCGCGGCAGCAAACTTTAAGAAAAAGGGCGTATTCACCCGTAGTATAATGGCACTCGATAATCTCTGGGATGTCCTTGAGGGCCAAAAAAACGTCATCAAAACTATCACATTTTTCGAGATAGAGGCCTAAGAAAGCACAGACTCCCAAGCCTAGTTGCTTGTAGTTGAGTGTAAGATGTGAACCTTCGATCACCCCGATCTTCTCTAGCTTCTGGATGCGTAGATGTACTGTGGCACCAGACACCTCGCAAGAGCGGGCAATCTCTAGATAAGGAGTGCGCGCATCCTCAAGTAAAATATTAAGGATTTTGAAGTCGAGTTGATCGAGTTGTGTTGTCTGAGCCATGCTTGTTTTCTGAGGATTTATTAAATATACATGTATATATCCTCAAATTCACAAAAATCTAGCCCCAATTTTATCAATTTATTATTTTCTTGGCGATAATAGCTCTTTTAGCCCCTTGGCTTGATTGGGTTTAATCCTTCCAGCCAGTAGCAATCTCAACTCCCGTCTTTGCATCGCTCCTTCGTAGAGAGCTTGCTCATTTTCGGTCTCTGGCTCAACCTGAGTCACTGGGATAGGACGCCCAGATTGATCAACTGCTACAAAAGTATAATAGGCAGAATTGCTTGCCTGTTTTTCACCGGTCTGGAGGTTTTCAAAAGAGACATCGATCCGCACCTCCATAGAAGTGGTAAAACTTCGGGTAACAAATGCCTCTAGTATGACCACAGAGCCCAAAGGAATGGAGGATTTGAACTCTACAAAATCCACCGCAATGGTAACCACTGTACGATTAGAAGCTCTTTGGGCCGCGATAGCCGAGATGATATCCATCCAGTGGAGGAGCTTGCCACCCATTAGATTGCCGAGGTTATTGGTATCATTTGGCAATACGAGTTCGGTCTTCAACGTATAGGTCTCGGAGGCTTTTTTGCTTTTCATCGGGTTAGATTGTCAGATCGGGCCAGATTTGAAAGGAGGGCCCACAAATATTTTCTAAATTGGGTAAAAATAGGAGAGATCGGAAATTTGAGAAATAAATGAAGTCATATTTAGACCTCTTACAACACGTTTTGGACCATGGTGTAGACCGTGGCGACCGTACGGGTACGGGTACCCGCAGTGTCTTTGGGCACCAGTTGCGCTACGACCTGCAAGCAGGCTTCCCCCTCGTTACGACCAAAAAAGTTCACCTCAAGTCCATTATACACGAATTATTGTGGTTTTTGATGGGCGATAGTAACGTTCGTTATCTACAAGAAAATGGCGTAAAGATTTGGAATGAGTGGGCCGACGAAAATGGTGAACTGGGACCAGTATATGGCGTGCAATGGCGCAGCTGGGAAACCCCTAACGGCCAGACGATCGATCAGATCAGCAATGCGGTCGAGATGATCAAAAATAAGCCCCAATCCCGCCGTATTATCGTAAGCGCTTGGAATGTGGCTTTAGTGGAGGACATGGCGCTTCCGCCATGCCATACGATGTTCCAATTTTATGTAGCCGACGGCAAGCTTTCTTGTCAGCTATACCAGCGTAGTGCTGATCTATTTTTGGGGGTCCCCTTTAATATCGCCTCTTACGCTCTCCTAACCATGATGATGGCCCAAGTTACTAGTCTTCAGCCGGGTGATTTTGTCCATACTTTTGGGGATGCTCATATTTATCACAATCACTTTGAGCAGGTAAAACTGCAGCTCAGTCGTGAACCAAGAGCATTACCGACGATGACGCTCAATCCAGCGGTCAAGTCTATCTTCGATTTTAAATACGAAGATTTCGAACTCAGCAATTACGATCCCCACCCACGTATCAAAGCCCCTATCGCGGTATAATTATTGAATTAAGATTTGTTGAATGATTGATTTAAGCCTTCAACAACTCAAACATTCAAAACTTCCATGAAGGATACCCTCAAAAAAGTCCGTCGCATCGAGCTCAAAATCCGCAAATTGGTCGAAACCACCTTTGCAGGAGAGTACCAGTCTGCCTTCAAGGGTCAAGGACTCGAGTTTGATGAAGTGCGGCCTTATATGTATGGGGACGACATTCGCCAGATTGACTGGAACGTAACGGCTAAAACCGGCGAGGTCTTTATCAAAACGTTCCGCGAAGAGCGGGAACAAACCTTATTCGTATTATTTGATATCAGTGGCTCGGGAGATTTTGGGCCTGGCGATGAAAACAAGCGCTTGATCGGTACTGAGATTGCCTGTCTTTTGGCCTTTTCTGCTTTGCAGAACAACGACAAGATCGGCCTAGCCATGTTTTCTGACCAGATCGAGAAGTTTTATAAACCCAATAAGGGCCGTAAACACATCCTCAAAATGGTAAGAGGGGTGTTGACCATGGAAAACCGTAGCGAGCAAACTAATTTGAGTAGAGCGCTACAATTTATCCGCAATACCCTCAGAAGGCGCAGCATCTTATTGGTGATCTCTGACTTTTTAGACGAAGGCTATGAGCAGGCTCTGACGCAATTAAGCCGTAAACACGAGGTGATTTTGATCCGTCTTTTTCATCCTAATGAGGTGTTTTATATTGGATCGGGTATTATCCCAGTAGTAGATATAGAAACGAACCAGCAACGCTGGCTCAATACCGGAGATGTCGGTTATCGCAAGCAGCTACAAGAAAACTTTGACAACATCCACTTTAAGTTGCAAGAGTTGTGTCAGCGCAATGATATCGGCTATATCTCGGTTGATACCGCGGAGGATTATCTACCAGTATTGGAGCGTTACTTTAGACGACGAAATAAGCGCAAGAAGAGATCATGAAGCGAATCTTTACATGCAGTCTTGCCCTGATGCTGATATTGCCCTGCTTGGGGCAGCGCAACCGCATTGTCGCAGAACTGAACTTTTTGGCGGATTCGCTCACCTTAGGTAAGGTGGTACCGATCGAGCTTAAGGTGATCCATCCTAAAGATGTGTCCGTGATATTTCCTAATCACACCGCCAATTTTCGGCCTTTTGAACTAGTAGACTTTCAAGCTCAGCCTACGATTTTTACAGGTAATATGCTCACTGATGTGGCCGTCTATCAGGTAAAGAGCTTTGACATCGCGGATCAGCAATACCTCAAGCTCCGCTTTGGCTCTATCATGGGGACAGACACTAACTGGCGGCATGTAGTAAATAGCGACACCATCTTTTTTGCGCGTAATCTGCCCGCAGAATTTGAGGATCTAGCGTTTAAGCGTTTTGAAGCTCTCACAGAGCTAGAAGAAGCTCGGAGTTATCGCGGTCTCATCACCTTACTGACAGCAATCATTCTGATAATAGGATTATTTTTGCTGATCTTGCGCCGGCCCATCAGGAGGTATCTAGCCGTACGCTCTCATAATCTTGAATGGCAGGGGATCAAGCGTCAGCTCAAAAAACTCTCCCAAGTACATGATCAGCGTATTTTTTTCCCTGCGATCAATAAACTTTGGAAGGCCTATTTAGATCCTGACAACAAATTGGCCCTGCTTTCGCTCACTACTACCGAGCTACGTACGGAGATCTCAAAGCTCAAATATCTCACCCTTGAGCATCAACAAAACCTCATCAAGACTGCCGTTGCTGCAGATCAGGTCATCTATGCAGGGCATGCGGTGGACGGTCTTAGTCCCCAAGAAGTGAGCGTTCGTATCCGTCAGGTTATGCAGACGGTTTTTGAAATTCGTAAAAAAGCCTTACTTGAGCGCAAGAAATAATCTTGTCCTATGCGCTCTGTCTTTCTATGGCTAGGCTTATGCCTGAGTCTCATTGCTTGTAATCCCAAACAAGAACCCGATACTAGTCGTCCCAATATCCTATTTATTATGGCGGACGATCATAGCAGTCAAGCCTTTGGCGTTTATGATCACGAATTAGATCCTTACGTTCGGCGCAGCCAGTTTCAAAGACTAGCCAAAGAAGGCATACGCCTAGATCGCGTTTACTGTACCAACTCTATTTGTGTTCCTAGTCGGGCGGCTATCCTCACGGGGCAGTATAGTCATCTCAATCAGGTTTATACCCTCAATGATGCCATAGATACTAGTCGCAAGCATATCGGCCATCTATTACAAGAGGCAGGCTACCAAACGGCCATAATAGGCAAATGGCACCTCAAGACCCAACCGCAAGGCTTTGATTATTACAATGTCTTACCCGGCCAAGGCCGTTATCAAAACCCCATCCTCAAGGAAATGGGACAAGCTTGGAGCGAGAAGGGCAAAGAATACGAAGGCTTTTCAAGTGATGTGATTGCGAGCGAGGCACTAAAGTGGCTAGGCCAACGCGATGAGCAAGAGCCTTTCTTTTTGATGTGTCATTTTAAAGCTGTACATGAGCCCTTTGATTTTGCCGCTCGTTATCAGGCACTCTACGAGAACGATACCCTCCCCCTGCCTAGTAGTCTCTTTGAAGATCGCAGCCACCGCTCTGAGGGATCTCGAGAAAAGGGAATATTTATGCAAGACTTGATGGAACGCTACCTTAAGCGTCCTGATTTCTATCCACAACCGCCCTTGGATACGACAGGCCTGAGTGAGCGAGAAAAGATTGAAGCCACTTGCCAAAAGTTACGCAAAGACTATCTCCGCGGTGTAGCAGGTTTAAATGATAATTTGGAACGTATTTTGGGTTACCTCGATGAGCAAGGATTAACCCAAAACACCATCGTGGTCTATACTTCAGATCAAGGCTATTTCTTAGGTGAGCATGGCTATATGGATAAACGCTGGATGTTTGAAGAGTCTGCGCGTATGCCTATGCTTATTCGCTATCCAGATAAAATCAAAGCGGGGAGTATCAATGAGGACTTGCTCTTAAATGTTGATTTTGCGCCCACTTTTTTGGACTGGGCCGGAGTGGAAATACCGCAAAACATGCAAGGAAGAAGTTTTTGTGCGAATCTTGAGCAGCAAAGACCCGCCGATTGGCGAGAAAGCTTTTATTATCGTTATTGGATGCAGGAGCGACGGCCAGCTCATTTTGGGGTTCGGGATGAGCGCTATAAGCTAATCTTCTTTTACGGCCTCCCCTTAGACAAAGTCAAGGGAGGGGAGCGTTCCCCCGCAGGCTGGGAACTATATGACCTACTCAGAGATCCTAGGGAAGAAAATAATCGCTATGGAGATCCTAAGCTGGCCGCTGTCGAGAAACGCTTAAAATCAGAAATAATGCGGCTGAGAGAGGAGCTGCATGATACTGATGAGTCATATCCTGAACTAAAAAAACTAATTGAAAAACATTGGTGAAAAAAAATTAAGTTACCAGTGACTTTTCTCGTTCTTTCCATCATAAAGACGTATCAACAAACTTTTATTTTAAAAATGGGATTAATTAGCTTTTTGAAAAACGCCGGCGCAAGTATCTTTGGCTCATCTGAAGCCGACAAAGCAGAAGAAGCAGCCAAAATCAAGGCACACGTCGAGCAATTTGGACTCGGTATCGAAGACTTCAAAGTTACCGTAGTAGAAGATAAAGTAACATTGGAAGGCATTGCTTCATCACAGGCAGAGCGTGAAAAAGTTATCATGGCAGCAGGTAATGTCGAGGGAGTGGCTACTGTAGAAGATTTGATCACTGTGGAAGTGCCTGAGCCAGAAGCCCAGTGGCACACTGTAGAGAAAGGAGATAGCCTCTCTAAAATCTCTAAACAGTACTACGATGACTATATGAAATACCCAGTGATCTTTGAAGCCAACAAGCCAATGTTGAGCGATCCTGATAAGATCTACCCTGGTCAGGTATTACGTATTCCCCCACTCTCTGAGTAAGGGAACCTAAACACATAGCTTTACCAAAAAGAAAAGCGTTCTGCGAGGCAGAACGCTTTTTTCTTATCTAAAGGCAAAAGATTCGTCATAGATCGCTTGGTTCCGCACTCCTTTACTTTTGAATTGTTTCACAAAACTATGCTTTAAAGCCTCTGGTCCGCATATTAAATAGGCTTGATCTTTATATCCACTTATCGCCATTTTATTTACAGTCAGATATCCTTGGTCAGAAGAAGCCCAAATAGTATAGCTAAAGTTAGGATTCTGCGCGGCAATAGTGGATAACTCATCTTGATAAATCGCTTCATCAGCATCGTTTACACACCAATATAATCTTACTTGTTCTTCTCTAATAGCCTTTGCGAGCGACAAATAGGGCGTAATACCAATACCGCCCGCTAGCCAAATTTGTCGTCTTTCATCAATGTTAGTCCTAGAAAAGTGTCCGTATGGCCCCTCAACCCAAGCAGTATTTCCCACTTGGAGTTTATTATAGATATCTTGGGTGTAATCCCCTAACCCTTTAATGATAATGCGTAAATAATCCTCATCCGGATGACTGCTAATCGTAAAGGGGTGCTGTTCCTTTTTACTAATGTTAGGAAAGCTGAAGAAGGCAAATTGTCCCGCTTGAAAGTTTAGATCAATGTCATCAGCTTTTAAAAGTATTTCTGTTATCCCAAAGCCTTTATCGTTCAAGACCGCGATCTCATACTTTAGCTTTTTATTGAAAATTGGGAACAGAAAAGCTCGATAAATCCAAGCCGCAATCCCGATAAATGACATTCCAAACACATATGCTCTAGTGATAGGGAGCTCTTTGATCAAACTATTAACCATTAGACCATGTACCACTCCCATGACATAAAAAAAGCCCATCAACTTATGAATGTTTATCCATTTATGATAAGGGATTTTACGTTTAAAAACCGGAGCGGCAGAAATCAAAACGCCTAAAAGGATTAAAATGAAGGCATAAAAACCTAGAGGTTTACCCAAATTAAATTCAACTAAATCACGTGGCACAACCATAAAGTGTGCCAATAACAGCACTATCGCAATCACTCCAGATCGGCGATGAATTAGGTACATTTTATCCAATCCACCAAAAAGCTTTTCTACCCATCTTGCCCTAGTGGCCATCAAGAAGTTAAAAGCAAAGACTGTAATTACCCATGATGAAAAGACTTCGCCTAAAATCCGATGGGCGTTGGCCCAAGTTTCATTTGTCAAATCACCAAAAAAAAGGGTATCGGACGAAACCTCCGCAAAAGAGCCTTGGTAGAAATACAGATCTAAGGCCCAGAAGAGGAAGTGGATACCAACGATAATGGGAAAGTAAATTTCTTGTTTCAGGACACGCATAGTAGTATTATAATTATCTAGTGTCCATTGTTCCTTCCCATCCAAAAAGTACCAACCTGATACATTTTGTAGGTAGCTATTTTTTGTTCGAAAAACGGTAGAGTTTCGCAGATTACTTTTGCTTGCTCTAAAGTCATAGAGTTGACAAAAAACACAAAATCAGTAATGCTATTTCTTCGCATACCGCTTGTATTATCAAAATAAACGTTTTCAATAGTTCCGGCATTCCATAGCGCCAGCATTTTATCACTCTGCTTTTTTAAGACAGGATCAGACGCTTCCAAAGTCCGTTTGGTTTCCCAGATTGCTACATACGAACCCGTTATTCCCTTTTGATTAATGGCCGTAGTGTTACGATCTAACCAAAGCATTCCAACAGGGTGTAGCTCATATTCAGCAATCTCTTCTTTTACTACTGTTAAACCGTTTAAAATAGCCTTTGCTTTCTCTTCATTTTCTGCTTTAATGAAGAAAGTAATATTAGGTAGATTACCGAGTTTATCGATTGGGGCGTTGGTATCGAAGTATGCGTTTTCGACAATATTTTGATTCCATAGTTCGCTTAACTCAGAGGACATCTGAGTCGAGTTATCAATCACAAACTGCACATTATCAGTAGTCCAACGCCAGGTCACTGCAAAATTAAGACGACCAATTTTAGATTGATCGGATGCGTTTATTTCCTTTTGCTTAGTGCTTGAAGAGTCAACTTTGTTTGTAGCTTGGTCCTTACAGGCAATACCCCAAAAACAGATAAGGGAGATGAAAAGAATTTTTTTCATGAGAAATTGATTTGCTACAAACCTATTTCTCTTTAATGTTTTTTAATTGTATAAAAAGGTCATGTTGACGCTTGTAGAGCTCACGCGGAGTTTCACCTGTATGCTTCTTGATTTCTCTTACAAAATGAGCTTGATCAAAGTAGGCACCTTCAGGAAAGAAACGCCCTTCTCTAATTTGGATATATGCCTTATAACACTTTTGGATATTCAGGTATTTTTTGAGCGATACGCCTAAATATTTATTTAGATAACGACTTATCTGACGATTACTCCATTGGGCTTTTTCGGCGAATTCAGTAGCACTAATTCCTCCTTCCATTTCGTATAGTAGCCTTGAAAACCGAAGTTTATGTTTCGCAACCTTTTGGTCAGGCATTATCCTGAGTAAAGCTTCCTCCCAATGCTTTACGATAATTTCAAAATCAGAGATTAGATCCCAATCGTCAAGGCTAAGAAAAGTTGAGTCTAATGGACGAGTCTCATTTAGCAAGGACGCTATTTTTTGATCAAGCAAATATTCTGGAGCAAGCACCCTTAGTCTACAGCCAAAGGTGGAGGCTTTAGGAGGAATCGTAAATCCTTTCGATTCTGTCCAGAGTCCCGTCATAAAAAAATCCAAAATCTTTCCCTCCCTAAAAAGAATCACCAATTTGAAGAAGCTATCCGGAAATATCTTCATCACTTCTGGCTTGCCTGAGAGATTTTGATGCGTCCAATAGGAATGGACATAATCAGCCAGCTCAACCGAAGGGTTGAGTTCTTGATAAGTGGATCTTTCTTTCATTAACCCATAAACCTTAAGGCTCAAGCACCCCTCTAATATTCCAATTGATGCTGGCCTCTTGCGCCGTTACAGTGCGGAAGGTCAACCAATTTGCTTCTAGAGAGCGATAAAGCCAGTCTCCATCTGGATGCGCAGGTCCCGGATCACAGCCAATGATCTGAGCCGTATTGGTCATACCAAACTTAATCGCAATCCAATAATCATCATCTTCGAGGACTACAGGAGTACTCAAGGTGTGGCGATTCCAACTATTAGCAGTAACGCTACTACTTACGGCAGCAGAGTAAACCACAGTTTCAGGGCCGTCAAAGTTGGAGCCTTTATAGATCTTTACGGTCGCACTGGCAGGTCGATTAAAGACGTAGAAATAAACATCAACTAGTTTACCATCTTTAAAGTCGACAATCTCATCTGCATTAAAACGAGCAGCGGCTTCATACTCTCCCCCGGGTAGGTTGGGAGCCGTCTCTACCTCTCCATCATGATTGAGAGAGACAAATGGTGCCTCAATTACAGGGGCGGGAGCGATTCCATTGCCCTCACAGGCTGCGAATGAGGCAAGGATAAAACAGATACAAATAAGTTTGAGTGATTTCATGGTATAAAATTACAGCTTATCTACGAAAAACGGCCTCACTTTTGAGAAGTGAGGCCGCACGCTTATACATATTTTTAGTACTGAGTAGGGAGTATAGAGTATTTGGACTAGTATTTTCTTTTTACTAACTACTTTCTACTTAATACTCTCTTACTGATGTTCTTCCTCAATATGATCCGAAAAACGGGTCATCCAATTGAGACGGGTTCTTTGGTGGTCATTGACCTGTTTGACGATCTCTTCACTACAACCATCTTTTTTGATTTTGGCCGTAAGCTTGAGATAGGCAGGCCGTAATGAGTCCATCGCGCTCAGAAATTGGCTCGATTGTGGGTATTGGGCACCAGTCTTGGCGTTTTTTACGAGTTCCTCGGAACGCAAGAATGTGCTCTCCATACGAGCTTGTTTCTTTTCAAAATCAGCACAGGCCTCTTGTTGGTCCATGGCGGCTACGAGCTTGGAACCATCGTTTTCAGGAATAGCTCTTGAAAGCAAATAGCCTAGTCCAACGGAAAGGACGATAGCAGCGGCGGCTCTGTAATAAGCAAAATAGCGCTTTTTACCTTTTTTGAGCTCAGGCCGAGCGTCTAATTTTTGTTCGATCGCCCGCCACACTTGACCTCCTGGCTCATCCAGGTCGATCTCCTCGCGGTGATCATCTATATATGATGCTATGATTTTCCACATGATTTCTAATTCGGTTTCAGATCAAATAATTTCTCCTTCAATAACTTCTTTGCCCGGTGAAATTGTGATTTACTGGTCGAGACCGAAACGCCCAGTATCTCGCTAATTTCTTGGTGATCATACCCTTCGAGTTGGTAGAGAGTGAAGATCACCCTACAACCTTCAGGAAGGCTCTTAATAGCCTGATGAATCCTTTCGCTACTCAGATCCGCCTCTGTAATCGCCCAATCTCTCTCTGAGGACTCGTCTTCTACCTCATGTAGTTGCTCGTCGAGAGACTCCGTGAAGAGCGTTCTGCGATTGAGCAGACTAAGACATTTGTTGACGACAATTCGTTTCATCCATGCGCCCAACGAGGCCCGTCCCTGGAAGGTATGCAGCTTAGTAAAGACACTTACAAAGGCTTCTTGTAAGGCATCTTCGGCTGCCGCCCTGTCGCCCAGCATACGGGTACAGATGTTAAACATGGCACGTGAATACAGCTTGTATAGCCGGAACTGTGCGTTGCGGTCGCCTGACTTGCAGGCCTCCACCAGATCAGTGTGAATATGAGTGTAAGTTGCGTTCAACTTTTTAGCTTTACCAACTTAAAGACGTAGGCCCCAACGTGGGGTTGGAATAAATTACGAAAAAAACTTGAGGACGTTTAAAATGAGGGATAAGAAGGCTTTTATTGGGCTTTTCCGCTGCGCGGAACGCTAGCATGTAGCAGGATGAGTTGATTCCCCTCTCCTTAGCTTACTCCTAAAGGCTCGAAATTCAACATTTAAAATCCTCTCGTTCTGCGAAGCAGGACGAAAAAACCCTACAGCCCCAAAGCAGCTTTCATTTTATCAAAGATGGCGGTGTTTTCATAAATCCCGCTAAAGGCTTCTGCTCCTGGTCCAAAGGCAAATACAGGTACCAAAGCCGCGGTATGTCCACCGGTAGTAAAGCCTGTCTTCAATTCTCCTGCTGCCATTTTTGAGCCTTTGTTGATCGCAAATCCCCCCGTTTCATGATCGGCAGTAATGATGACCAAGGTTTCGCCATCACGCTGCGCAAAATCAAGGATCTTACCAACCGTCTCATCAAAGTCTAAAACCTCACTGATGATATAATCGGCATTATTGGCGTGGCCTCCCCAATCGATTTGGGAACCTTCTATCATCAGGAAAAAGCCATTTTCCTCGCTTCTCTGGCGCAGGGTTCTGGCGGCATAATCACCAGCTGCAGGTAGATAATCACGGCCTTTTAGCTTACGAGTAGGCGCATCGTCAGCCGTAAAATATGCGAGGTTCTCGTAGTCTTCCAATTTGATTTGATCAAAGGGAGTGTTCAGATCCAACACGCGATACTGCAAGCCCTTCAATTCATAAGTAAGATCACGATTATCGGTTCGCTCTTTAAAGTAGTTACGTCCACCACCGATAAAGAGATCGACCTCTGTTTGCAAAAAATCTACCGCTATATCCTGATGTTGAATCCGGCTAGGTTGATGCGCGATAAAACTCGCTGGTGTGGCATGAGTGATTTCGCTCGTAGCTACTAGACCTGTAGCCATGCCGTCTTGTTCCGCTAACTCCAATATGGTAGGAAGGGGTCTCTTCAGTGGGCCTACTCCGATGGCTCCATTATAGGTCTTCTTACCGGTGGCAAAGGCCGTAGCGCCTGCAGCAGAATCGGTAACCAGATTATCTGAGGAATAAGTTTTGATCAAACCAACCGTTTCACAGCGCTCTAGATTGAGCTTATTGCGATTACTGAAAAGCCCTGCTGTAATCTGACTAATCCCCATACCGTCTCCGATCATAAGAATTACATTCTTAGGCCCCTTAGTTGGGCTGACATATTCGCCTGAGGTGGCGGCATAGCGACAGGTACTAAATGAGAAGAGAAATAGGAGCGAGATGATGCGAATCATAAGTATGTTCAAATAGGTTCGATTCTCAAAAATACGGGAAATTTTGTTGCCATAGTGAATTAGCCGTTCGATCGAATTAAGGACTGTTTGTATTATTTTTTTAAGTTGAGGCAAACTACTGCTATAATACCATGCTAATCCTACTAAGCTTTCTGGCCTTTACAGGCTTTGTGATCACCTATACTTGGTACCAACTGCGACAACAACCCCTGAGTTCTCGGGACGGTTATTTTTTAGGAGGCAGGAGTTTGAGCGGAGTAGTCATTGGGGGTTCGCTGCTGCTGACCAATATCTCAACCGAGCACCTGATAGGTATGAATGGTTCAGCCTATAAAGATGGCTTTATTGTCATCGCATGGGAGGTAACCTCAGCCATTGCTTTGGTGATAGGAGCCTTATATTTCGTGCCGCGCTACCTCAAGATGGGTCTTACTACCATACCGGAGTATTTAGAATTGAGATATAGTAGCCTTACGCGGACTATTGTCGCCTTATTTCTCATTATCTCCTTCGTAGTAACGCTGCTCCCGATCGTCCTTTATACGGGAGCCATCAATTTTGAGAGCTTGTTTGACGTCTCTACCCAGCTAGGCATCAGTCAAGGCCAAGCCATTTGGCTGATGGTCATCCTTATTGGCCTCATAGGCTCGGTTTACGCAGTTTTTGGAGGATTAAAGGCCGTTGCGGTCTCTGATACCATCAATGGTTATGGCCTTTTAATTGGCGGTTTGTTGGTACCTATTTTTGCGCTTTGGGAGATTGGGGCTGGTAATATGTGGGAAGGCCTACAGAACGTTTTTGAGCGGGCGCCAGAAAAATTTAGTGTAATCGGCGCGCCAGATTCTAGCTTACCATTTGAGGTACTTTTTACGGGTATGATTCTCAATCAGCTCTACTTCTGGTGCATGAATCAGTCCATTATCCAGCGGGCTTTAGGGGCCAAAAATCTAGCCGAAGCGCAGAAGGGTTTGCTACTAGCCGGTCTTTATAAAATCCTCATCCCTCTGGTGATCATTTTGCCAGGTGTGATTGCCTTCTATTACTTCGGCACAGACTATTATGAAGATCAGGATAGCGTTTACCCTCTACTCGTCAAAAGGATTTTACCAGATTGGTTGATCGGTTTATTTGCGGCTGTAGTGATGGGGGCTGTACTGAGTACTTTCAATAGTGTCTTGAATTCCGCAGCAACCCTATTTAGCGTAGGAATCTTCAAACGGCACATCCAAAAAGACGCCAGCGAAAAGCGTTTAGTACGGATTGGCAAACTCACTTCCGCAACTTTAGCCATCGCGGCCATTATGGTTGCCCCCTTTGTCGCTAATGCACCCGAGGGCCTTTACAACCTCATGCAGCAGCTCAACGGTATCTTTTTTATCCCCATTATCAGTATCCTACTCGCTGGCTTTTTTACTCGCTACGTTTCCGCTACTGGCGCGATTGCAGGACTTTTCTTTGGGCTTAGCTTCTACGTACTGACCGTTTTTGTCTATGAATGGGACTTACATTTTGTCCATATCTGGGGCGTAGAATTTTTGCTCAATGTAGCGGTCATGTTTGGCGTCTCAGCCTTATTCCCTAACCAAAACACCTTCGAGGAAAAAGATAGAGGGGTCGTATCGATCGAGCCGTGGCGGTACGTCAAACCGGTTGGTTTGGCGCTATGCGTGATTACTATCCTGATTTATATTTTGATGGCTTAGGGTTTTTTACTCCCGAAAGCTTTCGGGACGCGGAACGCTTATCTCTAGGCGACGCACGATTTTGCCTCGCTAGAGTATGATGGGATTATGATAATCGTTCTGCGAAGCAGTAGCCTATAACACGATCTGCAGCACCAAATAAGCCGCCCTAGGCGCAGAAGGAATAATGCCAGGACCAGGATAACCCGTCGCCCGCTGGGTAAAGTACCGTTGGTCGAGAAGATTGTTGACGCCAGCTTCCAGACGAAAGCGTTTGTAGGTATAGGCCAATGACAAATCCATCACCGAATAGGCTGGGATCGCCCCACGAATACCACTCTGGTTGTCAGATAGATTTTGAGGAGCATTGGTAGCATCAGTAAACTGGGAAGACAAAACGGTAAACTGCAGACTACCTACGAGATTGCGATAGCCAAAATTGAGCCCACTTTTGAGGTTGAGCAAAGGCACAAACTCAACCTGACGGCCTTGCACCCCGGGGATTTGGGATTGCAGATAACGAGAATAGGTTAGCGCGGTATTGGCAAAAGCACTGAGCTTGATTTGGGGTTGCGCCGGCAAAAATGTTTTGCGAAGATTCCAGTCTACCAAGCTCTCTACTCCGACCATCAAGGCTCGACCAATATTCCCTCTAAACCTCACCACACGGCCCGTTTGTACTTCCTCACCAGTAGCAGTTTGACGGGTTTCTGCTCTCAAAACCTCACCTAGACGATTGTCATATAGCAAACCGAAGGCCCCTATCTCATAGGAAAAGATTTCATCCAAGCGGCCTCTGTAACCTAGGTCTGCCGTGAAGCCGCTTTCGTCGGAGATGTCAGGATCCACTTGAAAAGAAGGGTTGACGATGCGAATATCCGAGAAAGTTACCGAACGATAATTTTGGGAGAAATTGGCGTAAAGTTCTTGTCCCTCTTTGGGTTTATAGCTTAGCCCTACTCCGGCCAAGACAAAGGAGCGATTGAAGTCCCGATTGTCCTGAAAGGTGGTGTCCCGGATAGGATTACCGGCTAGATCAAAATCAATTTTTTTGTAAGTCCCGACACTTTCGGTGCGGATGTGCTCAAAGCGGATGCCTGGAGTGATCGACAATTTGTCGTTGAGGTAGATGATGTGTTCACCAAAAAGGGCAAAATTAAAATTGGGGAACTCAAAGCTCGACTGATTGGGATAGGTCGAGAATTCCTCACTAGCAAGCGTAAAGTCCGCGTCTATACCATTCGTTCCAGGTCCTTGAATGGCGGTATTCTGGCTGCGATAGAGCTTGGTACCCACTAATAATACAGCCCGTTTATTGGCTAATTTGTAGCGTTGTAGGTAGCGAGATTCTAAGCCACCATTAAAGAAGGTTCCTTTAATCAAATCGCGTGGGGCACTGAGTTCATCTACTTGTGAGACTCGATTGGTCCGAAAGCCCAAAGCGTTGCGCGAAGCGTCTAAGCCAAAAAACTGAGTCGTCCACTCTGCCCGATCCGAAAACTTATGCTGGAGCTTAAGAGAAATGAGTTTCCAATCTACATTGAACCAATTGCGGGTGCGGTTGCTAGTAAGATGGTCCCGATAAAATTGTGAATCAGTTAATCCGCCCGCCTGTTGGGCGAGGTAGCTAAGGTAGGTAAACTCAAATTCGAGGGCCGTCCGATCTGTCAGTTCATAGCGGGTGTGCACGAAGGAATTTTGCGACTGGAAGCCTGAATTAGGGCGAAAACCATTGCCGCGCTTATAGTTGAAATAGGCATAATAACTAAAGCGCCCGACGGTACCGCTGAGGCTATTGAAGGAAGTGAAGAGACCGAAAGAACCTATACTCTGCCGAGTAGTAAGACTAATTTTCTTGTCTTCTATGGGCTTTTTGAACTTAAAATTGATCAAGCCACCAAATTGAGTTCCGTACTGTAAGGAGGCCGCTCCTCTGATAACTTGAATCTCAGCCAAGGCTTCGGCTGGGGGAGTATAATAGCTTTCAGGATATCCCAATACATCAGCGCTAATATCATAGCCATTTTGGCGCGTATTGAAATTGGCGGAGCGGTTAGGATCAAGGCCGCGCCCGCCGATATTGAGCTGGAGGCCCGCATCACTGGTTTCATAAATATTGAGGCCAGAGACTTGACTATAGATTTGGCGCGGGTTATTGGCTGCCATATTTGCAGTGAGCAAGCCCATCACTACCACTTCATTTTTTTTGCCGGCATAGATCGCGGTTCCTTCTACTTCTCGTAGCCTTTTGATAGCAAATAATTCTTCTCGTTTAGCCGCAATGACGACCTCGGAGAGTTCATATTCGTTGGCTTGCAGCCGAACGCTCAACTCTTGGCCAAGGCTATCTGGATTGAGTTTTTGTTTAAAAAGCTGGTGTTGGGGAGAAAAGACAACTAGCTCATAATTATCTGCACTGACCGAGGGGAAGGAAAACTTGCCTTCTTCATCTGTAAGGGCTTTGTCTTCGCGAGGAAACAAATAGACTTCTACCCCTACAAGAGGCTTTTCGGTGTCGGCATCAATCACCTTGCCGCTGAGGCTAGTCTGGCTCCAAAGCAAGTTGGCCCAGCATAAACCCATAAAGAGTAAACTACAAACCCTGTATTTCATCATCGAAGTCCAATATCCAATTGCGAGCCCGAAATGAAGGCTCTATATCCATTAGGTTTACTTCCGGGTTGACATAGACACGACTGTGGCGACCATTGAGAGCCACATAGCTTTCTACATAAACTTCCGGATCCTCTAGACCATCTCTTTCAAAATGCTGGCCTAGATAGTGAGCATATTCTAAAATAAAGTCTGGCTGGGTAGCCATCTGCTTCTCTTGAAAAGCGGTCAAAAAATCAGTGTTATCGACATAAAATCGTTTACCTGTTTTGCCACTCACAATTTTAAAATTGGCGTAACCCGCTTTTTCCATCAGCATCACACGCCAGGAAAAACGAAAGCCTTCTTCAGTCCAAAAGAGCTCTCCTGGATAAGCGAGGTAGCGCCAGGGCATGAGGATTTGGATCGCGAAGAATAGGATAAGGATAATAGGAATTTTTTGATTGCGGGTTGGTAGCGACGCAAGATTTTGCGTCGCTACAGGCAAACGAAAATATTTTTTCAACCGCGCCAAAACCTTCTCATGCCAGCTAGGATCAGCAAAAATGAGCGTACTCAAGATCATAATCCAGGGAAACATCCCAATGGGAAAGAGTAAGGCCGTCATGGCGTGAAATACGACCACCGCCAAAAAGGCCAGAGGACGCGTTCTGCGCAGCAGTAAAAAAAACGGAATACTCAAATCATAAATCGCTCCCCCCCAAGCAAATGCATAAGGAGCCCATTGCTCTCTCAGCACCCAACCGATCAAGGGGAGATCATACTTAGGAGGTAGCCATATTTTTAAGGGTTGGGCATGCAGTAACCAATCCGTATTAAGTTTGGCCAAGCCTGCGTAGAAATAGACGATCCCTAGCAATAATTGGATCGCGATAATGGTCCATCTAGGAGTTAAATCACTTCTAATTTCAGTTCTTCTCCAGGCATCTATCGAGAAAGATTGGTTGGCAGGCAAAAAGATGAGCAAGAAACTCATCAAACTGATAAAGTAATAATGGTTGAGATAGGTAGTCTTGTCCATGAGCTCGATATAAGTAAAGCTCAAGAAGAAGCTAATAATGGCGAGGCGGTACTGCCAACCCAGAGCGACTAACAGAGCCGAGAGCCCACATATCACGAAGAGCAAATAAGTCCATTGCCCTATTGGTTGGACCCACTCAAAACCATAATAAGAAAAATGAAACGAAGGCTGGATATACAGTTTATCAATCCAACCGTTGGCAGCAAAGCGAATCATGCTTGCCAGCATCATCAAACCAAAAAAAATCCGGAATACGGCCAGAGGAGCGCTAGCAGTAGGCTCATGGAGATAATGACGAATTTGATTGGTCCAATGGGAAAAAGCCCTGGACGAAGGCGCATTGCTTAGTCCAGGACTCTTAGTATTTGATGCTTTAGCGTCGCTCAGCATAATATTTTCGTGTGATTCCGCAAAGGTCGTGGATGATCAAAGCCCTCCTAAATAACATCGCTATTGGGAGGCTTAGGATTTTTATCACTCCCGAAAGCTTTCGCATAGGCGTCAAGCTAATGGTGTTAACCACGTTTTCTTGCATCCCAAGAAGGATCATACGGCTCCAAACCCACCCCTAGCCCCTCCCAGCAGGGGAAGAATCTATCGATTCGCTTGCGAATTTC
>JBCCQN010000077.1:0-32582 GCA_039024315.1 Bacteroidota bacterium
CTTTCACATCGAAGATTTTGACTTTAGAAAAAGAACCCCGACAGTTGCCTGTCAGGGCTTTGTGATTCGTCAGAGGCTCGAACTCTGGACCCTCTCATTAAAAGTGAGATGCTCTACCAACTGAGCTAACGAATCATCCTTTTGCAAATACCTTTTGGGCGATTGCGAGTGCAAAGATAAATCCCAAAAGACTAATGTCAAATAATTAACGGATTTTTTTATACTTGGTTCGAAAGTTTTTTGCTAGCCTTTCAAACGGAAGGTAATCTTTACCGTTACCCACTGAGGTTGACTACTGTTGACAGCTGTAAAGCGCCATTTCTTGATCGCCGCAATACCAGCTGCTTTTAAAGCTAGCTTAGTGGTCGGACCTGTAGTAGTAGCGTAAGAGACCGAGCCATTGGGCTCAATACGGAATTTAAATTCCAAAACCCCTTCTTCCTGAGCGCTGTAAACTGGATCTCCCAGCTTCAGTACGCCCCGCCCTTTCAAGCCACCAGAACCAGAACCGAAAGAATATAGCCCATTAGGATCAAGCGTCTTTACGTCTGGCGTCCCCGCATTACCCGTACCGCTGGCCTCATTGCCATGATTAGAGCCGCTAGTCGAAGAACTTGGACTAGTGGTCGGCTTAGTAGTACTAGGCTGAGTGGTGGTACTGGACGAATTGTTATTGGTTGTAGGCTTAGTGGTCGGCTTAGGCGTCGTGGTAGCCGGAGTAGTCGGCTTAGGGTCAGGCTTGGTTTCCACTGGATCTGGCGCCTTCACTTCCTGCGGCTCAGAGCTCGTCACCTGAGGCGTAGGCGTAGGCGCTGTTTCTGCCGGTGGAGCAGGATCAGGCTGAGCCGCTTCAGGCTCTGGCTGGGGCTGCTCGACAGTCTCTTGTACCTCTTGCTGCTGCTCTACTGGATCAGGCACCGGAGGTTGGAAGTTATTGACCTGACGACTACCTGGCTTATAATTACCAAAGTCAATCGAACCCAATACTTCGTATTCCTCTACCCCTGGAGGTGGTAGATCGTCTCTGACTAGGTCATAAAGCAATACACCAAAGCTCCCTACAAAGAGGAATAAAAGGGTCAATAAAGCCGCATTGCGCGAGTGTTTGCGCTCTTGGGCCTCGACCTGTTCGTATAATTCGTAAGATATCATTGTCTTCTTTATTCAGTCATAAGACTGCTTATAGGAGAGGATTCCATATAAGGACTCCATAATTACGCAAAAATTGCACCTCTTTACAAAACGTAAAAAAATTGGAGATGTTAGCATATACTGGATAGTCTAAACATCCCTTTCATTTACAAGCCTCCGGCTTGCTCTCCACATAATACGACTTATAGTTCGGCGAAGCCATATCCATACAACCCTCCAAGTTCAAAAGCCGAATATTGCGAAAATCAATGCTATGACTCTCTGCCTGCAAGGCGATATAACCACTGCTGATCGACTCCCCATACCTTGCCGCCCAATCCGCTCCATTAGGTACGCCAAACTGCTCCCAATTATTATTGCTACTGACAAAAACACTATCCAACATGGGTTTCCAGAAAGACAGTACAGTATCGCCCTCCATAATGTGATAAACCGCCTCGTCCCCCAGCACTACGGCCTCAACTGAGACCCATTGATCGCCTTCATAGGTTTTGGAAGTAGAATTGATACAATGATCACGATTGAGCGTATCGCCCATCATCACCATGGTGCCAGGTGTACACAGGTTAGATGTATTGCGTTCCCCTTCTCCAAGGCCACCTAGCAATTGTAATTCAATAGAAATCGGAAAATGCTGATCAAACCCTTGATCGGCTGCCGATTGAGAATGCAGCATGATGCCGCTATTACGATTGTTCCAGACGGCACCACCAGGTGTCTGCTCGCCTTGAAAACGATAATCAAACTTCAAGCGATAATAACTAAAGGGCTTCTCATAGTACATATGCCCGTAATTGGTGCCAAAGCTATCGTATTCGGCATAGCTGATGCGGATCATGCTATCCTCCACCAAGAAGGTATTGAGATAATTATCATTAATCGGATGGCCCGAAATCTTGATATCCCAGCCACTGAGATCCTTTCCATTAAATAAATCCAGCCATTCTTCCTTATCAGGATCTTGGCTAGGACCACAGCCCCAAACTAAGGCAAGCAAAAGAGCAAGTAAAAACGGTTTCATTGTATCAGCATTTACTCGAATGTATGGATTTTTGGCTTTATATTGATGTTGCTCTCTTCAATTAAGTTTATTCCTCCTACTACTCCTTCCGAAGGGAGAGGAAAGAAGAACTCGCAATACTATGCGCTACTACCTACTACTCCTGTTGCCCTTTTTCTGGGCTTGCGGTCATACCACTGATCCAGCCATCGCTGATCAACTCCCCGAAGTCGTAGACTTCAACTTTCACATCCGACCCTTATTGTCGGATCGTTGCTATGCCTGCCATGGTCCTGATGAGGGTGCGCGCGAAGCGAGTCTACGTTTGGATACCGAAGAAGGAGCTTTTGCTGCCCTGACCGAAAATCCCGGGCATTTTGCCTTGGTGGGAGGAAAACCAGAGCAAAGCGAGGTCTATCACCGCATCTACCATGATGATCCAGAGCTATTGATGCCGCCGCCTGAGTCTAATCTTGCGCTCACAGAGGTCGAAAAAGCCCTCATTTCCCGCTGGATCGAGCAGGGCGCCAAATGGAAAGATCACTGGGCTTTCATTCCCCCACAAAATAACGACATAAGCGTTCCGCGCAGCGGTAAACATCCCATAGACGCCTTTGTAGCAAAATCACTCGCCGCTCATAATCTCCAACCTAGTCCGGAAGCCTCCAAGGAGGTCTTGATTCGGCGCCTGAGTTTGGATCTCACGGGTTTGCCGCCCAGTGTGGCAGAAGTAGATGCCTTTGTGGCCGATAGTAGCCCAGAGGCTTATGAGCGCTTGGTGGATCGGCTTTTGAGGGAGGACGCCTTCGGCGAACGCTTAGCCGCGGAGTGGTTAGATTTGGCCCGTTATGCGGATTCGCATGGTTTTCAAGACGACGGCATGCGCAATATGTGGCCTTGGCGAGATTGGGTAATCAAGTCTTTTAATGAAAATCTGCCTTACGATCAGTTTGTCAGCTGGCAATTGGCGGGCGATTTGCTTCCCAACCCCAGCAAAGAACAGTTACTCGCCACAGGTTTCAATCGCAATCATATGCAAAGCCAGGAAGGCGGTATCGTTGAGGCAGAGTTTCGGGCCGAATATACCGCCGATCGGGTTCAGACCTTTAGCAAAGCCTTTCTCGGTCTCACCATGGAATGCGCCCGCTGCCACGACCACAAATACGATCCTCTCTCCCAAAAAGAATACTATCAGCTCTTCGCCTTCTTTAACAATGTCAATGAGTACGGCCAGATTCCTTATTCAGGCGAAGCTAGCCCCACCATTATCCTGACAGATGACGAGATTGATCAGAAACGCGCCTTTTTGTTTACGAAGATCGACTCCGTCGAACGCCTACTCGATCCTCAGCGAGAGGAATACCAAACCGCTTTTACTAGCTGGAAAGAGGCTCAAAAGTTGAACCTCAAAGAACGTAATCTGGTAGAGCATTTTACGCTTGACCAGATCACCTCTGACAAGAAAACCCCTAGCAAGCTGCATCGTGGGGAAAAAGCGCAAATCAAAACTTACGCGGCCAATACGCCTCCCGAACTCGTCCAAGGTAAAGTGGGCAAGGCCTTTCAAATGATGGGCGACAACTTTGTTGATTTTGGCAACAAAAGAGTCTTCTTCGAGCGCAATCAGCCCTTTAGTGTCAGTCTTTGGCTTAAAGTGATCGCCGATTCAGTCTCAGGCCCCATTTTTGCGCGCTCTGGTGGCTTGTTTGATGGTAATCGTGGCTATGACTGCATGCTGCGCGAAGATCGCACCCTCACGGCTAGTCTCAATCATGTCTGGCCCGACAATGCCATTGAAATTGAAACTACCGAGCCTTTGCCGCTAGATGAATGGGTGCTTCTCACCTTTACCTATGACGGTTCGAGTCGAGCAGAGGGTTTACGCTTATACGCGAACGATCAGCCCCTGCCTTCGCACATCCTCAATGACCATCTGGAGCAAAGCATCAAATATCCGCCCGGTCGAGGCAATTGGTATGGCAATACGGGTTTATGGTTAGGCAGACGTTTTGAGAAGAGTATTGATCAGGTCGTCTTCGACGAACTCAAAGTCTATGACGCTTGTCTCACGCCGCTCGAGGTAGCATGGCAAGTCGCTCAAATAAATGAATCTGAGATCAACGCTCCTGAAGCCCAGCAATTTGCCTATTTCCTCGCTACTGAGAGTGATTCCTTCCGCCAACGGAAGCGTCAACTTGCCAAAATTCGCGGCGAAGAAAACGAGCTGATCTCTCAAGTACCCGAAATGATGATCATGCGGGATCGTCCTGCGGATAGGCCAAGAGCTACTTTTATCCTCAATCGTGGGGCTTATGATCAGCCAGTGGGTGATCCCATTGCGGTGGGAACGCCAGCCTATGTCTTGCCTTGGTCTGAAAAATATCCGCAAAACCGCCTTGGCCTCGCCCAATGGCTTTTTGACGATCAAAATCCACTCACTGCCCGCGTAGCGGTCAATCGCTATTGGCAGATGCTCTTTGGCCGAGGCTTGGTAGCTTCGAGTGATGATTTTGGCAATCAAGGTGATCTGCCCAGCCATCCCGATTTACTCGATTGGTTAGCAAATGAGTTTCGCCACAATGGCTGGAACACCAAAGCTTTGCTTAAGACAATCGTGATGTCCCAGACCTATCGTCAGACCTCTTTTGTCTATCCGGAGCTTTATGAAAAAGATCCCGACAATGTCTGGCTGGCCAGAGGACCTTCCTTCAGACTTAGCTCAGAAATGGTGCGAGATCAGGCGCTTGCTGCCAGTGGACTCTTGGTGGATAGTCTGGGTGGACCTAGTGTCTATCCCTATCAGCCCGAGGGCTTGTGGGCTCAACTTGCGACCCGCAATGCGACTAAATACGTTCCGCAAAGCGGAGACTCTCTCTATCGACGAGGTCTCTATACGATTTGGAAGCGGACTACCCCTCCGCCTTCCATGATCAACTTTGACGCCTCAGAACGTAATTTCTGTACCGTCAAACGCCAACGCACTAGCACACCTCTTCAGGCTCTGGTATTGCTTAATGATCCGCAATATGTAGAAGCTTCTCGCCACCTAGCCGCACGTATGATGCGCGAAGGCGGAGATGAGCTGGCGGCACAATTGGATTATGGCTTCAAGCTCATGACGGGCCGCGCTACGCGCAACGATGAGTTGAGCATACTGCAAAGCTTATGGGAGGAGCAGAAAGCTTTTTATGAAGCCAAACCCTTACTGGCAGATTCCTTGCTTCAGATTGGGGATTCGCCCAAAGACACGCTTTTTGAACCGGCTTTGCTGGCCGCGACCACTGTCGTAGCCAGTACAATCATGAATAGCGACGCCGCGATTATTAGAAGATAGATTTTTATAGAAGAACTTTCCCTCCGCCTGCCCCCGAGAGGGTTTTACACAGCGCAGCTTTTGTCCCCAATCGGATTGAGGGGGAGGAATAAAGAATAAAAAATTGAAATATGGACTGCCATCAATATAATCCCAACTACAGCCGCCGAGACTTCTTGAGTAAAACCAGCCTAGGAATTGGGGCGCTCAGCCTAGCTTCCCTGCTCACTCCCAGCCTACTCAAGGGCAATCCTATGACGGGTCCGGGCAAGAAAGGTGTGCTAGGATCGCCTCATTTCTCGCCCAAAATCAAGCGGGTGATCTATCTTTTCCAGAGTGGTGGACCTTCGCAGTTGGAGTTATTTGACTACAAGCCTCTACTGCGTGAGCGTAATGGAGAGGAACTACCCGATTCGGTGCGTAAGGGCCAGCGCTTGACGGGCATGACAGCCAATCAAAAGTCCTTCCCGATGGCGGGTTCAGTCTTTGATTTTAAGCAGCATGGGGAGAGCGGCATGTGGATGAGTGAGTTGATGCCTTATACCGCCAAGATCGCGGATGAGATTTGCATGGTCAATTCGCTTTATACTGAAGCGATCAATCACGATCCGGCGATCACCTTTTTCCAGACGGGCTCTCAGCAAGCGGGGCGACCAAGTATTGGTTCTTGGATCAGCTATGGCTTGGGTTCCGACAATGAAAATCTGCCGAGCTTTAGTGTTTTGCTTTCCAGAGCTAAGCAAGGGGGACAGCCTTTGTATTCCCGCCTTTGGGGGAACGGTTTTCTCCCTTCCTTGCATCAGGGGGTACAGTTTCGGTCGGGTAAAGATCCGGTGCTCTACCTCAACGATCCTTCAGGTATGACGAGTGGTAATCGCCGTCAGATGCTCGATCGCCTCAACGAACTCAATGCAGCTCAATACCGAGAGCTAGGCGATCCAGAGATCAGCAGTCGCATTGCGCAGTATGAGATGGCCTATCGCATGCAGACTTCCGTCCCCGAGACCATGGATGTGCAAAGCGAACCGGATTGGGTTTTTGATTTGTATGGGCCAGAGGCGAGGACTCCGGGCACTTTTGCGGCTAATTGTTTGTTGGCCCGCCGCCTTGCGGAACGCGGAGTCAAGTTTATCCAACTCTATCATCAGGGCTGGGATCAGCACGGCAATCTCCCTAATGATATCAAGCTGATGGCCAAAAGCACCGATCAACCTTCGGCTGCTTTGGTGATGGACCTCAAGCAAAGGGGCTTATTGGAAGATACTTTAGTGATTTGGGGCGGCGAGTTTGGGCGGACGAATTACTCGCAAGGTCGCTTGACCAAGACACATTACGGTCGCGACCATCATCCTCGGAGCTTTAGCGTTTGGATGGCTGGCGGTGGCGTCAAGAAAGGATTTACTTATGGTAAGACGGATGAATTTGGCTATAATATCGCGGAGAATCCCGTACACGTACATGATTTTCAAGCCACTCTGATGCACTTGCTGGGCGTTGATCACGAACGCTTGACTTTTAAGCATCAAGGGCGGCGCTACCGCCTCACCGATGTGCATGGCAAAGTGGTGAAGGATTTGTTGGTTTAGGGAGTTAAGCGTTCCGCGCAGCGGCAAAGCTACTTCTCCTCAATGGTACCCAAAACCGTAACCACTTCAGACAAAGTGCCCGGACCATATTCCACATTAATGGCGGCTTTCAGCATGCCGTTGGGAGCAGTGAGATAAAACGAGCCTACTCCAGCAAGCAATGGTTCGGTGAAGTAGAACACACCTAGGATTTCATTGGGATCGCAGACATCAAAAATATTTTGGGAATAGTTAGCGGTTGCCGTACCGCCCTGAGAGCGGAAATTGGGAATATCTAAGGTATTGGGTAGGGGAGTCGAGAGGCTATCACCAAAGTCCTCACACCAAAGGGGGCCACAAAAGGCATAATAAAAGGCAATGCTTGAATCGGCTTTGGTTTTGAAAAAAATATTGCCTTCAAAGCCGGCGATCCCACCCTCATAATCAGCCGTAAAGCGGATGGTGTAATTGGTTTTGAAGTCCTCCTCGACCCAGTCTGGATTTTGATTGTAGAAATCACAGCCTTGATCAGGATCTGGCCAAGGTTCAGGATCTGTATTGCGGCAAGCGCTCAAAACCAAAAGGGCGAATAGGCTCCAAAAGATTGCGTTAAGTTTCATCATTTTTGCTTTGTCCAAAGACGCTTTTTTCGGGACTTTGGCTGCATGAATAGAAAAACCGCTGTCAGGAAAAAAGTCCTAAACGCGCTTGCTAAGCGTTCCGCGAAGCGGGGAAAAACAAAAGATCCCGGATATCATGACACGATTCCGGGATGACGTTTTGATGGATTTGATTTAACAAATAAGGCTCACCCATTTGTCGTGCTGAGCTTGCCGAAGCATCTGGAGAGATAAGCGTTCCGCACAGCGGTAAAACTCCTAAAAGCTCAGCAAATATTATCTGCGAGCCGAATAGTTAGGCGCTTCCTTACTGATATGTACGTCATGCGGATGGCTTTCGCGCAAGCCAGCATTGGTGATACGTACAAATTGCTTGCTCTGTAGGGTTTGGATATCACCCGCACCGGCATAACCCATACCCGCTCTCAGACCACCTTCCAGTTGGTAAAGCACCTCGGCAACTTTGCCTTTGTAAGCGACGCGGCCTACGATGCCTTCGGGAACGAGTTTCTTGATATCATCCTCCACATCTTGGAAGTAACGGTCTTTGGAGCCTTCTTTCATGGCTTCGATAGAACCCATACCGCGGTAAGTTTTGAACTTACGGCCTTCGTATAGGACGGTCTCACCTGGACTTTCGTCCGTGCCGGCAAAAAGACCACCAGCCATAATCGAGCTGCCACCCGCAACTAGGGCTTTGACCATATCACCAGAATATTTGATCCCCCCATCAGCAATCACGGGTACACCCGCTGGCTGAGCCGCTTTGACGGATTCAAGGACCGCCGAGAGTTGAGGAACCCCAACACCAGCAATCACGCGAGTGGTACAAATACTACCAGGCCCCACGCCTACTTTGACACCATCAACCCCCGCATCGATCAAAGCTTGAGTCGCAGATTGGGTCGCGACATTGCCCCCGATGATCTGCATGTAGGGATACTTTTTACGGATCTCTTTGACGGTATTGAGTACACCAGCCGAGTGGCCGTGGGCAGTATCGATGGTGATGACATCGACGCCAGCCGTTTCCAAAGCATTGATGCGGTCATAGGTATTGCCCGTAACGCCAACGGCAGCACCTACGCGCAAGCGACCGAGGCTATCTTTACAAGCCTTAGGGAAGGTTTGTTTTTTGATAATATCGCGATAGGTAATCAGACCTACCAGCTCACCATTTTTCCCTACTACAGGGAGTTTTTCGACCTTGTGACGGCGAATGATTTCTTCCGCTTCGTCCAAAGTAGTGCCCTCAGGAGCAGTGACGAGATTTTCACTGGTCATGAGTTCTCTTACTTTGCGCGCATCGGGTGTCTGGAAGCGAAGGTCTCGATTGGTAAGAATACCCACCAATTTGTTGCCATCCTCTACAATCGGGATCCCGCCGATCCGCTGCTCCCGCATAATGCGAAGCGCATCGATCAAGGTATCATCAACCGTCAGAGTGATCGGATCTACGATCATCCCACTTTCATGGCGCTTGACTTTACGGACTTCTTCCGCTTGGGCGTCAACCGACATGTTTTTGTGGATAATGCCGATGCCACCACTGGCCGCCATGGCAATTGCCATACGGTGCTCAGTCACGGTATCCATCGCCGCGCTCACTACAGGAAGATTCAAACGAATCTCTCGGGTCAGTAAAGTTGAAGTGTCAACGTCTCTTGGTAATACTTCTGAATGATCAGGGATTAGAAGGACGTCGTCGAAGGTAAGGCCCTCAAAGGCAAATTTATCAGACATCAGGCAAATATCGTTGTGAACATTTGCCGAGCAAAGTTAGCGCAAAAAAACCGAACCCCCTGCATTTGCAGATAAAATTTATGTTAAGACAATGAGTCTGCGGGGCTAGAAGCCTGATTTTCTGGCTGTTCGACAGTTTTAATAAAGAAGAAATAAGTCAGCGCAAAAATACCAATCAGAATCGTAAAGACGGCTGTTGCGCCATTGGATAGCGCTCCTACTACATTGCCCAGAAGGGCAGAATAGCCAAATACCTTGAAAAGTTCGCGCACGATGATGTGGGTACTCCCCATACCACCAGGAGTAGGTAAAGCCCAGCCAATACCCCCAATAAACAACAGTAATGAGCCCATGTAAACCCCCATATCAGCGGTCTCAGGTAAAGCCAAAAGGATCACATAAAACATATAGATAAGATCGATCCAAATCAGAGCGGTAAGGATCAAAAAGTACCAAGGTCGTTCTAGCTTCATCACGCTCTTAGCGCCATCGATCATCTGTTGGAAGAAATTTCGGGCCTTAGCGATGATACCTGTTTCTTGGGTAGTATTGAGTAACCAGCGCAGCCCTAAGAGCCCTCCAACCGCCAGTACTCCTAAAATGGTAAAGACTAAGGGAAGGGAAATGCCACTCCCTTCTCCTCCGCCGGCGGCAGCTTGAGTATTGGTCCAGATTTCTAAAAGACGATCTACTTCAAAGATGAAGATGATACCGACTCCTATCGCTAGTACCAATAGGTCGATTACGCGTTCGACGAAGACGGTCCCAAAACCCGTCGCCACCGGTACTCGATCTGTCTTGTACAATGCAGAGCAGCGGGCAATTTCTCCTAGGCGCGGAGTAAAAGTATTGACCAGGTAAGAGAGCATCACCGCTACGATCGTGCTGCTTGTGCGCACATTGTAGCCAGAACTTTGAATCAATATCCTCCAGCGAAGCGCTCGTAAGACATAGGAAACTAGCAGTAAGACCCCATTCATGCTAAACCAAAACCAATCCGCTTTTTTGATGGTATCGACCAATTCACCTAGATCCGTATCTTTATAAGTGAAGTATAACAAGGTTGAGGCAAGTGCAACACCAATTAAAAATTGTATAAAGTTTTTGATCCAGGGTTTCATAAAGGGAGGTTTGCTCGTGGGCGCAAAGATAGGGGGAGTAGTTGAATTATTGAATTATTGAATTGTTGAATTGTTGAATTGTTGATCTTTTGAATTTATAACAATCCTCCTTGGACTACTCAACAAATCAACAAATCAATTAATCCTTTACTTCATTTAGGCTCCAATCATAAGGAATGTATGTCTGAGGACTATCAGTCTTGTAAGCTTGTTGGGCATATTGATTGATATATTCTCTCAAAGAATGTTTTTTCACGAAGTCTTTTTCATACCATTGAAAGATCTGAGACAATTTTGCCGCCGAAGCACTGATGCGATTTTTGTGAGGGTCGTTAACAAATTCATAGGCCTGCTCCTCTAATTGTCGTTCCATCTCATCGCCTAGATAAGCCTCATCACGCAAGCGAGGACAAGAAAAAGAAGCACAATTGATCGCAAAGTGAATCCGTGGCTCTTCAAAATGCCGACGCAATATCTGATGTTCGATGATGTTAAGGGTCATTTTGATCCCACCGATCTCAAAAAAGCGTAGGTCCCAAGCAGAATTGATAAAGGGCACTTGAAGCCGTGGCCCAAGCTTTTTGATGCTATCCAAGGGATAGTATTGCAAGACTAGCGCTACGGTAAAGGCATTGTAGGCATTGATCCAGTAAGCTAAGCGTTCTGGGACAGACCAATGACGAGGATTGGGCGGGTTTTGCGCTAAGAGGTCTAAGTACATCTGCAGGCGATCGCGATCCTGCAGGAAGCCTTTATAATCCACATTCCCTGCTACTAAATGCTTTTTGAGTAGTTGGTCCCAGACATCGTGGGAGACGGGTTTTGTCCCTTTGGCTCGGCGATGAATACGCGCTAGCGGTTCTCCCAATAGGAAGTTTTGGATGTGTAAATAAAAATCTAAAATCTTGGCTAACATAATTTATGTTCAGACTAGAGGAGACGCACTATGTCGCTCTGGGCAAATAAGTTAGGCACCTCAATTTGTAAAGCAGCAGAGGCATAAAGGCTAGGCGGGACACTGATGTCTCCCAAGTATAATTCGCCTACCAGCGGCTGTACTGCATCACGAAGTAAACCTACTTTGGGCAAAGCCAATGTCAAGGTAGCGACAGCTTTGATCACGGGATCATAAATGGTCCCACTCGTCAAATCGATGCCTGAAGGAGTATCAAGCGAGAGTGTAGGACTCGCTTGGGTATTGCCCCATTGAATGAGCTCCCTGATAGTGCCGCGAGGATGACCTTTGAGGCTGTAGCCGATCAAACCGTCGAGGATGAGCTCCGCTTTGAGGGAGTTTTTGGGTATTTCCGCTATGCGAACGCTTATTCCCATCCGCTGCAGGACGGCGAACTGATGCTTAGGGATATCGGCTTGAGGTTCACGACTGACAAATACTTCTATTTCTGCCCCCCAATTATGCAATCTTCGAGCCGCCACCATAGCCCCACCGCCATTGCCTCCAGTGCCTGCCAATACGATCACTTTTTTACTACTTGGATCACCATTTAGGAAGCGCTCTCTAGCCAAAATGGCCAAATTACGGCCTGCGTTTTCCATCATCTGAATGAGCAAGATCTGATAATCTTCGATCATTGCACGATCCACTTCGATCATTTGCGCCGTCGTCAGGCTGGGATAAGTATCTAGAAGAGGAAACATGCTTTCAAGCTAGTAAGCACTGCTCGAAATGTGAAATAAAATAAGTCGTTAGATATCGTAAAAAACCGATTTAGAAAGCTCGTCGGCAAAGTCTTAATTGCTTACCTATGTTGGATCTCAAAGCCTCAGATATCAAATCCTTGCAAATCCTTTTGGTTGAAGACAATCGTATCAATCAGATGGTAGCAAGTCGCCTACTCGAAAAGATGGGGCACAAAGTGGCGATCGCCGACAATGGCAAGATTGCGGTAGAATGGATCGCCAACAACAAAGCGGATCTCATCTTTATGGACCTGCAAATGCCTATTATGGATGGGCTTACTGCCGCCAAAGAAATCCGCAAATGGGAAGCTATACAGCAGCTTAACCCTATTCCGATCATTGCCGCTACGGCCAATACTAGCGAAGAGGATAAAAGCAACGCCTTTGCCGCAGGTATGAATGATTTTTTATCAAAGCCCCTACGAGGGGAAACCCTCAGAGCGGCCATCCTCAGACAAATACAAACGGCTTAGTAGGACCAGAAAAATGTTGTAATTTGAAAGGCACCTTCAATCAGATCGGCCTTTCATGCGCGTTTCCAAACACCTACTGGTCCTTATCCCTATATTACTGATCATCAGCCTCCTGGCTTGTCAAACTCAATCTGATCCGCCCTCTGAAGCCCCGCTAAGCAGTGTTGGCGAAAAGTTGGCTCGCATACATTGTAGCAGCTGCCATCTCTTTCCCGAACCCAAAAGCCTAGATCAAAAAACGTGGGAGCGCTTCGTTTTGCTACGCATGGCGGCATTTTTGGGTATCTATCACGATGGCGTTCAGTATTATGACAGTCTTTTACCTCAGTGGAAGGAACCCGGTATCGGCGGACAAAGAGTAATCGCTGCGGGCGTCTATCCTGAACAGCCGAGGCTAAGCCGTGAAGATTGGGAAGCGATAAGGGACTTTTACCTTCAAAACGCACCTCAAAAATTAGCGCCCGCCAATACCTACCCCATCAATCCCAGCAACGGCCAATTTAAAACCCACAAGCTCCTTACCGGCACCGAATACGCCGCCTATGTGCAAGCCATCGAAATAGATACCAGTCGTAGCGAGTTGCTCGTTTCCCTTTATCAGCAAGATGTCATTCGTATAGACACTCAATCCAAGGTCCTTGGGCGCTTGGGCAGAAATAATGTGGTTACAGATATTGACCTCTCCGAGGAACGCTTAACGCTAACCGCTATGGGGAGCCGTTTTGGCTTAGATACCCCTACGGGCAACGTTCAGTCGGGGCGTTCTCTGCAAGAGATCGCTAAAGGAAAAACCGCACTACAACTAGACTCTCTCCAAAGGCCCGTCGATGCTGCCTGGGTAGATCTCAATGGGGATGGCAAAGACGATTTTGTCCTCGCTGCTTTTGGCAATTACCTTGGCGAATTGGCGCTCTATATGCAGACGGAGAATAAGCGTTTTGCGAAGCAAGTACTCTGGCCTGAAGATGGCTGTGTCAAAGTAGAGATTGCCGACCTCAACCAAGACGATCGCCCTGACATCGTCGCTTTGATGGGCAATGGAGACGAAGGCATAGATATTTATCTCAATCAAGGAGAAGGTAATTTCCAGCGCAAACGGGTATTACGCTTCCCCCCCACCTATGGCTCTACCTACTTCGAATTGGTAGATTTTGATCAGGATGGCAAGCTCGATATCCTCTACACCAATGGGGACAATGGGGACTATCCACCGATCCTTAAATTTCATCATGGGATTCGTCTTTATCGGCAAGAGGACAATCTAGCGTTCCGCGAAGCGTTTTATTTACCTCTCAATGGTGGTTATCGCGCCCAAGCCAGAGATTTCGATTTGGATGGAGATATGGACATATTTTCCGTAGCTTATCACCCTAATTTTGGCAACCCTGCGGGAGAAGGCCTTGTCTATTGGGAGCAAAAAGCCCCTGCGATCTTTGTCGCCAGTAGTATCTCCGTAGTAGGGGATGCGCGTTGGATGGTTTTCGAAACAGGAGATCTGGATCGCGATGGTGATGAAGATATCGTGCTTGGTGCCTTTAACGCCCGCAGTCAGGAGCTACCACCAGGGCTGAGTCAACATTGGGAGACGCAAAATATCCCTCTGATTTGGCTGGAAAATTTGGCCAAAAATTAAACATATTGGCCCGAGCAGCGTCCAATACTAGATAGACGTTATCTTGATATCCGCCTGCAAGTCAACAACAAAGAATTATGCCACGCAACGCACGTTTAATTCCTATCCTCTTTGTATCTGTAATGCTGGTTGCTTGTGCAGAGGAACCGATTCCGCCTAAAGTATATGAGGTACCAGCTGAGATACAGGGGTATATTGATCTCTTTGAGCAAGAAGCGGCAGATCGTGGTATCAATCTCAACATTGACAATTTACGGGTAGAGTTTCAAGAAAATCTCAACAATGGGACCGCGGCGGGCCTATGTAATTTTGCCATCAATGGGGAAGCGCCTTATATCCGTCTTGATACGACTTCTAGCAACTGGCAAAACAATCCTTGGTCACGAGAAATACTGGTATTTCATGAACTAGGACATTGCATATTGGATCGTCGCATGCACCGAGATGAGCTGCTGCCCAATGGTAACTTAGCTTCCTTGATGCGTTCTAATGGCGTGCAGGTATATGGAGGAGGCCTAACCGCCTTTAAGCGAGAATATTATCTGGATGAGCTTTTCAATCAACTGGTTGAAGCACCTGATTGGGCCAAGGAGACGCCGACTTATGGTGCATTGGCCCCCGCTGCGCGGAACGATGTGTTTGTGGATAATTTTACGAATAATGCCCAAGGCTGGCCCTTGGCCAACTCAAGTGTAAGTCGGGCGCAAATTACTTCCGGTAGCTTGTTTTTTGAATCCAAGTCTGAGACTAGCGCGATCTTTTTGCCCAAAACCATCCCCTTTGATCAGATGGGCAATTTTGAAATCGAAACTCGTTTCCGTATCAATAGTGGCGACAACTCTGCCTTAATGGAATGGGGTGGTACTACGCCCAACGATTTTTACTTCTATGGCTTTAATCGCGAGGCAGAGCTAAGTCTTGTAGGCAATGGCTCCAGCATCGAAGTGTTCAAGACTGAATCCGGACTCATCCCCGATGACTTCAATACCTTTACGGTTCGGAGACAGGGAGATTTGTACTACTTCTACCTCAATGAGCAGTTTTTTGAGGTCTTGAGCTACGAAAGCTTTGAGAGCAATCAGTTTGCTTTTTATGTCGGCCCCCAGACCGAAATGCAAATCGACTATTTACGGATTTCTGAATTCTGATTTTTGAGGTAAGCATCCACTCGCTTACGCTCCTCCTCATTGAGCTGCTCATAAACACGCTCAAAGTAGGGCTTATTGACAAAGTATTTGATCACATCAGGATCACCAATATTGATGCGCTTGTTGCGCAAGATGCCTAGCATCATCGGGATCCAATTGTACTCATGATAAAGAGGCTCTACTTTAGATAAGTTGACCGTAACAGTTTTCTTCACTTTATCTCTTTGAGCATTGGGTAAGTAAACAGCCGTTGCCTTGGGAGAATAAGCTAACTGAGGTTCCTGCTTCTTGATAACTTCTCTAATGGTAGGCTTGGCCACTCCTCTTTCAAAAAGATCTAATCGTTCTTGCTCTTTATTGACAATAAAGTGGGTAGTCTGGACAAAAAGTTTCTGCACAAACAACTTGAAAGCAGATACATTGTGTAGGTATTCCTCCCCCGTAGCATAGGCCACTTCTCGATCCACATCTTCGACAAATACAGTGCCTCCCGCCCTGATATAATATCCTCTGACAATGGTTTCGTCTAACTTGACCATCAATGGATTGATAGGACGTTTTACACTTCGCTTGTCTCCCGCCGCTCGGTACTCATAAGCTGAATCAGGTAACCAGTCTGAGTGAAAAACCACCCTCTTATAATTACTTTCAAATCGACCATACTTTACGAGTATGTGCCGCAAAAATATTTTATCAAAGGGCTCAATATTTTTTTTGGCAAGATGCTTATCGACAAATTCGACTAGCGCTGGATTGGCATCATGATTTCCTAGTAAGATGATTTTATCAAAGAGATTTTCCATCTCCTGATTGATCCGTTCTACTTGAGCGGGGGTTGAGCGCATTAAGTCTAAGTGGAAAACGCCACTCGGACTTCTCAGTAGGCAATTTTCAGGATAAATACTCAATACCCCCAATCCCCCAAAGTGCATAGTCAAAGCTTGAAATTTTTCAGAATACTCCCCTTTCATTTCTGCATAAGCAGCAATGCGGAACAAATTATCCTTGGAAAATGGAAAGCTTAAAATCCTCTGGTTGATGAGCGCTTCTAACTCAAAAGGAGTAATAGGATTTTTTGCCGGTAGGTTTCCCCAAAAAACCAATAGGCAAAGCAAGAAAGGGCAAATCTTTCTTATCATGAGTATCACTAGGTTCAAGAGCTGGACAAGTTTAGTCCACAAAGTGTAATTTACGAATAAAATCCAATATTCCGAAATATAGCCCTTAGGCCAGCGGAGACACGATTTCTGATGATTTAAGGGCTGAACATTACACATCTTACATTAAGTCCTGTTTTGCAATAGAAAACTTAGGCTAGCGGAGCAATTTTCAGCCAAAAGAAATACGCTTCCACTATGTCAAAACAGCCCGCCAAAAAGCCGTCTGTAAAAGTTGCTCTTCTGCCTTCTCTCAGTGTTCAAATAAGTATTGGGATCGTCTGTGTTGGACTTGTCATCGCAAGCATCTTCGCCCTCAATCAAGATACCGCTACCAGTCAGACCTTGGTAGCAGCTTGTGACACAGGTGATTGCGACAATGATGGGCTTATCAACGAAAAGGATTGGGACGATGATGGTGATGGCATCCCTGATATAGCCGAAGGGATATGCCGGGTGGCTAGTTTTGATCTTGATTTTCAATCACTTGACAATAGCACTGACCCTGTAGCTGACATCAACAATGCCAACCTACAACTAGGTAATGCAATCCTGAGTATGTCAGCCATTACGACCAGTGGCAACGCCACTTTGGACGATTACGAAATTTCTGACGGGCATATCGCAGGTGTATTTGGTCCCAAAATCGGGGTCCTGAGTTCTAGCAGTAGCAATGACTACATACGGATTCATTTTGAATTTTCGGAGAGCGTCCACCAGTTAGAATTTGACATCCATGACATCGATCAGAGGGATGCCCTGCAGGTCAATGCCTCTCGGGGAGGAAGCACCTATTCACTTATGGCTAGCGAATACACTACTCCAGCCTGTGTAAGTTATATTGGTAATAATGTATTTGAGTCGATCTGTAATACTGCTGTCAACGGCACTACAGATGGTAGCATACATCTAAATTTTGCAGAAGCTGTAGATGAGTTAGAAATCCTACTATTTCAATCCTCTGGTCCCGATGGGGGATCAATCTCTTTGGGTAGCTTCACGGCCGCTTGTGCAGACAGGGACACGGACCAAGACGGCTTACCTGATTTTCAAGATCAAGACAGTGATAATGACGGTATCACTGATAAAACCGAAAATCAATGTGGCGAAGACCCTACCCAATCTATTTTCGCCCCCTTGGCTGGCAGTACGGATCCTGTACAAGACATCAACAATGCCAACCTAGTGGTCGGAGGTAGCAGGCTCACCCTAAATCCTATCAGTTTTGGTGGCACAGGCGCCATCGACGAATACTCAATTGACAATACGCATTACTCTGGAGCAGTGGGGGTCAAGTTGGGCGTGCTCAACTCAAATAGTGCCGCTGATTATCTGCAAGCGACCTATGTATTTGCCGATCCGATCGGAAGTTTATGCTTTTTGGCCGTAGATCTTGATCAAAACGATGCGATCCAAGTCAATGCCAAATACAAAGGCCAAACCCTCAGCTTGGATGAACTCAATGCGACCTACCCTCACAATGCTCCTTGTCCACAATGGCAAGGAAATAATACATGGTATTCGAGCTGTAACTTCAACACCAACAACTCTATCCAAGGTGGCATCCAGATTTGTATTCCCGATAGCATCGATGAATTAGAAATACGCTATTACGATTACGCTGGTACCAACGGCGGCTCCTTTACCATTGCCAATTTATATGGCTGTGGTTTAATAGACAGCGACGGCGATGGTTATGCTAATCAAATTGATTTAGACGCAGACAATGATGGCATCCCCGATCTGGTCGAAGCAGGTGGCGCAGACACCAATGGCGACGGTATGACCGATCTCCTTAATGCCGATGGAAGCTTAGGCAATGATTGGGATGGAGATGGTTTAGACGATCGTTTTGATGCTATAGATTCTTATGTCGCAGGTAGTCCAGGCTGGTCAGTAGGGAGCTTATTGACAGAAACAGATATGGATCAAGACGGCCTCCCTAACTATCTGGACTTGGATAGTGATGAGGATGGCATCCCCGATATCATCGAAGCTGGCGGCATCGATACCGATGGCAATGGCTTAGTTGACGCGATCAATGCTCAGGGGCTACTCACCGATGACAGAGACAATGATGGTTTTGACGATCGTTATGATACCGACGACAATGGCGTACCTGGCATTGACCAAAATACGGGGGCAATGATGCTACCCAGCGATGCCAATAATGATGGTCGCGCAGACGCTTATCCCGCTTTTGACAATGATGCCAATAGCGCGTCTCCTCTCGTCAGTGGCGACGCCGATGGAGATGGGATTCCCAATTTCCTAGATTTAGATGCTGACAATGACGGGATTCCGGATCTCGTCGAAGTAGGCGGCTTAGATACCAATGGAGACGGTCAATTAGACGCGCCGAGCGCAACGCTTATTTTTACCCAATATAGCCTTAGCGCAGGCAATCCAGCCTTACCTGACTACAGCGGCAGCCCAAGCTTGTTAGGAGGAACCAATGTAGATTTTGATCAAGACGGTATCCCCAACTACTTAGATTTGGACGCTGACAATGATGGGATTTCTGATGTCGTTGAGGTTTGGACTCAAAGCGTAGATTTAGACCAAAATGCTCGTGTAGATGGCCAAGCAGCAACTGATGCCAATCAAGACGGCTGGCATGATGCCTATCTAGGGCAAATCCCCACTAGCGCTGATGCAAGCACCTCCGAATTTACCAACAACAACGCCCCAGACTTCCAAACGGGTGATACCAAAGCGGATTATGATGGCGATGGCCTTCCCAATTATTTGGATCTAGACGCAGACAACGACGGGATCCTTGACCTGATTGAAGCCCAAAGCTCTTCTCTCAATCCAACAGATATCTTCGCCGGCCTGCAAATGCCGGCCTCTACAGACGCCGACTATGATGGCCTTACCCAAGCTTATGACCTAGACGAAGCCGGCAGTTATGTCCTACCCAAAAATCACGAAAACGCCGATAATCCTGATTTTCTCGATACTGATACTGACAATGATGGTGTAGTGGACCTGATGGAAGGGCATGATGGCGACCTCAATGGCTTGGTAGATAATACACCAAGCGCCAATGATATCGATTTTGATGGTCTTGATGATGCCTTTGACACGCAAACAACTAGTCCAAATCCCACCGCTTCCAACCAATCTATTCAGGATGCCGATGGCGATCTCAACACAGGCGGAGACCGAGATTGGCGAGACCTTAATTCGACTAGTTTTCCGGTAGAATGGCTTTCTTTTAGCGTCTCACTAGATGGGGAGGATGGACAACTCAGTTGGGCTACTGCTTCAGAGACCAATAGTGATTTCTACCTCGTAGAACGCTCAGTCGATAGCAAAGTTTTTGAACGCTTAGGTAAGGTAGAAGCGGCTGGCAATAGCACTAGCCAAAGCGACTATGCGTTCACCGATTTAGGTGTACTCAAATCGGGACACTCCAAAGTTTATTACCGCCTCAAGCAAGTTGACCAAGATGGTACGGCCGATTTCAGTCCGGTAGTGGCGCTTTCTCTCCATGGCTTGGACCAATTATTTGAAATAGAAGCATATCCCAACCCCGCCACTAAGGTAGTCAACTTTAGCTATCTACAAGCCAAAGCGGGGGACCTCGAAATTGCCGTCTTTGACACCCAAGGTAAACTGATATGGCGCAGACGCCTCACTCAAGCGTTCACCAAAGGAGAAATAAACCTCAACATCTCTAATTGGGCTAGCGGCACTTATCTCGTCAGGATGAGTAATGAAACGGCCAGTAACGATTTCAGGTGGATCAAACAATAAGACTAATGAATAATCAAAAATCCAAAATCTCACAAAGTGCAAAGCCTAGCTTAGGTACCAAGGCTTGGACTTATATCAGCATTGCCGGTGCCTTAGTTGCGATCATTTACGCGGGTTTATCCCTACAAGAGGAAGATAATAAGCGCCACAGGCGTCATCCTGAAAACATCCAAGAGACTCAAACCGCCAAAGATTCTGCTAAGGTGGTAGAAGACATTCCTGCTTTTGAGTATGATACCCAAAACGTGAAGGAGAGAGACTAGAAGGATTTGCTTTATACTAACTAAATACGCGCTGCTTCCTACTTAGTAATCAGACGGATCCATCGCACTGATCCACTCGTGGATCAAGCCAAGGCTTTCGGTATGTAAGACTTTACGACCGACTTCGGGCATCATGATACCGGGGTCAGTCGAATTGAGTCTAAAATATAGAATAGATTCATCCGGCTTACCGGGTACAATATCGTAGCTCCGGCCTCCAGAGCCACGACCTGCCGCTACGGGGGCTTTGTTTACCCCCCAAACGATGGGCTCAGTCTGGTGCACATCCAAAAAGAAGCCTGAGGTACTGGCCGGCCCATGTTCGTTGTGACAGTGCGCGCAGTTAATATCTAACCAGATGCGCGCTCTTTCATCCAAAGTGCCCGTAGTGGGATCGTTCCAAACGGCTGCCTGGGGGACTTCTGCCATGGCGGGCATCTCAGCAATCATTCCCTTCGCAGCCCAATGCTCCAATTGATTTTCTGGGCCTTGCCCAAAATCCAAATCACCATTTAGCTGACGAGCCGAAGGACCGATCGGTCTCAATTTCCCATCATAGCTATGGCAGCCTTTACATTGATTGAGGTTGGGAAAAGCGTATTCCAGTTTTTGTTTTTTGCCTTTTTTGTTGATCCATTTGACCTCTTTTGTTCCGCCTGCCACTTCGAGGAACGCTTCTGTCTGCTCTTCATTCCAGTGATAAGTTAGGGCCTTCCAACCCTTTTCTTCATGGATCAAGAGTCGTGTCTCCATCAACTGCCGCCCCTTTTCCGGCTTGCGTGCATCGACCGGATAATAAAAGGTTTTGATGATGGTCGTACCCACTGGAAAATGAAGCACTTCTTGCTCATTATAAGGTACCGGCACTCCTTCGGGCAGCTTCACATAGCGCAACTTCTCGGCATAATCAGAAAAAAGCGGTGTATTGAGTTGATAGGGCACAACCCCATCTACAGGCACTAAATCCGATACTGCCCCTTTGAAAAATCCATATTCAGAAAGGGTCATGGCCGGTCCCTGAGGCGCTGCCGGCCTGAAAGCAGTACCGATCAATAAAAGCAATAGGAGCGAGAGCAGATATTTCATGTATCCGTGAGTAAGATTTGATAAAAGCAGGTGAGCAAATTACAAAAACTCTATATCAAAGCAGTACGACTTTTGGTAAAAAGCTTATTTGGTCCCCAAGGGTGGCGCGCTTTGGGTTTTGCCTTCGCAATTATAATCCGAGTCATCGGTATGTAAACCTTCAAAATTGTTCTCAGCATCGAGGTAAGCAAACTTGCCCCCCTGATTGTTGCGAATACAAATCTCGTTTTCAGCTTTGAGACGACCGTTGCTATCCAAAGTCTCCGGATCGTTGATTCCATCCAATACAATCGTCGGCTGATCCTTTTTAAACTCTCTCCGCATCAACAGTCCAAACTGCGAGCGTGTAGTTGGTTTGAGGTCGTTTGCAATCGTATTGTCGTGGATGTACACCCGCAATGGGTAAGCGTAGTATTCTTTATCCTTGATTTTATTTTGGGTGATGTGGTAGCTACAAACAGAGATACTAAAGGTCTTATTTTGCTTTACATCATTGTTGTAAATCTCTACATCACTGGTCGCTAAGACAAGAATGCCCGTTCCCGGAGGGATCACCGAAACTGTACCACCCGGCGCGAAGTTTTTATAGTTGTTTTCATAGACCTTATTGTTGTACACTCTCACATTGCCGCCCTTCTTTTTGGGCAGGTCAGGAAGATCAAATACCAAAATACCGCCAGTGTTATTGTAAGCTTCACAATTATAAACATCGGCCATGGTAGAGTTTTCGATTTCGATCCCTGCTACATTATTATAAGCGGTACTATTACGCACAATAATGTTATGAGATTGCCCCACATAGATACCCGCATCCGAAGAACCAATCGCGATACAACGATCGATCAGAACATTTTGGCACTGTACTGGATAAAGCGCGTATGAACCATTGGTCTTTTTAGGCTTACCGGTCCACTCTGCTTTGATCTCATAAAAGCTAATGCCTTCGGTTTCCATCACCTTGATGCAATCACCCACCGCATCTTGGATTGTAAAATGCTCCAAACGGATATTTTTAGAATTGGTAATTCGTAATCCTTCTGCTCCCTCTGATTGGCCTTTAAAGCTCAAAATGGTCTTATCCATGCCCGCTCCCTTGATGACGATATCTGATTTTTCGTCCATCGAAAGGCTGGCTGTAAATTGAAACTCGCCCGCAGGCAGAGAAATGGTGTCCCCATCTTCAGCCATGATGAGCTGGGTTTGTAATTGCTTTTGGAAACTTGCTTGGGCCACAAGGGCAAAGTTGGACAAGCAAAAGCTCGATAATAGGCAGATTGTGAGTAGAGTACGCATAGTAGTATGAATCATTATTTGAGATACAAATTAACTAGAAATATGATTTTCGACACATCAAAATTTTCCCTAAGTTGCACATGAGATAGGAGAGAGCGCATAAGCTGCCCTAATATGGGCATAATCTGCTTACAAGCATCATCCAAATGGGAAGGAAAAGTAAGGCAACCGTAAGGCGGCAAGAGATCTTGTCGCACTTTTATCAAGTGATTATTGATGAGGGATTTGAGGGAGCTTCCATCGCAAAGATTGCCAAACGCATGGAAGTAAATCCGAGTCTATTGATTCACTATTTTAGTACTAAAGACGCGATGGTAGTTGGCCTGATCGACTACATCATGACTACTTATTCGCCTACCATATTACCTGATTTTTCAGAAACCACTGACCCCGCCGAACGCTGGCAAGATGTACTGGATGTCATTTCGCAAATGAAATGGGACCGCATCATGAACCACAAGGTATTTTATAGTTGTTATGCCTTGGGCCTCCGTTTGCCAGAGGTCATGCAGCGCTTTGAAGAATTGTACCAATCGCTGCTCGAACGTATCGAGACGGAAGTAATCTGTGCCAAAAAAGCTGGTTTGTTGCAGGTCGCAAATCCTCGTAAAGCCGCTGAGTTTATTATGACCTTAGCCGAAGGACGCAGTTTTTTGCAACATGTTACTGGTGGAGAAGATGGGCTCCAAAGTGATCCCACCATTTTTAGAAAGCTCGCACACGAAATGCTCTCTACTGGGCACTTATAAAGGTAAACAGGCGCCCTACTCAAGCGCCTGTTTTAACACAAACTAACAACTACTACTATGAAAAATTTGATTTTTTGTGGCGGGGCTTAGGGGAGATAAGCTACTGCCTTTCAATCATTTAATCGCACATCCTTTAAAAACCAATAAGCGCGCCAAAAAGTCCTCCAAGACTTTATATTTTGGCGAGCTGTAGTATTCTGCTGCTGAAAAGAAAATTCTCACGGATGATTGGTTCACATGAAAATATTTAAACGTATCCTCCTCGCCTTGGGGCTGCTATTTGGACTCGGTATTGTGGGCTTATTGACCCAATTCAAGGCCGATATTCCTCGCTCAGAAATGATCGAGCGTTACGCCCAAATCCCTTCTCAATTTATGACGCTTGGCCAGCAAGAAGTACACTACCGAGATGAAGGACAGGGTGAGCCACTACTGCTTCTACATGGTATGGGCGCTTCTCTCCACACTTGGGACTCGTGGACAACAGCTTTAAAAGACTCATTTCGTGTGATTAGAGTCGATTTACCCGCTTATGGCCTCACTGGCGCGCGCGTTGATCATGATTACAGCTTAGCCGCCTATATCGATTTTATCCACGACTTCGTCGAACGCTTGGGTCTGGACTCCATTTCTATCGCCGGTAATTCACTGGGAGGAGCCATCGCTTGGTCTTATGCGGCCGAGCATCCCCAAAAGGTCACAAAATTGGTACTAGTAGATCCTTGGGGCTTTCCCAATCCCAATCGCAAAGCTTCTTTAGGGATCCAATTAGCTCGGACCCCTATCCTGCAAAATATCGTTCGTTACGTCACACCTAGATCCCTGATCGCAAAAAGCATGTACGAAGTTTATGGCGACGACTCCAAACTCACTGAGGAGGTCATTGACCGCTATTATGAGATGATGCTGGCCGAAGGTAACCGTGAAGCTTTCATTGCCCGTCAAGATTCGCCTTTCCCCTTCATCGGGGAACGCTTAGCCGAAGTTTACCATCCCACTCTCCTGCTTTGGGGCGAGGAAGACGCTTGGATTCCCCTCAGTACGGCCGATAGTTTTTTGCAGGCCCTGCCTAACGCTCAACTTATCACCTATCCAGGCGTGGGACACCTTCCGATGGAAGAGATTCCGCAGCAGACGGTTGCGGACGCGAGAGATTTTTTAGAGAGGTAGGCGTTTTGCTTTTGCCTCTCGAAAGCTTTCGGGAGCGCGGAAGGCTAGTCTTTGAGCTGCGGCATGCATGCCGCCTCTACTGCTAGAAATGAAATCGGGGGGTTGGCTTAGCGACAAGGCACTGCCCTGTCGCGTGCTAGAGATAAGCGTTCTGCGAAGCAGTAAGCCCTAAAAAGCCACCCCAAGACGTAAACTTGTCACTGGCTGCAGTTGCCATTTGCTCCTTATACTCAGACTCGGTCCCCATTGCCGAGCAGGATCGCCATAGGCAGTCTTGAGACCAATATTAAAGTCTAAATAGAGATAATGGTAAATCCGCCTTTGGATACCATATAGCAGGCTAAAAGCGACATTATCAGTGTACCAATTGGGCCTCATATCGGTAGCGGTACCGCCGCCGGGGGTCTGCTTGAGCCTTGTCCCTAGCAACAAACTGATATAGTCCGCGCTGAGATGATTTTGGCGTTCGCCAAGGGCGTGCAGACGGGCAAACATGGGATAAAACCTTGGTCCTACTCCTACCGCCACAATCCCACTGGCAAAAGGCAATAACGATTGTGTACCATCCTTGCCAAGGAGATAAGGCGAAGAAATCTCGGTATTGATGGACCATGCCGGTTTGATTTTGTGCTCATAAGAAAGGTGTAGGATACCGGAGATATTGGTGTTTTTTTGCCGCAAGACCAATTGCATCAAATCAACTTTTAGCATCCTTGGCTGCGAGGCTTGCAAGCCAAAGGGATCGGGCTCCTTACTTTCGGTCTGGGCCAAAAGAGTGGACAAGCCAATGGTACTGAGCCAAAAAAGTAAGGCAAGAAAGGAGAAAAGACGGATCATAAGAAGCTAAGAATGGACTAGCTTCAAGATACAAAATTTACAGCGACTAAACCATACCTCTTGCCTTGAGCTCTAGGTATTTGTTGAGGGTGTTAACGGTGAGATTTTGGGGGGTAGTGAGGATTGCGATGATGCCATTACGTTCCAATTCCCGCACGATCTGCTTTTTTTCGTAAGCAAAGTTTTCGCCTATGGTTTTGATGTAAATTTCTTCCATAGACTGGGGCTGAGACTCGAGTAGGTCTTTGAGCTCAGTATTTTCAAAGAAAACCACTACCAGTAGATGAGTCCGGTTGAGCCGGCGGAGGTAAGGGAGCGTTCGGCGAAGCGCGTTTAAAGACTCAAAGTTGGTAAATAAGACCATGAGGCTCCGCTGTGGTATCTTGCGTGTGATGGCAGTGTATAGCCGTTCATAATCCGCCTCCAAAAAGCGCGTCTTTTGATTGTAAAGCACCTCCATGATGAGATTCATATGGGTCGGCTTATTGCTAGAGGGCAAAATAGAATCAATCTTCTCTGAAAAGGCCACTAATCCGGCCTTATCTTGCTTGAGCAGCGCAATATTGGAAAGCACCAAAGAGGCATTGATGGCATAGTCTAGAAGACTGAGGCCTTCAAAAGGCATCTTCATATTGCGGCTTTTGTCGATCAGACAATAGATATGCTGCGCACGCTCATCGCGATACTGATTGACCATGAGCTTACCGCTACGCGCCGTCGCCTTCCAATTGAGGGTTCGGTAATCGTCGCCCCGCACGTACTCTTTGATCTGCTCAAACTCGGAAGTATGTCCTAGGCGGCGCACTTGTTTGACCCCCAGTTCTTGCAATCGATTGGAGATCGCCATGATTTGATACTGGCGCATCTGAATAAAGGAGGGATAGCTTGGCACCATCGCATCAGCGTCAAAAGTGTAGCGTTTACGCACCAGTCCCAATGGTCCTTCCGCATAGATATTGAGGCCACCAAAATGATATTCGCCACGCTCCGTAGGACGGAGTTCGTAACGGAGCTCTTTTTCCTCTCCGGCCTTTAGGCCTAAGCGGAAGACTGTATCCCGAGCCTGAAACTGGACGGGTACTTCGTCTATGATTCGCAAGCGGACGGAAAAAGTGTAAGCGTTCCGGCACGGGATATAAACAGCATTAGAATCGCCATTGGAAAACTTCTCAGGCAAAATTCGACGGCCTTCGATGCCTTCTACATTAGCGTAAAGCATCAATATATCCACTACTATTAGTGCCAAAAAGGCAAAAAAAGTTAGTTGTACAATACCAAATAAACCTTCATAAATAAATGATAGTAGGAAAGCGGCGGCAATCACTCCTACAACCAAAAAGAGTCGGTTGCTGAGAAAAAGGGAATTGTTGTAGAGCTTAAGAAAAAAGGATTTGAAGGTCATGCTGCTGCCTTGTGAGCCTCAATTTGGCAAAAATAAGGGGGATCAGCAATATCCGTTTAGATAATTGTCTTCATGGCTAAAAAATTGCCGCTTTGCTAGCCAAGATCCACAGCTATTCCATCAAACTTTTGACAAAATCACAGAGATCTTTGCCAGCACCTGAAAGGGGTCCTGTAGCAGTGGTTTTGATTTTATCTTTAAGGGTTTCAAAGTCGCTAACGGTAGTTCTGCTACTTACTTTCACGCCATTCTCATATTCAAAGTTGCTCACTAATTCGATGAGTTGATCAACTTCTTCATCGGTCATTTCAAGCTTGGAGAGGCTGATCGCAAAGGCGGCATCCCCTCCATAAGAAGGGCAACCGCAGTTGAACTGGGTGAGCTCAAAGTTTTCGACTGTGCTCGTTACCATGACCTTTTGGGCCGAGAGATAGGCGGGAAACAGAAACAAGCAGAGGAAGATTAGGCTTAATTTTTTCATGGGAATAAATAATGATTGTTTGCTAGGCAATTAGAGGCCCAGTACATTCATTAACCATCGCCCATATGAGGGATTTTAGGATTGACGCGGCAACAGCACTAAGCCTAAGACGGTCAAAGCACCATTGAGCAGTAAGAGCTCAAAGCCAAAGGTATAGCCCGTCAAAATAGGACTAACAGCCTGAATACCGTAAGTCAATAATGGAGCCAAAACACAAACTATCGGTACCAAATGATCCGCTGGTTGGACCTTCGGCATATACATTCCTACCAAAAACAAACCTAATAAAGGCCCATAAGTGTAGCCTGCGGCTGTAAAGAGCATCGTTACGACCGAGTCGTCGCCTATCCAACTAAAGACCATAATCAGTAAAAAGAGGATAGCCGAAAAGCCTAAGTGAACCCATTGCCGCTGCGTTTTTTTATGAGCCTCATCAGTACGTTTTTCAAACTTAAGAATATCAACGCAAAAGGAGGTTGTCAAAGCCGTCAAAGCAGAATCCGCACTTGAATAAGCGGCTGCAATCACCCCTAATACAAAAAATATAGCGGCGGCCCCACCTAAATAATCCAAACTCAAGATGGTAAAGAGCTCATCTTGCTTACGTTCTTCAAACAAGCCCGTGTCAATATTTTGGATCAATAACTGAAATTTCCCTTCGGCATTGGTTACAGCTTGCACGACTTCCATCTCATGGCCATAGAGGTACAACAAAGTCCCTAAACCCAAGAAAAAGATATTGGCCAGAACAAAGACACCGGAGAAGCTATACATATTGGTTTGGGCTTCGGCCAAATTGCGGCAGGTGAGGTTTTTTTGCATCATGTCCTGATCCAAGCCCACCATGACAATAGTTACCGCCATACCACTAAAAAATTGCTTGAAGAAGTAGTTTGCAGGCAGGAAGTCCCAAAAGAAGGTCTGCGAATAGCTACTATCGCTGATTTGCGAAATCACTTCTCCCAAGCCCCAATTCAATTGATCCGCCATCAGATAAACTGCGATACCTGCTCCCACCAGCAGAAATAAGGTCTGCAATGTGTCCGTCCAAACTACCGTCTTGATCCCTCCTCGATAGGTATAGATGTAGATCAAAGCAATCGCAATCAGCACCGTAGCAAAAAACGGAATCCCTAGTTCATCGAAGATGGCCAACTGCAAAACAATCGCGACTAGGTAAAGGCGAAAACTGGCCCCGATCACTCTTGAAAGCAGAAAAAATATCGCCCCCATTTGATAACTACTATTACCAAAACGCTGCTCCAGATAGCCATAGATTGAGGTCAAATTGAGCCGATAGTAAAGTGGCAGTAGCACCCTAGAGATGAAGAGAAAGCCCACAAAATTGCCAAACACAAATTGCAAGTAGCTCCAACTTCCCGGTCCCACCTGCCCTGGCACTGATATATAAGTAACTCCCGAAAGGGTAGCCCCTATCATCCCAAAGGCAACGAGATACCAAGGTGAATTGCGATTGGCGGAAAAAAAGGTTTGCTCATCAGCATTGCGGCCCGTCCACCAAGAGATCATAAATAGTAGTACAAAGTAGGCTCCTATGACCAATAAAATAGTAGTAGCGTCCATATAAAATTTCCTATGATTTATAAGGCTTTCCTAAGCAGCTTCCCAATAAGGGTGGGGACTTGCGCTCATACTCCCTCTTACATAGCCAAGAGAAAGAGGAAGTCGATTCGCTTTGAGAAAAATTTTTCCGGTTCTAGCGCCTTTTACCTTCTCCCACAAAGCCATCTTCGGCATGGGCAAAAAGCACATTGAAAGTAGTCAAGCTACCATAGACGCGGGTGATATACTGCTGCATATTGACCTTCTCTTCGTCGGAGAGGTTCTTACTTTTGTTGAGGTTCTGTTCCAGAACGCGTAACCTATCCCGCACCATCACGATCTTATGAAAGAAAGTTTCAATGGGAATTTCCTTGGGTTTCATGTCAGGATTAGCGGGTTGTAAGAGCATCTTACCGCCCTTCCATTTGCTGCCAAGGTGAATGGTTTCGTTGGTATCCGTCCAGCGACGCAAGATTTGGGTGAGCACTTGCTCTAGGTCCCCGATACCGAGCCTTTGCTCAGGGAGAGGAGCTAGCTCGATCACTTCGAGCCCCTCCATTTCTTTGTCGATACCCTTTTCACCAAAGTTGGGAAAAACCACATTGTAGAAGGCTTTGGTATTGTCCAAAATGATTCCGTCGCCGTATTGCGGGTGGCGAATTCTTGTGCCGATTGAGAGATTGCTTTCCATTTCGAAATCGTTTTAAGCTAATTTGAAATGGAATATCTGCAATTTTTAGGCCTAGAACAAAGTATAACGGAAGCACGCAATGTCTGACAACTGACACCGATCTGCGATAATTTTTGTTACTTGCAGCCCAAATATGACAACAGCATCAGCAGATTCAGTTCCTAGGATCTATGTGATCATCCCCGCTTTTAATGAAGAGGATTCGATCGGCAAGGTGGTCTCTGATATCCCCGAGGGCCTTGTGCATGAGGTGGTAGTTGTCAGCAACGGCTCTACTGATTTGACCGAGACCAATGCCAGTAAGGCAGGCGCTGCGGTACTCAGAGAAGAGCAAAAAGGCTACGGCTTTGCCTGTCTGCGGGGGCTTAGCTACATCGCCCAAAAACCCCAAGATCAACGTCCTGAAATCGTGGTATTTATCGACGGCGACTATTCTGACTTTCCAGCGGAGATGCCAGAGGTCGTCCAACCGATTATCGAGGAGGGATATGATCTAGTGATTGGTTCTCGCGCCCTTGGGCAGCGGGAGAAAGGATCGATGCAACCGCAGCAGATATTTGGCAACTGGTTGGCGACTTCGCTGATCAAATTGCTGTATAGAGTAGAGTTTACCGACTTAGGACCCTTTCGAGCCGTAGCTTATGACAAGCTATTGGAGATCGATATGCAGGACACAACATTTGGCTGGACCGTAGAAATGCAGGTCAAAGCCGCCAAAATGAAAATGCGCTGCAAAGAGGTTCCTGTCAACTATCGACGCAGAATTGGTGTTTCTAAGATCACAGGTACGATCAAAGGCACCGTGCTGGCAGGATATAAGATATTATGGACAATCTTTAAGTTGTTGTAATTTTGCGAAGCTGTGCTAATTACAATTTTTCAATATACCGTGCTCACTGTCTATCTGATCACCCTCGTTTTGGTGGTCCTTTACAGTATCGGGCAACTCCATCTGGTGGTTACCTTTTTGCGTAACCGTGGCCAGTTCCAAGCCGAACCTCCCTTAGCAGGTGAGGACGAGACTCCTTTTGTTACCATTCAGTTGCCAATCTTCAATGAGCTCTACGTCGTAGAACGTTTACTTGACGCCATCGCAGCAATGGACTATCCGCGAGATCGCTTCGAGATTCAGTTGCTCGACGACTCCAATGATGAGACCGTAGCTGTATCAGCCAAGAAGATCGCAGAGCTCCAAGCGATGGGAATCGATGCGCAGCACGTGCGTCGTCCCGTCAGAACGGGCTTTAAGGCCGGTGCGCTAGCCTATGGCTTAGAATTTGCAAAAGGCGATTTCGTCGCCATCTTTGATGCGGACTTCCTGCCTCGGCCAGATTACCTCCGCCGTGCCATGGCCAATTTTACCGATCCTAAGATCGGAGTAGTGCAAGCACGCTGGGAGCATATCAACCAGCATTACTCGATCTTTACTGAGGCCCAAGCCTTTCATTTGGATGCGCATTTTACGATCGAGCAGTTTAGCCGTGACGTAGGAGGCTTTTACATCAACTTCAACGGTACTGCCGGCATCTGGCGCAAAGATTGTATCAATGATGCTGGCGGCTGGGAAGCCGATACTTTAACCGAAGACTTAGATCTTTCTTACCGCGCCCAAATCAAGGGCTGGAAATTTAAATACATCGACGAAATTGGAGCACCGGCAGAGCTTCCTGCCGAAATGGGCGCCATCAAATCTCAGCAATATCGCTGGATGAAAGGGGGAGCTGAGGTCGCCAGAAAGATGCTTTCTACGCTCTGGAAGTCGAATGCGCGCGTTGTTCGTAAATTGCATGGGACCCTGCACTTGCTAAGTAGCTCAGTATTTGTGCTGGTATTTATGCTAGGCATCACCAGTATTCCGCTGCTTTATCTCAAGCATGATGTTTACTATGGCAAGGTGGATTTCTTGATCCTGCCTGTAAGCATGCTTTTGCTGAGTTTTGTGAGTCTAGGCCTGATGTATCTGGTTACCTTCAGTCGGAGAGAAGCCACTTTTGGGGCCGCGCTCAAACGCTTCATTCTCCACTATATTCCGTTCCTTTCTCTCTCGATGGGTCTCTCGCTCCACAATTCGGTAGCGGTAATTCAAGGATGGCTGGGTAAGCGGACTCCTTTTGTCCGGACACCCAAATTCAACATCCACGACAAGAAAGACAAATCCAATATCTCTAAGGTCAAATACAAGAGTCAAAAAGTAAAGCCCAGCGTTTATGCGGAGCTGTTCATGATCCTTTACTTTACTTTAGGGGTAGGGCTCTCCTTCCATTATCAGGATTATGCCATGATGCCCTTCTTGCTCATGCAGTTATTTGGTTATGGGGCAGTGGGCTTCTTTAGCTTTCGCCATGCTTTAGCTACTTGATAGGGACTGCTGCGCAGAACGCTTATTTAAGTACAGAGTAAACAGTATTCAGTACTAAGAAAAAGGGTCTCCCTTAACCCAATAGCCCCACTTTCCCTAGGTCTATATGGTTCAGTGAGGCTTTTTCTCTGTACTAATTACTCCCGAAAGCTTTCGGGATACTTACTACTCGACTTTTGCATAACATTCCATATAGGAAAAAGAACGTTCATTGAAATGAAATATCGGAATAGATAGCAATGGTGGGAAAAAATGAGTAGGCTTGTGCTTACCCGCTTCGTTTACCAGATGATTCCTATC
>JBCCQN010000078.1:0-32448 GCA_039024315.1 Bacteroidota bacterium
AAATGGCCTTACAGTTGCTCTTGCAACACAAAACTAAAGGCACTAGCCTCAAAAAGCTCAGAAAAAGGGCGGCTTGGAACGAAGATTTCCTCCTCAAAATCCTACAATCTCTGCAAAACCAATTTTAATGCGTTTAACCTATATAGACAATGTGGATTAGCTTTTATTGACGATTTCCATTTGAATTTAAGCACAAACTTGTGATCGGGCACTTTGAGACAATCGACGAGTTTTTGGAACGAAATTGCATGAAGAATTTACGAGAGATTGAGGGCTTGGGGCGAGAAAAGCAACGCTATTTTTGAGTATCGAATTAGGGTTACTGCTGCGCAGAACGCTTAATTTTCTTCTGCTTTCACAACTAAGCGTTCTGCGCAGCAGCTAAACAACAACTATCAAATTATGCCGTTTGACACTAACCTTCTTTTAAATGCCTCCGATTTACCGTACACCAACAACTGATTCGAAACTCTGTTATTAAATGAATCCGGCCGCTGCTTGAAAGCATAATACTCTTTAAGCTCTACTAATATTTCAGTGGCACGAGCATACCCTCTGGCTTTCTTCAAATCTGCATTATCCCTGATTTCCTGCCACAAATCGAGCTCTTCTTTCTCGATTTTTACCATCTTCTGTAAATATGCTTTTTCGGCGGCTTTCCTTGCTTCCTCTTTCCTAATTTCCCGCTGTTTGGCCACTGTCTCTTTTATCTCCCTCATGCTACGGGCTTGGAGTATCGGCTCAACATTTGGCTCTCCACAAAATGCCGCAAGCTGCCGCCTGAGCATGATTCTTGTCATCCCCTCATTGACCACTAGGTCCTTTAGATATTGGTTTTTCTCCTCTTCGGACAACTGCTCAATTTGAGATTGCAGGCTTTCATCTGGAATATCTAGAACTTGTTTACTGTTTTCACTGGCCGCTGTAACCAAATCCTCATCTATTTCCCAAAAATTAACAAAACTATCTAATGAATAATCTAGCTCTTTTAGATTGGCTGGTAAACTTGGTTCAAGTAAATCATCTGATATGCCATGTTTTTCGGAGGCTAGATGCAACCAAGCCAAATACATAACTCGATAATCGCCATTGAGTATCTGGTCCCTTAGGGGGAGTAGTTCATCGAGCATCCCTTCCCCTTCGATCCAGTCCCCATATTCTATCACGTAGAAAAAATCGACCAATACGTTTGTTCCATTTTGAAAAACCTTTATTTCCTGATCGTAAGCGTCAGCGGCATCAATCTCATATTCTTTTAAGGCTTCAAAGGATACCAAACTTTGAGGAAATTTCATCAACAAGCGACGGATCCCCCAGTTTGTAACAAACAACATTATATCAAAAAACTCACTGAGCATTTCCTCTCCTCCCCCCAGAAAGTCAGAATAATTGTATACAAAGCTGGCTCGTCTAGCACTAGGTCTCACTCTGCTAGAATACCCACTGATTATATTGATTTGTTCTGCGCTTAGGGGACGATCGATTGCATAGAAATCGTAGAAATGATAATCACTCATGCGTTTTTGCTTACGAATCGGGTAGATAGAGTTAATTACAGAGTAGAAAGTATCCCGAAAGCTTTTGGGAGTGTTCAGTACAGAGAAAAAAGTCCCAATGAACCATATAGCCTAGTTTTCCTAAGTCTCAATACTGGATACTAATGTCTAAGTACTCAAAAGCCTAGCTTACTGAATTATCAGCACCTGAACAAAAGAAATTTCTTTTTACTGCTGCGCTATCAATGTTTAGGACCGTAAAAGTCTAAACATTATATTAAGAATATGGAAAGCATCTTGATCCCTACCCTCCTCCTTTTAGCTAGCATTGCTTTGTTTTACCTTGTCTATCAAAGCACAGAAAAAACTACGCCCAAAGGCCTTTTATGGGTGATTACAGAGGAGTTTTTCAGCATCATAGCCACGGTCTTCTTCGGTATGTTTGGTTTTAGCTGGGATCAGTTTATTGAGCGGCTAGATGAAGGCAACTAATCGGTGATAGCATAGGGGTGTTTTTTTTCTTTAACTGGTTTTTACGATTAGCCCTCTCTTTTTTGCTTTAGGCAATAAGAGTTAGCTTTTCATTTTTTACTGCTTCGCAGAACGTTCATGCCCCGCCGTAGTCAAGTTCCTTACTCGAACCCGTCAATGTGCTCGTCCTTGATGAGCAGCTCAATCATCTTAACTTCGCTCCTCGCCTTCGACAGAACACTTATTCTCGTTTCGCACGACCGTGATTTTTTATAAGGCTTAGATTAGAAGGTTTCTGAGTTTAAAAGCAAACGTGTGATCGAGCGCTTTGAGATGATGGATGAGTTTTTGGAGCGAAATCGGGTGAAAAATTTGCGGGAGATTCAGGTGAGGGTGTGTATCTTATAAAGGAAAAGGCTATCTCAAAATTAGAGATAGCCTTTTGATACGCATTTTGCTCTCAAACCTATTGGAGAGAATCTTTCTAAGGAGACCTGTTCAACAAAAATTGTTTATGCCAATTCAGAAAGTCTCGATCCTCTCTTGAGAGCCATTCATCAATGTATGAGTAATTAACCTTGCAAGAAGAACCAACAAAAATTCCTCCATCTATAACACTTTTTCGAGCAATCTTTGCTAGCTCCTCCTTTCTATTTTTCTGTTGGTAATTTATTTCTCGATCAAACACCTTATTCGGCATATGGTGCAGATAAAAGAACCAATCTTCGCCCCGTTTTTCACCAGCAAAGTATTTTATAAAATCAAGTTTCTCTCCACTAACTGAGTTATCAATTAGTAGAACCCAAGCAAAAAGCCTAGTACTATCCTCGTTTAGAAAAAAACCATCAACTTCCCAATTAGATTGGTCTTTCTCGAACCTATCCATTCCTCTTAGTCCTTTTTCTTTCCAACTGATAATACTATCACTAATTGAAGATTTCAATTGAATATGCATTTGATCTAGTTCAAGGTCTAATAATGCCTGATTTAAACATTCCATTTGATTTTGGGCTTTACTACAGCTCAAGAATTGGATTACGGAAGATATGACGATAAACAGCTTATTCATTAGTAGCTGGTTTATCCTTCCGTGGAGCAACATAACCATCTTCATTCTCTTTTAATTTGAAAATAAATTTATAATTCCTTAATAAATGTCCCTTGATCTTCCCATCTACTTCAGGGCCTCCTCCGTGTTCAATATCTCCTTTCATTGGTTCTTGGGGGGCAATAATATCTTTATCACTTCCATATTGAACCCGCCTTTCTGCTTCTGTAACATCGATATCACCCGGCTGTTTAGGAGCTAGATAGTACTCTACTTCAACCGTATATCCAGCATCTGTTAGTACCTCTGACATACCAGCTGCATATGCGCCACCTTGACTATGACTAACAATTTTTATAGTCTCAGTATCGCGATCAATTTCGATTTCACCAGCTTCTATCATCTCTAACATAGCTTTTCCAGCTCTCTTTCCTCGATAAGATCTATATGAAGCAGTGGAAGCACCATGGCTACTTGCGTTAGCGTACAATGCTTTATGATCTTCTATTCTATTCATCATATCATTGTCGAAGCCTTCCCAATAATTATTTTTGTCAGTTTTATACAATTTTTCACCAACAAATGCTCGTCTTAAAGCCCGCCACATCCCTGTTTGATCAAGAGCATCTCGACCTACTGCTTTTCCTTCTTCATATCCATTAACAAATATTACTAGCCGACCGTCAGGATCAATAGCCTGGATAGGAGTATTGAGAACAAAATTATAAGGAGAAGCAAATGGATACATAGAAGAAAGGGGATCTGGACTAAACCAGCGCCCAACTCTTGGATCATATATCCTCGCGCCAAAATCATAGCTATTCCAACTTCCACTAATCTCATCCTCTAATTCCATTCCATTATATCCAAAACGATATCCTCCCCCAACTTGCCAATCTCTCCCCGGCATCTTCATCCCAAAGGCATAGTAATCCTGCGTAGCACTAATATCCGCAGCGAAGTAGTAACCAACGCTCAGGCCTTGATCTTCGACTTGTAGCTTACGATCTGAGACAACCACCAAATTGTTTCCACGGTGTTCCGAGAGTTCGAAGTACTTCTGGCCTCGCCAGAAAGAAATCCCTTGATCAAGCGGGGCTACCGCAGGCGTATTGAGGACTAGCCCATTCTTAGAGCCAAAATGTCCAGTGTTGGGATTCAAACCTCCGCTGGTAAACTCAAGACTCTTTAGCTCCTGCTTGGCTTCTTGCAGGCCTAGACGTTTTGAGCCATAGAGATGGTGCTCATTGAGGACAAAGGTCTCGGTATAATCCGTGCCGACTCCGGTAGGCGCTTCAAACAGTTTGACATTACGGAAGAAGCTAGGTTCGGTATCTCCGCTATTTTCATCATGGATAAATACTAAATATTTACCATAATTATTACCCACCGCAATATTCTGCGGGGCGGAAGCCATTTCGGCACCAATAGGAACCAATACTGTTTGCCAAGTACCGGGCGGATCGTAGGTATCATAAGCTTCGATCGCTTTAGCGTTGGCAGCTCCTGTTTTGTCAGTCGTGCCATATAATTGCACGAAGCTTTTCCAAGTAATGCCAAGGTTAGCATCAACTCCTATGCCTTGAATGCGTCCTTCCTCAGTCGTTTTGAACTCAAACTGTAGATAGGTATTGGTGGTCATGGGGTAGTTGACCTCGACGGCTCTCCATGCTCCAGGACTAAGTTGGAGCATATTACCATTGCCTAGCACAGTAGCCGTAGCATTGGGGTTGTCTTTGTTACCGCCATAGGACTCTATATTCTTATCCCTAAAATTCACCACCATAGTACCTGCAGCTTCTCGAGGCTGGTAGTCCCTTGTGTAAGTAGCCATGGTATTACCTTGAGCATCCCGTACATAATAATGATATGTCCAACTAGACTCATTCTTGGGATCAGGTTTTACGATCTTAATGATACGTTGGCCATCAGCACCATATACAAAGGCTAAATCAGGCTTATCACTATCAGCTTGTGTGGGATCGTTAATGCCATCAAAACGGATAATGCTGCGGATTTTTCCTGATACTGTCCATTCAATCTTGAAGATTTCTTCTTCTTCATCCTTAATCAAGTTGCCGATAGCATCGTAAACATAGTTACCTTCATCTAAACCTCTTTGAGGTTGAGTTGCATAAGGATTAGAAGGATCATTTTGATTATCAATATCTAGAGCGTAATAATCGTCATAGGTATTATTATCCTCCACATAGGCCAACTGATTGGTTGGACGGCCTTGAGCATCTTGGTAATAGACATACTTTAGATCATCCATCGCTTGGTTCCCACTACTGGCGATACCATTTCGTTTCAGAGTTCCAATATTGCCATCTGCATCTTCATAACTGATCTCGGTCTCGTAATCTCCATTGGAGTTAAAACCAGACCAATCATTACTTAAAACGCCAGTTGGCTGATACGCACTCTGCTTTGTCAGACGATTGAGCTGATCGTAGTGATAAGGTGTAAATTGAGGCATGGGATTACCCTCTGGATCTTGGAGGGTCGTGGCTAAGTAACCGATATTACCATTATGGAAGCTGCGTATATCACCATTAGTATAATGGGCACTCACATTCGCAAGGGGCGCATCGTTGGTCGTAAAGCTAGCATTTGCAATCGCTTGAAAGTCGCCTTGATAATAGCCTATGCTAAAGCCAAAGGCATCACGGGCAAAATTCTGATGTAGATTACCAGCAGTAGCCAAATTGTCTTTACCCATATCATGATTGGGATCAAGTAGGTTGTCATTGATGACTTTGAGCCATCCTTCCATAGTGTAAGCATAGTCAATGCCTTGCACTTGTTCTTGTCCAAGCTCCAAACGCGCTAATGGTCCGTGTTTGTAGTACTCATAACGCGCATCCTGATCCCAAATTTGCCTATCCTTGCTAGTAAACACCTGCTTGATACGATTGTCAGCATCATAGACATACCGATGATAGAATGCATCTGGCTGACCAGCTTGATAATGCACTTCGTTGACATTACCGGTAAGTAGGTCAAACTTATATCCGATATGGAAGTATTGCTGTCCTAAATCTGCCAGATGAGGGATTTCGGTGATAATGTTTTTGACATTACCATGGATGTCATAGTCATAAAACACATTCGTATTACGGAAATCATCATAGCCGTCAATATATTTTACCGAAGCTACTCGTCCCCGCAATTCTTCTTGATGCCCAGCAGGGAACAAAGGTCCCACTACTGGATCTTCTACGTCATATGTTGTCCTAGTTACTTCAAAAAGATTGTTGTTACCAGCGTCAATCGTTGTCCAGATCGCCTCGTATTCGCTCTTAGTCAACAGACTACCATTGTTTTCAAAGGCGGTAGTCAACGAGCTACTATTGAGCGATTCATCATAAACTACTTCCCCTCCCTCAACAACACGGCCTAAATTATCATACTTGATGTAAGAAAAACGGTCTGGGAACTGATTCTCATTTTGGGAGAAAACAATCCTACCAAGCCAGTCATACCAAAAGGTTTTCACGCCTCCGTCTGGCGTATTTTCCCAGACTTTATTTCCTAAAGAATTATAAGAGTACTGTGTCTGTTTTTGGTGATTAGCCGTACCGTCGAAGGCAACACCTGCTGGAGGAACAGTCTTAACTACTAGCCCTCCACGATCATAGTAGTAAAGGGTAGCATGGTACTGATTAAAAGGATAGCTCACCTCAAAGGTTTCGCTAAATTGAGAGGCAGGATCGAGGCAGCGCTGTTTGTAAGCATCTACAAAGGCGGCTTTTTGCTCTTCGATGTAGTTTTCGTAAGCAATCTGAGCGTGATGCGTTGCCAAAGAAACTTGATACTCATAGCAGGGATCTTCAAAGGGTAGCTGAAGGAAGAGGGGCTCATTACAGAGCGGTGGCACATCCAAAGCACATGCATTGAGACAAGGATTGCTACCCGTGATATTTACACTAGCTCCGCCTAGACTTAAAGTATTGAAGCTAAAGTCATCATCATTATTCGGATCAAGGGTACCTAATAGCCCCCCCACTTGACCAGGAAGATTGGAGAAATGTACCCCAGAAGTAGCTGGCATGTCAAAGGTCAAGACACAATTCGTCCCACAGGCATCATGTACGCGCAGTTGGAGCCTTTCCCCACATTCAGGCGTAAAACTCGGATTGGTAGCACCATTGAGATTGATCGCCGGAGCTGTACTGCTCAGGTTAAGGTTGGCAATCGCTAGGGTACCGGTGATATCAATAGGGCTCAAAGACAGCTGACTAAACTGTACCTCCTCATTTATCTGGCCGCATACACCTTCTAGTTCACCATTGCCTTGATCAAGGAGATTATCAATTCTATCGTCTTGGAGGAGATAGAGGGTATTGCCGCTTCCCGGAACGATTTGTGTCTGTGCTAGGTTCGGTACGGTGAAACGCTTGGACCAAACAGCTGAGTTATCAAACACAGGAGAGGTTAGCACTCGTAGTTTAAGTGCTATCGCTTCTTTGCCGTTAGTTCCGCTCTCAGCAATACCAGAAACTATCCAAGCATTATCAGCCGTAGCACTCAAATGGGTGGGTTCAAAATACCCCCTTGCCGGCAGATTTAACTCCCCCTGCTGAATCAATAGTCCTCCTGTACTAAAGCGAAGCAAACGAGTACGTGGGCTACCCAAATCTTGGTCACGCACCGCGATACCCAAGCTTCCTCCTGAAAGTCCTGTAAGGTTCAATACATTAGTAGCACAATAGAGCTGAATATCCTCAAACTCTCTAGCCCATGACTCAGCACCATTATGGTCAAAACGCATGATGGTCAAACCATCACCATCGATATCCCCTGTTTCGGACATGCCACCGAGGTAGAAACCACCGTTGTCCGCAGGGGCCAAGTGGTTAACGTTCGGCTTAGCCGCTACATAGTCATACCAATTATCGCCTAAATTTTCTACCTGACGCGCCCAATTAAAACTACCGTTAGCCAATACATTCATGACCAAGGTACTGACATGCCAATCATCGGTCGTCTCTCCATCTGCGTAAGCCACTAGGATTTCACCTCCATACTGCTCAAACATACCGAGACTATATTGTGGATAGTGTCCGGTCTTACTATAATAACGATTCCAGACTATGCCCCCATTTGGATCTATTTTGATCAGGGCATACTTTTTATTGCCGTTATTTAAGGCTATGATACCTCCAAGGAGGAAGTTTCCGTCATTAAGCCCTAAGAGACGAATACTACTCTTGTCCAATTGCCCAGTACCAGAAAGGTCAAGCGTTTTGGCCCAGCTCCAAGTATCGTCAGTATGGCGATAAGCTAATAGTAGATTTACACCCCCATCATCCGCGGCCACTAACCAGCTATTGTTTTGGGTAGAAGGAGCAATTTGGCGTATGCTGGCATTGAAGGTACGTGCAAAGAGCACTAAAGCGTCTGTTTGAGGCGCACAAGCTAGCGGATCTTCAGCATAGAGGAAAGAGCCTAGATTAGGATTAGCCGATATATCAACGCCCTGATCAGTGAGCTGACCAGCTTGCATTTGACTATTGAGGAGGTCCAAGAGTTGCTGCATTCGATCGGTTGGCGAGCAACTAGTATTGGCTTGGGCTTCCTCACACTTTTCGATATACTCGACATATTGTGGGTAAGAGAGACTAAATCCAAATTGAGCGTTCATCACAGATGCCATAATCTCAAAACCATTGGCCTGCCCGATGAGGCTCGACTCGTAGGTGTTCCAAACCGTTTGCACCTGTTCGCATGTGCGACAATCGGAACAGGAAATTTCGGCCGGTACCGGAATTTCTCTTTCGGCTAGGATCAAATTGATGGCATCATCCCAATAATTGTTGCCTTGCGGCCACGCCTGATCGTAAAAATCCAACCAAACCGCATCACAATCACAGGAGAGAGCATCAAAGTTGGGGAGGACGACGCCATACTGATCGGCGAAGTAGTAAGCCGCGCTACCATATTCATCTTGCTCTGCCTGGGTCAAGCTCGCATAAGCCGCTTTTGCCGATAAAATTTGATCACAAGCACAAACGTCAAGCATCGGGAAGCTAGTAGCCGCCGCAGAGAGTGAAACGTTCGCCGGAGGCGGCATATTGATGAGAAAAAGGTTGCACTCTGTGTCAAATCCACCGCTAAGGACATCCGAAGAAATCCCAAACTTAGCCAATACTGCCCCAAAGCTAGCATATGCACCAGGAAGGTTCGCACTATTGATCTGTACAGGGGTAGGACTGCTTTGAGCTCCTAGCGGGAACTCTCCCCCACATCCTCCAGCACAAATCTTTTCGAAGGCATCTAAGACTTCGGTGATTTCAGTGGCCGTGAGCGTAGCGGTAGGAGAACCGTCGTTGCAGCCTTCTAGCTGTCGCTGCCAATAATCACGATAGCTGTTACAGGTTGAGGCGCATTGGGTTTGGCTCACGTCTGTAGTCCCTCCTTGAGCCAAGACATCCGAGACCTCATCATAGCCGTCAGTATCTATCCCTAACTCACTACTTGTAGGATAGCGATTGGCTTTGCCATCTGGTATCTCAACGCCATAGCAAATTTCGTTTTGCTTTTGGGCTTCGATCAAGCGAGTTTTTGCGGAGCGATAAAAAGTGCGGTATAGCTGCCAAAGAGCATCCATATCACATTCTTCATCCATGATATTACCCGTTCCGTATTGATTGATCAGTGAATTTAGATAACCAATACAAGCGTCCATGCTCTGGATATCCTCTGCCTCTGGGCAGGTAGTCAAAATCCAAGCTGTTTCCCAAGCCGTATAATGGTTATTGAACAAGCCCCAAATAAGACTGTTACGCAGCAGAAACTCATCCAAGAGCTTTTGCATATCGGACTCAAGGTTGGGATTGGCTTGAAAATAAGGATCAACGGCAATCAAGTTGATCCGGTAAACCGGATTAGTAGCCGTACCGAGATTGGTCAAGATATCCAAGCCAGTAGTCTGCCCATCGAAGGCCTCCACATCTTCAACAGTCAATAAATTGGCAATCTCCTCGTCCCAATCTACCGAAGCCTGATTGTTGGCACACCACTGATACATGCAGTAGTTAGGGTGTAGTTCTATGAGGACTTCGGCCCAGCTATCGTCCCAATAAAAGAGAAATTCCTGCGGGCTCAAATCATCGGGATTTTCCCAAATAGGATTATTAGGATCATTACTAGTATTAACCTTAATCGCATTACCACTTGCATCTTGCCAAGTGAGGCCTCCATTTTGATAATCTAGCGACCCATTCAAGTTTGTGTAAGATGAATTACCTACTTTGATTTGGTCTAGATCATTATTCTGGTTGAGAATCGAGTACGATTTGTTATTCCCTTCATCGGGGAAAGATATAGCACCCGTAAGCTGGTCTTGATCAAATAGCATATACTGACCACGAGGGCTGACATCACTGAGCATGATGGTATAGAGACTCTCACAAGAACTTTGGTCTTGGCATTCATCTGCGCAGGCTTTGAGGGCCTCATCGTAGGTAGCCCCCCCATGAGCGGAGGGATCCCATTCTTCATCTGGCCCTAGCTTGATAGCACATTCGAGTTCACAGGCAGTAAGGCCGCAACCTTCCGCGTCGATTTCCTCAATATATTTGTCTTTAAAAAAGCTCAGATCTGGCAGGCAAGCCTGAGCTAGGTAGTTGGCTTGATAGAGGGCCATACTTTCTTCATGGATCTCCAGCTTTTTGATGATCTGATAGGCTCCCACTTTGAGCGGTATAGTCGTATAGTTCATATCAAAGCTGGCCAAACTGGCACAAACATCGTCAATGCTCGCAAAGGGACCGATGATTTCCTTTTGCGTCCCATTGACTAGCATTTCTTTTTGACAGTCGTCTAATACACTTAAGGTCAACTGATAGACGCAATCGTAACAAAAGTCTGGGGTAGTGCTTTGATTGGGGGGAATCACGACAGGGCCACCAGGCTCATCATTGCTTGGGCCCTCGCATTCAAAGCCTAAGGCAGCACCGCTCAAAGCATAGTGTAGCGTCAAAACCGCATCTGGAGTAGTGACAATATGTTCATATACCAACTCATTGCTGCTAGGCGTTTGCTTGCCGTTTTTACTAGGATCGGATAAATCAACGGTGAGGTCGTAACCACCGGTATTACTATCCAACGCATCTAAATTATCGGGGCTGTTGCCCGCCAACATACTGGCGACCGTACGACCCGCAGCATCGACATAGGTTACACTGACCTGGCCGTTGGGATCGACAACCGCATTTTTACGATAATGAGCGGCTTCGCCTACTTCGTCTCCAAAAATCAAGTCTAGCTCCTCTTGCGGAGGATCTGCGTAAATAAATTGAGATTCATGGCCCGAACCCAATTGGTGCTCTGGTCCTACTCCACTTTGACGACGGACTCTGCCAGTATTATCAGCCGTATACTCGATTTGCGCATAAGGAAAACCCTGTGCATCCGGCACATAAGCTTGAGCCCCATCTTTATCATCATTTTCTTCAGAGTAGTACTCGCTCGCACCAGCAAAATTACTAGGATTGGTAGGATCTTTACTTTCCAAAACAGGCGCAGCTTCTACTTCACATTCCAGCTCACCAGTAGTAGGATTGACAAGATTTTGATCAAAGTCTTTCCAATAGGCGGGTCTATAAACCGTATTACCACTAGCATCAGTATCCTTGACCAAGTTTTGCCTAGGATAATATTGTAATTGATTTTCAGGTACGGGTGCGGGTAATACACTTATTGTAGGACGCCCCTGAGCATCCAAAATATCTTCTTGCACCACCGCATGCTCCTCTGAATTGAGCAGGCTTACTGCCTGACGCTTTTGTAATAAGTCATCGTGATAAGAGGTTGCCTCTTTTTTCAGGTGGCCAGTAGCGCCGGTAGCAAATTGTGCTTGATACTGCCAAGTAAAGTCAGTTTCATGTGCCTGGGTGATATGATGATAAGGCGGGCTTCCTCCAGTGATCAAATTGAGGGCGGCAATATCTCCCTCCGACTCGATGGACCATCGGCCTTCTTGACGTTGATTGGGGTTGAGCATATCACGGCCTACCGCTCTAATGCGGACGATCAAAAAACCATGATCAAAGACATCACTCATTTTGTACTGTACTAGCTCGCCAACTAAGTTGACGCGAGTGGCAGCTTCATCAAAATCATACACAAGCTCATTGTACTGACTAAGTGGATAGTAATCAGGACCAGGAGTCTGAGGGTCATCTACATCATAATCATCAACAAAAACCCACTCTAGGTCATAGCCAGTAGCACCCGCCACCGGGCTCCAAGCGATCTCTAAAAAGCCGGGATCATTGTGTGGACCGACACTTACATTTTGCACCTGATCGGAGCGATTGAAGTGCCAAATCCGATTGATGGAAATCTCAGATTCAAGCAAAAGATAGTCGGGTACTGTACTAATGGTAGTGGGGACATCGTCTCCATTGATCCTCAAAGAGGTGACATTGATCTCCACATAATAACCATCATTAAAGACAGTATAGCTCTTAGCCTCAAAGCTAGTACCGCCCTGAGGATTGTAATTAATGGTGAGCGTTCGCGTAAAGCTATTGGCTACCCCATTAAAATCTAAGGCGTTGATATCGAGCACAATCTCGGCTGTGTACGCCTCAGTTGGCTGCTGCATATTTAAATCGGTACTGAAGATGATCCGATTTTCGCAACTGATATTACTAAAGGGTAAAGGCGCTGGCGTTCCCCATTCATAATCCTTGATGATATGCGGATTGGCGATGGAGGTATTGGTCGGATCCAAATCGGCACTAAACCAACTCTCATATGGATCATTATTGGCGAGGAGGCTAGGCATACAGAGGCCTAGCATCACTAACAAAGTGAACAAACGGTTCATGATTATTGTGTTTTCAGCGATAGTTTAGCGACAAAAATTATAGAGTTTGTAGCCTTTGTAGGCAGATTGTAGGAGAAACTGTTCTCCATCGCGACGGACGTAATCCTGCTCAGAAAAATGGGCTGTGCTTGTGGTACTGAGTTTTTGAAGATTACGGTAGTGTACTTCGGTCCGGTCGCCCAACTCCCCTTCTTCCCAAGGGAGTTGGTAACAGACGATGCGTTCTATGAAATAGCTCTCAGGATTAAAGACTACTTCGACGGCTTCGAAGCCAAGAGCACCTATCAAAAAGCGGTAGGACAATAAACCCTCTTCTTTTTCCTGAAACTGGATGCTGTCACAAATCGCTAGCATTGAATCCAGAGGTATGGGCGAAGCTAGGGTAGAAGTAGAAGGTGCATTTTGAATAATCACCGCCTTCATATCATGATTGACCAAGATGGCGTATTGATCGTTTTGTAAACGCTCTATCGAGGGAGTATGCATCTTTTGCATCACCCCTTGCCAGCTCGCTCTCCCTTTGGTGATCTCCACATTATCAGGGTCGTAGCCTGCGTAGAAGCGGTATTCGAGTTCTACTTGTCCCCCTTTCAGGGAACGATAGGCCTCATTGATACGCTCAATATCTTGTTTGACATTTTGAGCGGAGAGGTTTTGCCCTAAGCATGCCAAGAGCAGGCAGGCCAGCAGCCTGTAATAAATATGATATGATTTCATGATGGTGCTAGTTGACTTGTGGTTTGACGGATTGTCGGGTCTCATTGAGGGATTGAATGCCTTCTTTGGTCTCCTTTTGGACCCCAATCAAATCGCCAGCTTTGTTGTATTTGTAAAAGGTTGCGTAGCCATTATTGTCCATTGCCGCCATGAGGCGAAGCGTAACCGGATCATAGACAAAAGTCTTTATCCCCGACAAGTAGGGCTGTACTACGAGGTCATCTAGATAGAGATTTTGGGTCCCACTATTTTCAAATTTGATTTCAAATAGGGCCGCACTCCCTTGCACATTTGCGGCATTGAAAGCAGCCTCAGTGGGTAACTCAAAGGATAACTCATAGCGCTGCCACCCGTCCAAAAGACTACCTTTTTTGAGAGGACTTGGCGTTACCGGATAGCTAATACCGCCTACGGAGATATTGACTTCCAATCCGTTGTAATCATCAATCGGACTATTAGAAACTTGGCCCATGTGATAGGCATCGCCATATACCCAGAAGGTCATCAGATATTTCTTGTCCCAAGTAGCGCGGAAATTACCAGCGCAATCGCAATCATCTACGGTATATTGACTATTGGTCAAATTGCTTGGAGTACACTCCAAATCACTGCCCATATCGGCTCGCAAGATGATCGGACTGGCAGCAGGGAAGCCAGGATTGATCACTAAGCTCTGCTTACCGGTGTGTGCGTAATCCCCGTTGAGATTTGGCCCTGAGTTTTCGATACTCACTGGCGACTGGCAGTAAGTGCTTACGTCTTCTTTGACCTCGAAATTGGCAAAAGCAATATCATAATTACGAGCATTGTTGGTCGTAACAATCGGTACCTGTCCTTGGTGTCCAAATACTGCGGCACTATAGATATCCAATGGATTTTTACTCTCTACTTCTTGCCCTTGCGGAACGTATTTGGTCGCTTCCGCCGTCCATTGCCACTTATCAATTTGATTATTGATAGACCATTGTCCGGTAGCTAGCTTCCAAAAAGGCGTAAAATCAGTGAGGATTCCTTCATTTCTGATGTCAGTGTCCATGTAGGGCGCAGGTACATTCGGCGTAGCTGAGGCGGTATTGACTGTCCGGCCAGTGAGATAGGTGTAGGATTTGAGAGGACGCCAATTGCCACGGATACCTCGACGAAATGGATTGACCACATCACCGGGTTCGGCGCAAGCAAACTTCGTCACTGGAATCGTTTCACAATCCCGGATCGGGAAAGCGTCAATCGTTCCGCGAAGCGGAAATACATCCTCCTCACCAATACAATAAGGGAGATGGCCCAGCATGCTAAACTCATTGACATCTGTACACTCGCCAGCATTACTCAGGTCTGCCTCAATAGTACTAAACTCCGTCATATAGTCTAGACAAAGCAAAATAGGATTGCTGCCTTCGTCCACGTCGAGTTGGATATTGGCGACTGGCGTAAAGCTGCCACTACAATTGTAGCCAATTTGGATGTCCAACACTTCCGTACAATTGTTAGAGGTGGCCTGAGCCGTCGAACGAAACTCCACGCTGCAGTTGCTTGCATTAAGGCCGGTAAGGGGGTCAACATCTGGGGTCAGAGCAGTCAATAGGGAGCTATTGAGATATTCGTTGGGGTAGCCCATCAAATTGAAAGTCTCGTTGATAAGGAGCCCATCTTGCGCGATTGCCTGTAAGAGGGTCTGTAAATCGATGGCTTCTTGAGTGAGTTCTTCGCAGTAACATTCGTCCTCCACCTGCGAGGTACCACACTGCATTTGCCACTGATCAGAGTATTCGATGGCACTGGCAGTTACGACCTTGTCGAACGCTTGTAATGGGGTGCTGTGCGTCAGAGGATTGGCGTTGATGGTAACGATAGAACCCATTGCCCTAGATTGGCTGTTTTGGCGGCCCGACTCGACCACCTTGACAAGGTCAAATTCGTGTCCAGCAGGAACTTGAGTAGAGATATCAATCCCATCCTTATCCACAGCAAATACCTCGTCTCCATTTACATTTAGGACCCAGGCTTTAGCCACAATACTTCCTTCTTGCAGCCATAGTACATCTCCTGGTACTAAGTATTTGTCAGCATCGGTCAAATCATCGAGCTGTTTGTCTTGCCACTCAATGCCAATGTTTTGATAGCTTGGCCCCATATTGTCGTAGTGCCAGTAAGCTGGATAGGTAAAATTGTAGATATCGTCCGAAAACTCATTAGTCGTTTTGGTCAAGAGTACTTGCCCACTTTCGGCATCATAAGCGACATTTTCGGTGGCGATACAAGACTTACCGCTAGTAACGACTGTTTTTTGCAAAATACCATACTGATTGATCACTTTGGTAGCGCTCATGAAGCGACTTTGGGTCAATTGATAGTTGTTTGCAAGGATGATCATCGGTATAAAAGCAGGAAATATACCCGCAAGGAAGCCGTCTAAATTTCCGCCAGTACTAAGGCCAGTTGCCTCGGTTTCCTGCTGGCGTTCGTCAATGACGAAATCCATCTCAAAGCCTAAGCGAGCCTCGGCAGTCTCACCGTTGGGCTTGACGATTTTGACTCCCGTATTGTTGAGTTCATTGGCTCGGGTAGGGTCAAAGTCCTGAGCGGTACGATAGAGATATTCTACGCGGCTGATCATTTCCTCCCCACCTTCGGCAAAGATGCTTTCTCGCCAAGCCTTACCATGCATGTCATTACGCTTGATCAAGAAGCCTTGAGTAGCATGGAAAGTATGTAGTTTTTTCAAAAACTGGATGGCAGGCACCCCTTTAGCTATCAACTCAGTGGTAGAGATATGAGTAGGGAATTCCTTGGCGGTATAAAACTCCTTGACTGTATAGCCCGTGCCATGGCTTTTGACATTTTCTTTGGCAAGGCTAGCAATCTTCACTTTACGGTAACCTACATTGGCAGCTCTAAAGGCGGATGGCGCGATGGGTTTGGTTACATAATACTCCTCATCAATGGCCCATTTATTTTCTTTGCGCAGGTGCAGAGGTTGATAAAAGGGGTTTTCATCCATCCCGAGCATAGGTTCAAAAGTTGCTACCCCGCTGCTAATGGTTTCGCCTCCTTCTTCGATGGTATAATCAAACTCTTGACCATAGCTATTGGTCTGATCAGAATAACCTGTTACCTCTCCCCAAGCATCAGAGGTATAGATTCTTTTGGTTCTGGCACCTGAGCCACCTAGCTTTTTGCCGTAAGGGGTATAAAGTCTAACCCAAGACTCGCTAGGATCTACTTTATTGGCAAAACCTCGGTCCGCCATCACTCGATAGATCCCTGTAAAGACAGATCGCATTTCCATGGCAAAACCGACTAGGCCTCTGATGCGCTCAGCATCATCAGTGCCAGCTTGTTTAGGATCAGAAGGAAATACCCGCTCTGGCAAACTGTTGCGGATAAAGTTCCAGGCGGAACGAGCTACCCCTGGCACTTTGGGGTCTTTTTCGTTATCATCTTTTACCGAAGACTCCTCTATTTCGATCCAAGCTTGCTTAGTCGGATTGGCAGGATCTACAAGCCCTACTTCTTTGATTTTGACAAATCCAGTGACCTGTTCCATATCGGGATCAGTTTGGCCTTTGTCTTGTTCGATGGGCATGTAGAAACTGAAGTATAATTCTTCGAGCATCTCATTTTCTTCGTCGAAGAAGTAGCGCTTTTTGAGTTCATCCACATTGGTAACATCTTCAGGCAGTTCGATATAGATCAAGTTATTGTTGTCGTACTTTAGTCCAGCCGTAGTACTTTGGGTGTAAAGTGTATTGACAGGTACCCATTGGGATTTATCTGAACCCACGCCAGCAATCTTGAACATCTGCATCGCCTTGAGATTTTCGACATATGCATACTGATTAGCTTCATATTCGACATTGATCGTTCCTCCGGAGGGAGTCGCAATCGATTTAAGCAACCATGCCTCTGCATTGTAATCTGCCGTATTCTGGTTCTGATCGGCATAGGGATACTTCCAATAGGTCAAGTCAGGGTCTTCTTGTTTGTAATTGCCCCAGCGATCATAAGCCTTAGCATTGTAATCAGGATTGTTTTCAGAGTAGGTAAAAACATATGGATTATAGCGACCTCGCTGAGAATTTTTGTAGGTAAACCACACCTTTTTCAGGGTCAGTTTGCCGCTTTGAGCAGGATCTCCGAGGTAGTCAGTATCATGCTCAAAGTAATTGGGGAGCTGCTGACAAAGTTCGTAGCTGTAGGCAAAATGTACCGTTTTGATTGGCACGGCATCATCTCCTTTATTGATCCGTTCCTGTTTGGAGTAAAGCGTGATTTTGTCCAGCTTTTTTAAGGTCTTATCTGAATTAATCTGACCATCTTCATCTACTACTCCATGCCCATCATTACGGTCGCTATAGGTAAACTCTGCGATAAAATGACGAGAAATGATTGAATGAGTGTACCAAACCTCTTTTTCACCATAGACATAGCTCCCTTTATCATCCATAGCACGTGCTTCCAAGCCTTTGCTATAGCTTGCGCTATTAGGAGTCGCCGATAATGGAGTACGCCAACCAAAACTACTATGCACACGGGAATAGTTAATCTGGTAAGCTTGACCTAAATCATCGTCTGTGATACCATCATTATTGACATCGACATAGCCTGGCGAAAGCATCCCTGTCATCAAATAAGAATGTGCAAAAGCTGGTGTAGTGGTGGCGTTGAAATAATGATCTATGCCCCTTTCGTTGTTTGTACTATTATCTGATCCTGGATGGTAATAGACAAGCTTTGAGTTATCAACGGTCAAAGGATCAGGTAGGCTTCCTTCCTTATTAGAAGCGTTAAAACTTACTTCTCTCTGCACCCAGTTATAGGCAGGGATTTCATACAGTATCTTTCTGCCATCGCTGGTAGTAAGGATGGAAGAAGAAAAGTGATGCGCCTTACGCTCTTCTTCCATTCGCCCAAAGGTTCCATTTGGCCCCGGATCTTCAATCCCTAGAGAATTGTAATTAAAGGTATTGAGTGGGTAACTTTTGATCTGAGGCTCTAAGGCTAATTTGTCGGCTTCCTCAGCCGTAAGCATTTGCATAGGCTGATTTTTTTTAACCCGATTATGATAACGATCTGCTTCGTTAGGATCATTGGTAAAATTGGAGCGTTGATAGCCACCTTGGGCTTCGGTGGTATGATAGACATTATCTTTATCATCGATAAGGTAGGCGTCTTTATTGACAAAGCCCATAGGTCCAGCGTAAAGGTTTACCCTAACCGCTTTATCATCGCCGAGGCGTTGATAGTACTCCTCGTCTTGGTCAAAATTGAGCTCGCCTACCTGCTTAAAGCTATAGGGCTCTTGCGCGCGGTCACCATTTTCTCCGCGAGCACGAAAGCGAAAAACCTCATCTAGCCCATTACGACTGGCGGCATCCCAGCGTCCAGAACGAGAGCTAGAGACCATCCCCTTGACATTGAGTCCTCCTTTGCCACTAGTAGCGCCCCCTCCCCATTCGATACCACCACTGAGATCATTGCTGTAAGTACTCATAAATGGATCATAAACGATCCCAGGATCACGAAAAGCTCTGTAGGTACCGCCAACTCCTGGTCCCGTAGCATGATAAGTATCGGGTCCATTATAAATTGAGGCGATATAGGGCGTGACCTTTTGAATAAAAGGACCATCATTTTCGCGATTAAAATCCATGGTCACCGCTCCATTTGTGCTTGTATTAGCTATTTCCTCTGCTTTATCAAGATAAGCATACCCAAAAGCGCTACTAGCAATACGATTGGTATAAAGTGATTGCTTAGATACATAGCCGCTGATTTCCAGCGTTGGATCGGTGCCAAAAAGGGCGATCCCACCTTTGCCGTTAAACAAAAAGTTTTCTGTGGCAAAAGGCATATCTATCTGCGCGGAATGTGTGGGGGAAGCAAAGGAATAGGAAGGAGAGATAGAACGAGATCTTAACTTACGTCTCTTTTCGCCATCTTCGGCTTTATACTTCATCAAAGAAGGAATACTACCCGAAACTGATAAACTGAGATTCTTGATCCCTCCACGCGAGTTATAATTGGCGCCTACCCCAATGCTACGCAGTACCGGACTAGTATTACCATTTACTTTTTCTGAATCATTTTTTTCAGCCTGTTGGACAGCAAAAGAGAGGCCAGCATTAAAACCCGAGCCACTGCTGTAGCCAAGGTCCAAACCCGCAGTTAAAGTTCCTTTTTCTTTGTTAGCCGCACTAAAGCTTGGGTTAACCCCAAACTCAAAGCCCATGCCTCGATAATTGTTCCAGTTGACGCCAAAAGAGGGACCCAAATTCAAATTAAGGCCGATTGTCTGGGTAGCGCCTTCTATTTCTTTGGTGAAGTCTTTTCCAAAAACCTCCCAGTTTAAACTGCCAGAAACGCCAATCGTAGTATTGGGTCTCATACTGAATTCACGGACGATTTTATCGCCTTTAAAGTCATCGGGAGTAACCATAACATTATGGTTCAAAGATCCGACTCCAAGGCTCCAATTATAGCCTACTATCGTGGCTTCGGTGTCCATGCCACCGGAGGCATTATAATTGAGGCTGATCGGAAATTCTCCCACCTCCATTAAGTTAATATTATAGCCAAAGGCCCCCGTAAAGGGATCGACCATTTGAGAAATGCTGGAGCGAGCATGGTTATTTACACTCGGTAAAGTAGGACCACTGGTAAGCGCATATGCTGCGGTGGGAAAAAGTATCTGAAACCCATGCGCCACCACCATATAGGCCACGATGATTCGCAGCAAAAATCGGTTGCGATATATTTTGAGTATTGACATGATTGCTAGGATTGTAAATTGAGGGCAGGTAAGTGGGAGAGACGGCCTAAATCAAAGCGAAAACGCACTGGCCCCAACCCGAAAAAATGATCGTCTAAGATGAGAATAGCCTCCTCTTCCAATTGCTCTGGTCGAGGAAAACTGAGGAAAAAATGCGCATCAGGCTCCAGATCAAAGCTTCGTTCGAAATGGTAGAGATTCGGACGGAGGGTATCGTTTCCGTGTAGGAGATACAGATAATCTTCCATATCAAAGGAGAGATAAGTCAGCCGCTCTTGATATTCCGCTATGCTGCCTAGATTGTACTTTAAAAAAGAAACATTGCCTTCTTGTGGCCCCATAGTAAAGTGGATATCAAGGCTCTCTTTCAGTTCTGCTTTCATCTCATTAAGGTGATGAGCGTTCAGCGAAGCTTGATGTAACTGGACCGCTTGATATGGAATTGGCATCAGCTGAGCCCCCAAAGTATACTGCCCGATTTCCCGTTGGTTGTTAAAACCATTGGCAGGGTTTTCTACCCACTGCAGAAACTCTCTTGGTGCCAGCACCGTCGGTTGACAAGCACTCATGCACCAAGCCAAGATGGTACTAATAATCAATAAGTTGCGAGACATCATCAGAGCTTGTTTTGATATTTTTGGTTGACAAATGCGATTACTTCATCGGTCAGATCATAGCTTTGATCTGCTCCCATCAGGTTACCGGTACCGTTGGCTCCAAAAAGGTAGGTTACTCCCTCGGTCTCACAGTAATCTTGTAAATACTGATTGAGTTGCGTCCAGATTTGATCGGTATATTGCTCGCTCTGGAAGGCATTATCTTCACTAAACTGATCCTGTCGATGGCTCAACTCCCTGCGAATCGCATCCAACGAATCTAAAGGAGCCCTTCTCGACTGCATGGCCTGCATACGGAGGTTCAGGTTTTCAATTATCGTCTGCCTTGCTTGCCGAGTGTTGTCAAGTTTGGCGTCTAGCTCTTGCGTCATTTGAAACTCAGCAAAAACTTTAGCGGTCTGAATGTAGGCTACCTTATTGCTTTGACGACTACCTAGGCTCCAGCCAATCAGCCCTCCGAGCAAAAGTATGAGCATAAGGATCCCCGCCCAGCGCATTTGGCTGGCTTTTACATGATTGTGTACTTTCATTTTATTGTGCTGTTGTGTGGTGTGCTATTTTTTGATTGCGTATAAATATTGAAATCGAACTTCTCCCATTTTACCTTTCTGATTGTGTACTTCGAGATAGTAGATATCTCCCTCTTGTAGGCCACTACCCGGTGGTAGGTGAGCGACATAGAGATTGCGGCCGATGTGTTCTAGGCGCTCACCTTTCAGGGAACGCTTATTCCCCTCCACATCTCGTATCACAATGCGTGGCTTGAGTTCGGCATAGGGGTGATCAAAGCGAAAACCGACATAACCTCTGGCGGGATAAAAGCCCCCATTATGATCGATATTGAGGGCGACATAGTCGTAATCTGGCTTTTTTTCTTCCCCTTCGGCAGGAGCTTTAAACACAAAACTCCAAACCTCGCTCCGCCCCATAAAGCACTCATTATCATAAGCTTCTACTTGCCAAGCGTAGCGCTTTTGATCTTCAAATTGCCGGTCGCTCAATGACCAAGGCAGAATGTTTTGCGACAAAGCTTCTCGTTCAAAAAAAGCGGGTCCTGACTGGATCGCCACGCTGGGAGTCTGATACGGCAATACTTCGACCATCCGTATCCGGTAATTTACCGCTTGCCCAGGTCTAAGTGGTCCTGGAGGTGTCCAACTAAAGACCGGCAGTAGCGTTTGCAATTTTTCGCCATCAAAAGGATACACCAAATGAGGCGGAAAAGAGGAGACTTCTGGCATGCTTTCGCATGATTGGGCTAATAGTTCTCGATACTTCAGAGAGATCACCTCAACGCAGATCGTATTTCCGTCTGGGTTTTCCAGCGCGATCGTATTAGTTGGACCCGTTAGTTCCCGTAGGGGAAAAATATTTGCCCCAGCCCGTAAAGTTAGCGGTACTGATTCCGTGAAATTGGTGCTATTTTTTCCTTTTCGTGTCCGGATCACGACTTGTAGCTCTTCAGCATGCTGATTTTGGATCATTAACTGCGGCATTACCGCCGAGGGAACCCACTGCAAGCTGAGAAGAGGATCTTGAGCGTGCAGCCCTTGAAACAATAGTCCCAGAATGAAAATGGCTATATATCGTTGCATGAAAATCAGTTTTTATGTGTTTTCAAAAATCTACCTATTACCAGTAAAAGGGATGGTTGATAGGATTGGTAGTCCACGGGTTCCAACCATTATCAGCCAAGGTGCAGCTAGTATTGGTACAAGGTGAGGTTGGGAGACAGTTAAGATTACCATCTACTTTATTCTGAGCAGCCGGAGACGGACTTACTCCACTTTGAAAAACGGTTAAACGTTTATTGCCCACCGGATCGCAGCGATTCATCCAAACTCGATCGATGATCTCGTTCATCTGCCCACTAGATAGGTCTGCACTGAAAAAGTATATCTCGCCAAGCTTCCAGTTTGCGTCAGTAGGCAGTTTGTTAGAAATCTCTGTGTCAGGTCCGTTCAAATTCATATCACCAGCCGTTAGCAACCTTAATTTTTCGTAATTCGAGAGATCTGGAAAAGAAGCAGAGGTGATAATGTTCCCTCCTATCCGCAATTCTTCTAACGTACTGGCACAATTCAATATCACATTATCAATTTGGTTAGCGCTGAGATGTAGGTCAATTAGATTAGGATAATTATTAAAATCCCAAGTCCCATTTCCCTGATCAATTTGATTTACCCCGCAATATATTCTGGCCAAGGGATGCGTAGTACCAGTGGGTAATATTGATACATCTGGCATATGAACCCGCGTCAAACTATTATACTGTAGCCATAGCTCGTTTAGTTTGGGACAACCATCTAGGTAGAAATTAGTAGGACCGCCTGAAGTACCGATATCATTTCTGGTTAAATTGAGCAATTCCAAATTGGGAAACTCAGCCGTAGCACCATTTAAAGTGGACTGGTGAAAGGGAAGCAGTGCCTGAATATTATGATTACTGGTGTGATCAGATTCAGTTTGTTCTTGCAATTGCACTTCTTTTAAGGTGCTTTTAGCCGGCGAAAGATCAATTGTACCACTCAGCTGATTCCCAGATAGCATTAAGTATTGCAGCGCAGTATTTCCGGAAATATCGATGGTGCTAAATTCTTGCCCATGAAAGGAGAATCGCTTAAGACTTGATAGAGCCGAGATATCTGCCCCATAGACCACTCCCTTATCTCCGCTATTATGGTTTTGGACTGTGGTCACTTCCGTGGGACAAACCATGACCTCTATTTGCACCAAGCCCCCAGTCCCAGAAGGATAAGTGTAAGTGTAGTTTTCAAAATAAAAGCCGTTAAGGGTCATTCCATTGTAAACTTGATGGCTGCTAGTCTGGCTGGGATCATTCCAATTAATGACCACCATTTGTTTACCACTCTCAGCTCCAACTTGAAACCCAATCGTTCCGCCTGCGGGAACGTTGACCTCCATTGTAAAGCCCAAAGGCGGTAACATCTCCATCGCTTCCAATTCCTCGAGCGAATAAAACTGTCGGCTTTCCCCATTTGACGAAGGTAGAGGCTCTGGGCCAGGCGCTGGTGCCTCTAGTGCAAAGAGGCCCCAAAAGAGCATAATAAATCCAGTTAGTAATTTCATGATTGATAAAATGTGTTTTCATTACCAGCGAAAGCTCAAGCCCCCGCGGATTAAATATTCGTTAGTATTAGGTTGTTGCGGTATATAATTGAAGAGGTAGTTGCGCTCAGCTCTAAGGTCAAATTGTAAGGACTTAGCCAAGGATAAAGCCACACTTGCATACAGCCCCTTTCGCTCTGCGCCCCCTTCTTGTTTTTCTTCCAGCCAGTGGCCTCCCAAAGCATAAGTACCCCACTTTTGCGTACCCCAATTGAGGGAAACATCCGCCGCATAGGTATCGCCACGCTCTACGCTATACTGCCCTTTCATGAGGGTACCCGAAGCAATGAGACTGATATTGCCCGGTCCCATCAGCATTTGGTTGACTGTCAATAGATAAGCCGAAAAGTCTTGCTGTTCGCTTTGCCCACGGTTGAGTTGCTGCGAATACAAGATCGCACTCGTGCCTTGCCAACTCCCTGCTTGCCAACTATACTGACTCTGCGCCGTCAATACGGAAAGACGATTTTGATACTTTAGGCTATCCAACCGATCATTTTGCTGAAAGTAGGGTGCATAATCCACCTGCACCATTGGCCCTTTTTTAGGCTGCCATCGCATACTGAGCCCATAAGCGCTTACCGTAGTTTGGGTCCATTTATAAGGCACCAGATTATCGGCATCTTTGCGCCAATAAGCACTTAATTGCCATCGGCCCTCCTTCAGACTTTGCTGTAAACGAAATTGGTATCGTTCACGATCAGTGATCAAAAGAGGTGCCCCCATCGAATAATAATCAGGACTCACCCAAGCATAACGGGCTGTGATTTGCGTCTGACCATTGGCGAGGGGGCTGAGCTCTCCCCTTATTTCCCAAGTTTGTCCGGATAGCTGCTCCGCAGAACGCTCCTCTCGCGCACTGGAATCAGCAAGCAAACTCAGCGATTGCAGATATTCTCCCCCCAGCTGTACCCTACTATCCCAAATATTCAACTGCCCCTGCACACCGAAAACCTGATTTTGCCATAAAGAAACCGGCAAAGCGGCCACCAAACCGGTATCCTCTTGGGCAAACTGTCGTGCGTGTAGGTACATCGCCGCGAGATAGTTTTTATCGGGATCGCCGATTCCCAGACGACTGGCTCCTAACCAAGCATTAGGGTTTTGCGTTTGCGTGGCGATCACTGTCCGGCCTAGCTTGCCTCCACTTAAGGATACAAACCACTTGCCCGGATGATAAGTAACATCCAAACCTTTGAGGATAATGCCGTCAATGCTATTGGCAGAATAAAACGGATAAGTTACCCCCACTCCTACTTGCTTAAAGGCACTGATCTTTTCTTGAAAACGCGAGAAGATTGGCAATTGACTCAAAACCTTGGGATCGCTTAACAATGAGCGGTAATCTCCCGCTTCCAACGCTTTAAGCTGTTCGGCTTTTTCCAACCAAAGGCGGTATTTTTCATACTCCTTTTTTAAAGCCAGCAGGCGTTGCTTTTGGGCTTTCAGGCGCTCCCACTCCGCTTTTTTTGCATACAGTTGTAAAAACTCCTCGCAGCGTTCCGGAATACGGGCACATACACTATCCTGCACTTGCATTGAATCAAGTTGCTCCATCCAAGGATACTCCTTGAGGAATTTGCTCCAATCCTGATCAAGGTTTCGAAAGTTTTCATGCGCCATAATCGTTTCGATGCGTTCTAGTCGGGCCAAATCAGGTAGCCTTTCTTGCCAAAGTGAGTCAACCCCTTGGGGAACGCTTCCCATCATAGCCTGCAGCCTTTCGATTTCGGATTGGCCCAAAGAGGATAAGCGATTGTAAAAGCTCGTATCAATCGGTAAATCTTGGCTCAGCTTATGTTGCTGCTCTTGCCAATAAGCCATACCTTTTTGTTGTAATTGAGCCAATAGCGCCTCTCTTCTAAAACTCACTCCCAAGGTATTGACATCATAACGTAAGCCGTTTTGCTCCGTGGAAATAAACATTTGCCCTTGCAGGGGAACGCCAAAGACGTTGATCGTGGGAGCGACTTGTAAACGAAGATAGTTTGCCGGTACTTCCTGAAAATATCCTTGCCGATTGGAGGCTTGTCCACTCAGTCCCAACATTCCATTAATAGAAATGGGACCTTTTTTTGCGTTTTCTTTGTCCGCGCTCGGCCCTACGTTCTGGATTTGGCGAAACACACATGCATTACCCAAGCGTTGGCTGAAATCATCAGCCATCACATGGATGCAAATTTGATAGGTTCCTCCTTTAAGCTTGCTCGGATCTACTAGCCATTTTTGTTCTCTACTAAGGAGTTGATTGGCTTGAATCTCAAACCTACCGCTTGGCAGTTGCAGACTTGCGCTACGCGCTTGCAAGACTAGCTGGTTTTTCGCGTCTTTGAGCTCAGCAAAAAGATGGATTCTCTGTGATCTTCCGAGATTATTTAGGGTCAAAACCCATAAGTCATCTGCCTGAAATTGCAAGATTACTTGCTGGGGCAAGATCAAATCTACTTGAGCATTTAGATTAAGACATAGCGCGAATATTCCAGTAATATGAATTATCAGTTTTTTCACAAAAAGAGTATTTTTGTCTCTAGTGCTAATAGAGACAGGTTGTGCTGTACAAAAATCTCCCTGCCCCGAAACAAAGCTAAATCACTAACTATCAGCCCAGTAGATATAGATCTACTAGTATCCTAAAGCGATTGCTCGACGGAACAATGGGTTTGACCCTTCTGGCAAAGGCGGGATCCAGAAATGGTCGGACAAAATGTTGTTTTGAAAAAGTATTGTGTATTCGTGCAATTGCAAAGTATAAATCTCTTCCTATTTCTCCAAAGAAAATGGTGAAATATTTAGAAAACGGTACTAATTTCTGGGTAAACGGTCACTCTTCCCACTCTATGATCCATTCTTCGGGCCTCGTCCAGCGCGGATCTCTAAAATCTTCAATCAAATTCCCGATCATTTCGGCTTCCTCAGCCGTGAGGGCAGCACCAAATTCTACGCAATAAAACTCATCACAGAAGCATAAAGGACCGCCTTGGTAGCCCAATGCCTTGCCAAAGCCAAAAGGCATGGAGCCAATCGTTCGCCTGGAAGGCCGATCAGCAAGAAAGCCCCAATATTGTAGATTGTTATAAGGAAAGTTCTGGTTGTGGAAACTAGAATCGTTACGCATGCGAAAAAAGATCACTCGGCCAAGCGCTTTGTCAAAGCCCAAAATCTCCCTACCATTATGTAACCAGAAGAAAGTCCTCAGGTAATGCCAAGCCAAATAGGCAAAAAATCCTAAGGTCAAAGCGGCATACCAATACTCACTGATCATCCTGACACTAATCGCACAAAGTCCTACTGCCAGCAAACAGAGCAGTAACATTAGATATTTGAGGAGCGGCTTGTGAGGCGCCTTGATTTGAAGGATAAATTGCGAATCTGCATCAAACTGCAACGCATAGTTCCCTTCTATATCGAGCATTTTCCACTTCATCTACAACTGATCTAATAGTTCGTTAGCCTTGGTTTTGAGGGTAACATCACGGCTTTCATCCAATATTTGTTGTAGGTAGGATTTGGCAGTGTCTATTTGATTGCGCTTTAAAGCCGTCAAAGCCGAAAACCATCTGCCCTGATGAACAAGCGGGCTAGTAGGATCAATTTGCTCAAAAGCATCTGCCGCTAGCGACCATTGTTCCAGCTCCATATAACTCAAACCCATCCGCAACCATGCCGCTGGACGTCTTTGAAAAGTGCTATCTCCGAGTAGCGCCTGAAGATCACTGACCGCTGTTTCGAATTCACCCTGATCCATTTTGAGACTGATGGCCTCCAAAGCATCTTCCGCATCTCCTCGCACATTGAGCGGAGGCATCTGATAGTTTTGTGCATATAATTGATCTGGGCTGAGACTCGGGTTGACGAGTCGATTACCGATAAGTACTGCAACTAACAGAACTACTGCTGCCGCGACGGCATACAGCCAACGCTTACTGCCCAGGGGTTTTACCACCGCCTCTGATGATTTTTCGGCTAGGTATCGCTCGCGAAACTGTGATTTTAAGCGTTCCTCGGCGTAGAGGTCTATTGCCTCCCTAGCCTCCCTAAAATCCGCAAGGTTCTTGGCCAAATCCTCTTCTTGCGCTACCCTAGTTTCAAAGTCTGCCCGTTCTGCCTCGGACATTTTTTGGCTGAGATAGCGTTCGATTAGGTCTATATGAGTATCAGGTATTTCCATAAGTTTACGACTGTCCGACGATTTTCATCAATTGCTTCATACAACGGTGCCTAAGGCTCCCAGCGGTATTGGCGTTTTTTGCACCCACCAATTCGGCGATCTCCGCCATGTCTTCATATCCCCAATAGTAGCGGTACATCAAGATCTCTCGACATACTTCACCTAATTGATTCATAAAACCCATCAGGCGATCAAAAGCTTCCTGGGTAAACATTTTGCGTTCTATCCCAGGCTCTTGGTCTGCTACTTCTGGATATTCAGAAGTGGTCGTCAATCCATGAGTCGTCTTTTTGCGAGTCTGATCAACACATCGGCGAGAAAAAATGGTAAAAAGATAGGTAGACAGCTTACTCTCCCCTCTAAACTTATCGGCCAAAATCTGTTTTCGCAGTCCTAATACTGCATCGGAGAAGGCATCTATGGCAGCATCTTCGCCTAAGCCATATTTACCCATTCCGTGTCCTACTAATCCTTTATGAGCGGTGAACAAGTGATTGACACATCGTTCTTGCTCCCTTCCTCCGGCACGGATCCCTTGTATGATTTCCTCGTCAGTCATGATGCTCCAATATAGTGAGCCCACAAAAAAAATCCCACCAAGTGTTGATTCAAGCTTATCAGTCCACGACTAAAGGGGCAAAAGATATTCGTCAACTCTAAAAAAAACGATTATGTACAAGACGCTCTACTTATTTATCGCCTTACTTGCTTGCCTAGCTTCCCTAAGAGGAAATAACATCCAAATCGACAATGTGAGTCTTGCTTCGCAGAACACTGCTCAGGACTTTTACATGATTCAATTTGACCTTTCTTGGGACAATTCTTGGCGTACCTCCACTTTTGAAAGTAATTGGGATGCTGCGTGGGTATTTGTCAAGTACACCGTCAAGGACCAACAAAACTGGCAGCATGCTGACCTCCACTATGTCAATGGTACTAGCGACGGGCATAACGTACCGGGTAATGCAGTCATCCGCACCATGAACAACACTTACAATACCGCAGATGGCGTGGGTGTCATGATTTATCGGGCCACGGATGGGATAGGCGACATTAGCTTCCCAAGCGTGCAAATCCGCTGGGATTATGGGGACGATGGTATCGGAGATGATGACATCATCGAGATTTCTGTTCACGCTATCGAGATGGTTTATGTGCCTCAAGGCCCCTTTTATGTGGGAGACGGAGAAGGAGATTTTGGCCAATTTGAGGCGGGTAATTCTGGACAGCCTTTTCTAATTTCTTCAGAAAATGCACTCACTTTGGGCGGTACCAATATCAATAACCTCAGTAATAATGACGCCATCAACATGCTCAATGCTGATGATTTTGATTACAGTACCACTCGTACCCTACCAGCAGGCTATCCTAAAGGATTTGATGCTTTTTACTGTATGAAATATGAGACCAGTCAAGAGCAATATGCGGCTTTCCTAACTCAAATCACTTCAGATCAGCGTAACCCTCGCTCAGGTCCTTTTTATGTCAATGCGACCAATGTCTTCCCCATTCGCGACGGTAATTATTATGCTGATGCGGAATTTCCCCATCGCCCCATGCATTACGTTAGCTGGGCCGACATTTCCGCTTATTTAGACTGGTCGGGCCTACGTCCTATGAGTGAACTAGAGTATGAAAAAGCCTGTCGCGGACCTCGCGATGCAGTTAATGGTGAATTCGCTTGGGGCAATGCTTCTTGGTACATTCCAGATGGATATTACACCTATGATGGTAGTGGAGCAGATGAGATAATCACCTCTGGGCTAGGGACCAATACCGGTAACGCCAATACCACTTCACAATATAGCGGCAGTACCGATCCTGTGCGTTGTGGTATTTTTGCTGCTAGTGCCGAAAACAAAACTCGTCAGGAGACTGGCGCTACCTACTGGGGCATCATGGAGATGTCAGGTAACTGTTATGAACTCGTAATTTCAGTAGGCAATGGCAATACCAGAGATTTTGATGGTCGCCACGGCGACGGAGGCCTCCAAAGTAGCGGAGCAGCCAGTTTTTCCTTGCTGCAAGATTGGGCCTTTGTCAGCGGGATTGGGGTAGGATTTCGCAATAGTGAAATCAGTACTCGCTATGGCGCTAATTATAATGACGATGCACGTCAACATTGGCATGGCATCCGTGGCGTTCGTTCGGCTAACTAATCTGAGCAATGATGAAAGCATGGATCAGCTTATTACTAATGAGTCCCTTGTTTTTATGGGCCCAAAACAACCCCATATTTCAAGGAGGTAATGATGACGGTGCCACGGAAACGCGAACGGAGACTACGGCTCAAAACACTATATTTTCAGGCGCTAATGAGGACGGTTATAGCCAAGCTAGAGCTGTGGTATCTTCCAATTCGGGGATCCACCTGGGGGGCAGTGGGGATGGATATAGCGTTCGGCGAATGAGCCGGCCCGACAACAATCGCATCTTCAATGGAGGTATAGATGATGGCTATCATAGTGTACGCTTGAGCACAAAGGGCAACAATCCTATCTACGCAGGCGGAGCGGGAGATGGTTTTGATCACTACTTCGTGGAACGCTTATCTCACAACCCTATTTTTGCCGGAGGAAGTGATGATGGTTACGATCAGTTTCGTTTGGTGGGCATTCCTCCTTCGGTGAACCCAAACCTCCCGGTAGAGATCCTCAATTTCGAAGCCTGGTGGGAAGGAGAGCAGGTAGCGCTTTATTGGGTTACGGCTGGCGAAGACAATCTAAACTACTATGAAGTGGAGCGGAGTACCGATGCCAAGCTGTTTAGTCCCATCGTTCGGCGAGCAGCCGAAGGTAATCCCCAAAGCCTCCAAGAATATGAAGACCTTGATCTTGAACCACTCTTTGGCCGCACTTATTACCGCCTCAAGGCAGTGGATCTAGATGGTAGTCTTACTTATTCACCCATCGTGAGTCTGAAGCGAGACCCACAAGCAAATTGGGAGATGAGCGTTTTTCCAAATCCTACCAAGGATAAGCTAGAACTGCGCATCAATGCCAATATGGAACAACAGGCTACGATTATCCTTACTGACCTTTTAGGTCGCAGACTGAGCGTTCCCCGCAGGGTGAATCAAACTCAGCATCAACTAAATGCAGAAATTGACCTCAGTCAACTGCCCAGCGGAATCTATGTATTATCGGTTTGGCTAGAGGGAACAGAGGTAGTTTTAAGCGAAAAGGTCTACAAACAATAATTTCGCTGTAGGTACGGCATGGATGCCGTACCTACACATTGTGTCGGGCCGTACCTACATTTTCTGTAAATTCCCCATACCTATGAAGTGCTATTGGGGAATTGCTTGCTTGCTCTTGCTTTGCAGAACGCTCAATCTTGAGGCCCAAGGGCCGAGCGATTCACTGCAAATGGTCCAATGGTATCAGGAGGGGGTCGCCCTCAAACGCATACAAAAATTTGATAGCGCTCGCATCTATTTTGATCGGGTCCATGCCATTGCCTTGCCCAATCAGTACTGGCTGCACTACTTCAAAGTCGAGAAGCAATACGCACGCTTCTTGCGAGATATTGATTATCAGCCATTTGAGGCGATTGAGAAACTGGATAGTCTCATTCCACTTGCTGAGCAACGCTTAGGACCCAAGGCGGTGGAAACGGGAGAGCTGTACGAAGTTAGAGCCAACACTTACAATTTAGCAGGCCAATACGCCCTCGCTTTTCAGGATTATTTGCAAAGCCTGAGTATCCGCCGCGAAGTCTTTGGTAATACCCATCAACGTGTCGCCGCTAGCTATCTCAATCTAGGGCCTCTTTTTCTCAGTCATCAGCAACCAGAGAAGGCCATTCGCTATGCGCAGCTGGGGATAGATATCTTAAAGCAGGAAAAGCGTTACCCTGTATCCTTTCTCTCCAATGCCTACACTTGGCAAGGAGTCGCTTACGATAAACTGGGGCAATACGAGGCATCAGAAACTTCCTACAATCAGGCCTACCAAATACTGGCCGAAAACAAATTGCTGGAAAGAAGTGCTACTTTTAGCCTCTACCTCCACCAAACACGCTTGGCCATTCATCAACAAGAGTACGAGCAGGCCCAACAATATTTAGAACGAGCCCAAGCCTTTGCCAAACGTAACCTTAAAGCAGAAGACCACCATCTCAATCGCATGTATATCATGGAGGCGGAGTTGGCAATGGCGCAACAAGAGTATCAAAGGGCAGAAAATGCCGC
>JBCCQN010000079.1:0-32197 GCA_039024315.1 Bacteroidota bacterium
GATTACCTATCCTCAACGGCAATGGGCATCAAAATCGGAAGCAAATCTTTACCTGGCTATCCTCTCTCCTTTGCATCGGCTACGGTATCTTTATTCTGACGCGTTTCATCTAATCACCATGGATACTTCTACCTTTGATCCGAAAGCCTTTTTACTCTTTGGCCTTAAGCATTATGGCTTAGAAGTCATCGCTGAAAAGGGCCGGCACATTCAGCTCAAGCATGAATATGAGGTCGAAATTGAAGGCCCAAACCTATATAAGCTGATTCATCAAGGCATGGTAGTGGCGCCTTTTGGTGGGGTCGAGGAGCTTTGTGAATTTGTGGTGCAGGATATTCAACTCAACTATGGATAAAAAGGAACTCCATATCATTGCGCTATCCAAAAGCGAATCCAGTAAGGACAATTACGTCCTTGTTTTGGAGGAGCGTAAAGGTTTCCGCAGAGTACCGATCATCATTGGCCCTTTTGAAGCGCAGGCGATTGCTATTGGGCTAGAAAATATGAAGACCAATCGTCCGCTTACGCATGACCTTTTATTGACAAGTATTGAACAGGGGGGGCAAATTTTGCAAGAGATAATCATTTCAGACTATACAAAGGAGGTTTTTCATGCCCAACTGATCGTTCGCAGAGCGGACCGCACTACCTATATCCTCGATGCACGGAGCTCAGATGCCATCGCCTTGGCGATCCGTAAACCTTGTCCGATTTATACTTCTGAAAAAATCCTACAGGAAGCAGGCCTAGTCCTAGACCATCCAGGTGAGTCCTTTGGTGAGAAAAGACGCAGTCTGCAAAATTATTCCGTCGAAGAACTCGAAGCTTTACTCCAAAAAGTGCTCAAAAAAGAGGACTACGAAAGCGCCAAAAGAATCCGCGATATCCTCAATCAAAAGAAAGCCGATAAATAAATTCTATCTTTGCTTAGAGACTCAATCTGAGCTAAGCATTGAAGAATAAAGAAAAAATCATCGTTTCGGCGACTCGCTTGTTCAATGAAAATGGCTTTGTAAACGTCCGTTTACAGCATATATCTGATGATACCATTATCAGTGTGGGCAATATTGCCTATCATTTTCGCAACAAGGAAGCTATTGTCAATGAAATTTTTGTTTCTCTTGAAAAAGAATTGCGGGCGGCTTTGATTGAATATCGAAACACCCCTATCTTTGAAAACGTTGAGCGGGTCTTTAGCAGTGTGCAAGCGGTTCAGGAACAGTATAGTTTCTTTTTTACGGATATCGTAGAAATCAAACGCTCACATCCTGATTTGTTTGAAAAGCTGCAAGCGCTCTTTCAATGGCAAGTCTTCATGTTTGAGGAGATTTTGCGCTTCAATCACTCGAGAGGAGCTTTGATTTCTCTTTCAGAGAACGCTACTTCCTTTCTCGCCCTACACATTATCCAAACGCTCAATGCCTGGCCCGCTCTGGTATTGGGTTTGGACCAAAAAGAAAATACGCCTAAGCACTCTCTGTCAGAATATCTGTGGCAGATTCTATATGCCTATATGACAGAAAGTGGTAAGGAAGAATATCAGATCATGCGTGATCAGATGATCAAATACTAAAAGATGAAAGCAGCAATCGATAAGGCGGCGTACAAACTACTGCTCAAGTTCAAAATGAGTTGTAGCAAGGCGGATCAGAAGGGGACCGAAGACGATCTCAAGTTTTTGCATAATGACTTATGGCTACAGGATACCGCCGTTGTCGAGCGCGTAGTCAAGCTAAATGGCGCCTGGCAAGTCTTTTTGGTATTTGTACACTTCAAGAATCCCCTGCTTTTCATCAAACGATATATCAAGACTCAGATTTCCGGTCCCAAAGCTAATTTGGAGGCCCGTTATATGCGTCGCCTTGCCGCAAAAGATCAACGTGGCACCCTCGAAATAGATATTCAAGCGCTAAATATCTGCCAGAATTAAGTTGAATGGCTAAGACAAAGGAAAAAATATTAGAAAGCTCTCTTTTACTCTTCAATCAAAATGGTCTCAAGCAAACAACGCTACAGACCATCGCTGACGCTATTCAAATTAGCGTTGGCAATCTAGCCTATCATTACAAAAACAAGAACGAGATCGTGGCGGTTCATGCCCTTGATCTCGAAGAGCAGCTGCAAGAGTGCCTCGGACATTATCGTAATTACCCTGGGCTAATTGATTTTCAGATCCAGCTAGGCCAAATCCTATTGACCATCAAAAAGTTTCAGTACCTCTTTATCAATCTAGGCGATGTAAGGCAGGTTTATCCTGAGGCATTCGCCATCATCCAGACTTTCGCCCAGAAGTTAACAACCCAAATAGAGTCTCGTCTCGAATATCAGCAAGAGCAGCAAAACATCGAGCCGATTGATCCAGAATGCCTCGTCAGATTGGCCCAAAGTATCTGCTCCCAAATTCTTCTTACTGAGAATACCCGCTTGTTATTTTCTGATACCTCCAGTTTTGTTATTTCCCTCTGGGAACTCTTATCTCCCTACTTCACCGAACAGGGACAACAGGAATGGCAGCAACAAGTGTTACCCGCCTTAAAAAATTGAGTACTGAGTGACTTTTGTCACTCTTTTCCATTTTTTAGAAAAAATTTTCTAAATCTCTTGGGAATATATGAGAACATTCATATATTCATATAGGAACTATTATCTACACCTTTAGATAGACTACTATTATGGCTAATGTATTGTGGCTGCAAGGCGGTGCTTGCAGTGGGAACACTATGTCCTTTCTAAACGCCGAGGAGCCAACAGTCGTAGAGTTGATCACCGATTTTGGGATCAACATCCTTTGGCATCCAACCGTGGGCCTTGAGATCGGCCATCAGGTCAGCGACTTGATGAATAGCTGTATCAAGGGCGAAACACAACTCGACATTTTTGTCTTTGAGGGTTCTATTGTCCAAGGTCCAAACGGCACTGGCCAAATGAACTATTTTGCCGACCGACCCATGATGGAGTGGGTCAAGGAGTTATCAGCCGCAGCCCAGTTTGTGGTTGCAATTGGCGATTGTGCGACCTATGGAGGTATTCCAGCGGTTCCACCTAACCCATCAGAGTCCACCGGTATGCAATTCCACAAGCGCCAAAAAGGAGGTTTCCTAGGTAGTGGTTTTGTTTCTAAAGGAGGCTTACCGGTAATCAATATTCCTGGTTGCCCTGCTCACCCAGATTGGATTACTCAAATTTTGGTGGCGATTTCTACCGGTCGTATCGGAGATGTCTTGATTGATGACTACCATCGTCCGAAGACATTCTTTAGTGATTTTGTCCAAAATGGTTGTACCAACGCAGTGGCTTTCTCTGAGAAAGTTGATGGTGCCTTCGGCAAACGCGGGGGTTGCTTGTTCTACGAAGTAGGCTGCCGCGGACCAATGACCCACGCCAGTTGTAACCGCATCCTTTGGAACCGCACCAACAGTAAAACCAGAGCCAATCACCCTTGTCTAGGTTGTACTGAGCCAGGCTTCCCGCATCATGACCTTAAGAAGGGAAGTATTTTCAAAACTATGAAATACCTCAATGTATTTCCCAAAGAAACTCCTCCTGGAGAAAGCAAGCTGGGCTACTACTTCAAAGCAGGTATCGGTAAGCTTACAGGTTCTCCCGCCTCTGCTGACAACTATGGCAATTCAAAATAATCTACTACTCAAATGGCAAGTGTTAAAGAACTAAATATATCACCCGTCGGCCGTGTCGAGGGGGACCTAGACGTAAAAGTCTATATGGAAAACGGGGTAGTTACCCGGGCCCATACGCAAGCGGCGATGTATCGTGGCTTCGAAAAAATTCTCGTAGGTAAAGATCCTCAAGCAGGCTTGATTGTAACGCCAAGAGCTTGTGGTATTTGTGGGGGCTCCCACCTTTATTGTGCTTCCTCCGCCTTGGACGTAGCATGGCAAACAACCCTTCCTCCTAACGCCCTACTGCTAAGGGCCATCGGTCAGGCAACGGAAACGATCCAAAGTATCCCGCGCTGGTTTTACGCCATCTTTGCCACGGATATGGCCAATAAGAAGTTTGCGAACAAGCCGCTTTATCAAGAAGTGGTGAAGCGCTTCGCCGCTTATGTGGGTACTTCTTTCCAAAAAGGAGTAGTCGCTTCTGGTCGTCCAGTTGAGGTATATGCCCTCTTTGGTGGTCAGTGGCCGCACTCTAGCTATATGGTGCCCGGTGGGGTAATGTCTGCTCCTACCCTCAAGGACATTACCAGAGCCTACTCTATCATGAATCAATTCCGTAACGATTGGTTAGAGACGGTTTGGCTCGGATGTTCCATCGAACGCTACCTCGAAATCAAGACTTGGGACGACATGCTCGCTTGGGTAGATGAAAACGAATCTCACTACAACTCTGATCTTGGCCTATTTATCCGTGCCGGTATCGAGTTTGGGCTAGATAAGTTTGGTGAAGGCGTAGGCAAATATCTCGCTTGGGGTACTTATCTACACAAAGACCTCTACCAAAAACCAACCATTGAAGGACGCAACAAGGCAGTAATCAGTCCATCAGGATTCTTTGATGGCACCAATTACTTCGAAGCTGATCAAGCGAAAGTAATCGAGCACGTCAAGCACGCTTGGTATGAAAACCAAGCTGATGCCATGCACCCATTTGATCAGCCTGCCCCTACTGGTTCTCTCAACTCTACAGTACTTGAAAATACTGACTTCAATGGTAAGTACTCTTGGGCCAAAGCGCCTCGCTTTATGGAGTACGCCGCCGAAGCAGGACCTCTATCTCGCGTGATCATGGCGGCTAACCCTGCCAATCTTGACCACCAGTTCCAGGATCCTTTGTTTGGTGATATCATGAAGCAAAAAGGACCAAGCGTCTTTACTCGTGCCCTTGCCCGTATGCACGAAGCACCTCGTCTCTACCTACAGATTCAGCAATGGCTTAACGAAGTCAATCTTGATGAGCAATTTTACATCAAGCCTGAAGAAAAAGACGGTGTGGGTTGGGGAGCAACTGAGGCAGCGCGTGGTGCCCTTGCTCACTGGATCAAGATCAAAGATGGCGTAATCGAAAACTATCAGATCATCGCTCCTACCACTTGGAACGTTGGACCAAACGATAGTATGGGTAACTCTGGGCCAATCGAAGCGGCTCTGGAAGGAACCGAAATCGAAGATCCACACGATCCGGTAGAAGTAGGCCTAGTCGCTCGTTCTTTTGATAGTTGCTTGGTATGTACCGTACACGCTCACGACCAAAAGACTGGCAAGCAACTAGCCAAGTTCAAACTCTAACTTTACGTAATCATATCAGAAAGTCTGCTTTCTGGCTTCTGGCTAGAGCAGGCTTTCTAACTGCTTTTATATGGAAAAGATCAGCATACTTGGTTTTGGCAATCCTGTTAGAGAAGACGATGGCGTAGGGATCTACGTGGTTCAAAAACTGCAGGAATTAATCCAAGACGAAAATATCGCCATCCTCGATATGGGTACGGCCGCCTTCGAAGTCCTTTTTCAACTGAGAGGTAGGGACCGTATCATTTTGGTAGATGCCGTGCTCAATACTGGCGAACCAGTGGGCACACTATACAAGCTACCTGCCTCTGAGGTAGAAGCACAAATTCAAGATGACCCATTGGTCTTCCTACATAGCCTAAAGTGGGATCAGGCCTTGAGCTACGCCAAAAAGATTTTGCTGGATGATTATCCACAAAATATTGATGTATATCTCATCGCCATAGACGAGACTCGTTTCAATACCGAAATGACTCCAGCTGCAAGAGCGGCAGGAGATGAGCTAGTACAAAAAATCATCGCTGATTTAAAGGCCCTTCAACCAATCCAATAATATGCTGATCCCCCCTAATCATCTCAATCAAAATGCGGCGAAAGTCAATCCTGATGTAGGGGTATATTTCCAGTCTAGCCACATCTGCTTTGCGGCAGAAGTGGTCAATCAAGTTTTTAAGGCTGAGGATAATGCCTACATGGCCCATTATCCAGACAAAGGCTATTTGCTTTTCGCGCCGGTTTCTAGTCCCTTTTTCAAAAAAATGCATCCTGCTACTCAGCATATGCTCAAGGCAAAAAATTTAAAGGGCAGCAAATCGATTGCGCTTCATGAACTCATCATTGATCATGAGCTATCGTTCACCGAAGGTGCGCTCCAATACGAGATACTAGAAAAAGCCAATATGCTCAAAATTCAGCTTCCCTAGATGGAGTTACCGGCTGACATACCGTCATTACCCCCTTCAGAAAAGTTGGGCACTTCCGACGATCTTGTCTGCCTCTATCAGGAAGCTTGGCTAAAAAATACGGAGGTAAAACCCTTCATTTTACCCTTAAGAAGTCAATGGCATGTATTCATGGTTTTTTTTAGCCTTGAACCAGAGATTAAACTGATCGTTCGGCGAATAGCCGCTTACCCAAGTGAGATCAAAGCGGTACAGTTTGCCAAAATCTTCCAACGCGGTATCAGAAAAGATGCCCGTGGTACCCTCAAACGAAATTCTTATGCTTACCATATTTGCGACAACTAACCATCTACCTTCCGTAAAGCAAGCTATCGCTCGGGAAGACCGTCTCGACGAAATAGTATTCGCCAAAGAGATTGGTCAACTCGCGCAGCACAATGATAGCCTCCATATGGTCATTGATGCCGAAGGAATGCACCTGCCTTACTTCTGGGATCATAGTTTGCCGCCCTATCGCTTTCCGGAGACGATCGCTTTTGATGAATCCACTTTGCTAGGCTTGATTTTTCACCTATTAGGCAATGATCAAAAGTCCTGGCAGTACCTTAATGGCAAGGAGGTTTATCACAGCGTGGAGCAGCAAAATCGTTTGAGATATGGTCAGCCTGTTTTAGAGGAGCCGCTGCGCGGAACGCTTAACTCCCTCAATTTGCACAATCAAGCAGTGCTTTTGCATTATGGGGTGAGCGAAATGGGTTCAGCCGAACATAATCCGGCTGATCTTTATAGACAAGCCGTTAACAACACTAATGATCCTGTTGCCAAAGCTTTTTCCTTGAAAGAACTAGCCACTATCTACTTAGACCATGGCTACTTTGATGAGGCGGAAAAACTAATCCAAGAAGCTTTGGATTACCCATTGCCCAAGGCAGCCAGTGAGGCTTTAAAGCTGATTTTAGTGAAGATCTGGATTCAACAGCTTAATGTGCCTTATGATGAGATTTTGCTAGCTAAACTAAAGACTACCATTTGGGAGGTCTTGACTTACTATGAGCAAGCAGAGCATCATATTCAGGTTGGCCTGTTGTTATTAGATGCCATTCATATCGCCCAAATCTCCAATAGCTTTGCTGAAGCTTTGGGCTATTCCAGAAGAGCGATTGAAATATTTGAAGAGGCGGGCCTAACCGAGCTAGCCGCTAACGCTCATCTCAAAAAGGGCACGCTCTTATACGCTTGGGCCCAAAACGGCAATCCTCAGTTTTATCGCCCAGCCGTAGAGGCCTATCAAAAGGCAGTCATGGTCTTTACCAAAGAAAATGCGCCAGCAGTCTTTGCAGATATCCAACATCATTTGGCGGTCCTCTACGCAGAGATGCCAGCCGACAACAAAAAACGTAGCGTTTGGGCCGGAGTGGCAGCCTCTTCATTTGAGGAAGCCTTGATGTACTATAGCAAGGAGACCCATCCGTATGAGTACGCCAGCATTTGCAATAACTATGGCAATGCCTTGACCAAGTTTCCGCCCTCTCGCCATACCGATAATTTCGCCAAGGCGATCCATTTTTATAATGAGGCGCTTTCTGTCCGTACCATCACCTATCCTTATGAGCGCGCGATTTCGCTGCTCAATTACCTAGAAGCTAGCTGGAACGCAGGCAATGTGCCAGAGGTATTTAATGATACCCGCTACCGAGATATGCAGCTCAAGGCGCAGGAAGTCATAGATCTGGTGGATGATCCAGAGATGCAAGCCCAGGCCAAGGAGCATCTCGAAAACCTCAAAAAATTGAAGGAAGTCGTTGAAAAAGAAGCCGCAAATGCATGAGTTATCTCTAGTACAAAGTGTCTTTGCCGCGCTTAAGGATGAGCTACCTCCTGAGGAGATGGCCAAAGTAGCGGCTGTGGAACTAAAAATTGGGCTGCTAGCTAATGTTGAGCCTATTTTATTGCAAAACGCTTTCACCGCATATCAGCAAACCCATCCTGAATACGCAGCCATTGAGCTCAAAACGCTCATGGTTGACATCATGATCCATTGTCCAAACTGTCATAAACAATCTAAGGTCTCGAACTACGTTTTTCGTTGTGCATATTGTGATACTCCCTCTAATCAGATCGTAGCGGGTGAAGAACTTCTCATTCACAAGATCTACTACCACGAGAAAATTCCCTAAGTAGCCTTATATTGAGGGCTAAATCGTCCTTACTATGTCAGATTATAGCGTCCAGGAAAATAAAGAACTCAACATTTGGGAAGCTTTATTACCCGTCTTCGTATTGATTATCCTTTTAGCTTTTAACGTACTCTTCGTCTTTGGCGACAACGCCTTGAGCGGTTCCAATCAGTTCATACTGTTAATGGGAGCAGCCGTAGCGGCCATGGTGGGCTTTCGCAATAAGGTAAGCTACAAAACGATGATCGAGGAGATCGGAAACAATCTCAAATCAACGGCGGGCGCAATTATCATCTTATTATTTGTGGGTGCTCTGGCAGGAGCTTGGCTAGTAAGTGGCATAATCCCAGCCATGATCTACTATGGACTCAAGATTTTGCATCCTAGCATCTTTTTACCCGCCTCCTTGGTGATTGCGGCGATTATTTCTATCGCCACGGGTAGTTCTTGGACCACCTCAGCAACCGTAGGGATCGCTTTGATTGGGATCGGGCAAGCCATGGGCATGTCAACGGGCATGGTAGCAGGGGCTGTTATCTCGGGGGCTTACTTTGGCGATAAGATGTCCCCTCTTTCAGATACCACCAACTTAGCCCCAGCCATGGCAGGGGGCGAGCTATTCTCGCATATTCGCTATATGGCCTTGACAACGATTCCATCGATCAGCATTACCTTGGTCATTTTTATTTTCATGAACCTTTTTCAGGATACCTCTGGAGCGGCAGATAGTGAGGCGATTTTAGCGGTGATCAAGGACAATTTCAATGTCAGTCCTTGGCTTTTTCTCGTGCCGATAACGGTCATCTTTTTAATTGTTCGTAAAACCAAGCCTATTATTGCCCTGCTCGCTGGTACTTTGCTAGGAGCCATCTTTGCTTTGATTTTCCAACCGGATATCATCGCCAAGATTGCCGGAGCGGAGAGCCTAGACTTCATTAGTGCCTATAAGGGAGTAATGATTGCGATGACAGAGGGCGCCAGTATAGAGACTACCAATGCTGATATGAATGACCTGTTTTCTTCAGGCGGAATGGCAGGCATGCTAGGCACCATTTGGTTGATCATTTGTGCTTTGGCCTTTGGGGGCGTAATGGATGCAATCGGTGCTTTGGATCGAATCAGCCGCACTCTCTTAGCCGCGGCGCAATCAGTATTCGGTCTTTTTGCTAGCACAGTAGCCAGTTGCCTTGCCATCAACATTACCGCCTCAGATCAATATTTAGCCTTGGTAGTGCCGGGTAAAATGTTTGCCAAGGCCTATCAAGATCGCGGATTGGCACCCGAAAACTTAAGTAGAACGCTAGAAGACAGCGGTACCGTTACCTCTGCTCTCATTCCTTGGAATACCTGCGGCGCTTACCAATCTAGTGTATTGGGGGTAGCTACGGGAGAGTATTTCGCTTATGCTATTTTTAATTATCTCAGCCCGATTATGACTTTGGTTTTTGCTGGCCTTGGTATTAAGATTAAACAGTTAGAGCCAGAGACTGAGTAGTTTGGTTTTAGCGTTCCGCGACGCGGAACGCTTAGCAAAGAATAAAAACAGAAGGCTTTTCTAAGCACTAATTTTTTAGCATTTCGAAATCCCTTTTCGCAGATATAGAATTGGGAAATAGCTGATAGTTTAGGGCGAATAATCTTTTCGCTTTGCTGTAATCTTGATTGTTAAAATGGTAGTAGCCTTTGATCTGAATCAAAGTCTCATCATATTTTCCCTCTTTTACTGATTCTTTGAATTGCTCAGTGTTTGCTTCTGAATTGAAATCAATCCCTTTAATTAATTCAAGCGTTCTAGCATGTGCGCTTTTTTCTTCCTCTGTCCCCGCAAGATAGGTTTTGATGAAATGACTCACATCTATGTAATCCGTCTGGTCCGAATTGGCCAGAATAGCCACGACATAATTTGATTCTTGGTACCACATCAACTCCCCCCTAGCGCCATAATAACCTCCTAAGTGGCCAATAATACTTTGGTCGTGATGTTTGGTAATCCCAATACCATAGCCATACTCACCATAGGGTGTCTGGGTTTGAGGGCTAATCATAAGATCCCATGATTCTTTACTGATGATCTTATTCGAAAGTAATCCGTCATAAAATGTTGCCAAATCTCTAGGAGAGGAATAGGCTCCTCCAGCTGGACTACTTCCTTTGTTTAGATGATAATTGGTTTTCCACCAATCCTGCTTAGAAGAGGGTCTCACATATCCGACGGCCACATTAGGGATTATTTCTGTTAAACTCCAAAGATTTGTTTCCTGCATTCCTAAGGGCTCGAAAATGTGCTGGCGAAGGTAATCGCGATATGAAGTTTTAGCTACTGCCTCGATCACAAATCCTAGGGCAATAAAGCCAACATTACTATAGCTATTTGTCCCTATTTTTGACTTATCAATGCTTAATTTCTCATATAAAGGCAGGTAATCACCCAGCCTTAGATATTCGAATTTGGGTTGCTTATCGAATTCTTCATCAAACCACAAAGGAAGCCCACTGGTATGTGTCAGTAATTGCTGAATAGTAGTGGAGTCTCTCACAAACTGATTGGGAAAATTGGGCAAATAATCTCCTACCGTATTATTCAAATCGATTTTACCCTGCTCCCGCAATTGCAAGATGGCTACCGCCGTAAAGAGCTTGCCAATAGAGGCAATATTAAACTTGGTATCAATCTCGTTGGCGACTCTATGTTCTCGACTCGCAAAGCCATATGACTTTTGCAGTAATTGCTTTCCATCTTTGGCAATTACAACGCTTAGCCCAAAGTTTTCATCTACAGATAATTCACTTAGGTATTTATCGAGCTTATCTACAAAGACGGTTTCTCGAGGATTGATAAAGTCCGTTAGAAGAAAAAGGACTAATACAATTTTTAGGAGGTTGATCATGTAGTTTACATCTACCGTTGAAACTAAAATGGATGTGCATGATACTAAGGAGCAAATATTGATTAAAAAGCTCTTTCACTAGCACTTCTGCTCAATAATATAATGAGAATTTTATCGCGAAGGCTGCTTCATTTTTAGATACTAGATGTTTCATAAAGCAAAGAATCCTCTCTATTGAGAGGACTCTTGATCAAACTCTGCTTCAGATTTGATTAGCAGCTTCCTGAGGCTACATTTTTTGATAAGAATTTTCTAGCTCGTCTTGGATTACCATGGCATCGCCAAGAGCGGTAACCTCAATATCTTCTTCAAGAACTTCGCTCTCAAAACGCCAGCCATCTGGCAAGTCTAGCACCTGAGCTAAATTTTCAAGATTGTCTATTGACAAATCTGGATTGACCATAGTAGTGTAGGATTGCATGATATATGCCTCTCCTGCTGGATTGATGAGTTTATAGATACGATTGTTCTTTTCGAATTTGAAGGTTGTCCATCGCTTAATAATATGCTCCTCATAGGTGGTTTCTTCTACTGCTTTGTCAATCTGAGCCGATAAGCTCATTTGAAGGTCGCCAAAGGTTGCTATCTTATCATATCCAACAGCCCCTTCACCACTTCTCATTTTGTTGACGAGCCAAAATCGAGGACCATTCGCTTTGACAGTAGTCGCACCAAAGGTATCTCTTAAGTTTTCAGCATTGATGGACATCCATTCTTCAGAGGGACACTCATTGACCCCCATGGTAGCATATACTTCGGTAATCGTGTCTGTCCCATCGGCAAAAGAGAAAAGTAACTCACAATAGCGATAATCGCGAAAGTCTTTGAAGATGAGGGATTCGCTCTGCGTTTGCTTATCGTTTGGGATAGGGCTTTCAAAGTAGTTGTCAGGTAGCTCAACTTGGCTGCAACTTGTCATTATTAGGGCTAAAGCCACTATTGTCAATTGGGAAATTCGAGAAATCATGTTGTTCATTGTTATTGTTTTTGAATTCAATGTAAATGAAGCACGATTTCGAATCTCTTGGAGGAAGAAGATTGGTGGATTGAACAAAAGCTAAGCTGAACTGAACATCAGCCTAGCTTTTCATTTTCCCACTATTGGAAACGATTAGAAATTATCAGGGATAAGCGTTCGGCGAAGCCGTAAAAACTAAAGTACATGGCAGGTGAGTCAGCCCCTCTTTTTATCTTTTCCACTCTAAGGCGATTTGCTGCCCATCGTCCGGGGTGGCGGTGGTGTAATAAACCCATTTACCAATGGGTAGCCCGTTTTGTAGCGATCCACTTAGGCGAGTGAATTTTGGTAAGGCAGCAAACTGCCATTGCCATTCCCCTTCAGCAGGAGAACCGTCTTGGGCCAAAAATTGCCAGTCCCCGCTCATCTTACCCATAATATACTGCCCTTTCATAGCGATTTGCCCATTAGGATAATAGAAGGTGGCGGGGCCGTTTTCGAGCTGATCGACAAAGTCGAGTTGTTCAGCCAACTGTCCGTTTTCATACCAAATGCGGTAGCTACCTTGCAGTTTATCATTTACGATTGTTGCTTCGAAAAAAGGATTCCCATTGGCGTGGAACCATTTCCAGTTCTCGGTTCTATTTTCGTCATATTGCACGGTCATCCAAGGGGTACCATTTTCATGGTAGATATTTTCCGCTACTTTCTGACCAGCGAGGAATATTTTTTCCCATCGCTGTTGGGTATTGGGATATTGAGTCAAGAGGGTATCTTGAGCACTGACAGATAACACTAGGGAAAGAAGGACAATAGTTAGTCCAAAACGCTGATTAGTCATAGCAATTTTTTTTATACCGGTTTAGGACCATTGCGATCAATATCCCTCAGATTGGATAATGCAGAATCTTTTCGATCATAAACCGTCTTGTATATAGCACGGACTTATTCAACAATAATAAGAAGGCTTTTGTTAGTCTTTGCCTTAGCTCATATGGTTAATGAACTATGGAGGCATTTAACTTTCCGTTAAAGCCTCCATAGTTGGTATTCTTTATTTTAGGGGTTACTGCTTTGCAGAACGCTATCCGCTTCGATTTCATCGTAATTGATGGCTTTAAGCTCCCCAATTTTGGGAATAATCTGGATTAAGAAGCGTTGATTTTTGGACTCATCGACCAAATCTCGACCGACGCCGCCTTCCCCAGAACCAGAGATCATAACCTCCACACGATTAGGATCAAAGTTGAGGCCTTTTTGTTCCCAAAGGCGGAAAAGCGAAAGGGCTCGTTCATAACTCAATTCATAATTACGGCTATAGCTATCACTTGAAGCCATACCCTCGATCACAAGCAGGTATTTTACATTTCCATCTGGATCGAGTTTATCTACCAATCCTTCTAAGGCTCTACCAGCTTGAAGTAAGGTTATTTCGTAGGAAGGGGGAATCGCATTCTGCCCCTTAGGAAACTGCACCTGCGTCCGCAATACATGACGCTTGTAAGCTGGTTGATAAACAAAATAGCGGGGGTCCAAGGACTCGATAGCCTTTTGGATCTCTTGGAGCTTTTTATACTCTTCTTCCATTACGGTGAGACGAGCCCGTTCTTGATTCAGATCTTGAATCAAAGAACTAGCAAACATTTCCTCTTCGCTTAAGCGACGTTGCAGTTCTTCTAGCGCTTGGGCTTGGCCGTCGATTTCGAGACTACGTACCCGTAACTCTTCTTCGGTGGTCTCAAGGGCCGCAGCTCTTACCTTGAACATTTTGTAGCTCAGGATAAATAGTGCCAGCACGATAATGAATAAGGCCGTCATCAGGTCAGCATAGCTCACCCAAAACAATCGGCTACTGTCTTTTTTCATAGGATTATGTTCTGGGCTTAGCCGGCGATGGTGTTGATGATGTAAAGGGCTCCACTACTGATACCAAGGATAAAGGCAGCAATACCTGTGTACATGAATACTTGTACGATTCCGTTGCCAAGGACCCCAGACTTCTGGGTTTCCATCTCTTGCAATTTGGTTTGCAATTGCACGACGGTCTCGGTCAGCATCTTGCGAGATTTCACCTCTTGGTCCATGTTACTTACCAAGCTATTGGCAAATGATTGCTTCTCTGTGCCGTCAAGGTTGGCTAAATACTGATCCATTTTGAGGAAAGCCGCCTGAGTACCGTTATCGAGTGCTTTAATATTTTCACTGACGGTGGTTTCGAGTTTGGCATCCACCGTTTGGAGATTTTCACTCAGCTTACGCGTAAAGGCATCTGCTTTTTGCTGGTAGGTCGCAAAATATTGAGCTTGTTTCTCCATCACATCCCCATTGTTACGGAGGATGGTATTAAGGCCGTTAAGCTCTTGCCCAATTGAACGTACCTGCTTGAAAGCGTCATTTAACTCTCTGAACATGCGCAGAGTTTCACCCAAAGAGTCATTCATCTGGGTTTGATACTGAGCGAAGCCTGCTTGGAAAGCAGAGAGAGAATCACGCAATCCCTTAACCGAACCTTGCACTGGTGCCGCCTCTGGGTGAAATACTTTGGTTCTCAAAAACTGGAAATAGTTTTCCATGCCTTCGTCCCGCGCTTCAACCTTAAGCTTCAAAGCATAGTTGGAACGCACTGTAAGGGCTAAGCCAATCGCCGAGCCGACCATACCGACAATCACCCCCCCGATAAAGGATTGGATGGCATCATCAGTAACGCCATATCTCGCAATTTCGATCAGACCAATAATAACCCCGGTAAAGGTCGCTAACAAACCGATGTACAGCGGTAAGGGTAGATTGGTTTCAATCGCACTTTCCATTGATTCTGACTTACGTTCGGCAATCTCTTGCAAGCGTTCCCCTTGAGAGGCGCCTTTATTACGGGTCAAATATGCATTGGTCATTTGAACAATATCACGAAACTCGGTGCTAAAGCTTCGCTTATCCGCTAGCTGAGGTACGGTACTGGTATCTGCGGCTTCTAGGTCAACTACGGTCTCTGCATTTACTTCCAACTGACTCAACTGGGGGAAGAGATCACCCAATTTTTTGATAGCGCCAAGGTTACGGAAGAACACCCAAAACTGAATCACGATGATCAGTCCGACGATGATAAGTTCGATCAAAAAAGTAAGTTCCATGGGGATAGGTTAGTGATATTGCTAGAACAGTTGCAAAGACGGTTCCAGCGGGGAAAAGGTTCGCTGTGAGGCTTTAAAACGCCTCTGCCGCGCCAAAATTGTATCATTTTGGGAAAGTGATTGCCGATTTGGGAATTAAGCGTTCCACGCAGTGGTATGTCCAAGTGGAGAGAGAAGGATAAAAAAACGTGTCATATTTCATTCAAAAAACGGAGGAATCATTGGAGAAGATTGATCATAATATACTAGCAGCTAAGGAACATTCATTTTGGGCAACATACGATATATGGGACGAATTTGGGCACTATATATTCTGATCATTCTTTTTTCATGGACCAATAGCTTTTCCCAGTCTTTTAAGGTTCATTTATACTCGATGAAAGATAATCTGCCAAGTGAGCAGGTAAACGGCGTTTTTGAGGATGAAAAAGGGTTTTTATGGATTGCGACACCGGCAGGGCTTTCAGTGTACGATGGACTAGAATTTAGGAATGCCCAAGGCAAAATGGCCAATCGCCCCGTTTTTGATATGAAAGCACACCCAGATGGGCGTTATTTTTTGATCAATGACCTCGGCTTTTGTGAGATTTCGCCAGATCTAGATTCCGTTAGCATCAAGATACTACGTAGCAGCATAAATGAGGCTGAAGGAGAAGATGTTCAATTTTCGCCTCAAGCTATTTACCTCAAACAGGATGGCAGCATATGGCTAATCGAAGCCAATAGCATAGATCGGTGGCAGGATGGACGACTAGAGCGATATCCTATGCCCCTAAACACTAGGCCACTTGACTATAGCAGGCAAAACTTTCTTTTGACAGAATCTGCTGGTCAATTGATTGCCTTTGCTAGATCGGGTTATGGCTTTGTCTTTGACGAAACACAAAATCAGTTTATCTCCTTGGCTAAGCGTCCTTTACTGCCAAGAATATTTGACTTATTGAGCTTAGATGATTCCACCCTATTAGCCACTAGTAACCAAGGGCTCTTCCGGCTAAAATATCTTGATCAAGAGGGAATCACAGAAGTCAAGAATTTACAACCGGACTTTGCTTGTAAAGACCTCATCTGCGATTTGCAGGGAAGGCTCTGGGCTTCGAAGGTCGAAGGAGGGCTTGCCTACGCTTCATTAGAGGGAAGCGAAATTGGGACATTCAAATCTATAGCAGAGACCAAAAGCCTATCTATGCTCAATCTTAGTATTACCCCTTCGGGAACGCTTTGGTCAGGTTCCTATTCGGCATTGGTGCAAATTCAAGAACTTCCTATCCAACCTCTGTTTTCGACAACTAGCCCTCATTTTATCCATTGGATCTCCGAAGACGATGCAGGTAATATTTACTATAGTGACCTCAGATATTTTGTAAAAGTGAGAGAAGACAAAGGCCAATTTTGGCCAGAGATATTATACGAGGAAAAAAATGGCTATTGCGGCCCTATCTCGGCTCACTTTGGCGAAGTCTGGGGCTTTAATTCACGCGGCCAATGGATTAGAAAAACGGCAGATGGACGCACCTTAATCCAAACGGTAGCAGAAACCGATAGCTCTACCATCCTGACTACTGGATTTGGCAAAAACGGAATGTGGTTTAATCAAGTCAGAGAAAAATATCCTCGCCTCATCAAAGTCGACGGTAGTATCACGACCTATCAGGAAGCCCCAGAAGTTAGTGCTCTCCAAATCACCGAGCATGGCACTGTTTATTTCGCAGCAGCAGTGGATAGTGCTTATCTCTATCGCTATCAGGCTGATAAAGACACCTTTATCAATGTGAGCCATCCCTTAGAATTAAACATCCCTTTCAAGGAGGTAGTAGATATTACCTGTGTGGGCGAAGACACCGTTTATATAGTCAGTAAAAGTGGGCTCATCTGTTGGACACCTGATACTGCCTACAGGGTAAACCTGGGTCGATACTCTGATATGGAAGTCTATGCCATGGAACAGGATCAGGAGGGATATATGTGGATCGGCAATCATGCTGGCTTGATACGATACAAAGATGGCGAGATGCAAGCCTATGATGTTTCCAATGGATTACCCGCCAACTTGATTGGGTACAAGGCGCTATATTTTGACTCTAAAGGGCGCTTATGGATAGGTACCTCTAAGGGCCTTGCCTTGTTTGAGTACCCCACCAGCGAAGCGTTAAGCCCTAGACCAGAAATTGTCTCCTATCAGGTAAATGGAAAAAAAGGAGCTTTAGGGCAGGCTGTCCAAAGTGGGTCCGCCATATTAATAGCCTTTAGATCTCCTTTATTTCCAGCCGATGGTTTGAGATATCAATACCGCAACAAAAAAGATGAAAATACCGAGTGGCAGGACTTAGCAAGGCCGAGCCTCTTGCTTACCAATTTACCAGAAGGGCAACATCTCATCGAGATTCGAGCGAGAAACAAGGGCCCTTACCAATGGAGTCAGTCTCAGCAATTCGAATTGATCATTGAGCCGATTTGGTACCGGACCATATGGGGAGGCTTATTTATTTTACTGCTGGTAGCTCTGCTGTTTTATGCTTTACTCAAGTTTTATACCTACAATCTTCGCCTACAAAGAACAAAGCTACGGCATCTAGTTGACCAGAGAACCCACGCGCTAGAAAATGCAATCCACAGTGAAAAAAATGCCCGGAGGCTAGCCGAAAAAGCCAATCACGCCAAAAGTGCCTTCTTGGCCAATATGAGCCACGAGATACGCACCCCCATGAATGGTATCATCGGTATGGCAGAACTACTTCAGCAAACGGACCTAGATAAGGAGCAGTTTAGCTTTCTCTCCACCATCACCAATAGTGCAGACAATCTCCTCTACATCATCAACGATATCCTAGATCTAGCCAAGATCGAATCCGGCAAAATGGAACTAGAACAGCGGGCTTTCTCGCTAGAGGCCGCCATGGAAGCCATTCAAGACCTCTTTTCGGGCGTTGCGGCGCAAAAATCCTTACTATTTTACACCTACGTACACCCAGCGGTACCTGAACAAATCATCGGTGATGAAACTCGCCTACGACAAGTGATCGTCAACTTGGTCAACAATGCCCTCAAGTTTACCCAAGAAGGCGAAGTGATGGTCAAGGCATTTTTGACATCAGCCAAAGTTCCCAAAGGGACACTACAACTAAGGATTGAGGTGGAAGATACGGGAATCGGTATTTCTGATGAGAAGCAAAAACATATTTTTGAATCCTTCAACCAAGCAGATGTTTCTACCACCCGTGAATTTGGCGGTACAGGTCTGGGGCTAACGATATCCCAGCAGCTCGTCGATTTGATGGGAGGCAAACTAAATGTATCCAGTAGTCCGGGCGAAGGTAGCTGCTTTTTCTTTGAGCTTCCGATTGCTATCGCCCGCAGTGAAACACGTAATTTCCCGATCAGGACTCGCCAATGTTGGATCGTATGCGCAGATCAATTGATCGCAAATTCCCTCAATATGTACCTCTATGATTTGCATCAAGAAGTAAAGAGATTTGCCGCTTGGGATGAAATACCAGAGGAGTTTGAAACCCCTAATCTTATCTTCACAGACAAGGTACCAGAAGGGCAAAAACTGCTTAGCCCTGACCAATGGGTGAGGCTACAATCAATCCATCAAAAAGGTAAGCAGCAAAGCCAAGAGAACCTCTTAGGCTTAGCGATCCCCGTCAAAGCGAGCGAGTTACGAGAGTTATTTTCTCCCTCTAATCAGCAAGATATCGCTCCCAATCGCCTACTACAGCCTCCGCGCCAAATACATGACGTTTCTTTGCTCACCCAATCCCTACAGGTATTAGTGGCAGAAGACCACCCCGTCAATCAAAAACTCATCCGCAAAGTACTGCAGAGGATGGGTTTTAGCGCCATTACCATTGCAAACAATGGCTGCGAGGCGGTAAAATCTTTTCAGGAAGGCACCTTTAACCTCATCTTGATGGATATGCAAATGCCGCAAATGGATGGTTTGGAAGCAACGCGACAAATCCGTCAAATCAGCCAAAATAAGCATCATCCCATCATCATTGCCTTGACCGCCAACGCCATGCCAGAGGATCGAGAAAAATGTCTCAGTGCGGGCATGAATGACTATTTGAGCAAGCCATTCAAACCTGATGCGTTACTAGCCTTGCTGGTACAGTATGCCCAAGAATTAGCCAAAATAAAGGCTTAATCTTCTTTGCCCATATCAATAATAGGGATATCCGCTGCGCGAACGCTTCTATCAAAAGCCCTTACCTCTTCCTTCAAGGCTTCGATTGCGACCTTTTTTGTGGCCCATTCAGCTAAGAGGTCTTTAGCCCGCATTTCTTGTCCTGCTGTCAATGGTGGTATGCTACCGTCGATAGTACCCAATATGTGCCCAAGCTTAGCATCAATTTGGTTAGGGAAGTTGATCACATCCTGAAAGGTCTTTTGCTGGACCTGAACCATGGTTTTTTCTAAGCTATCAATACTGCTAATGATGGCTTCTCCCTGCTCTTTCAAAGCTTTTTGAGCCTCATCTTCGGTATCCATACGTCCCGTAAACGCTTGTACCTGAGCTTTGACATGCCGCATATCTTTGACCGTCGCAAACACCTCCGCTTGACTTTGATAAAGCTCATCCATCAAGGCTGCTTTTGCATCGTAAGCATCCTGTGCCACCTTCATACGAGGATCTTCCAGCACGGCAAAGCTTTGGCTCAAGGTATCACCTCCGTACATCAAGCGGGCTTCATATTTTCCTGGCAGTACTCTATAGCTGGCAGTTCCTCCAAGCGTTACGAGGCCCTTGATCGGTTCTACACTAGGCATGCGGAGGTTCCAAACCAATTTATTGAGTCCTCCTTTTGCATCTAGTTTCTTGGCTGGGGATTTTTCAGCGCTGCTGAACGCTCGTATCTGTTCACCAGAATCGTCAAATATTTGGATTTCGACGGGCCCGCTGATGCTGTCCCCTTTATTGAGGTGGTAGTAGATTACCGCCCCAAAATCTGCGTTAGCACCCCGATCTGCTAGACTATCACGTCGAGGACCGCCAAATAAAGAGGCATCTCTCACATCGTAGAGCATGGCTGAGCGTTCCGCGATGGAGCGGACATCCAAATCACGCACTGGACTCAAATCATCCAACACCCAAAAAGCTCGGCCTTGAGTCGCCGCGATCAAATCTCCCTGATGCACCTTCAAATCGGTGATAGGCACGATGGGAAGATTACGTTGAAACGCCTGCCAATGAGCCCCATCATCATAGGAAAGATAAAGTCCAGTCTCTGTCCCGGCATAAAGTAACCCCTCACGTTCGGAGTCGGCACGGACCACTCTCACATGCGCTTCTGGCGCAATGCCATTTACGATTTCGGTCCAGGTAGCCCCATAGTCGGCGGTCATCAAAATATGCGGCGTAAAATCATTGAATTTATAGCGATTAAAGACCACATATGCCTTGCCCACTTGAGTAGTCGATAGCTCAATACAATTGATTAAACCTTCCCCTAGCTCAGGTGGAGTGATGTTTTGCCAGTTTTCGCCCCCATCGCGGCTAATATGGAGCAGGCCATCATCAGCGCCTGCCCAAATTTCCTTAGCATCAAAGGAGGATTCCGCGATATAAGAAAGTGTATGATAGACTTCGCCTCCTGCGCCTTCATTGGTGATTGGTCCCCCACCCTTTTGTAGATGCTCAGGAACATTGCGTGTTAGGTCTGGACTGATGGCTTCCCAGCTTCGACCCCGATTCTCGGAACGCAAAATCACATTACCTGCATGGTAAATCACCTTGGGATCGTGCTGAGAAACGTGGATAGGCGCATTCCAGTTAAATCTATACTTGACCTCTTCGTCCGAAGGAGTCGTACCCAAACCCAAATAAGGATAGGCCATCACATCGGTCTCAGTCTCTAATTCCTGGTCATACTCAGAGATAATCCCTTGATAACAACCCGCATATACATAGCGAGGATTGTCTGGATCAAAAGCACAAAAAGCACTCTCACAACCGCCTACGGCATGAAAATCCTCATTACGGATTCCCCCGGCATTGACGCGAGAAGGAATCGCAACCGTGCTATTGTCTTGCTGGCCGCCGTAGATATAATAAGGGAAGCGATTGTCCGCATTGACCCGATAAAACTGCGCCGTAGGTTGATTGCTTTGACGACTCCAAGAGCGACCGCCATTGTATGATATATTACCGCCGCCGTCATTGGCGTTGATCATGCGTTTGTTGTCTAAGGGATCGATCCAGAGATCGTGATTATCGCCATGAGGCGTTGGAACCGGCTTGAAGGTTTTACCACCGTCGATAGATTTGAGGACGGGAGCATTGAGCACATAAACGGTTTCAGCGTTCTGAGGATCAGCAAAAACGTGCATATAATACCAAGAGCGGGCTCTCAATACCCGAGCGGGGTTGATCAACATCCAATTTTTGCCTCCATTATCAGAGCGATACAAGCCTCCTTTGTCAGATTCGATGATCGCCCAAACCCGCTGTGAATTGGCCGGGGAAACGCTCACGCCAATTTTACCCATGATCACATCAGGTAGACCTTTGGTCAGCTTTTCCCAATTGTCTCCTCCATCGCTTGACTTCCAGATACTACTACCTTCTCCCCCACTCACTACTTGCCAAGGCAGGCGCTGATGATCCCAAAAGGCTGCATACAATATTCTGGGATTATTGGCATCCATACTCAGGTCAGACACCCCGCTGCGTTCGTCTACAAAGAGAGTTTTTTCCCAAGTCTTACCACCGTCGGTGGAACGATAAACCCCTCTATCAGCTGTGGGTGCATAAGGGCTCCCTTGGGCTGCTACATAGACGATATCAGGATTAGTAGGGTGAATGCGCACCTTCGAAATTTGGCGTACTCGATCCAATCCTACTTTTTGCCAAGTATGGCCGGCGTCTGTCGACTTATAGACTCCGTCTCCATGAGAAGTCATTACCCCTCTCACCGGTGCTTCGCCCATGCCTACATAGATCACATTGGGATCAGAGGCGGATACCGCTACCGAACCTACCGAACCCGTTTTGAAATAGCCGTCAGAGATATTGCGCCAAGTATTGCCACCATCTTGCGTACGCCAAAGACCACCGCCAGTAGTCCCCATATAATACAGGTCCGGCTGCCCAATCACCCCGCAAACGGCCGTTGATCGCCCCCCTCGAAAGGGTCCGACATTGCGCCACTTCATGGCTTGAAAGAGAGAATCAGGCACTGGCTGCCAAGTATCAACCTCCACTTTATTGCGGCGATTACGCTGGGCTTGACTATTAGAGGGAACTAGTAATAGGAAGATGAGGGTAGTAAGAAATAAACGCATAGAGTTTGAGTAGTTGGATTCTAGCGTTAAGATAGAAAATACTACTCACAAAAAACCCGCCTACCATTACGGCAGGCGGGAAGGGCGTTTGTTTGGGTCGGATTACAAGAGCAGGGGCTATTTCTAGCGGTAGACCTGCATATCTTCAGTGATGCCGTAGAACTCGGCCATCGCATCATAGTCATTGATATCAACTGCCATCTTTCCTACTGGTACAGCTGAGGCTACGATGAGGCGGAAGAAGCCTTCATAAGCCGCGGCACCTTTGTCTGTCGCTTGGCTTTGGATACCTACAAAGTTGAGGTCGTAGATAAAGTCCAATTTTTCGACAAAAGAGGGGTTGTGAGAGATGTAAGTATAAGGGAGTGCGATCCAAGGAGACTGAGTATCAGGGCGGTAATAAACCATTACCAAACCACTTTCTACAATCCCAGAGGTAATTTCAGGCACGTCTAAGTCTAGAGCAAGGAAATAATCGTCAGTACCAGGAGTGCCTACATCATACCAATCAGCGGCAATGGCTTCATAGTTGATGGAGATCACATTGGCATTGCCATCCAGTCCATCTCTACCGGGGATACCTTCTGGGCCACGAGGACCAACACAAGAAAAAAGTACCACTGGCATAACTAGTAAAAGGGCTAATCGAGTCAATTTTGTGAGTGGAAAAGTTTTCATAACGATTTCGATTTGAGGATGACTGTGTTTGTTATGCTTAGTGTTACGCCCCCTTTCCTGACTAGTTATATCGTAATGAATATACGTGTAGGGTATCAAATCATTCGCCGCAGATCAATGTCTAAGGCCGTCGGATAGACTCTGCCCCAATCGTCCAATCTGCGGAGATTTTGGAGCAAAAGCGCTGTCCTACGAGTGGGTACCCCCTGCCAATACAATTGATCATTGATATAAAGCTTTATTTCTGAGCTTATATCCAATATTTTGGGGTGTAAGTAGACTCGTAGGCGATTGACATTTTGCACTTGAAGCCGCACCGCATTTTCGGTTCGATCTATTTGGGCTGCCAATTCTTGGAACGCTCCTCCTTGCAGTTGTGGCTCGTCAAACAGCTGGATCCAGTGAAAATAACTCCGCCAAATGGCCTGCTGCTTATCCCAACGATATTTACGATCCCAAGGCTTATTGGGCTGATCCCATCTATCCTTGGCCAATCCTAGTGCCGCTAGCGCGGAACGATAAAGATCACGAGGCCGGGCCTCCATAAAATCTGCAATCTTGGGTAGCTCATCTTTAAAGATTTCGTGTCCTCCGCGCTTCTCGACAATCTGCCAGTCAATCTCTGGATGCTCTTTGAGCCAAGCAATCATGGTACGATTAACCTCTGCAATACCATAGGGCTCGCGTTCACCGAAGGTGGCATAACCCGGTACGAGATTGAGCAGCGACATCATCCCCTTGGCCACATAATCATAGCCCCCACTCATAGGAGAGATTGCCGCGAATCGATCCGCCACATGCATCGCACTACGCCAACTTAAATGCCCGCCCATGGAATGCCCCGTCAAATAAATCCGGTCTGGATCAATATAAAACTGCCTTTGCAGCTTCGAAAGTAGACTAAATAAGACAGCATAACCCATCACGCCCCAACCCCGCTGCGTAAGAGGAGCCGCCAATATCCAGCCTTTCTCCTCTGCAATCGCTAACCAAGCTTCTAGTCCACCATAAGCCGCTAGTCGAGCCTGCTGATGAGCCATATTGCCATTACCGCCATGTCCGACCAAGAGCAATGGCGTGGCTTGGCTAGGAGCATAGCGCGTAGGCACGTAAAGAAAATACTCCGTTTCATAATTGACTTGTCGGCAGCGCAATGGCAGATCACCGTAGAGTCGCCCTTTTTGTGTCTGCCCTTCTGTATTTCGGGGCGGGCCTTGCCGAACGATCACCTCCAACTGCTCTGCACTCAATGCATTACACTGGGCGATCAACTGCTTTTGTAAGGCAGTATCCTCATGCGCTGATTGTATATATTGCTCAATGGTTGTTCTGATCTCAATCATATCTCAATATAGTGGCCAGTTCCTTGTAAAAAGCACAAAAATCTCCGACCTTTTCGCCAATGAAAGCAAATACCTTAGCCTACCTTTGGACCCTCATTGCTTGTTTGGGTCTCGCCTGCGAGCAGGCATCAGATCAACCCCCAGTCAAGCCCCCCAATATTATCTGGCTCATGGCCGAAGATATTGGGCAAGATCTCGCCTGCTATGGCGTTCCCGCTTTGCAGACCCCCGTCTTAGACCAATTAGCGGCGGAGGGCATTCGCTATACTCAATGCTACAGCACCAATCCTATCTGCTCGCCTAATCGTAGCGCCATGATGCTTGGGATCCACCAAAATGTCACCAATACGCAGCATCATCGGAGCTATCGTAAAAATCCCTTGGAAAATCCTTACGCCCCTATTACCCATTACCTTAGAGAAGCAGGTTATCAATGCGTGCTAGGAAACTCCTTGGTTCGTGGCAAAGGCATGAAGACTGATGTCAACTTTCTCAACCAAAAGTGGGGGACTTGGGAAGGAGAAGAAAAAGGGGGCCTTTTTGATACTATCGTTGACTTCAGCTCTGTACAAGAGCCCTTTTTTGCGCAGATCCAATTAGCAGTAACCCATCGAGGGGATTGGTGGCAGGATATACACGCTCAATCCGATGATCCCGTTGATCCTTCGGCCGTAGAGCTACCACCTTATATGGCTGATCACCCTTTGGTCAGAGAAGATTGGGCCCGCTATCTCGATCAAATCGAATATATGGACGCTGAAGTCGGCGCCTTGATGGCTTCTTTAAAAGAAAACGGCTTAGATGACAATACAATCGTCATCTTTATCGGCGATAATGGTCGTTGCAACATTCGCGGTAAAGGATATCTCTATCAGCCGGGTATCCAGATTCCCCTCATCGTTTGGGGGCCAGGGGTAGATAGCGGAGTTGTTTCTGAGAGGTTGGTAGATGTTACAGATATTTCGGCGAGTATTTTGGATCTGGCTGGCGCCGAACGCCCCTCTCACCTAACGGGGATTCCCTTTATTGGGCGTGATGATTTGGCCCCTAAACCCTTTGTGTATGCGGCCAGAGATTTGTGGGATGAGGTCTTGGAGCGTTCGCGCAGCGTAACGGATGGTCGCTACAAATACATCAGACATTATATTCCCGAGCAGCCGTTTGATGTACAACAGGCCTATTTGGAGTTTTATCGTCCGGCGGTACATATTATGCGTCAGCTCAATAGTGAAGGTAACCTCAATCCCATCCAAGCGCATTTCTTTGCTCCGACCAAGCCTGCAGAAGAATTTTTTGATCTCAAGTCAGATCCCCACGAAACGGTTAATCTCATCAATGAGCCAGCTTATCAAGCCGAAGTGAAGCGGATGCAAGGATACGTCCGCCAATGGCAGAGTGAACATCACGATAATGGTCTAGATCCCATCGTTTGGGATCAGATGGTCGATGCCAGCTCCGTTCAGCTCCTCAATTGGGTAAAGGAAGAGCATCCCGAGGTTATCGCACAAATGAAGGCAGGAGAAGAACCGGGCTTTAGCAAATGGATGAAGGCGTTCCGCGCAGCGGAGAAGCAAAACTAAAGCTCTCACTTGTTCGTATCCGTATCAGTTCAAGGCATCTTGCTGCGCAGAACGCTCAGCCTGAGCAGGAGTAGGCAATGGTCTGTACCTGTAGCCAAGCGCGTTAGCCTCAGACTAAGCGGGAATGAGGCGAACAATCAGACCTGGACCTTCGGTCGAAACGTAGATGTATCCATCAGGCCCTTGGCGCACACAGCGTACCCGTCCGAGACCTTCTAACAGGGTCTCTTGATGTGTAACTTCATTGCCAGCGAGTTCCAGACGCTTGAGGTAGCGAAACTTGAGCGAGCCTACCAGTAGATTTCCCTGCCAATTGGGATATTGATCACTTTCCACGAAATCCATCCCGCAAGGTGCGATCGAAGGATCCCAATAAACAACTGGTTGCTCCATCCCTTCGCGAGCAGTCTCATCAGTGATTTTGGTACCGCTATAGTTGATGCCATAGGTGATGGTAGGCCAGCCATAATTATTGCCAGCGCGGACGATATTTACTTCATCACCGCCTCGGGGTCCATGCTCATGCTCCCAAAGTTCGCCCGTTTCTGGATGTAAGGCTAAGCCTTGGGGATTGCGATGACCGTAAGAGTACATCTGTAGCCAAACCCCGATCTCATTTACAAAGGGATTGTCGGCAGGAATCGAACCATCATCGTGCATACGATAGATACGCCCACGAGAGGAAGTCAAGGTTTGCACTTCATCTCGACCGCCTCGATCTCCGACGGAGAGGTATAGAAAGCCTTCGCGGTCAAATTCGATTCGGCCGCCAAAGTGTTGATCTTTTTTGTAGTTGGGCAGCGCTTTGAAAAGTTCCTCTACCTCTACGAGGCGGTGATCTCGTAACTTGGCGCGAATAAGCGCGGTATTTTGTCCATCTCCGGCTTCGCCCTCACGAGCAGGAGAAGAAAAGCTAATATATAGCCAACCATTTTCCGCGTACTGAGGGTGTAGCTCAATATCAAGGAGGCCGCCTTGGCCTTTGTATTTGACGGCAGGCAAGCCCGCGATGGGGTCGGGATGTAGTTTACCCTTGCTGTAGAGACGTAGCTCCCCTGCTTTTTCGGTAAACAGCATATCGCCATTGGGTAGCCAAACCATACCCCAAGGACTAAGGAGGTCGCTGAGAACAGTGTCAACTGTAAAGTTTTGTTTTTCACTTTGTTGGACGCCAGAAAAATCAGCCTCAGGTGTAGTGCCAAATTGAGCGCAGGCCAAGAAGCTCAAAATAATAAGGCCAGAAATTGTTAGTTTCATTGGTTAGCGATTTGCTCACAAGTTAACAACAATTTCCGACCTAATATTGCAGGTAAATCCCTTAAGCTTCGGGAATAGCCAATAGCGGCGTCTCCGCATCGTAGGCCACTTCTTTGGTTTTACTCACATGGAAAAGCCGCTCCCATAGCCCTCGTTTATGAGGGCACATCGCCAATATCTCCGCTCCTGTGTAGGAGAGTAATGCCCTAAGCGCAGTTTGAAAATCGTAATGAGGCAAAAATTTGAAAGCCAGTTTGGGGTATTCAATCTTTGCTTTGACTAACTTTTCAAAAGCCCGCCATCGCTCCATAGGCGGGGCATTATCGCCGATAAATACGTGGGCTACCAAAACCTCCGCATCCAAGCGTTCCGCAAGGCGGCTCACCCTCTCCAAAGCCGTCAACTCTAGTGGATCATAGTTAGTAGCATAGACGACACGGCGTATTTCGGGACTCAGCTTATTTTCGGGAATGGCGAGGACAGGGATGGGAGAACGGCCGATCAATTGGGCGGTGATACTACCTAAAAGTACCTTTTTGAGACCGGAAGCACCTTTGGTACCCATGACAATCCAATCTACCTCCCATTCTGCTGCGGCACTCAAAATACTCGGTACGGGAAAACCCATTTGAGCGCTTATTTCGATTGGGAGGCTTGGGTGATCTACCAAAATGACTTCTTTGAGCAGTTCCAATTTTGGGGTGGCCTGAGCCTCTAAGCGTTTGAGTTCTTTTTCCCATGCAAAAAATGGCGCCTCCATTACTGGCGTCGGGAGCGTAAAAGCATGCATCAAGACGAGGCTTGCTTCCAGTTTTTCAGCGAAAGGTAAAACAAAGCGTAGCGCCTTGTTCGCCGGTTCAGAAAAATCCGTGGGGAATAAGATCTTGCTAGCCATAACTTTTGTTTTTAGAAAGCTAGCTTTTACATATAAAAAACGATATGATCAAAGCTAGGGGATTGAGTGATTTATGTATCCGCTGTCTTTTTTCGCTTCAAATCTTATCTTGGGCTATGGATACTACTAGACGTAAATTTATTCAGACCGCGAGTTTAGGTGCGATTGGAGTAGGCCTTGCGGCATGCACCCCTGTTACACAAGAGAAAGAACCCGTCTTGCAAGAAAACAATATCGCTCCCCTCCTCCCCCAAATCGGCCTGCAGCTCTGGACGGTTCGAGAAAGTATCACTCAAGATGTATATGCCACCCTTGACCAATTGGCCGCAATTGGTTTTAAAGGAGTAGAAACAGCTTTTTGGCCAGAGGGCCTGAGTTTACAGACTGCCGCGGAGGCACTAAAGCAAGCGGGACTTTCTGTATTTAGCATTCATTGTGAGTTACCGCTCGACGCGGAACGCCAAGATCAGTTTCTAGAAATGGCGGAAGTTTATGCTTGTGATACTCTGGTATGGCATGGCTGGCCTGAGGATGCTCGTTATGCTAGTACCGACGGTCTTAAGGCTTTGGAAGAAGAGTTTCAGCAGTGCGCCGAATTCGCCGCCAAATATGGCAAACAACTCGGTTTCCACAATCATTGGTGGGAGTTCCGTACCATTGCAGGCCAATCTGAGACGCCCTTTGAACAATTGCTCGTTTCCTTACCCGAAAGCATTTTCTTTGAATTGGATACCTACTGGATCAAGGTTGCAGGAAAAGATCCTGCGAAGATGATCGAGAAATGGGGCAAACGCGCCAAACTGCTCCATCTCAAAGATGGGCCCGCAGTTCACGATCAACCGATGACTGCTTTAGGCCAAGGAGTGCAAGATTTTGCTGCTATCCAACAAGCAGCCTTGGGTAATGTGGATTGGCATATTATCGAAATCGATGAATGCTCGGGTAATATGATGACAGCGGTCAGAGAAAGTTTTGATTACCTCAGGCAAAACGGAATGGGCCGAGTATGAAATAAATAAGGCAGGACACCAGTCCTAGCGCCCTGCCTACTTCAGTCATCAAAATCGTTATTCTTGCATCAAGACGATTCGCCTGCGTCCGATAAACTGCTCGTCTTTGAAAGCGGTCAAAATATAAATACCAGCTGGTATGTCGCCTAAATTTAGGCTGCGGGTTTTACCGTTCCACGCAGTGATCACTCTTCCTCGCATATCGATTAGTCGCCAATCACTTACTGCCATAGGATCATCTAACTGAATCTGGAGTTCTCCTTGCGTCGGATTAGGATAAACGTTCCAGGAAATGGCTCTCTCAGGATCCAAACTCACAAAAATAGGATTAGCGATCTCATCTCCTACGCTAGTGCTAGGCTCCGCATCGCGATCATACCAAGCTCGGATATAGTCTAGCTTCACGGTAAATCCGGCAGAAAAAGTGGTGAGTAGGAAGTGAAAGCCGCTCAAATCCAACCAAGGAAACTCAAAGGGGGTATCGTTGAACTGCCCATTGTCGAGATTATGAATCTCTGAGAAGTAAAACTTATTACTGTCGCTGATAGAGGCTTTGAGGCGGATGCGCTGCATTTGGTTACGGGGAATCCAGATTGAGGGATAGTCTGTTACCATGGCAAAACCATTGTCAAGGGTGTCATCCAGAATCGCCAAAATCTTGATGGAATCACCAGGTAAGCGGTAACGCAACATGTAGCGCTCAATCAGGCTATCAGCACTGCTAAAGCCAAACTCTGAAGCATTGTTTTGTTCGATACGGAAATCCATCCAGACAGGGTCGGAAAAGGACATCTTGCTGCGTGCAAACTTGAAGCGAGAGTTGGAAGCAGTATCGCGAAAAGTTGAATACTCAAGCTTACCAGCATTGACGCGAAATTTGTCAAATGCCCCAACTGTTTCCCATTTGGCAGGATTGACGCTGTCCTGTGAGAAATCATCAAAAAAGAGGAAGACCTCATCTCCATTCCAGGCCGGTTCCGCACTTGGATTGCCATAATACATACGGATCGTCTGACTTTCGCCAGCCGCTAAGACAGGTAATTTGGTCCAAATTTGATTGCTCGTGCTAGTGGCAACCGAATCAATGTAAAAAGGCAAAGGATTACAATTAGCATCTGTAAGTCGGATATCTGCGAGACTAGCTTGTAGTTTACCTTCATTGAGTAGCGCAGAGGTATTGACGATGATGGCTACTGGCGCATCAAATAGGCTATCCACACTGGCTGTATAATCGAATGTCAATTCGCGATAATGCGACCATTCAGGCAGACAATCTTGGCCCATCAAACTGCTGAAAAAGAAAATGCTAAATATAAAGGTCCAAATACGCATAGGGAATATAGTTTAGGTTTTGGACGTTTGTGCATTGAGAATGGGTAAACGTAACCTCAAATTAAGTACCTAGACAATAGTACTCAGTATCAAGACCTAGGAAAATGAGGTTATATGATTCAGCGAGACCTTTTTTTCTGTACTACCTACTTTTTACTCTGTACTTATTTTATACCTTTAGGGACACAAATCACAGCATGAAATCACTTCTTTTTTGGCTAGTGCTTCTCCCCAGCAGCCTAATGGCTCAAGCTCAGGACTTCCTCGAATTATTGCTCATCGCCGAGATTGCCAGCGATTCGACCTACGGGAGCTTGGGGCTCAGCGACCGTAGTTACCAGGATTTGGAAGACTGTAATTATGAGGATGGGCGCGACATGGTCCAATACTCCCTCAAGCTGACCGATGATGCTTTCCGTCAAGTCAGTCTCGCTTTTGAGTCGGCCCGCTCTGCCTACAAAATCACGAAGAAAAAGCGTTGCCTGAAGGCCAAAGAAAAATGTGATATCGCCCTTGAACATTTTCGCATGGCTCGTCAGGAAGTAGATGAAGCCAAACAATTGATCGTGCAAATTGAGCGGCAATGGATTATCATCAACGAAGGTCGATATACGGATAGCTTCAACGAGCTGCGCTTTGGCTGGGTAGATGGTCCCAAAAGCTATTATATCAATACAGCGCGTTTGGCCATATTGAGTACTTATGATCACCTTAAGATCGCCAAGCTAGCGATTGAAGAAGCCCAGTTGATTATGTGTGAGTGAGGTGGTTTATACTGCTGCGCAGAACGCTCATCTCTGGCAACTTATAGTACAGAGTAGAGAGTAACCCGAAAGCTTTCGGGAGTATTCAGTACCGAGTAAAATGGTTCTGCTGAGCCATGTAGCTCTGTGTTCCTAGGTCCTAATACCGGATACTATTGTCTAGATACTTATTTTGCTCGTACTAGTAAAGGACCCGAAAGCGAATTGTCCCTTCGATAGTACGCATTTCTTCTTGCAGCGCTTCTTCCGAAGCTTTGTTTACATCTGTGATCACATAGCCCACATTTTCGTCGGTTTTAAGGTATTGACCCACAATGTTGATATGATGGTGAGCTAAGATATTGTTGATCTTGGCCAAGATGCCGGGCTCGTTGCGGTGCAAGTGGATCAAGCGATGCGCCTGTTTGAGCGAAGGCAGTTGCAAAGCAGGAAAATTGACACTGTTAAAGGTCGTACCTGCATTGACGTAGTCGATGATACGAGCAGGCACATAATCAGCAATGTTGCGCTGAGCTTCTTGGGTACTACCACCAATGTGGGGAGTCAGGATGACATTGTCGATTCCTTTGAGCTCAGAGATAAACTCCTCGGCATTGCTTTTGGGTTCTTGTGGGAACACATCAACCGCTGCACCACGCAAATGTCCAGTCTTTAAAGCATTTTTTAAGGCCTCAATCTGCACGACAAAACCGCGGCTGAGGTTGATAAAGATAGAGCCAGGCTTCATCTGCGAAAATTCTTCCTCC
>JBCCQN010000080.1:0-32193 GCA_039024315.1 Bacteroidota bacterium
AAAGGCTTGGCTTTGACCACTACAGAGACTGAATCGATATTACTCACACAGCCATTGACATCCGTTACTTGGAAATAGTAAACAACCGTATCGGTCGCTTGACCAATATTAGGATTCATGGTCGGATCCTCACCAAAGGGGTTGGAGATCCCACAGTTTCCAGGATCATTACAGGTCCATTCAAAAAAGTAAGGCGCTGTACCACCACTTACGCTGGCTTCAACTTGTACCCCACCTTCACCATCACAAAACTCCTTATCGAGCCCTGCATTGACGATTGGGCCAGGATTAACCGTTACCTGTTGGACACTAGTAGCCAAACAGCCTTGATAACCCACCACTAGGCTAACTGTCTTCGTACCACCGCTGGCATACATGATCGTACCTGGATTGGGTTGGCTAGAAGTTGCAGGAATTGCTCCTGCGCCAAAGTCCCAAGCATAGGTTTGATTAGGTCCAACAGGGGCACCCGTATATTGGAAACTAACCCCTTCGTTTTGGCAGCTGACGCCAGTGGAGAAGCTAAAGTTGGCTTCGGGATCAGGAATCACATCAAAGTTGATGATGGCGCTATCACCGACACAACCATTACGGGTAACGATTACAGATACCTTTTTGGGGCCGGGATTTAAGTATGTAACGGGACCCGGAGTAGAACTATTACTCGTAGCGGGAACCGCATCAGGACCAAAATCCCAATTATAAGTATCTACATTGCCCTCGCCGGTATAGACAAAGGTGAAGCTATTGCCAGCGAGACATTGATTAGCGACTTGATCTATGTCTGCATTGGGTTTGGGCAATACATTGGTGGTCTGACAAGCTATACCCGAAAGACAAGATTGATTATCAACCTGAATACAAACAGTTTTTGCCCCACTAGTGCTCCAAACAACTTTATAGGGTCCTTGTGCGCTTGGTAAGCCTAGATTCTGAACATAAGTAGCTCCGTCAAAGTCCCAATTATAGGTTGCGGTAACCGGAGCATTACCTTGATAGGTATAAAGAGCGGTATCACCGATGCAGACATCTGCAGGCCCACTGATTTGAGCGGTTGGCACCAGAATGACATCTAGCAATTGGGTAGTAGGCACACTGGAACAGCCATCTTGAATCACATTGAGGCTGATGATCTTTGTACCAATAGAGTTATAGCCGACCCCAAAAGGACCTTGTCCGGATCCATTAGCAGTAGCGCCAGCGCCAAAGTCCCACTGAAACAGCGCATTGCCTGGAGCCGATCCCGTGTAGAGAATACTAGCAAATTGGTTTTCACAAATGGATAGAGGCGCGTTAAAAGTAGACGTAGGGGTGGGTTTTACCGTGACCGTGACCTGTGCCACGCTAGGGCAGCCTGCGGCATCAGTAGCCGTCAAAGTATAAGTAGTAGTAGTAGTAGGGGATACAACTGGATTTGAGCTATTGCTACCGATGGGTTGCCAGTCAAAGGTAAATCCAGGTGATCCTGATAGAGATGAACTCAAGGTCGTTTGGTCTCCATCGCATATATCGGCTGGCGAAGCCGAAACCGTCATTGCAGTATTGCTAATGAATATATCTTCCGAAGTATAAAGGCAAATATTACCACAGTTGTCTAGAATGTCGTCAACGATAGTAATCGTATAATTGCCCGTCGTGGTGATAGCCGGCGATACCTGCAGGGTAAATTCATCGTCAAAGGTTCCGCCAGCAGTACATACTGGGCTGATAACCCCTGTTACAGTATAAGGCCCACCGGGACCGGTCACCGTAAAATCTGTAGGATCTACGGTATTACAAAGGACATTTTCCGAGAAGGGGATCGTGATATTACCCAGACTACAATTGGAAGACAATGCCTCCATCTCTGGGGGAACATTATCAAAGATAACTGCTGTAGAACCAGAGAAGTCCAGCGTATATCCAGTAGTAGAGCCAGACCAGTTACTCACATTGACAACATAAGTTTCACCTGCCACTACTGGAATAGGCACGTTGATCTGGCCGCCAGGAGGCTGAGAAGCAGTAGGGCCTGTATTGCCAGAAAGCCCAGAGAAGTTACAAGAAACTTCTAGCGCGGCATTAGTGGCGATATCGGCACAACTCGCATTGGTGAGATTGTAAACCGCCCAATCATAATCATCAAAAGGATCGACAGGAGAAATCACAAAATCAACCAGACCAGCTGCTTGTACGGTAAAAATGTACCAAGTATCATTTACTTCGCCCCCTCCTAAACAGGAAATTGTCCCGTCAATCTCATTGGGGTTGAGACCTTCACCAGTGTAGGAATTGGGCTGAACGAAAATGTTCTGGCAGACAGGAAGGGCATTAACACAATCCTGTTCGGGTTGATTAGGCGGTAATTGCCCCCACAAAGGAGAAATACTGCCTAACAAAATCAGCATGCAAATACTGAATGGGGTAAATAGTCGCATGAGTCAAAATAGCTTGTTAACAGACAATCGGATTTAATAGGGTGACAGTGCTGTAGCAATCCTTGTTCGCTGTTGACTAAAGGTAGAATACAAATCGGACCATTAAGATATAAAAAGACAGTCAGAAAAAGAAAAGGCCACCAGAAATTGGCGGCCTTCGGACATTTTGTTTTTTCGCACTACTTGGCGTAAGCGATAGCACGTTTTTCTCGGATCACCGTAATTTTGATATGACCGGGATATTGCATGTCTTTCATGATACGCTGTGATAGGTCAAAGGCCAACTGGTCGGCGTCCCCGTCACTCACTTTTTCACTCTCGACAATCACTCGCAATTCACGCCCTGCCTGAATCGCAAAAGACTTCAATACTCCAGGATAAGAAAGCGCTAGCTCTTCCAACTCTTGGAGACGCTTGATATAGCTTTCCACGATTTCACGACGCGCGCCTGGACGAGAACCACTGATCGCATCACAAGCCTGTACGATGGGAGAGATAAGCGCTGTCATCTCGATTTCATCGTGGTGCGCTCCGATCGCATTGCACACATCAGGATGCTCTCCGCACTTCTTAGCGATTTCCATCCCTAACAATGCGTGAGGAAGATCAGAATGCTCTTCCGCTACTTTGCCAATATCGTGCAATAGACCCGCACGCTTCGCTTTCTTGATATCTAGTCCCAATTCGGCGGCCATGACCGCACATAAGTTCGTTACCTCTCTTGAGTGCTTAAGTAGGTTTTGGCCATAAGAAGAACGATACCTCATGCGCCCTACCATACGGATCAATTCTGGATGAAGGCCAGGTACGTTCAGATCGATGACAGTACGTTCACCTGTTTCAATAATTTCTTCTTCTACCTTTTTGCGCGTCTTTTTCACCACCTCCTCGATACGAGCGGGGTGAATACGACCATCAATCACTAGCTTATGGAGCGACAAGCGCGCGATCTCACGACGCACAGGGTCAAAGCCCGAGAGGATAATTGCTTCTGGTGTATCATCAACGATGATTTCGATACCCGTAGCCATCTCCAAGGCACGAATGTTTCGACCTTCACGGCCGATAATGCGACCTTTGATCTCATCGTTCTCCAAAGGAAAAACCGTAACCGTATTCTCAATAGCATGCTCTGCGGCAGTACGCTGAATCGTTTCGATGATGACCTTTTTGGCATCTTTAGTTGCCGTCATCTTTGCCTCTTCCATGATCATCTTGATATGCGCCGAAGCATCCGTTTTGGCTTCTTCCTGCAGCGCAACGATCATTTTTTCTTTAGCTTCTTCCGCCGAAAGACCGGCAATCTTTTCTAGATCAGCGACTTGTCTTTGGATGAGAGTATCAAGTTCCTCCTGCTTTTTCTTGACCGCCTTGACCTGTTTTTCAAGATTGACTCTTGTCGATTTGATATGATCTTGCTCAGACTTAAGCTTAGAAGACTCCTTTTTCAATTTGTCAGACTGACTGTTGAGATTGCCCTCTCTTTGTTTCAACTTATTCTGAAAACTTTCCAGCTTCTCTTTTTGTGAACTGGCATTCTTCTCAAACTTCTTTTTCAGCTCTTGGTATTTTTGCTGTGCTTTACGAATCCGATCCTGCTTGATATTCTCGCCCTTGAGCTCCGCCTCTTTGATCAATAGATCAGCCTTGTCTTTAGCGTTTTCGACCATCTTATTGTTGGCAGTCGTCAACATAAAACGGTTGATCAGATAGCCCAGTACGATACCGACTACTATTCCAATCAACAGTCCGATAATTATTTCATTCATTGCCGTTTCTAAATTAATTAGTGAATATAAACGGCGATTTGACAGTCCTGAGTGGGTTTGGGTCTCAGTTTACTGTCGGTAAACAAACAAGCAATAGGGGCTTGCCTCAGGATCCAGATAACTGAATAGAGGAATCGAGACGTTGCTCCAAGGCATCGAGGGATTCGAGTGCGGTGTCGGTTTGGCGTGCAGTATGGGCCTTATCTTTCAAGTGCTCTGTCATGATCTCTAGACAGCACATAATGGCTATATCCAGGTCATCTTGAGTTTTATATTGAGCCTTGAAGGCCTTAATTCTTCCGTTTATCGACTGCGCGGCTTCTTGTATGACCGCGGCCTCATCATTATCCACTCTGGCTGGGAACTGCCGTCCAAATATATTGACGACGATCGATTGTTTTTCCAAACTATTGTTTTCTTGCCAGTTTACGCTAATCACCTAGCGTCTTTAAACAAATATCTATTTCTTTTAAATATAAGTCAATTTTTGACATCATTGCATCCCGATCTTCAGGATGTTCGATGCTCTTAGCTAGCTTGAGGGCTTCGTACTTTTCCTTAAGCTCCGAAGATTGATCATCACTAGCTGAGATGGTGTTTTGTGCTGCCTCTAAAGCCGTTTGTAGCTGAATTTTCTCTTGTTGCAAGCTCTGCAACTGCCTTTCAAGCTTAACCGCTTTTCGAGTGAGCTCCGTTAGTCTGCGGAGTAATGCGTCCATATCATTGGTCCTCCACCCGTCAAATTAGCCAATTATTCCCCAACAATCAAAGACCAAAACACTTTCAGTGCAACTTGAAGCTAAGAGGGGTAAATTTCTCTTTTTCAGGAGGCTAAATCATCAAAAATACGGTGCAGTGAACTAGCAGCTGGGTCTTTGGTTTTTTTACCGCTGCGCGGAACGCTTATCATCGTTCTGCGAAGCAGAATGGAAAAAAAGGCTTGATTTATTGAATTGTTGAGTGTCTGAATCTTAAAACTGTCCCATTCAACACTTCAACACTTCAACACTTCAAGCTTCCTACTTCCTGATTTCCGCGCCTAGCTCCTTTTCGAGCAGCATAAAGGCACGTTGGCTAGTCTTGTCAGCCGCTTTGTCGGCGATGGTCTGACGATCATCACGTAGCTCCATGGAGACCAAATAACTTTTCTTCCCTGCGGGAATGCCTTTGCCCATGTAAACATCGTGCAGATCAACCGAACGGATCAACTTAGGATTAGCCTTGAGGATCACCTTGCGGATCTCATCAAAGTTGGCCATTTCGTCCACCAACATACTGATGTCACGGCGGGTACCGGGGAAGTTCGCAATCGGCTGATACTTGACCTTTTGGTTATAGTACAGATCAACAAGCGCAGGCCAGTCTGCGATCAGATAGAAAACCTCGTTGCGCAGATCATATTCCTCCGCAAGCTCTTCATTGACCTTACCATACCAGAGGACTTCCTCCTTATTGACAACTAAAGACAAGCCGTAGGCGAGGTCAGGCTGCTCAGTTTCCTCGATTTCGCCTTTGAAGCCAAACCAGTTTTGGATGCGCTCTACTTCACGGGCTAGGGTAGCGAGACTTACTTTAGGGCTCTTAGCCTCCCAATGGGTAGGATGCTTCTGACCAGTAATAGCCATCGCCAGCCACTCATGCTCATGATAGCCATCCTCGTCTTCCCAATAAGTTTTGCCAAACTCATAGAAAGCGAGGTCTTCATTCTGACGGTTTTGGTTAAACTGAATGTTTTCCAAAATGCCGGGCAAAAGCGACTGACGCATAATGCCAGTTTCTGGCCCCAAGGGGTTGACGATATGTACGGCATCTTCCGCCGCTTCTTCCTCATTGACGAGGGAGTTGTTCAATACTTCATAAAAGCCAGTCGCGCTGAGACGATTGGCAAAATTTTCTTTCAAGCGGAAAGCGTCGCGATAAGGCTCATACTGAATCGCAGAACTCATCTGCTCCGGCAAAGCCACATTATTGTAGCCGTAAACGCGTAGGATGTCTTCCATGACATCTACATCACGCTGCACGTCCACCCGGTAAAAGGGAACCTGCAAATGTAGCGTGTCGCCATCCGCATCTTCCTCCACCTTCACTTCTAAGTGCTTGAGGATATCAATGACTTCTTCTTTGCCAAGGTCTTGACCTACGATGCGAGCCGTTTTGCGAAGCGAAAGATCAACAGCATAGGGAGCAAATTCCCCATACTGTACATCGCTCATCTCAGAGGCCGTACCACCCGCCAATTCAACCATCAAACTAGCAGCTCTCATGGCCGTAGTAGGAATCATCTCTGGATCAGCCCCCCGCTCATAGCGGAAAGAAGAATCAGACGAAATCCCAAGACGCTTAGAGGTTTTGCGTACCGTGCCTGGATCAAACCAAGCGATCTCTAGGAAGACATTCTTAGTATCAAAAGTAACCCCAGAATTGATACCCCCCATAGTCCCAGCGATACAAAGCGGTTTCTCTGCATCACAGATCATGAGATCTTGGCCGGCGATCAATTCACGCTCGACTTCGTCGAGGGTAGTGAATTTTTGCGCCTCAGGCAGGGTTTTGACAATGATTTCTTTGCCGCTCAGCTGATCTGCATCAAAGGCATGCATCGGCTGGCCTAGTTCGTGGAGCACATAGTTGGTGATGTCCACGATATTGTTGATCGGACGTAAGCCGATGGCTTGCAGACGTTTTTTGAGCCATTCTGGGCTTTCTGTTACCGTAACACCTTCAATGTAGATAGAAGCGTAACGGCGGCAGCGCTCCTGATCCTCGATGGTAACCGGAATGGGATTCTTGCCCTTGAGATCAGATGCTTTGAGGCTAATCTCTGGCAAGCGCGCTTGCTTGCGCATGTAGGCAGCCACATCACGGGCAGCGCCGTAATGAGAAGCACCGTCTATGCGGTTAGGCGTCAGATCGATTTCAAGCACAAAGTCTTGCTCAAAAGTGAGGTAATCGATGGCTGGTTCACCTACGCTGGCAGCTTCATCCAATACCAAAATCCCGTCATGGTCAGTACCAATGCCGAGTTCGTCTTCCGCGCAAATCATCCCGAGAGAGACTTCGCCACGGATCTTTCCTTTCTTGATTTTGAGCGGATCTTCAGATCCAAACGGATAGAGGATAGTGCCTACAGTAGCTACGGCCACTTTTTGTCCAGCGGCTACATTAGGGGCGCCACAGACGATATTGAGGGCTTCTTCACCGCCAACATTTACTTTACAGACGCGCAGGCGATCCGCATTAGGATGTTGCTCGGCGGACTCAACATGTCCGACGACAACCCCCTTTAGGCCACCTTTGATTCCTCCGATCTCTTCGATCTTGCCGATTTCAAGGCCAAGATTGGTGAGTACATCGCCGAGTTCGGCCGGAGTGTAATCGAAATCTATATATTCTTTCAGCCAGTTATAGCTAATCTTCATGGGTAGTCGAAAATTTTGCCAAAGGTAGAAAATTTGCGCCTACCTTACCAGCGTAACCGTACCATTACGCTCGACTCTATCGCCAAATTCGTCGAATCCTGTGATCACATAGACATAGACTCCCTCAGGCGCGGCACTACCATTGACCATGCCGTCCCAACTAGTGCCGACGTTTTGCGAAGCAAAGACCTCTCTCCCCCAACGATTAAAGATCTGGATCTCAAAGTCTTCTAAAAAGAGCCCTTGCACATCAAAGAGATCGTTTTTACCGTCATTATTCGGACTAAAGGCATTGGGTACAAAGAGAATCGGACCGGAAGGAATACAGTCTTCGTTCGAGACAGATCGCTGCCAAGACTCAAAGCCAAAGGCCCAAATCCTAAAGCAATATTCCCGCTGGCTCAAATCGGGGATCAGACGACGCAGGGAGTCCGCGTCCAAACTAGCCCAAAGCTCCCAATTGGCGATGTCTTCATTAAAGACTTCGACTCTGTACTCTTTGACCCCTTCGGCCCACTCTTCATAGAGGGTCCAATTGAGGTCGACCTGTCCATCTATTTTACCAGCTTGTAGATGTAAGCTAGTCGCAAAACGTCCTTCTGGACTACGGTCGCCGCAGGTATCTTCTACTGAAATGCGGTATTGGTAAGACTGAACTGAAACATCCACATCAAAGTCTTGATACAAGCGATTGATATCGTCTGGCGTTTGGCGGAGGAGCTCAACGAAGCCCGCCCCAGCATCTTTTTCAAGGATGACAGCGGTGAGGTCTTCCCCTTGGGGAACGATGCCCCATTCCAGTGAGACAAAACTGTCCAACACTACCGTGGCCAAATCCATATGCATCGGAATAGGCGGGCCAAGGTGCTGCGGGGCTTCGGAGGCAATATTGCTCCAACTGCTAAGGCCTCCACTCGTAAAGGCCAGTACTCGATATGTTACGCTATCGTAGCAAAACATGGCAGTATCCACAAATGACGTTTGATCACCTGGCAGACTGACAAAGAAGGCAGCGGTAGCAGGATTATAGTCCTGAACACGATAGATTTCGTAGCGATCTACCTCATCCCAGCCACGATAAGGTGTCCATTCTAATTGTATCTGATCTACAGCGGTGAAAGCCTGCAGCCAAACGCTACAATGCGTTTCGCTAGCATCAAGCGGCGAGCTCTTATCGCATAAATTGGATACTACCAAACGATAACAATAATCAGTAGCTTCGCTATCAATATTTTGATCGACCCAAAGGGTGTCTTGCACATCGGTAATTGTCTGTTGGGGCGTAAAATTGATGCCGTCCTCTGAGCGATAGATGATATAGCTTTCGAAATCATCTCGCACATTTTCATAAGCTCGGAAACGAATTTGTATAGCTTGCTGCTCTAGTACATTGACAGCAATGATTTCGGGTACCGCTGGGATCAAGTCCGAAAGTACACTCACAGCGTTTGGAATGGTGATTTCATCTGTACAACCCAGCGAGTCGGCAACTCTCAAGCGAATATCAAAAGTACCCGCGTTGCTGTATTGATAAGCCGGATCAGCTTGTGCGCTCCCTCCTACACCATCGCCAAAATCCCAATCCCAAGAGACCAGCGGCCATAAACTCTGAGTCTGATCTGTGAGCACCAAATCTTCACCTGGACAAAGGATAGAATCATTGAGATTAAAGTCAGCAATCGGTCTCGAAAGTACGATATAGTCGGGTTTGATGAGGGTATCCACACAACCATTGGCGTCGCTCACCCGAAGATTAACCGTGTAGGTCCCATCAGTGGTATAGAGGTGAGTGGGTTCTTCATCAAAATCCAAGGGGCTGCCGTCGCCAAAGTCCCATTGCCAGTCAACCGCAGTGGGGGTTTGGACAAAAAACTGTACGGGTTGAGGGGCACAGCCAAGGCTGTCTATTCCTTCAAATGCTATCTCTGGTAAGGGGTTAACGAGGATATTGCGAGAGCTAGAGTCAATACAGCCATTGCTGTCGGTTATCAGCAATTGGGCGGTATAGCTGCCCTCTAACGGGTAGAGGTAGTTAGGGTTTTGTTGGTTGCTGGTGCCGGCTCCATCGCCGAACGTCCAACTCCAGCTCTGAAGCGTGGCGGTCTGTGCCACAGACTGATCAATAAAACTTAAGCCCAAAGGCATACATCCGATCGAATCACTGGGTTCAAACTGAGCGTTCGGCGAAGCCGCTACCAAAATCTGCTGCGCCACCGATAAAGTATCTCTACACCCCAAAGAATCCTCCACCATGAGTGTTACGGGGTAAGTTCCCAACTGATCGTAAAAAATGCTAGGGTTGCTCAGAGTCGAAGTGCCCAATAGCCCAAAGTCCCAAAAAAGACTGGTGATCGGACCGCTACCAGCCATACTACTATCAGCAAAAAGGACGGTCGCGCTATCACAAGCGACCACATCACTCAGACCATAATCGGCTTGAGGGGGATCAAAAATCACCAGACTATCGCTACTAGGCACAAAAACTTCACAACCGCCAGTATCGGTCAAAATCAATAAGGGTTGATAGACCCCTGCTTGGTGATAGGTTTGGACGGGCGCTGGATTAGCTGTCAATACTCCTCCACCCAGATCCCATTGAAAGGTGATAGCAGGATTATTGACTTGTGCATTGAAGCTCACCTGAGTACCGGGACAACCATTATCAGGGGTAAAACTAAAGTTACCCGAAGGGCCACCTATCTGTATTTGTTGGTTGAGCGTGACCGTATCGGCACAGCCAGTCGGAGCCGTGGCGATCATAGTAATGGTATAATCGCCGGCAACGGTATAAAGCTTATTGGGATTTTGGGCGACCGAGGTATTACCATCGCCAAAGTCCCAGAACCAGCCAAAGTTATGACCAGAAATATTGGTCGCACTAAACTGTACTGGCAAAGGCGGGCAATCAATGCTCGTGGTATCAGCGGCGATACTCGCGACGGGTTCAGCAATGGTAATTGGGACTGTAGAAGTAGTATCACAGCCCAACGAATCGACCAAAGACAAGCTCACAGGAAATACGCCTAAGCCATTGTAGGTATGTTGGGGTTCAAACTGGGTGCTAGTAGTGCCATCGCCAAAATCCCAGAGATAATTCAAGTCTGTGCCGAAGGAAGTATTGTTAAAGTCGATGATATTATCAGGGCAATTGAAAGGATCAGGCAGACTAATTCCGGCCACGGGTACCCCAGCATAAACGTAATTTTCTCGAAAGACCGTATCCATACAGCCCACCGAGTCGGTGACGATCAAATTGATATCCCAATATCCTTGATCTGTGTAGGTATAGCTGACGGTATCCTGCGGAGAACTCAGGGTCGCGGGACCGAAGTCCCAAGCGTAATTGACGATCGGTGCCAATGTGCTAACCAAGGGCTGAAATTCGACCGTCTCAAAAGCACAAACTTTAGTAGTATCGGTCCAAAAGGAGGCGATGGGTTTATAGACCGTGATTTGGATGGTAGTATCGTCAGAGCAGAGCGGCCCAGATTCAACGATGAGGTTGACATCATAGACCCCAGGCTGAGTAAAAGTAAAGACCGGGCTGGTAACGAGATAGACAGGAGTACCGGCATTAAAATCCCAAGTGCTCTTGCTGATATTTTGCGAAATATTGTTGAAGGTAACCGTTAAAGGCGCACAGCCACTGGTTACGCTTGGAATGAAACTCGCCTCTACCGCTTTGACTTGAATGGCTTTGGATTTGACATCCGTACAGCCATTGATATCATTGGTTGCCGTCAATTTGACGACGTAATTACCTGAGCTGTTGTAAGTGTGAGAAGGATTTTCGACAGAATCCACGCCCCCATCACCAAACTCCCAAAACCAGCCGTTGGCATCAAGAGAGCCATCAGCCATCGGGATGGTGGTAGGTACCTCACAAAAGAATTGATTGGGAATATCAAAATTGGCAACAGGACCCAATATATAGACATGAGCATTTTTGGTAACACTATCGGGACAGCCCCTTTCAAAGGCGGTCAAAGTGATATCCATAAAGCCCGTATCCTTAAAAAAGTGAATGGGCTCAAACGCTTGTGAGGATTCTCCATCGCCAAAATCCCAGACATAATTGAGGGTATCTCCTCCAGGGGTGAGATTGGTAAAATTGATAGAGTCACCGGCACAAGATATGATCGTATCAACTTCAAAATCAGGGGTTACCGGCAGACCTACTCGGATGAAGGTATCCATCGCGAAGGTATCGCGGCAGCCATTGGCATCTTCAATCGCAAGGCTCACGGCGTAGTAGCCGGAGTCTAGATAGATGGTAGTCGCATTGGGATTCGTGCTTGTGACACCATTGCCGAGATCCCATTGCCAGCTCGTGATCACCGAAGTAGCGAAGCTACCGTCCGAAAAGTTGACCGTCAGGGGAGCACAACCAGAACCCAAATCAATCAGGGGCTGAGCTACGGTAGCCCCTGTTCTGACAGCGCTGTTGATTTTGAGGTCGGAGACGCAGCCATCATCATTGGTCGCAATCAGACGCACATCGTACTGCTTAGCGGTCATGAAAGGCGGGTAGGTATGGGTAGGATTGACGGCTGTCGAAGTAGCCCCATCGCCAAACTGCCACAAATAGCTAAAGCCATTGGTAGTATTATTGGTAAAATTGGTGATAAAGGGAGGCCTACAATGGGCACTTGGGTCTGGAGTAAAGGCAATACTAGGGGGCTCACTGACCCTAATATTTTGGGTCCCAGTATAAAAACAACCATCTGGATCCGTAAAACTCAAGGATACCTGATAGATACCGGGAGTACTATATTCTTGCTCCTGACTGCAGCCAAAGACAATACCACCGCCCAAGCCAAAGTCCCAGCTAATGCCAGTCCCATTAAGGTTACCGCAATAAAATTGGACCGTATCGCCCGGACAGATGACCGTATCACTGGCTTGGATGGTGACTGCATTGAGCCCAATCTGGATAAAAGCTGCTTTGGTTACGGTCTGGGTACAGCCAAGGGCATCGGTAACAGTATGCTGAACCGTATAACTGCCATTGGCGGTATAGGTATAAGAGGGGTTGATCAGGTTGGAAGTATTGGCGGGGCCATCTAGTATCCATGCATGCGTCAGACCTAACTGAGTAGTAAGGCTAGTAAAATTGGTCGTCAGGGGAGGATCGCAGGAAACCGTCTGATCAGCAACAAAGTCCGCGTCTGGAGTGGCATTGACGCTGATATAATTGGGTTTGAAGAGTAAATCGGTGCAGCCATTGACATCCGTAACCTGCAAAGTAACACCAAAAATACCTCCCAAGCCGTAGGCATGATTGGGGTTTACTTGATTACCATTGAAGCCATCGCCAAAATCCCAAAGATAGGTTGCGATTGGCGCGGAGCCTAGTTGTACTTGCGAAGTAAAACTTACCGGAGCATCTTGACAGACTGGACTGGGACCACCCGTAAAATCCACATCAGGGCTGTTAAAAACTTGTATAAACTGTGTTTCAGTGACGGTCTGACTGCTCCCATCGGCAAAGCCGACGGTGAGGCTCACATCATAATTTCCTCCCACCAAATAAGTAGTACCGGGATTAGGTAAATTGGAAAAACTACCATTGCCTAAGTCCCATTGGTAAGAGGTAGCGTTCGGCGCTGTAGCCGTAAACGAAACTACAAAGGGAGCGCAACCACTGTTTTGGTCAGCGCTAATACTAATCTGCGCTTGCAGGCCCAAGCAAGACAAAAAGAGGGCCATCAATACACAGTCCTTCCAGAAGCTAAGTAGGTGTTTTTTCATGTTTGTCGCTAGGGTTTATCTTTTCTGGACACTATCTCACATAACACTATTATTCATGGATCTATTTACAAGTCTCAATTCCTATCTATCATCATAATGGCTTCCAGCCATCAAGGATTGGCACTAACGAATCAGGCTTACCGTGCCTACTTTGCGGATGCGTTCTCCGTTGTAACCAAGACCTTCGGCGATAAAGACATACACACCTTCTTGCACCGGAGTACCATCCGCAGTACCGTCCCAAGCAGCACCTATCGAATTGGAGCTAAACAATTGTCTGCCCCAGCGATTATAAATCCGCAACTCATAAGCCTCTATAAATACTCCCTCAATAAGAAAGCGATCATTAGAACCATCTGCATTGGGACTAAATGCGTTTGCCGCAAACAGCAAAGGTTCTAGCACTACACAGGCTTCATTGGACATACTCTGCTGCTGATTGCCGCCCGACTCCCAAGCCGTAATGCGATAGCAAATACTCCCTTGCTGCCAATCCGTTATTCTATCTTCATAGCGAGCCGAATCTGCGTCGATTTGGGCAATCAATTCGTATTGTAGCGTCTGCTCATTGTAGGCCGATAATTCATAATAATCTACACCCTGAACCCAGTCTTCATAGGGATTCCAGTTGAGATAAATCACCCCTTCTTCGCGATAAGCTTGCAAATAAATGCTAGTGCCGATGCGTCCAAGCGGCGTACGGTCGCCACAGCTATCTTCCACAAAGGCGCGGTATTGATAAGACTGCTGATGCACGTCTGCTGTTAGGTCATCCACAGTTGTCGCAGAATTACTGATGGGCTGACGGAACCAATCCACAAATCCATTGCCTCTATTGCGCTCTATCACCAATTGGTCGGCATAAAGGACCGTTGGAGGGATTTCCCAAGAAAGATTGATAAAAGCATCATCTACCACACTGACATTGAGCATATGCAATGGCTCAACTGGGGCATCGTGTAGCGGTGTAGCTGCACTCACATTGGAGAGTGAGCGATAATTATTGCCTGACTCATACGCAAAAATCCGGTAAAGAATTTCGTCCGTACAAACCGTATTGGTATCAGTCCAAGTAAACTGGTTGCTAGGCAGGGTGGCTACGAGTACACTTTGCGCCGTACCATAATTGGCCACGCGGTAAACTTCGTATCTATCGACGTTGTCCCAACCTTCATAAGCGGACCAATCGAGCTGAACCGCCTCTTGCAAAGGCGTAGTTTCCAGTAATATCGTACAATGAATCTCAGCGTTCGCCGCAGGCGAAATACTCTCACAATGATTACTCACCAATAGGCGATAACAATAGACATTTTGGGTAGGATCGAGGTTAGCCTCAACAAATGTGGTGCTCAAAATATCGTCGCTGGTATAAACGATCTGCCAGTTACCCATAGCGTCTTGGCGTTGAAGGACATACTCGCCAAAATCTCCCTTACCGTTAGCGTATGAGTCAAAAGAAATACGCACACTGGTCTCATTTACCACTGAGACAAAGCGAATTTCTGGAGCTTGGGGGATCTCATCAAGCAAGACGTTTACCGCGGCTGTTTTTTGCACCGTATCTCGGCAGCCGTATATATCTTCTATAATTAGTTGAGGGTCATAAAGGCCTGTATTGGGATAGGGATAGACCGGACTTTGTTGGTTGCTTACGGCTCCATCGCCGAACGCCCATTCCCAAGCCAAAATTGGCCACAAGCCACTACTAAGATCTGTAAAATCGATGGGTTCAAGTGGGCAAATCACGGAGTCACTCCAAGCAAAATCAGCCAATGGTGGCTGCAAACGAACATAATCAGTCCGAGTCAAGGAATCCTCACAACCATTGACATCGGCGACCTTGAGTGTGACATCATAAAAACCATCATTGGCATAAAGGTGCATAGGGTCCTCATCAAATGAGGGAGGACTATTGTCCCCAAAGTCCCACTCCCAATTAACCGCAGTGGGAGTTTGATCAAAAAACTGCGTCAATAAAGGCGCACAGCCTTGGGTATCAGGACTAAAAAAGTCAGCCTCTGGGATAGGCCAAACTAAAATATTCTGCGAATCCGCTGCCGAGCAGCCATTGATATCGGTCAGGGTCAGACTAGAGGTGAAGGTACCATCTTGCTGATAGGTGTAACTAGGATTGGGGGTGTTATTAGAGGTACCAGTAATGCCAAAGGTCCAAAACCATGACTGGATAGGAGCGTTCGACGCAGGCGAAATATCCGAAAACTGCACCAGCAAAGGCGCACAACCACTGCTGTCTGATACCCCAATCTCTACCGTCGGAGAAGGAAAAACCTCCACCAAGGCATTTTGGGTCAACGAGTCAGTACAGCCGAGTGCACTCGTTACCACTAATTTGATATCATACACTCCAGGCTGAGTATAATCATAAGTAGGATTGGTCATCATGCTCCCCCCTACCCCATCGCCAAAGTCCCAATCCCAACTTACCAGCGAGCCAGTTTGTATGCTCGACAAATCAGTAAAACTGACCGTTCCACTATCACAAAGTACCGGAAAATTCGCGCTAAAATTGACATTCGGTGCAGGATGAATCGTCAACGGCCCGATGGGAGGCACTACTACTTGACAACCATTGCTGTCTTCGACAATCAATAAGGGGTTATAAGTACCGGCTAAGGGATAAAGCTGAGAGACATCTTGGCCCACGGGCAAAAAGCCGCCGCCCAGGTCCCAACGAAAGACCACAACATTGGTACCCGTTGCACTAAAATTGATCGGGATACCCGGACAGGCCTGTTGTGGTGTAAAAGTAAAATCGCCTGTAGGCCCACCAATCTGGATTAGATTATCGTAGCCTACTGAGTCTCGACAGCCTGAGGGAGCTGTAGCGACCAAGGTGACGGTATAGATGCCTGGATCGGTATAGATATGACCGGGATTAGGCCCAGCTCCCACCCCCATATCGCCAAAGTCCCAATCCCACTGATTGAATATATGGCTGGATACAGCATTGAAGGTAAAGTTGACATTGAGGGGAGGACAATCAGCCTGTAAGGTATCAGCGATAAAATCTATGGCCGGAGTCTCAATGAGAATATAATTGTTTTTGACAATCGTATCTGAGCACCCCTGGAAATCAGTGATGATTAGGCTGACGGTGTAGGATCCATTTTGGGTGTAAGTGTGAGAGGGGTTTTGCAGATTGGAAGTGGTATTATCGCCAAAATTCCAAAGATAGCTGAGGCCTGTACCATTAGATAGATTCGTAAACAGCAACTGATTGTCAATACAGTTGGTCGTGTAAGGAGTACTAAAATCAGCTATCGGCTGGGTAACAATGATCGGCTGCGGTAGGGCATAAGAATCACTACAACCGGCGGTATCCGTCACGGTGAGCGTGACATTGTAATTACCGGGAATGGTATAGTTGAAGATCGGATTTTGACTGGCCGCACTGGCCCCCGGCGGCCCGAAGGTCCACGCATGGGAGGCAATAGGAGCAAGAGAGGTACTCAAATCTGTGAAAGCCACAATATCAGGGGCACAAACGGTCTGACTTGAGTTGGTAAAATTGGCATTTGGTCTAAAAGAGGAGAGCGGACCAATCGTCGTATCGTCGATACAACCAATCGAGTTGGTGGTCTGAAGTGTGGCAAAATACTCACTTACGCCTTGATAAGTATGATTGATATTGGCCGTGCCAAAAAATGGCAAACTACCGTCGCCCATTGTCCAACGCCAGCCCGTTGCATTGGGGGTCAAGGAAGCAAACTGAATGGTGACCGGATCGCAACCATAAGTCTGATTGACCGCAAATTCTGCTTCTATTGTTTCGTAGCCTACGGCTCGATTGAGCGTGTCAGCACAGCCGGTGGTATCGTTGGTGACGATCAACTGTACTTGATAGGAACCTTGTACCAAATATTCCCAAGCAGGTGAAGGTAAATTCGAGGTATCAGCCAAAGTAGTAGGATCGCCAAAATCCCAAAAATAATCCATCGCCGCGATCGAAAAATCCTGAAATTGCGCCACCGCCGGACTATCGCAGAGGGCTAAGAAGGGAGGCGATGCATTGGCAATCGGCCCCCTGACATAAAGGAACATGGGTTTGATCATCGTGTCAGGGCAGCCTCGATCAAAAGCGACCAGCATCACATCCATAAAACCCGTATCCACAAACTGATGATAAGGGTCCTCCGCTGTAGTATTGGTGCCATCGTCAAAGTCCCAAAAGTAATTGGTCGCCCCAGTTGATAAATTGGTAAACTGATGTCCCCCACTGGCACAGTTGACTAAAGTATCTACCAGAAAGTCCGCCATGGGTGTATCACCCGCTTGGATAAAGCTCGGCTGTACCAAAGTGTCAACACAACCCAAGTCCGTAGTGCCGATCAGCTGCACATCCCAAGTACCAGTCGTCTGGTAAGTATGGGTAGGGCTTTGTACACTATCGATATTGCCATCCCCAAAGTCCCAACGCCAATCCACAAAGCTTGCCGTAGAGAACCCAAAACCATTGAAATTGGTAAGCAAGGGAGCACAACCTTCCGTCGGAAAGGCAGAAAAATCAACCTGAGTCTGCCCCGTTACCACCAAGCTATTGTAGGCCCGAGTCGCCCGACAGCCATTGGCATCTGTTACAATCAAAGAGATGTCATAGACATAAGGCTGATTAAATATCGGTAATACCGGATAGGTAAAGGTGGGATTAGAAGCCGTTGAGGCGCCGCCCGCACCAAAAGACCATTGGTAAGAAAAGGGAGCGGAGCCCGTAACATTGGGCGTAAAATCTACCTCAAAGGGGGGATCACAAAAGAGGGTATCTGATACACCAAAATCCACAAGCGGTGGATCATTGACGATGATCGTCCGGTTGGCATTGAAATTACAGCCGTTGGGATCGCTGATGCTTGCCGTTACATTATACACTCCTGCAACATTGTACGCAAAGACAACGGATGGTATAAAACTCGTATTGTTGTTAAAGTCAAAATCCCAAGAGACAGAAGAGCCCGGCGTCGCCCCCGAAGTAAAGGTGATCGGTTCGCCCACACAGACGATACTATCACTCACCTGCACATTGACGGTGTTGACTCCGACATTGATCAAATTGATTTTGGTAACTGTATCAGCACAGCCCAAGGTGTCCGAAACAATATGTACCACGCTGTAAACACCATTATTGGTGTAGGTGTAAGAAGGCGAAGGGGAACTAGAATTCGCTCCCGGTAAGCCAAAATTCCAACTGTGGGTCAAACCCGGAGTGGTAGATTGGCTCAAAAAATTCACCGTAAAAGGAATGGTACAACCAAACGCATTGTCTGGCACAAAATTCGCGCTGGGGGTCTGATTGACATCGATAAAAGCGTTCTGCGCTAGCAGGTCTGTACACCCATTGGCATCGGTAACAATCAGACTCACCGTAAAACTACCCGCGAAGGTATAAGTATGTACTGGATTCTGTAGGTTACTGGTCGTCCCATCACCAAAATCCCATTGCCAACTTACTATGGGTACAGAACCCGGAACGGAAAGATCCGTGAAAACGATGTCTTCCCCAGTACAAATGTTACTGAGATTGCTACTAAAATCGGCTTGCGGATTGGCAAATACCTCGATGACATTGGCTTGGGTAAAGGTTTGGGTACTCCCATTGGCCAAAGTTACCGTCAAGCTTACCGTAAAAATGCCAGGATTGATGTAAGTAACCCCTGGATTGGCCAAATTGGAAAAAGAACCATTGCCAAATTGCCAATAATAATCTGTAGCGCCGGGAACATTAGGCGTGAAATTTACCTGTATCGGACTACAGCCTTGGGTAATGTCAGGGGTGAAACCATTTTGCGAAAAAAGCGAAAATGGTAGAATAAAAAACGTAAGAAATGCAGCCCACAACGGCAAACGAATTAAGCCAAGATTCATGGTCAGAAGTATGTAGTAAGCAGTAAGCTAGAGAGGTGTTCCGCTGTGTTTGATCGGGCTTCAGAAGCTAAGGGGCGACATTCTGACTCCTTTTCATATAGAATTTAGGTTCCTCAGGCTTTTTTTCCAACCTTCGGTGAACGTTTAAATTCCAACACGTGAAGCACACAAGCATACAACTCAAAACTAAAGGTAAGGTTATGGGAATTTGTTGAAGTTTGCTAGGGGCCAATCATCGCATGAAGCCCAGTAGTTACAGCAAGAGACCTTGTTTGTTAAAGTATGGGGCCAAGCGGCTAGCGAGAAATCCAAGCCCATTCAAAAATTCATCCCTTCAACAATTCATCATTTATGTAGTTTTGTCCTCATGGATTCAGTTAGTCAAATTGTATTAGGGGCGGCCGTCGGGGAAGCGGTCCTCGGCAAAAAAGCCGGCAACAAAGCGGCCATGTGGGGCGCCATCTGCGGCACCATTCCCGACTTAGATGTAGTCGCAAACTTATTTTTGGGCGAGTTTGATGCTACGGCTTCCCACAGAGGTTTTTCTCACTCTATCCTGTTTTGTATACTTGCTGCTCCAGCCATCGGCTGGGGAATACGCAAACTCTATAGTATCGAGCTTGGCACCCAGCAAAACTGGACCTGGCTGGCTTTTTGGGCCTTATTTACCCATCCGTTACTAGATTGCTTCACCACTTGGGGGACCCAGCTTTTTTATCCGTTTTCGGACTATCGAGTGGCTATTAGTAGTATTTTCGTAGTAGATCCCATTTATACCATCCCCTTTGCCATCTGCCTGCTGGTGGCTTTGTTTTTGCATAGAAACAGTAAAGCCCGTCGATTTTGGAACTGGCTTGGGATTACCCTTAGCTGCTTCTATCTGGTCATTACGGTCACCAATAAACTGACCGCCGAAGCCTACTTCCAAAACGCCCTCCACAAGCAAGGCAAAAGTGTTCGTAATCTCTCCACTTATCCCACTTTTATGAACAGTATCCTTTGGTACTGTGTGGCTGAGGAGCCTAGCGGCTATGAAATGGCCTATCATTCATTATTGGGGGATGCTCGCAAGATAGAGTTTCGCTATTTCGCCAAGCAAAGGCAAAACATCGCGCCTTATGAAGATAATCGAGTAGTCCAAGGCCTGCACTGGCTCAGCAAAGAGCAATTTGTTACTCGCCAAATCAACGATACCATTCATTGGTACGACCTTCGCTTTGGCCTTATTGACTTAGGGCCTGAGAATCCAGACGATCCGATGCCCTTTAGTTTTATCTACAAATTGATCGAGGAGGATAGCACCATCGTAGAGATCGAAACCATCCGCCCCGACGCCTCACGCATGGGAGGAGAGCAAATGAACGCCCTCTGGGAAAAAGTGAAAGGAAATTAAGTCCAGAGTAGCAAGTATCCCGAAAGCTTTTGGGAGTATGCAGTACAGAGAAAAAATGTCTGGCTGAATCAGCTAGTCCCATTTTCCTAGGCCTTGATACTAAATACTATTGTCTCAGTACTTAACTAAAGAGATAGGAAGTATTAAGCCTCCTTTCCTTAAGCTTAGGTGAGCAAGATCACTTGCTACCGCTTTCTCTCGACTCTTTCCTCTCGTCTTTCTACTTTACCCGCTAATTCTGTTGGCCTTTACCGCTGCGCGGAACGCTTATCATCGTTCTGCGAAGCAGGCCTAAAAAATGAAAGTCAATATCAAATCTCCAAGCAATAGAGAGAGTGTCCAGTACAAATCTTTATAAGAGATATTCTATAACCTGCATTCTGAAATTTTCTTACCTTGTGCTTGATGAATAAAAATCACGCGACCGTCGCCCCTGCTGTATATAAAATCAAAACTGCTTCAGGTAGTGGGACAGGCTTTTTTTTGCAAGACTACAACTTGGTAGTTACCAATCATCATGTAATTGCCGGCAACAAAAAAGTAGCCCTCGAAGACATGGAACAAGACCACTTTCTCGCCCATGTTGTCTTCACCAATCCCGACATAGATCTAGCGCTACTTAAAGTGGAAGGAGAGCTGCCTCAAACCGTTCCTCACCTACAACTAGCAAAGGGCTCAGCACTCACCGCTGGCGACAAAGTACATGTCCTTGGCTTTCCCTTTGGGATGCCTTTTACCGTTACCGAAGGGATAGTCTCCTCGCCTCGCCAGCTCATGGACGGTAAGTACTACATCCAGACCGACGCTGCGGTCAATCCTGGCAACAGTGGCGGCCCCGTCCTCAATGCTAATGCCGAAGTGGTAGGCGTCACTACCGCTAAGTTTACCAATGCAGATAACGTAGGTTTTGCGATTCCTCTAGCGGTACTCGAAGAGGCCCTAGGTGCTATGGACCTCAATCCAGCACAGCAATACTCCGTCCAATGCCACTCTTGCCAAACCCTCTTATTTGAAGCGACCGACTATTGCCCCAATTGCGGCACCAATATCGATGCGAATCTTTTTGAAGAAGCAGAACTGACTCACTTTGCTCGCTTTGTCGAGAGTGCGCTCAGCGATCTAGATATGGACCCCGCTCTCGCTAGAGCCGGCTATGATTATTGGGTATTTCATCAGGGTAGTTCGCAGATCCGGATTTTTGTTTATCAGCAAAACTATCTCTACGCCACTTCCCCCCTCAACCGTCTCCCCAAGAGCAAACTCAAACAGCTCTATACCTATCTGCTGAGCGACCCAGTTTCGCCCTACTCATTGGCGATCAATGATAGTCAGATTTATCTTTCTTATCGCGTCCACATTTCGGAGATTTTCACTGAATACGCCGATACCATCAAGACCAACTTGACCGGTCTCGCCCTTAAAGCTGATGAAATGGATAATTTCTTTGTGGATGAATTTGCCGCCGAGATGACCAATTACTCAAAAGACGTCTAATGCAAGCCCTACGTATTTGTATTTTATTCCTCGGCATCAATTGCGGGCTAGGCCTTCTGTTGGCCCAAGAAAATGGCTTTGTCATCGGAACAGAACATCAAATCCATTCGGAGATTTTGCATGAAGAGCGATCCTATATTGTGCAACTGCCTGCTTCCTATGAAAACGACGATTTTTACCTCGAGAAGCGTTATCCAGTAGCAATTTTGTTAGATGGTGGGAGGCTTTTTCATTTGAGTTCGGGCGTGATCAGCTCATTGGGGGCAGGTGGTATTGAAGAGATTCCGGAGATGATCTTGGTAGCGGTACGTAATACCAATCGTAATCGAGACTTTTTGCCCACCGAGTCTATGCTTTCCTCCTCCGGAGAACGCTTAGATCAATTAGCCGAAAGTGGAGGAGCAGCGGCTTTTCATTCTTTCCTCTCCGAGGAACTTCTTCCTCATATCGATAGCATTTATCGGACTGAGCCATTTAGATTGTTGATCGGTCATTCCTTTGCGGGATTGTTTGCGGCCTACTCCATGTTAGAGCACGAGACTTTTGACGCCTTCTTGGCGATTGATCCGAGCTTATGGTGGGACGATGCTTGGATAGTGAAGCGCTTGGAGCAAAATCCGCCAGATCGCTTTGCTCGCTTTTACATCGCCCAAGCGAGTAATCCCTTCAACCCAGGTCCGGACGTTTCCCAAAGTGGACGCGCGATACAAGCCTTTGAAGCGCTAATGATGCAAAATCGAAGCCTCAATTTCGGCTATAAATACTTTCCGGATGAAGATCACTTTTCAGTTCCCTTGCCCGCCTTGCCCAATGGCCTCAAAATGCTCTTCAGCGATTATCGCATGCCGCTAGCTAGCTTAGCTGAACAAGACTCCAGTGCGATCAAGCAATACTATCAAAGACTTTCCCAGAATATGGGCTATGAAGTTCTACCGCCGGGAAGACTGTTCAATCAGATTGGGATGTTTTTGCTCTCCGATAGTAGTCGGCAAGAGCAGGCGTTGATGCTGTTGCGGATCAATCAGCGGCACTATCCAGAGTCTTATTTACCGTGGCAGAGTTTGGGGATGGCCTACGAGCGGCTTCGCCGAAGACCAGAGGCCATAGAATGCTATCGGCAAGTGTTGCGCTTACAACCGGACAATGCTTATGCGCAGGCGGGAGTGGAGCGTTTGGCGGAGTCAGAGTAGGAATAATCTCCCCTCAAAACACCCAGCCGACCCCACTACCAATCCCAACGGTCCCCACTTTGAAGCGAAACATTAGACCGCCCTCTGGGCGTTGGTAGCGATAGCCAAGTTCACAGAGGGGCCACGCAAATATATTCAAACCATAGATACTGTGGGGCCGGCTTTCACTGAACAAGGAACCAGTTGCCTCGACAATCCCAATGAAAGCGCCAAGACTTCCTTCCAAATGATGTTGGTTACGCCCCAACAAGGCTACACATCCAAGCGGTATTCCTAACAAACCATCCCAGTTGGCCGCGCCGCCTCTCAAACTAGCCGAAAATCTCGCTCGGGGAGCCTGAAAAAGCTGCCACTCGTAATTGATCGAAACCAGACCAGGAGTGGGAACAAAAAAATCTTGCCACGGGAAAAAAAATATCCCACCATCTAGATAGACCAGATGTTGCTTGCCGGCGACCTTTCGCCCCAATTGGAGGCGAGTCCCCTTGTCCTGCTGGCTAAGACTGTCTTGCTGAGCCATGAGACCGAAGGGCAAGAGGAGGAGAATGATGATGAGATGTTTCATAATGGTGCGATTCAAAAAGACTAGCCGACCCGCCTCAAAACACCCAACCTACCCCGCCGCCAATCCCAACGGTCCCCACTTTGAAGCGAAACATTAGACCGCCCTCTGAGTGCTGATAGCGGTAGCCAAGTTCACAGAGGGGCCACGCAAATATATTCAAACCATAGATACTGTAGGGCCGGCTTTCGCTGAATAAGGAACCAGTTGTCTCGACAATCCCAATGAAAGCTCCAAGATTTCCTTCCAAATGGTGCTGATTTCGTCCTAGCAGCGCAACACAGGTGAGCGGAATCCCTAGTTGTCTGCCCAAACTTGCAGCACCACTCCTCACACTGGCTGAAAACTTTGCCCCCGGACTCTGAAAAAACTTCCATTCATAGTTGATGGAGGTTACTCCAACCACCGGAGCAAAATATTGCTGAATGAATAAGACAACCCCACCGTCCAGATAGACCGGATGTTGCTTGACGCTAGCCTTGCGTCCGAGTTGCAGGCGAGTCCATTTGTCCTGCTGGCTAAGACTGTCTTGCTGAGCCATGAGACCGAAGGGCAAGAGGAGGAGAATGATGATGAGATGTTTCATGATCCTATCAATTTAGAATGGAAAGTTAGGATAAATCTGAATGGAAGTACTTGCAGTACGATTAAGGCCTCCTTGTTCACTTACAGTTAAGGAGAGGGTGTAGAAGGTGAACGTACTATTGCCTGAAGGATAGAACCATCGGCTACAAGAAGCACCAGTGGTAGGGGTTTCACTTTCCCATTGCCATGAATAGGAGAGATTGGCCGTGCTAGCACTCGTTACTTGAGAAGTCCAAGTGATCTGTCCATAGGAACTGAGGCTGGTCGGCCCAGCAATACTGACCGAAAAGGGAGGATTGGCGACTAAATTAGCCCCAAATACCGCCGATTGCCCATCAATCACTCCCCAGCCAAACTCGTTATCACGATTTAAGCCCATACTTGCTGCGGATTTCAAAAAGCCTAGCACCTGTTCCCGACTGAAATTGGGATCAACGGACCAAACCGAAGCAGCAATCCCGGCCAGCAGAGCCGTGGCATGAGAGGACTGGCTTGACCAGGTAACTTCATCACCGTCCTGCATTTTCGTACTTAGGCCAGTACGAGTATAAGTGAGCAGATCCTCCTCCGTAAACATAGAGAAATCCACATAAGAACCCTTAGCACACCCCTGTGCTTTGATCAAGTTCGTATTAGAGGGTGAGTTTCGCGTGACTCCAGTTACGGCAATCGTCTGAGTAGTGGCACTTTTGGCTGGATGTATCTCAAATCCGGAACTCCCGGCAGCACAAAAGATCATTTTCCCATTAGCATGAGCTAGAGATACCGCGTCGTTAACCGGATTTATTTTTGTGTTAGAACCCATTGACATACTAACGAGATCAATATCTTGTCTTTGAGCAATATCTTCATATGCATCTATGACAGCGTCAACGGATAAAGGATTAAAATAAGAAATTGCAGGTAGATCACCCACACGATATACCACTAAATTTACGCGATACGCCATCCCTGTTATCCCACCATCATCATTACGAGGGTGAGCGATAATAGCGGCCATACGGGTACCATGGACACACTGATCGTCAGTATCATCTCCTTCCACTTCAACATTGAACATATTGATACGTTCTTGTGTGCGACCGGCAGATAAACCAACGGCAAACTGCCCCTGTGGGTCTAATTGATCATTGGCGGGATCTATCCCCGTATCGAGCAAGGCAACTGTAATACCAGCCCCCGCCGGACAGTGATCCCACATGGAGGTAGTCAAGTTTGCCACATTGTGGGCATTTACTCCGGCATTCCAACCGACCTTTGAATTAGGCGTTATCGTGAAGTAATCAGCACTAGTGGGACAGTTGGTACTACAATCATTGCTGCAACTAGTCCAATTAGTACTCCCTCCGATATTTACATTACCACTTCCGCCACCCGTTTCACCAGAACGAGCTTGGGAAAGAGTCTCTTGCGAAACTCCATGCGGCTCTACATACCTCACACTTGGTAGTTGTCGTAGTTTCGCAATTAATTCGTAATCGGACACCCTCAACTGGATCAAGGGAATAAGTTTTTGCTCTTTGACTAAAATTTGCTCCTCAGTAAACGCTTGATCAGGATGTAGAGCCTTCAGCTCTTGTAGTACGTACTCAATAGTGTAGGCTCTTGCCTCTTGCCAGATTGGATCTTGAAGATCAAGGGTGCTATAGTCCAGTGAATCCAAGCCGATCACCTTGTATCCTACATATACGATACTATCTCCGCCTACGACAGCGCTCCACAAGGTATAAGAATCCACCATTTCCCAAGTAAAATCGCCCCGATCTTTCAAAGTAGCATCGATCAAAGCTAGTAAGCGATCTACCGGAATTGGATCTTTACTAGGAGGAGAGAAAATTTCAATTTCGGGAAAAGTAAAGTTACCAGAATCCCAAATTAGTGAAGGCTCTTGATTAGGATTGAGGCTTACTTGATCCCCACAGCCCACAGCCCAAAAGACATAGGAATGACAGAATCGAAAAATGCGATTGTAATGTTTTCATAGGTTGCTTGTATATATGCATAAATGTGCCGATTGCCTTCCACATCTCCTAATAGATAATATCTATATGTAATCTCAGAAAGAATCATTTTTTCGCTAAATCGGGTGATCCTGTCAATTATTGGCACTTATAATGCCTAAAACTTTCCTAGAAAAAGCTCTTAGCATAGGCTAAAAAAAAAATCGATATACCAAATGCTGTATGCATTCAGTATATCGATCATATAATCTCTCCGTCCTCGAGACGGCAAAATTGATTTATTCGTCGCGACCTTCAATCACCTGACGGCCACGATAGTATCCACTATCCAAAGCGACACGGTGATACAATACCGGCTCACCTGTTTCAGGATCTAGGTAGTAAGGAGAAGGCTTAAGCTTTAGGTGTGTTCTGCGCTTGTTTCTTCTTTGCTTCGATATTTTTCGCTTCGGATGCGCCATCTCGACTTATGATTTATTTGTTTTAGAAATCTTCTGAGAATAAACTGGCTGCAAAGATAGGACTTCTTCCAGATTTACGCAAAGGGTCAAAGCAGAATTTTTTAAATATTCAGGGCTTGAAGAGCCTTGTTTGATTCCCAAAATTCCATTTTCATCCCCTACTCTCCCAAATCTTTCAGCTTTTTCAGAGCAGCCCAGCGTGGATCGATCTCTTCTTCCTCTGGTTCTGGTAATTCTTCTGCCTGCTGAGGTACACTACCAATCGGCTCTCCCTCAGCATCTAAGCCCAAAATCGCCAGTATCTTGGGATCACAGAGGTGGATAGACTTATCGGGAACCTTGCGAAAAGGAATCGCCAGATTGATGATGTCGTAAAACTCCTGCATTAAATTGAGTTGAGGCTCGTCAGCACTCACATACATCACTTCCTCCCCTTCAAAATCCATGTCTTCATCAAAGCTGTAAATGATACGATAATCGGTATCCAGCTCAAAGGGATACAACTCTCCGCAACGATCACAAGGGATCATAACTTGGCCTTTGACCCGAAAATTGACATCCATATGCGTATTGGTCTTGTCAATCTCTAGGTCAACCTTCGCCTCACCACTATCTGCTAGCGGACTCTCAAAGTAGGAGAAGAACTCTCCATCTATCTCAAAACTATCTTGATATTTGCCGGGGTTAAGACGCGCTACGTTTAAGGAATAGCGGCGTTCTAGCTTTTTATCTTTGGCCATTGCGTTAAAATTCGGCTGGCAAAATTACGTAAAAATTTGCTGCAAAAACACATTGAGGGCTTACCAACCAAAGCCCACCGTGAGTTCTACGTAATCTGCGACTGCTTTGTGCGCTTTTAAATAAATTCCTGCAAAAAAATTGAGATTTTCCCAATGCTGGGGCTGTTTCCAATAAATACTCGGTCCGACCTGAAAGCCCATAAATTCGTCTCCTACAAAGGGTTTGTCAACATACCAAAAGGTCTGGGTCAGAATCCCCACTCGCCCAAACAAAAATTCATGCCCCACCAATAAGGCAGGCCTGATAGGTCGAAAACTAGGACTCTCGTTACGAAAGGGAATATCCTGATCGATCATAAAGGCTTCAATGGCCCGATCATAGACAACCATCATGCCGAGCTGTAATTGGTTTTTACGACTGTATACCCAACCTGCTCCGGCAGAGACTGCATAGGCCAGATAGCGTGGACCACCGGCTACTTTTTGTTCTTTGCCAGCTATCCCAAAGCGCACAAAGGGCCGCCACCGTTTTTTCAATGGATAATCGTCGTAGGGATATTCACTTAGACTTTCTACCGGTTTGATTTGGTAGCTGAGACCAAAGCGTAGCTTAGCGGTATTGAGTCCCAAATTGGGCTGTTTGTAGCGGGCATTAGAGGTATGGGTAAACTGGCCGCCGGCGCGTAGATACCAGCGTTCCGCGAAGCGGTACTCCGCAAAAAGCCCCAACATGGTCAAATTGTTGAGCCGAGAGCCGATCGCAGTATTTTCGGGATTGGTTTCCAGATCAAACTTCTTAGGCAGCCAAGCAAAGCTATAACCCACTCTGAAAGTAAGACTTAGATTGCCGAGTTCGACTAAGTCGAGATCCAAAAAGGGATACAAACTATAGGAGCGCCCCAAGACCTGATCATTACCAAAAGACTGCATCAAAAAGGTCCAACCTAGCTTAGGATAGTTATACAAGCCCTGCCAATAGCGCTGGCCGAGGAGTTGCTTGCGCATCTCAATACTGGCGGCCCAAAATGGCTGAGGCAAGGCAAAGGTCATTTGTTGAGGACGATGTCGCAGCGTTATCCCTGAAAAGCCATCCGCTCCGACTTCCATGCCTTCCCAGAGTCGATTAGTTGGCCCCAACAGACTCTGAGCTGAGACCATTTGGCTGACACCCAACAACAAAAGGATCAAATATGTGCGGAAGACTCGCATAGCAAGCTACAAGATAAGCAGTGCGCCAGTAGCGAAGCAATGTTTTAGGTCGCAGGATTTTAGGATCGGCCTATTTGTCGGGGGCAAGCTATAGCTCAAGCATATGGCAAGTATGCTATGTTAGTAGTAATATGGTATTTTTCATTCAATCATTTTCATAATTCTTTTGACCGCCAGTTTATGGGCATTAAAAACGTCCATCTCATCTGAAAAAATCTCCATCTCGATATCCGGAGGAACCCCCACAGCCTCATACACTTGATTATCCGGAGTTAAATATCTTTGATTGGATAATGTCAATTGAAAATTTCCGATTGCCTTGTTGAGCATTCCCGATTGAGTGCCAAGTGTATTCATACCAACCAGTTGAACATTCGGAAATGCTTTCATTTGTATCGCAAAGATTTCCGCAGCGCTCCTACTAATATCAGTCATGAGTACGTAAACAGGTTTCGTAAAAGTACGCTCACTAGCTGGAATCACACTGAGACTTTCTCCCTGATATATTTCGCCTCTAAAATAAGTTTGAGTAGTATATACAGGGGTAATTTTGTCTGTAAAGAAGCTCGCAATCGTAAAACATGCCGCATCAAAACCCCCAAAATTGAAACTTAAATCCACAATGAGGGCGTCTTTATCTGCCAAGGCAGACACTATGCGAGACATCACTTTTTCCAAAGTATCTATTTGCGTTTTTCGATCCAATTGATTGGAAGCAAATCCAGCAAAGGAGTGGATATTCAAATAACCAATCCTTAGACTCAAACTCCCCCATTCTAATTGTCCATTCGCATCTTTTTGTCCTTTACCTCTCAATAAGCTATCCGAAATGTTTTGGTAATTTCTTTCAAAAAACAAATTGAAGTACTTACCCAAATCTTGAATTTCTGATTGAGCATTGAAGGCATTTATGGTAAATTGAGCAGAAGGGGTAATTGTGTACTGGATTTTCTGCCCCTCTTTAGATATGATCTTGGTATGTTGATCTTTCGTTTGGCTTACTACTTCTCCCATTAGTTTAAAAAGTTCTTCTTCAGAAGTAGTTTCAGATACGCTTGCGATATACTTTTCCTTAAGTTCAGTCCAATTCATATTTCTCTCTTGTGAAAAAGCATAGTTTTCCTCAAGCGTTTCAAAAAAGAAAGACAATAATGGTTTAGCCTTAGCCTCCTGCATCTCCATCAAAGATTTACAGTTTGCAGGTAATTTGTCTATTCTAACCAGCTCTCTCTTATTTTGAATTAGAGTGGTCTTTTCCCCTAAATCTAGGTAGTAAACGCTAATAGTGTCTGGACCATTTGAAACAAATCGAGAACTAGCGTTCATCAAACTTTCTAAATACGGATTCCGTTCTAATGAACAAAAGTTTTGGGTATAGCTGTAAAGTCTTAAACTATCTCCTGTCGCATCCCAGATATATCCTTCACCAATTGACTGCCAAACTCCTTTTAGCTTCGGATTGATTGATCCGGCCTCTTTCAAGAAGGTATAATCGAGATGCAAATTTTCGGTATTGTCATTTCTTTTTGAACAACAAATGCAGAATAGCATTACGACAATCAACAGAGGAGATCTTTTCATATGACATCAGATTTTGCGCATTCACACCTATTGCAGAAACGTCTGATTTCCTCATTCTTGTATAAATACCAATCTGTTTATGCCGCTCTTTGCCCCTAACAATGAGTAATTTCGTACCTCATAAAAAAACAGCTTTCTACCCTAAGCAGAAAGCTGTCATGCAAGAAGTGATGGAAGGTGAAACTTAAATTTTAAATTTAAGCTGTGCGGTACGTCCGCAGGACTAATTTCGGGATTTAATCGTTTTTTAACAAGTCCCACCACAAATACTCGTAACTTCCTGCTAATGCAGTACATCGCACAAGAAGCCGTCATCCCCTTGCGAGCCGAAGCCAGAGAAGGCGCAGAAATGATCAGTCAAATGCTATTTGGCGAAAGTTGTGAGCTGATCGACGATAGCCGCAAAGATTGGTGGCAGGTTCGGCTACAGCCGGATGGTTATGAAGGTTGGATTACGCCTAAGATGCTGCTTCCTGCGGAGAACGTTCAGCCCCAGAAGTTTGCTTTCGTGATGGGCGGCAGCTTGATCTTGGCGGACGACAGCAATTTGCGTCTCCCCATGGGTGCCCGTATCCCCCAAGCCACCAATGGCCCGATGGGCGTGTTCACGATTAGTGGCAAAAAATGGCGCCCCGGACCCGATTTACGTTGGATCCCCCAGCAGGATACCGATCAACTATTGGCCTTGGCCAAATGCTTTCGTAATACGCCTTATCTCTGGGGAGGACGCTCAAGTTTTGGCATTGATTGTTCCGGCTACACCCAATTGCTGTATCGGCTTATCGGCATCGAATTGCCGCGCGATTCCTCTCAGCAAGCTAAGCAAGGCAAGGAGATTGCTTTTGCCGATCAGAAAGCGGGAGATCTTGCCTTTTTTGGCAAGGCGGGCTCAGATCGCGTTACGCATGTGGGGATCGTAGATGGTCAAGGACACATTTTACACGCCTCAGGCAAGGTACGGCAGGACAAATTAAGCGAACAGGGCATCATGCCAGAGGGAGGCGAAGAGCCTTCACATATATTTTTCTTCATGCGGAGATATTTGTAACTTATACAGGTGATTGCACGAGAAAGCGTTCTGGTTCTGAATCAAAGCTATCAAGCGATAAGTATCTGCTCCGTTGAGCGGGCCTTCGTCTTGGTACTTTTACAGAAAGCCGAGATGCTGACCGCCAATTCCGAAAGAGTATTACGTTCGGTAGGAAAGGATTTTAAGTATCCTTCCATCATCCGTCTCCACCGTTACGTCCAGATCCCTTACAAAAAGGTCAACCTCACCCGCCAAAATATCTTTAAACGAGATCGTAATCGATGCGTCTATTGTGGTTCGAGAGAGCATCTCACCATAGACCATGTCGTGCCGAAATCGGCAGGAGGTAAAGACACTTGGGAAAATCTGGTCACAGCCTGTCAAAAGTGTAATGCCAAGAAAGGTAGCCTCACTTTAGATCAATCAGGTTTGGAGATGACCCACGCGCCCTTCCGGCCAAGTTTCGTCATGTTTTTGTCGAATTTTGCCGGGGCGATAAGGGATGATTGGAAACCCTACCTCTATATGTAATTTGGAAAGGCCGCACAGCATAGGACAAGCGGTTTACCTCCGGGAGACCGCAACGGCTCCCTTTCCCCTAAATTTTCTCCCCATTTATCTGCTAGCCCTAAATAATTGCTATCTTCTTTTATGAAGACTACTCTATTTATGCTCTTAATGGGCCTTTTTCTCTGGCCCAAGGCCTCCTACGCCCAAAGCGATTCCCAAAAGACTACTTACTTACTGGATG
>JBCCQN010000081.1:0-32000 GCA_039024315.1 Bacteroidota bacterium
GCTCGTGAAGGAGGCCTCAACTTTTAAGACCTATGAAATTACCTAACGAACTCAGAGTAAAGAGTAGCGACGTAGAATTGCAAGAAAAGGTCGTCAAGATCAAGCGTGTTTCTAAGGTCGTTAAAGGTGGTCGGCGCTTTAGTTTTAGTGCGCTGGTCGTCGTTGGCAACGGAGATGGCATTGTTGGATACGGATTGGGTAAAGCCAATGAGGTTACCAACGCCATTGCCAAAGGTGTAGATGAAGCAAAGAAAAACTTGATCAAGGTGCCTGTACAAAAAGGTACTGTTGCTCACGAAAGCTTCACTAAATATGGCGCTGCTAAAGTATTGCTTCGCCCAGCTGCTCCAGGTACTGGAGTACTGGCAGGTGGTGCTATGCGCGCAGTATTAGAAGCAGCTGGTATCAAAGATGTGATTGCCAAAAGCCTCGGTACTGCAAATCCCAATAATGTTGTAAAAGCTACTCTGAAAGCTCTTTCTCTGCAGCGCCTGCCACAGACAGTCGCTCACCAAAGGGGCATAGACGTAGCCAAAGTGTATAACGGATAAGCAACATGTATCCTAAAGTAAAGATTACTCAAAAACGTAGCACCATCAACCGCCCAAAAGACCAAGTGGCCACTATCAAGGCTTTGGGATTAGGACGGATCAACCGAACGGTGGTGAAGGAATGCTCGCCCCAGATCCTAGGAATGATCAAAAAGGTGAGTCATTTGGTTCAACTCGAAGAGACGGAATAGAAAAATGAAGTTACATTCACTCAAACCGGCAGCAGGGGCAACCAAGAACCGTAAGCGTATTGGCCGTGGCCAGGGATCTGGCCGTGGTGGTACATCTACCAAAGGTCACAAAGGTCAGCAGTCACGTAGTGGTGCTACTTACCGCCCTTGGTTCGAAGGTGGACAAATGCCATTGTATCGCCGTGTCCCTAAATTTGGCTTTAAAAATCCTAATCGGGTTGAATACAAAGTCGTTAATTTGGATACGATTCAGGAATTGGTAGAAAAATTTCCTAACTCGGAAATTAATCACGAATTTCTCAAAGAGCACGGAATCATTTCTTCCACTAAGCACCTTGTCAAGGTATTAGGTCGTGGAGAATTGTCCGCCAAAGTTGATGTCAAATTGAACAAATTCAGCAAGTCTGCTAAAGAGGCCATCGAAAAGGCCGGCGGATCTGCTACTGAAGTCTAGATCATGAAAAAGCTAATTGAGACCATACAGAATATTTTCAAGATTCCGGAACTGAAGAATCGGATCTTATATACATTAGGTCTCCTCGCGGTTTTCCGTCTTGGAACGTTCATCATTTTGCCAGGGATCGACTCCGTCGAACTCGAGAACAATTTTGGTGGCGGTGGTGCCGGCGGTGGACTGCTTGATCTTTTGAACGTATTCATGGGAGGCGCATTCGCTCGTGGATCAATTTTGGCTTTGGGTATTATGCCTTATATCTCAGCCTCGATTGTAGTACAGTTGTTAGGAGCGGTTCTTCCGTCCTTTCAAAAACTACGTATGGAAGGAGAGAGCGGGCAGAAAAAGCTCAACCAAATTACTCGCTATTTAACTGTAGCAGTAACATTGGCTCAGGCGATTAGTTACATCTACTACCTACGTTCACAATATCAGTCTGCTATTACTAATATCGAAGGTCCTTTTTTCTGGATTACAAGCGCACTTATTCTTACAGCAGGTACTTTGTTCCTGGTATGGTTAGGTGAGCGTATTACAGATAATGGAATCGGTAACGGTGTTTCCCTATTGATTATGATTGGTATTATTGCTGGTTTCCCCGGAGCAATCATAAATGAAGCCCGTTCTACTCTACCGATGGTTTTCTTCATTGAAATCTTAGCGTTGGGTGTAGTAACCATGGCTGTTGTTGCATTGACGCAGGCAACTAGGAAAATACCGGTCAATTATGCCCGCCAAATGATGGGTAATAGACTAGGTCAGTCAGGACGTGGTAACTCTGCAAGACAGTATATTCCACTTAAGGTCAACTCAGCGGGGGTAATGCCTATCATTTTTGCCCAAGCAATTATGTTCCTCCCCGCTTCGCTAATCCAATTAGCTAGTCCCGGATCATTTACATGGGTTCAGACTGTATTTGGAGACATCACCAATGTTTGGTACAACGTAGTTTTCTTCTTGATGATTATCATCTTTACCTACTTCTACACAGCGATCACAGTTCGTCCCGACGAAATTGCATCGCAGTTGAAGCGTAACGGTGGTTTTATCCCCGGTGTTAAGCCAGGTAAAAAGACGGAAGAATACATTGATAATGTACTTTCCCGTATCACTCTCCCAGGTTCTATCTTCCTTGCTTTCGTAGCGATTTTCCCTGCGATCGCAATCGTAATGGGCTCCTCTAGTGGATTCGCTCAGTACTTTGGGGGAACGACTTTGTTGATCATGATCGGTGTAGTACTTGATACATTGCAACAGATTGAGAGTTACCTCTTGATGCGCCACTATGATGGACTAATGCAGTCTGGACGAGTTTCTGGTCGTCGCCGTAGCGGAATCGCAGTTTAAGGATACAGAGGAGATTGGCATGGCGGTAGAAAGAGTATCGTATAAAACAGAAGAGGAGATCGATCTGATCCGTGAAAGTTCTTTACTTGTTGGAAAAACACTTGGTGAGCTAAGCAAGCATATTCGCCCAGGAGTAAATACCCTGGAATTGGATACCATTGCTGAGACCTTTATCAGAGATCATGGAGGCGTTCCTGCCTTTAAGAATTATCAACCAGGTTTCAGCGATACTCCTTTCCCTGGATCTATTTGTTCCTCAGTCAACGAAGTCGTTGTACACGGGATGCCTTCAAAAACAGCAGTTTTAAAAGAAGGAGACATCATCTCAGTTGACTGTGGGGTTTTACTAAACGGTTACTATGGAGATTCTGCCTACACCTTTCCGGTAGGTGAGATATCTGCTAAGAAGCGTCGTTTGCTAGAGGTTACTAAGCAAGCCTTATATAAAGGCATTGAAAAGGCAATTGCTGGCAATAATGTAGGAGACATCTCCAATGCTATTCAAAGGCATGCCGAAGCGTATGGCTACAGTATCGTCAAGGAAATGGTCGGGCACGGGCTCGGAAAAAATCTTCACGAACCACCAGAAGTGCCAAATTATGGACGTCGCCGTAGCGGTATGAAACTACAAGAAGGACTTGTACTGGCAATCGAACCTATGATAAACCTAGGCCGCCGGTTCATTAAAGTTGATAAAGATGGTTGGACTGTATTTGCAACAGATCGCCAAGCATCTGCTCACTTTGAACACGATGTTGTAATACGAAAAGGAAAGGCAGAGATACTCTCTACTTTCGACTATATAGAAAATTAAAAACCTTTTTCTGATTTGGCTAAACAAGCACCAATCAAAGTAGATGGAGTAGTAACGGAGGCTTTGCCCAACGCTACCTTCAAAGTGAAACTAGAAAACGGCCACGAATTATTGGCCCACATCGCAGGAAAAATGAGAATGCACTACATTAAAATTCTTCCTGGCGACCGCGTCGCGCTTGAAATCTCCGCCTACGATTTGGGAAAAGGCAGAATTGTATATCGATATAAGTAATATAGATATGAAAATCAGAGCTTCGGTTAAGAAACGTTCCTCCGACGATAAGATCATTCGTCGCAAAGGAAAGGTATATGTGATTAACAAGAAAAACCCACGCCATAAGCAGCGTCAGGGATAAGCTAATAAACGAGGAATTAGACTATGGCACGTATTGCTGGCGTAGATTTACCAAAAAACAAAAGAGGCGTAATAGGCCTCACGTATATTTTCGGAATCGGCCGTACTTCATCTACAAAGATTCTCGACGCTGCGGGCATTAGCCACGACAAGCGCGTCAGAGATTGGTCTGATGATGAAGTCGTAAACATCCGCCGTATCATCGGCGATGAGTACAAAGTCGAAGGAGCCCTTCGTAGTGAGATCCAACTAAACATCAAACGATTGATGGACATCGGATGCTACCGAGGCCTAAGACACCGTAGAGGTCTTCCTTTACGTGGACAGCGTACCCGTACAAATGCACGTACCCGCAAAGGTCGTAAGAAGACGGTTGCCGGTAAGAAAAAAGTGACTAAATAGCTTTTAAGCTCCATTAAATCATGGCAAAGAACAGAAGCGTTAAAAAGAAAAAGAAAGTCGATCCTGTGGGGCAAGTGCACATCAGCTCTTCCTTCAACAATATCATCATTACGATCACAGATCTTGGTGGCAACACTATCTCTTGGTCTGCTGCTGGTAAGATGGGATTCCGCGGATCGAAAAAAAATACTCCTTATGCTGCTCAGGTAGCGGCGACTGACTGCGCAAAGAAGGCTTATGATATGGGTCTCCGTAAGGTAGAAGTATTCGTCAAAGGAACTGGTGCTGGCCGTGAGTCTGCTATCCGTTCTGTCGCTGCAGCTGGTATTGAAGTATCTGTCATTCGTGATATTACTCCTCTACCTCACAATGGCTGTCGTCCACCTAAGCGTCGTAGAGTCTGATTAATTTGTTGAAGAAAGAATAATAATGGCTAGATACAGAGGTCCCAAAGGCAAAATAGCGCGTAAATTTAAGGAGCCAATCTTCGGCCCTAGCAAAGCGTTGGATCGCCGCAAATACGGCCCCGGCCAACATGGTCGTAATCGCCGTCGTAAGCAGTCTGACTACGCAGTCCAGCTGCAAGAAAAACAAAAAGCTAAGTACACTTATGGTGTGCTAGAGCGTCAATTCCGCAATACATTTGACAAAGCTTCTGCTAAGAAAGGAGTAACCGGTGAGGTGTTCCTTCAAATGCTAGAATCTCGTTTTGACAATGTCGTTTTCCGTATGGGACTTGCTCCTACACGTCGTGCGGCTCGTCAATTGGTCAATCATAAGCACTTTGAGCTAAACGGAGTGGTAAACAACATTCCTTCGACTCAAATTCAGCCTGGTGATGTTATCACTGTAAGAGAGAAAAGTAAAAATCTCGAAGTGATCAATGAAAAACTAGGTTCAGGTGCTCGCTTCTCATGGGTGGATGTAAATCCAGGCCAGCATAGCGGTACCTATCTAAATGTTCCTAATCGGGAAGAAATTCCTGAGAATATCAAGGAGCAGCTGATCGTGGAATTGTATTCCAAGTAATTTTATCTTTCGTTTTTTTTATCACAGCAAGCACAGGTAAACTATATGGCACTGCTGAATTTCCAAATGCCAGAGAAGGTCGTTCTTGAAAAAGAAGATGACTTCTATGGACGCTTTTTGCTCCGCCCACTCGAAAGAGGCTACGGTATCACCGTCGGTAACTCTCTTCGTCGAGTCTTACTATCTTCTCTGGAGGGATTCGCCATTACCTCTATCAAAGTCCCTGGTGTAGATCATGAATTTTCTGTCGTACCAGGAGTGATCGAAGATGTAACGGAGATTATCCTAAATCTTAAAGGAGTACGCATGAAGCGTATCACTGAGGGGGATAACAAAATCTTCGTTTCTGTGCGTGGAAAAGAAGTATTCACCGCAGGTGATATTTCTGATCACACAAACGCTTTTCAGGTAACCAACCCTGATCACGTGATCGCACACCTAGATCCCAAAACTCAGTTTGATATTGAGTTGACTGTTGATAAGGGCCGTGGCTATCAACCAGCTGAAGAAAACAAAAATCCTAACGCTCCAATCGGTGAGATTGCAATTGACGCTATCTTTACTCCGGTTCGCAACGTAACCTATTCTGTCGATGACTATCGTATCGAGCAGAAGACTGACTACGAGCAACTTGAGATTGGTGTTAAGACTGATGGTACTATCGATGCAGAATCAGCCCTAAAAGAAGCGGCTAACATTCTACTTCGCCATCTAATGCTATTCTCTGATGACTCTATCACGTTGAAAACTGATGAGCCTGAGAAGAAGGATGAAGTTGATGAAAACTACCTACAGATGCGTAAGCTTCTGAAAACTCCACTATCTGAGTTGGATCTTTCAGTTCGTGCTTACAACTGTCTTAAGGCAGCCGACATCAAAACTCTCGGAGACTTGGTGAGCTACAACATCGCTGACCTACTTAAGTTCCGTAACTTCGGTAAGAAATCTCTTACTGAGCTAGAGGAACTAGTCGCCGACAAGAACTTGAGCTTTGGCATGGACGTTGCCAAGTACAAGCTCGAAGAAGATTAATCGTTTTTTGAATAGAAGGATGGTTGAATTGTTGACTTATTGAGTCAAATCCGATTCAGTAATTCAACAATTCAGTCATTCAATTTATTGTTCTGACTCATTTCCCAAGAGATTATGACCCCCACTGTCGTGGATGGAATGCTCTTGGCAGCGTCATTTTAATTTTAGCTTAAAAATGAGACACGGTAAGAAGTTTAACCATCTCGGGCGTAAATCCGCCCACCGCAAGGCTATGTTATCCAACATGGCTAGCTCCCTGATCATCCACAAACGGATCACTACCACGCTTGCTAAAGCCAAAGCGCTACGTAAGTATGTTGAGCCGTTGATCACCAAATCTAAAACTGATTCTACTCAAAGCCGCCGAGTAGTATTTTCCTATCTCCAAAATAAAGAATCCGTTAAGGAACTCTTCGGTCCTATCTCCAACGCAGTTGCAGATCGCCCAGGAGGATACACGCGTATTCTGAAAATTGGGCCGCGTAAAGGTGATAACGCTGAAATGGCAATCATCGAACTCGTTGACTTCAATGAGTTAGCACCAGGAAAAGCTGGCAGCAGCAAAGGAAGCAGCAGTCGCCGTCGCCGTCGTGGCAAAAAAGCGGGTGGCAGTAGCCCTAAAAAGGCAGCTCCTGAAGCAGTAGTAGAAGCAGTAGCAGCCGAGGAGGTCGAAGCAGTAGTTGAAGAAACTGCTGAAGAAGTGGTTGAAACGGTTGAAGAGGTAGTAGAAGAGACCGTAGAAGAAACTCCAGAAGTGGTCGAAGAGGTCGCTGAAGAAGTTGAAGCTGCAGTTGAAGAAGCTGTACCAGTCGTAGAAGAGGTTGTTGAGGAAGCTGCTCCCGCTGAAGAGGCTGCTCCGGCAGTAGAAGCAGACAAGCTCACCAAGATCGAAGGCATTGGCCCAAAGATCTCCGGTCTATTGATTGATGCTGGCATCTCTACCTTTGCCGCTCTTGCAGAAACAGATGTTGAACGCATTCGCGAAATTCTTGCTGCGGCTGGTAGCCGTTACAAGTCGCACGATCCCTCTACTTGGCCTAAGCAAGCTGGTCTAGCTGCCGAAGGTAAGTGGGACGAGCTAAAGGCTTGGCAAGATGAACTCGACGGTGGGAAGGAATAGACTCGCCCGTGTTTAATGAGACAGATAGGTCGTTCCGCGAAGCGGGACGGCCTTTATTCTTTTATAAAGCGAACGCCACTTAAGTCTCCTAGATTCATTTTTTCGATTTGAATTCGTTGGGATTCTGAAAAAATGGCGTCTCTTAAATCAGCCCCCCGAAAATCACAACCGTCTAAGTTGGCGCCTCTCAAATCGGCATCTCCTAAATCTGATTCTCTCAGGTCTGCGCCCCTTAAATCAGCCTCCCGCAGACTTGCATAAGAAAAATCACAGGCACGACAGTTTGCTTCTTGCAAATTGGCACCACCGAGATCTGCATTAGCTAAGCGAGATTCACTAAGGTTAGCACGAAAAAGTTGGGCGTTCGGTAGCAAGGCGTTGACGAGCGTAGATTTGGTAAGATTAGATTCAGGTAACTGGGCGTTACCTAGCTTCGCCCCATTGAGGTAAGCGAGTTGCATATCAGCACCCTTGAGAAGAGCGTTCCGAAGATCGGCCTCTACTAAACGGACCTCTCTCATTGTGGCATTACTCAAATTGACATTCCGCAAATTTGCCTTGCTGAGGTAGCAATTACACAAATCCATCCTGCTGATACCTAATCCATTCAGGCGCTTGAGATTCCCTACCGTACGAAACATGGCTTCCTCAGATTTCCAACCGCGGTAATCATCAATCTCTTCCATGTAACGCTTAACGAGATCTTCTATCCTTTCCTTCTCCCTCTGTTGCTCAGTCCTCCTTCGGAGAACGATATCATAAACCCCTAAGAGGATACCAAACATCAATAAGTCAAAAATAAGACCATGGGCTTCTACTAAGACCCCTTTGAGATCGGGCTCTAGCCAATAGTCTAGCATTGCGATTACCCCAATCAGCACCAGCCCCATGATCAAGGTGAAAACGATCATTGGACTGCGCAAAGCCTCCCATACATCCCGCAACAATTTGTTCATAGCGGGAAATTACGAAAAATAGGTTCGATCTATTTGTCATTTACCTGATAAGGGTAATCGTACCTGCCCGATCAATAACTGCCCTACTGTTGAGTCTAGCCTGCAGTCTATAAGTATATACTCCTTCTGGTACAGCTCGATTTTGTTCGTCGGTGCCATCCCAGCTTAACGGATAACCTTGCTGTCTATAGATCTCAAACCCCCAACGACTGTATATGACCAGTTCTAGACTGACGATGCCCTCTCCTAAAACGAGAAATTCATCATTACTCCCGTCCTGATTCGGGCTAAAAGCATTAGGTACAAAGATGCTGCCGTCTGGAATGATTTCAATCGTCAAACTGTCGGTATCAAAGCAGTTGAAGCTTCGGTCCCAAGCAGTCAGGACAATCGTATAAATGCCTTCGCTCAGGTATTGATGGTTTGGTACTCTCGCGCTACTCATGCTCCCATCGCCCCATTCCCATAGGTAGGCGACGGCATTTTTACTAAGATTATCGAGAAATACATTCGCTTCGGAGAGTATAAAGGTACTGGTATCAGGCCGGCTTAAGGCAAACTCTGCAATGGGAAATATGAGTGTTTTTAACTCAAATTCTTGAACCGCTTCGCAGCCCTTGAGATCTGTCGCACGGACTTCATAGGTGCCTTCCGCTAGCCCACTAGCTTCGGGCCCTGTAAGCCCAAAAGGCGTGATCCAGTCATATTGGTATGATTGTCCATTGCCTCCGCTAGCTCCGACTAGGATTGAACCATTGCTAGTACCGCAATCTGGGGCAATCACTCTTTCGGTAAAAATTTGAATTGGCAAAGGGGAAGGGACTGAGATGCTACTATCGATTCTACAACCGAGACTATCGATGATCGAGATCTGATAGCTATCAGAGCCTAGATTGATGAATTCTGAGGCAGCCTGCGGAGCGCCATTATTGATCGCAAAGGATAGCGTGCCCACTCCCCCGCTGGCATTGATAAAAATACTGCCATTTGTTTCTCCAACACATCTAACCGAATCAGTCTGAAAACTGGCTAGAATCGGGGGAGTACTGGAAAGCATAAAGCTGCTACTATCCGCACACATATTGGAATCTTCGACCTTGATCGTGAAATTACCCGTTCCTAACTGATTAAGTAAAGAATTTGCCTGTAGGCTTCCACCATTTATTGACCAGTAATAGGGACTTGTACCTCCAGAGGCAAAGCCAAGTACTTGTCCATCATTACTATTAAAGCAAGTTGGATCTTGGAGTTGTAAACTATCTAGAGAGATAGGAGTAGGCTCAATGATCGTGATGTTTGATGAGGTGGTACAGCCATTTGCATCTATGGCATTGATACTATAGTTCCCCGCAGGGAGATTGTCAAAAGAAGAAACAGCTTGCAAGGCACCTCCGTTTAGCGAGTACTGATAGGGCGCAGTGCCGCCAAGCGGATTCATTGTTATCACACCATCTACAGCGCCAAAGCAACTGATATGGCTTACGGATGGGTTAAGTTCGAAAAGCTGAGGTTCGATAATGCTAATGACGGTGTCGTAAAGACAGGAATCTGCATCAAGAAGGAATACGGTATAATCACCCCCATCAAGATTAGAAAAAACGCTATTGCTAGAGAAATTCACTCCATCAAGTGAATAGGAATAAGGGCCAGTGCCATTGACTGCCGAGAGACTAAAAGAGCCATTATTATTCCCGAAACAGTCAATATTATTTTGGCTCAGGATTGATAAGTTCAATTCGCATGAGTCGCAAGGGTCGACGGCTAAATCAATCACCACTGTATCGAGACAGCCGGGGGTGTTGGCGGTAATGGCCGAATAAATGGTTGAATTGTTAGGGGTCGCAAATGGGTTGCTACAATTGCTACAGCTTAGGGTATTACTAGGAGTCCAAGAGATCAAACTCCCATAGCCTGCGTCCATTTGATAGCTTTCTCCCAGGCAGAGCACACTGTCCTGTGGGGGGAAATCTGCCAATATGCGGATCTCAGATTTTTCCAAGGCTCGGTTATAAAAGCGTAGCTCATCTATCTTTCCCTTGAAAAAGAAATCCCCCGTATTCGGCTGGGATAGGCCATCGGAATGACCTGAATTACCGGTACCATCAAAATAATTAATGGGACCCCCCGTACCAGAATAATTCCCGCAATCCCGCTTGCCATTAATGTATATGTCCATATCTCGAGCGCCACGAATGATCGCCCCTACATGGTACCATTGGTTTAAGGCTATAGTTGTCGTCCCTATTTTCGAACGCCGAGAGGCCGGACTTGCTGGTCCTCCATCACCAAAAGCGACACTAACGGTCCCCGAAGAGGGGAGATTAAGCCAAAAACCGTGATAAGTATCATTGCGGAAATTATTGAGGAATACGGGATTAAAATCCTGATCGCCTTTAAAAACCCAGACTGATATGGTAATAGGAAAGTCTGGCTGAAACTTTTGATTGTTGACATATTCGATGAAATCGTCAACCCCATCAAACTGATAAGCACTATTGGCATTGCCAAATCGGTCAGTTGTGAGCACGGGGCCATTGACTGTTCCATGATTGTCGTTGCCACTATAGTCCAGCGCATCACCATCAAAGGGATACCACGCAATCAGGCTATCTTGTAGCGTGAATTGGGCCACCGTAAGGGAGGGGAGCAGGCAAAGGATCCCCCAGATAAGAATTCTCATGTTTTGGGCTTGTGTTTGGTCTGGGGTGCTATTGGATTTCAAGCAATTGGCTACCGTGGAAGTAATTTGATTCCTCTATGCGGAGAAAATACCTGCCCTTGGGGAGGCTAGATAGGTCAAATTGATAAGCTAATTGTTGATTGAGTTTCCAGCTAGCGATACTCTTTCCTTGCAGATCATATATATGGAGTAAGGCTCCAGTCTCAGGGGATTGGGTGAATTCTAGGTTTAGGATACCCAAACTTGGATTAGGGAAGATTTTGACCCCTTCTCCCAAGTGTGCAGCCTCGATGCTAGTCGTCAGTAATTCCACCGTTTCACAAATAGTATCACTACAGATAAGCGTTTCGCCAAGGGCAAGTACCGCTTCTAGACAAATGGTGTAAGTGCCATTGTTATTGTAAGTATAACTGACAGAATCCCCCGCCAATATTCCAATGCTATTTCCATCTCCTAAGCGGATGTCCATCTGGGCATTTGTTGGGATGCTAGATTGGTCATAAATGGTAATATTGTTCCCATTGACTACGGTATTAAAAGCAAGGTCAAAATTGACGGTATCACAAGGGCCTGTTGGGCAGGTTTTGGTAAGAATCGAAATGTCAACTGTGTCTGGGCAGCCAGGTGTGTTTTCTGTAATGGCTGTGTAAAGGGTGCTTTGAATCGGGGAGGCAATTGGGTTGGGGCAGTTCGTACAACTCAAATTGGTAGTCGGATTCCAACTAATTAGATTTCCATAGCCTGCATCTAGTTGTAAACTATCACCTTCGCAAAAGGTAGTATCCTGAGGAGGAAAGTCCGCCAAGAGTCTAATCTCTGACTTATCCAGATCTCGACTGTAAAAGCGAATTTCATCGATATTACCATGATAAAAACTCCCTGTGTTGGTACCACGCCCAGATGTACCAGCGCCAGATGTAGTGTTTAATGGCCCACCTGTACCAGAATAGGTACCACATTCTCGCTTGCCATTGATGAAGAGTTCCATATCATTCTCTGCTCGAACTATTCCCGCAACATGATACCATTGATTGAGTTGCAGTAAGGTCCCTCCTCCAATTGAACGCCGACCCGAGGGATTGGCAGGACCACCATTTCCATAGCTGATGTATAGGTTTCCATTGACGATGTTTAGCCAAAAGCCATAATGAACACCTGAGCTGAAGTCATTATTAAAGATAACATTGTTGCCATAGTCATTAATTTTTACCCAAGCGGTGATAGTAATTGGGAAGTCTGGCTTGAAGGCTTGATTATTGGCGAAACTGATGAAGTCGTTATTTCCATCGAAAAAATAGGCACTATTGGCATTTCCAAACCGATCCGTAGCCAAGCTTGCCCCCGAGACGGTCCCGTGATTGGCATTGCCGCTATAGTCCAAGGCATCGCCATCAAAGGGGTACCAAGCGATTAGACTGTCTTGTAGACTTAACTGGGCATTGAGGGAGTAGGTACAGCAAAGGATGCTGCATAAGATTAGGTATGCTTTCATATTCAAAAAAATTGTGCTACCCCAAGATAGCTAATTCTGAACAATCAAGCGGTGAGACTTATAGCATTTCTTCTTCGAAGAACGCTTGTTTCTCTTTGGGGACAAAGAAAAAGTTACGGGCTCGGTCGTCTACTTTTCTCGCCAAGGAGTCAATTCTCTCCAAACCGCTTTCCTCATTGTGGCGATAGATAAGATAATCCCATGGCTGCAAGATGGCATCTAGTTTCTCTTCAATTTTATTGAATAAAACCTCGCTAATAATGATCGGCCGAAACTTCTTTATACTCTCCGCTCCCCCTAGCAAAACTCTGTCCTCAGTCGCTTCAGTATCCAGTTTCATAAGATCTATACGACTTAAACCTAGCCTCTCCACCATCTGGTCTAGGCTGATGGTCTTTACGGTGATCTCTTTGAGGTGAGTGTCTTCCGGACGGTTTTGCAGACTGCCGTCGCCCCCAAGATGATGCTCCAAAAAGCGATATTTAGCGTTGAAGGGCGCAAAGAAAGAGAGCTCACCTGCTTGGTCGGAGATAGCGAGTTGGTGGGCTTCCGCTTCGCGGAACGCGTTCATCTGGAAGTTTTCCTGTAGATAATGATAAGGACCGTCAGCGGGCTCGAAGGCATGTACCTGTAAACTAGGCTTTATCGTTTTGCCGACGATAGAGTAATAGCCTATGCTGGCCCCAATATCCATGAAGACCTCTGTATGCGGCAGTAGCTTGATAAAGAGATCCGTATACTCGTGATTATGGGTTTCGCTCCAATAAACCAGCTTCGCCATCGAATTGGTGGGATTGGTTTTGAGCTGTATGCTTTGTCCTTCTGGGCTAACTTGAAGCTTTACTTTGCCCGAGATAGGGATGCGGAGCTTCTTGGGCAGTGCGTTCCCGAGTAGGGAAAAAGTATTACGAACAATACGATTGACGAAAGGACTATAAAAAAAGCGATAAAATAATTGCATAGTGGCAGGGCCTAAGCGAGATCTCTAGCCCGTAAATTTCTGTATATTGTGCCGCCAATGCAATTAAATCATGGGCTCTTGGAGAAAACGCCTGGGAATGCTCCCAGAACCCCCACCTCAAAGCATGCCTGCGCCGGTTTTTGTCGCCGGTTGTATGCGAAGCGGGACTACCTTTTTGATCGATAAACTTACCCAACACCCCCAACTCATCAAAGTGGGGGCAGAGCTACGCGAAGTATGGACGGAGATCGGAGAGGCACGTTCTACTGGGCCTTTGAGTGAGGCCAAATCAGCCGAGGAAGCGACTTTTGAGGCCGCGACCAATATGGCGCATTATCTCTCCAGCTTTATCAGAGAGAGTCAAAATCTGCGTCGCCACCTCATGCGGGCCAAAAATTACTATCGCTATGGTCAAGGGCGCGTTCGCTACGACTGGGAAAATGTTCGCCCCGTCAACAAATCCACTCAGTTGGTCAATAAGCTCGCTTACGCTCACGCCCTTTTCCCTCAATCAAAACTGATCTTGATCATCCGTAGCATCGAAGGGCATAGTGCGAGCATGAAGTCCTTTATCGAGCACAATTATAAGCGGGAGAAGATGGTGCACGTCTTCCCGCAAGAAAAGGATGCTTCTTGGACGAGATTGACTGAAGATCAGCTCCCCGCTGGCATTACCGCTGAGCAGCGTTATCCTTCAAGTTTTGCGACCATTCCCAAGATGTGGCTGCAACTCAATCTCAGAGCATTGCGTGATTTAGAAGCTTTGCCAAAGGGAAGCTATCGAGTCGTGATTTACGAAGACTTGGTGCAGCAGCAGGCCTATTTCATGAAAAGGCTATTGGACTTTCTGGCTTTGGAGAAAAAGCACTCAACCGAAGCGCAACGTATTGCGGGCAGTAAACTAGTGGTTACCAATACCAGCACCCAAGGCAATCCGCTTGAAAAGTGGAAAAAGCATTTAAAGGAAGAGGAAAAAGCGTTCCTCGAAGGGGTCAAACAAAGCTCAGACTATCAAGAGTACTTAGAAAGGGTCAAGCATTTAAAAATGAAGTGATTTTTTTGGTTTCACTGCTTCGCAGAACGCTTGTGTCTTTCGAGCAGCAGGAGCTACTTCTCAATACTTATTGATCACGCCCATCAATCGGTCGATGCGGTGCTGCATGGCAAAACCATTGACCACTTTTTGTCTAGCGACTGGACCCAATTGAGCTTGCTGTTGGATAGCTTTTCGCACCCTGTCCGCTCCTTGTTTGGGATCATATTCTGGTATCAAAAAGCCACATTCCTCGTCGATCACCTCTGCAGGCCCGATGCCTACCACACTAACTGGTACACATTCGCAGAGCATACCTTCGAGCAGCACCATACCAAAGCCTTCATAGCGAGAAAACTGGCAAACTACCGAAGCTCGATTATATAAGGCTACTAGTTCCTCGCGCTTGGTCCAGCCAAGGACTTGCAGATTGTCAGGTTTGATGCTGTCCAGCCAAGTCTTGGCATCACCGGTAATGCCCACTACAATAAACTGCACCTCGGGACATTGACGTGCGACTTCGGCGTAAAAGTCTACGCCTTTGATCTTCATACGATTGACATCCGCTCCCCCCGAAACACAGATGACACTGCCATCTTTGGCTAGGCCTGGCTCTGGTTTAAACTGATTGATCGGGCCGCCTAGATGGGTAACCTTGATTTTATCGCCATAAGTTCGTTGGGTGTTTTGCTCTAGCTGTCGGACGAGGAAGTGTGAAAGCGGAAAGATTTCATCTGCGAGCTTGGTGTTCTGGCGTACAAACCAGCCTCTCACGGGTTTGATAAAAGCGCCATAGCGGTACTCGGGTAGATTAGCGGCATCATAGCCCGCCATCACCAAAAAGACAGGCTTACCCAATAATTTTGCCATCAGGCTGGGGATCAGCGCATGATAGTCAGCAAACCAAATGTAGACGTATTTGGCCCCCCAGATATTACCCAATACCCAAAAGAGGAGCTGTATTTGACGAGCAAACATTTGAGCGCCCTTCATGATGCCAAATTCAAATTTGCGCACCTCATAAAGCTCCCGTAAAAACTCGTGGTCCTGCCGCACGAAGCTGGGCATTTGGACGGAAACAAAGAGGATTTTGTCTTGCTTACTGGCCATAGAGCGAAGTTAGATAAAAGGCATCTCAGAAAACAACCTAAGCTCACATTTCGTAACTTGGAGGACTCAATGGTGCCGATTCACAAACAAATAGCCCGCAAGTGGGTGTTCCCCGCGATCATGGGGATAGGGGCAGAGCGTTGGAGCTTTAAGCCATCGCCACTCGGCTATTTGATTTTATGCTATCATGGCGTGGATCGGGCCTCAAGCTTACCTTACAATGGGCGCCACATCGAGCGCAGCATCTTTGAGAAGCACCTTCAATATTATCAGCGCTATTTTGAAGTATTGCCTCTGGATGAGGTTTTTGCTCGGGTGGGGGAGGAGCGGCTCGCCGAACGCCCAACCCTAGCCATCACTTTTGATGACGGCTATCTCAACAACCTCACCGAGGCCCTGCCGCTGCTCACTAAATATGAAATGCCCGCTACGGTTTTTGCCTTAGGCGGAGCTTTAGACGGGACTGTATCGCGCGTTTGGACGGATACCCTTGACATCTTACGGGTGATGCGAGCGGGAGAAGGCATAGAGTGGGACGGCCAGAAGTTTAGCCGCAGGGGAGATCATTATTACAGCGATTCGGGCAAGCACATTTACGATCATTTTCAGACCTACGCCCGTGGCGAACGCGATGCTCAAATCAGCGAGCTAGGTAAAAAATACGGTTTGGAAGATTGGATAGCAGCCAATGCCCCAGGCTTTTGGCGTCTGATGAGTCCCGCGCAGCTGCAAGCGTTAGATGCTTCCCCTTGGGTGGATGTGCAATTTCATACCCACAGCCATTATGACTTAGCGTTCCGCGCAGCGGCAGAAATAAAAACCGAACTGAGCGAAGGCAAACAGGCGCTAGAATCACTGCTCCAACACGAGATCAAAACTGTAGCTTTTCCCTTTGGACGCTATACTCAAGAGGCAAAGGATATTGCACGCGAATTAGGTTTTAGGCAGCAATTGGCTTTGGCCTATCAGCTAGATGCCGACAAGCAGGAAGAAGATATATTGCCACGCCTCAACGTCAGTGGTACCACAAATTACTATTCACAAATCATCCATTTGCGCCGCACTTGGCAAAAATTAGGAGTATAGCTTATGGGTGTAGTCGGCAAACAGGGCATTATCAATTCGATCACCAATTATGTGGGGGTGATCCTCGGCTTTGTCAATAAGACGCTGCTATTTCCAGTCTTCTTGCTCAAGGAAGAGGTCGGCCTGATCGAACTCTTGTTAGCGGGTATGGTGATGGGAGCGGAGGTATCCCAGTTTGGGGTGACGAAGCTTATCTTGCGTTTCTTTCCCTATTACTATAAGCATCCGCAACGGGAGAAGGCTTTTGTGGGCATGGTGTTGACCTATGCCTTAGTAGGCTTCGCCTTTTTTTGTTTGAGCTTCATATTGCTCTACCCGATCCTAGTGCCCATGTTTCAGGAAAATGCCCCGCTCTTTGCGGAGCGCTTGCACATGATTCCCTATTTGGTACTGGCTTTTACGGCTTATCGAGTGCTTAATTCGATCTCGCAGTCCCTGCTCAAATCAGTCGTCCCTAACTTCTTACAGCAGATCCTCCTACGTTTGGGTCTCATGGTCTTGCTGTTGATTTATTGGGGAGGATGGATTGACTTGGATCAGATGCTTTGGGGCATTGTGGGCGTGTATTTTGTGCCGCCGGTATTAGTGTTGATTTATCTGCTTTGGCTCAATAAACTGCCATTTTCCTTCAAAACGAGTCTTTGGGGCACCAAAGCTTTTCGAGTAATGGCGGTCTTTGCGCTATATGCGATTCTATCGGACTTGGTCTTGGTATTAGTCAATAAGCTAGACATTGCGATGTTGGCTTCGCTGGCAGGGGAAGATTATGCTGGAGTGTATAGCAATGCTTTTTATTTGGCGCTTTTGGTGGCTATTCCCTATCGTGCGCTAGGGGCGGTAGTCAATCCACTTTTTGCGCGCCAAGCCCGAGAAAAAAGCTATGATGAAATCAAAGAGCTCTATCGCAAGACAGCGCTAAATAATCTCCTCTTGGGTGGGCTTGTATTGGTAGGAATTTGGGCCAATCTAGATAATTACTACCGGCTCACCCCCAATCTCGCTCAATATGTAGGCGGGGCAAACGCTATCCGCTGGCTTACCTTTGGGATCTTAGTTAACATCTTTATTGGCTCGCAGCGAGCCATCATAATCAATACCCGCTATTTCCGCTTTGATCTCTACTCAAATATTGCGGTCCTAGCCTTGGTATGTCTGGGTAACTACCTGCTGATCCCCGATCTGTTGGAGACAGGAGCCGCCATTACGACTTGTATGGGACTGGTACTTTACAATCTGGTAGGCTTGGGCTACCTCTGGCATAAACTCAAGATTCATCCTTTTCAATGGTCATTGCTACGGATTGGAATCTTGATCGCCTTGGCGATGGTGATGGGTCTATTGATACCAAGATTGGAGAATGTCTATCTGGATATTTTGGTACGATCGGCTTTGATAGTAGCGTTCTACGCAGGAGCTTCCCTCTACTTCAGACTCTCCGAAGATGCGAGTGCGATGATAGACGGTTTACTGAAGAAGTGGCGAAAAAAGGCCTAGCGGGGATTAATATCAAAGTTTTGATACAACTCAAGTTTGCTACTAATCTGCCGCAGGATGGAGTTGTGCTCCTCGATATTGCGGATGATCTCGTCTTGCAGCTTGTCCATCTTGGCCATCATTAAGGCAACAGACTTCTTGTAGGCTTCAAGTTGTATTCTGGCGTCTTGCTCATCCAGCTTGTTGCTCATCAGCTCGTTTTCCCACTCATTGAAAGCATTGAGCTCATAGAGAAAACTGGCCCGTTGTTCGTCAAACTTAATTTGAATGCTGTCTCTTTGGCTGATGACATTGAGCAATTGGCTGCGCACGCTAGAGAGGCGGGCGCTTTGCATCTTGCGAGTGTTTTCTAAGTAAGGGTCCACCGCCTCAAAATCCGCTAAATAGTGGCGTTGGGTGGCTCTGAGGTTACGCTCTACATAAGCGACCTTCTCAGCTAGATTGGTCCATTCTGGCTCAAATCTTTTTACCTGATTGATCAAAGATAGATTGGCAGAGCCGCAAGCTGCTACCAACGCAAATAGGAGTCCGAACCAAACTAGTCTAATGGATTGATGCATATCGCTTGCAATTTACTACCTAGGCCCGCAATTCGCAATGAAACAGATGCAACCTAATAGGGGTTTTAAGTATCTTATCAGTCACAAATAAAATTGAATTACTTATGAAACCGGTACAAATCATATTAACCCTCTGCTTGTGTTTGGGCCTCTCGGCACAAGTTTCTGCTTCTGGTACTCCGGGAAATTCTCTACGAATTAACGGCCTCAACCTCAGGCAATCAGGCCAACAAAAGTTGAGCCCTTTGAAGGAAAGACGCGACCTTGTCATCAAAGTTGGCTTGAACAATGCGAGACTTGCCAATCGTTCTGGTGGAACAGACACTGAATTTGCTGGCGGTTTTGAATTTGGCTTTATGACCATTCGCAACAAGCGTTTGCTACGTGGTTTTGGGGTCTCTTATTATACTACCCAAGCAGGAGCAGGTACTCTTTTTACGCCCACCAATGGCGGAGAAGTAAGTAGCCCTACCTTCGCGGGGATCAAAGCGCCTATTTTTGTCGGCTTTTCTTTGCTCAATCGCGATGACCTAAAATTGCGTGCTTATGGTGGCGGTATGCTTTATGCGCAAACCAATATCAATGCAGACTATATCTCTCCACAAAACCTATCATTCGCCAACTTTGGGGTAGGTACAGTTTTAGGAGTGCAGTTTGCGTGGAAATTATTGCTCGCGGAGATCTATACAGAGCGAGGACTAACAGACCTATTGTCCAATGGCACTGAGGCCTATACGCTTAGCAATCTTACCTACTCCTTGGGCTTGAGATTTTAGGAATTGGTGAATTGTTGAAGTGTTGAATTGTTGATTCAAGCATTCAACAACCCAACAAATCAATAACTCAACAACTCAACAATTCAATCACATACTGGGTGTTTGACCTCCGTCTACAGGCAGGTTGACTCCATTGATAAAGGCGGCAGCTGGTGATGCTAGAAAAGCAATCGCGGCTGCCGTTTCGCTTGCTTCGCCAAATCTCCGTGCCGGAACGCTTCTAATCATTGTCTCTTCCATCTCTTCATAGCTAACACCTGCTTTTTCGGCTCGCGATCGAACGATAGAGCGCAAGCGCTCGGTATCCGTAAAGCCTGGCAAGACATTATTGACCGTGATACCGAAAGGAGCTACTTCGGCCGCCAAAGTCTTGGCCCAACTGGCTACGGCGCCTCTAGTCGTATTCGAAACACCTAGACCCGCTATCGGCGTTTTGACAGAAATCGAAATTACATTGATGATCCGGCCGTAGGCTTCGCGCGTCATTCCTGGTATCACAGCCTGAGCGAGTAGATGATTACAGAGAAGATGCTGATGATAAGCTTGGAGAAAAGCGTTCGGCTCGGCCGCTAAAATAGGACCTCCTGCTGGACCGCCAGTATTGTTGACCAAGATATGAAAGACCTTGTTATGCTCTTCGATATAATCTGATATTATGCTTTGAATCTCCTCCGGCTTGGCAAAATCGCCAATTAAGATTTCGTGATTTTGTCCCTGACTAGTGTCTAGTAAGTCTTTGACCTGCGATAAGGAGGCTTGATTGCGGGCAAAGAGGTAAACATTGGCGCCTAAGCTGGCTAATTCAATTGCGGCAGCCTTGCCTATTCCTTGGCTACTGCCACAAACCAGAGCGTTTTTTCCTGCGAGTTGTATATCCATTGCTTGCTGACTTAATCTTTATTTCCATACTAAAATGGCCGAATGCCTAAATCTAAAGAATAATTTGACTAAATTTAATTGTTCTGCATGCAGAGCATTTTGGGAATAATTGAAGAGGTGAATGGTCGATTTATTGATTCAACCCTTCGCTAAATCATTCTCTTCAAACTTCAAATACAACTATCGTGAAAGCTGTTTTATGCAAAGCTTGGGGCCCGCCTGAGACTTTACAACTGGAAGAAGTAGCTAGCCCGCAAGCAGGTGCTGGACAAGTTGTGATTAGTGTTAAGGCTTGTGGGGTCAACTTTCCCGATACTTTGATCATTGAAGGCAAATATCAGACTAAGCCAGAGCTGCCGTTTTCGCCGGGAGGCGAAGTAGCTGGTATCGTCAAAGAAGTGGGCGAAGGCGTAAAGCATCTCAAAGTAGGCATGCCGGTATTTTGTCTAATGGGCTACGGAGGCTTTGCCGAAGAGGTAGTAGCCGAAGCTAGCGTTACTTTTCCGATTCCTCCAGGCATGGATTTTATCAACGCCTCGGCGATCAGTTTGACCTATGGTACCAGTATGCACGCGCTCAAAGATCGGGCTCGTCTCAAAGAAGGGGAAACCTTATTGGTATTGGGAGCTGCTGGTGGAGTGGGCTTGGCGGCTATTCAGATTGGTGTCCAAATGGGGGCTAAAGTGATTGCAGCTGCTTCTACTGAAGAAAAACTGGCCTTCTGTCGCGAGAATGGGGCGAGTGAAACCATCAATTATCGCACGGAAGATCTCAGGGCCCGCATCAAAGAACTTACCAATGGTAAAGGAGTCGATGTGGTCTATGATCCAGTCGGAGGCGATTTTGCTGAGATGGGGGTGCGTTCCATGGCATGGAACGGTAGATTCTTGGTCATCGGTTTTGCTACGGGTGAAATCCCAGCCATCCCCCTCAATCTAGCGCTGCTCAAAGGCTGCTCTATCGTAGGCGTTTTTTGGGGCCGCTTCGCGCAAACGACGCCCCATAAGAACATGGCTAATTTTATGCAATTGCTGCAATGGTTTCAGGAAGGCAAACTGAAGCCACATATTTATAAAACTTATTCCCTGGAACAGGCTGCTGCTGCGCTCAATGATATCACCGATCGCAAGGTGATGGGCAAGGTAGTACTCGTTACAGACGCGAACTAAATCAAAATCTTCCAAATGGCTACTCTACAAATTCCCATGGCACCTAATACGGCTACCAATGCTGAAATGGAGGCCGTCTTTGCTCAACAGGGCGAATATGCTCGCGAAGTCGGGCGCACCGATCACAAAGTACGTAAGGCCAAGATCAAGAAGATCATGGACTACGTCTTGGCCCATAAAGCAGATATTGAAACTGCCCTAGAAAAAGACTTCCATAAGCATCCTACAGAAACCACCTTGACTGAAATCCTGATCGTAGTGGCTGAGGCCAAGGATGCGATGCGCAATCTGCGCAAATGGATGAAGCCCAAGAAGGTCAGTACTCCTTTGGTGCAATTGGGGACTTCAGGTCGGATCCAATATACTCCCAAAGGTCGAACGCTGATTATTTCCCCTTGGAATTATCCTTTTTCTTTGGCAGTAGGACCACTTATCTCAGCGATTAGTGCGGGTAATGTAGCGATAATCAAGCCTTCGGAGTTGACACCTCATACTTCCGCCTTTATGAAGAAGATGGTGGAGGACCTCTTCGAGGAACGCGAAGTCGCGGTTTTTGAAGGGAATCATGAAATCTCGCAGAGCCTTTTGGCGATGCCTTTCAATCATATCTTTTTCACGGGTAGTCCGGCCGTAGGCAAAATCGTGATGGCTGCTGCAGCCAAAAATCTAACCTCTGTAACGCTAGAACTTGGAGGAAAATCTCCCGCCATTCTTGATGAAACTGTTAAGGTCAAAGATGCTGCCGAAAAAGTCGCTTGGGGCAAATGCATCAACAATGGGCAAACCTGTATCGCTCCGGATTACCTCCTGATTCATGAATCGAAAGTCGATGAATTTATAGAAGCGTTCCGCGCAGCGATAAAAAATATGTATGGCGAGGATGGTCCTAAAAATAATCCGTCTTACTGCCGCATCATCAATGCTCGCCACTTTGGTCGCATTAACGGCTTGCTTGAGGATGCCATCGAAAAGGGAGCAAATGTCGCTTTTGGAGGTGAAACAGATGGAAGTCAAAACTATATTGCGCCAACCCTCCTCACGGGTGTGAACAGTGATATGGAGATCATGGAAGAGGAAATCTTTGGTCCGGTATTACCTATTATGACTTGGAGCAGACGTGAAGAGGTAGTCGAGCAAATCAATCGTCTCGCTCAGCCACTGGCCCTTTACATCTTTAGCCGTTCAAAGCAAAACACCAGCTATTTCCTACAAGAGACCCGCTCTGGCGATGTAACGATTAATGATACGATGATCCACTTTACGCACGCCAATCTACCTTTTGGTGGGGCAAACAATAGTGGAATCGGGAAAGCACACGGTTATGCAGGCTTTATGGCCTTTTCACATGAGCGCAGTGTTTTGCACCAAGTATTTGGAACGTTGAAACCACTTTACCCACCCTATACAAATTCCTTAGAGAAGATAGGTAACTTTTTGATGAAACTGGTATAAATAAAAAAGGGCTGGAAACAAGTCCGGCCCTCTATTTCTTAGCTTAAACAACACAACTCTATGACAAAGAAAATTGCATTGGCTCTGATGGTGCTTAGTATCGCACTCATGGGCTTTCAAATTGGCGCAACGGCCAAAAACGGTACGAACGAATACTTCTTCCTGCTACCAGTCGGTATAGGCCTCTTGATTGGCGGACTAGTCCTCTGGATGAGAGAAGCGCGCAAGAATAAGTCTTAAACACTCGCACCACACAATCGAAATCGCCCTGGCCTTCTGGTTAGGGCTTATTTTTTGCGACTTATCAAATATAGCCAAGGCGGCGCTACCGATTGATAATGCTCCCAGCTGCCTGGCGCGGCTCCATTATTAGGCGCGCTTTCTTCTTGAAAACGTAGGATCTCAAAGCCTCGGCTGATGAGGCCATTCAATACCGTCGATAAGGTATGTCTGTATTCTTGAGGGCTCGTGATTTTTACCGCTTGATTGTCTTGATTATAAAAATTCCAATGTGGATCTGAGGTCTGGATCGGATGCCCGTCTACATAGGGTTGCCAGATCGGATAGCCCTTACCTTGCCAGAGATCTTTTGCTTGCCACTCACTGCCCCAGCAGCCATCCTTCCATGTGCCATGCACATAAGGATTGTGAAACATCAGATCATAAACGCCTCCCGGCCTGAGCACGCGGGTGATTTCATCAAAGACAGGCAGCACACTAGAAACATAATTGATAGAGTAGGGTTGGTACACTATATCGAAAGACTTGTCTGCAAACATAGAGAGGTCTCTCATATCGGTCTTCACCCTTTTGATCACTTTGTGGTAGTGTTGGGCTACCAAGGCTTCCTTCTCTAGCTGCCGCTCACTAAAATCTACTACGGTTACTTCCGCGCCTAACAATGCAAAAGCGATACTTTGTTGTCCCCCACCGCAAGCGAGGCACAGCACTTGTTTGCCTTGAAGGGATTCTCCATAAAATTCGGGCTTACCTATGTATTCCTGCGCTTTTGCGGGAGTTAGATCCATTTTGGGGATGGAGCAAAGTACCCCTTCTTGGGCTAATTGATCCCAGATAATTTCGTTTTGGTGTGTAGTGTTTTCCATTTGTTTGTGTGGAGACTAAGGGTTGAAGATTAAATTTGTTTTTTGCTTTGTGCTTTAAATCCAGGCTATGAACTATTTCAATTCTATTCGTGCTTACTGCCTTTGGGCAGGACTCTTTTTGTTTACTATTTCGCTAAGTGCTCAAACGCCCTATTACTTTCCGGAGAGAGGGGCTGAGTGGGAAACCAAACCCGCACAGGACTTAGGCTTTGACGCCAAAAAGTTGGCTGAGGCAGTTGAGTTTGCTGAATCGCATGAGTATAGCGGCCCACGAGATTTACGCCAAGCCATCCTCAAAGGTTTTGAGCGAGAGCCCTTTCACCAAATATTAGGTCCCACCAAAAAGCGTGGTGGCCCCGCTGGGATGATCTTACGCAATGGCTATGTCGTTGCTCAATGGGGCGATACCCGACGCGTGGATATGACCTTTAGCGTTACCAAAAGCTACTTATCCACTGTAGCGGGCCTAGCGTTCGCCGAAGGCTTGATCCAAGACCTCAATGATCCCGTCGGCAGATATGTTTGGGACGGGACTTTTGGTGGTGCCCACAACGCTAAGATCAATTGGTCTCATTTATTGACTCAGTCTTCCGATTGGAATGGACAACTTTGGGGCGGCTATGATTGGGCAGATCGTCCCCCAAGAGAAGGTGAACTAGATGATTGGCAGTTCCGCAGCCTCAATGAGCCTGGGACGGTTTTTGAATACAATGATGTTCGCGTCAATGTATTGTCCTATTCGCTCCTAAACGTTTGGCGCAAACCTTTACCAATAGTCTTAAGAGAGCAAGTCATGGACCCTATCGGGGCTTCGCCCACTTGGCGTTGGTATGGCTACGAAAACTCTTGGGTCAATATTGATGGCCTCGAAATGCAATCAGTCAGCGGCGGCGGCCATTCTGGTGGAGGCTTGTTTATCAGCGCGGAGGATCATGCTCGTTTTGGCATGTTGTTTCTCAACCAAGGGCGTTGGGGAGAGCAAGAGATTTTTCCTAGCTCTTGGATAAAAGCGGCGACTACGCCTTCTGCGGCCAATGCCAACTATGGCTATATGTGGTGGCTCAATCAATCTTCGGGGACTCGCTATTGGGAAGGGGTACCTGAGTCAGTCTACTATGCGGCTGGTTTTGGCGGAAACTATATCGTAGTAGCGCCTGAACAAGATATCGTGATCGTGTGCCGTTGGCTCGAACCCTCTCAGGCAGGGGAGATGATGAAAAAAGTTTTTGAAAGCATCAAATAAGGGAATGGTTGAAGGGTAGATTTTTCGAATTGTTAAGTCAATAATTCAAGAAATCTACCCTTCAATACTTAAATCTTGTTTACCTTTTTTGAGCTCGATCATATCCGTTTGTAATCATCAGAAATAACAAACAAACGGAACAATGAAAATCAAAATCATCGCCCTAATCAGCCTGCTCAGTATTGGCTTATTTAACACAAGTTGTGATCCTGAAGACGTCAAGCCTGTCCTAGGTATCAATTGTACCCGCACCCAGTGCCTCGATCTCGAAAAATTTGCCCAAGGCATAGAAAACCGCCTAGATGGCAAAGTCATGAAGTACGGCTATCATATTCGCAGTGGCTTTGCGGTGCATGAAAAAGCGGTAGGTCTCGCCAAAACGATAGTCGATGGAGGCAATGTCAACTTTACGGTCAACCAAAGATTCAACCCAGCAAGTGTAACCAAAACCATCACCGCAGTCGCGCTTTTGAGAGCCATGGAGCAAAATGATATCGGTATCCACCAGAGCATTAGACCTTATTTGCCCACTTCGTGGAACGCTCATAGCAGTATCAATGGTATCACTTTCGAACAAGTATTGGCCCACAAAAGTGGCTTCCGGAATAGCGTAGCCGGTTCTTATGATCATGCTGGGGTAAAAAATGCCATCGAAGCTGGTGTCAAGGCCGCTGATAAGATCGAGAAATACCAAAACATCAACTATGCTGTCGCTCGGGTACTTTTAGCTTACATCATCGGCTTTGATAATATCCAATTCGTGGGAGAAGACGTGGAGGTCTCAATCGCCTTCCAAAACTATCTCCGCCAAGAAATCTTTGATCCAGTAGGTATCACCTCTGTCAATTTTACGCCTCAATCCGGTGGGGCACTCTTCTACGCTTACCCTGCGGGTATCAAAAAAGGAACTGCCTATGGCGATTGGATATTGCGCGAAGGTTCTGCCGGGATTCAACTTTCGATCCGCGAACTAGAAGAGTTTTTGATGCGCATGTGGACCCCTGGGACCTACCTCTCACAAAATATGTTGAACCAATTGAAGCAATATGGACTTGGTATGGGCGAATATAACTCAAGCGTGGGCTTCCCTGATGGTCCTGCTTATGGCAAAGGCGGCTACTTCCCACCATGGGATGGAAACAATAACGCAGAACTTAGCTCCGTGATCGTACGCTTTGCTAGCGGAGTGCAAGCAGTAGTGGTCGTCAATGGCCCAATATCCGCAAAATCGGTAGTAATCGAAGCCTACCAAGATGCTTGGGAAGCGAAATAAATAGGTGTTAGTGAAAAGGGAAGGCGTTGGTCGACTTAGTTGGCCAGCGCCTCTTGCAATGTTGTACGAGTTGGAGGATGGATTCCTACCTTTACGCTAGTTTTTGGGCTTGGACTACCACTTCGTGGAACGTTTGTCTTTTGGCTGCGCAAAATTTTGCGACGCTACGCGCAATGCAATGGGGATAATCGTTCCGCGTCCCGAAATCTTTCGGGAGTAAAAAAAATATCCCCAAACCGTAACGACGCAAAATTTTGCGTCGAACATGATCCTCGTAAAAACGAAAAGAGATCTTACCCGCGCCAAAGAAAACGCGCCAAATCAAAGCCGGAATCCAGCGTATTGGGTTCAATCACATCAAAGGCGAGGCGAAGCGTTTTCTCTACCATGGCATCCGTTTTTTCAAAATTGGGACTATTGTCCTTGAGCCAATAATTGAGGATCAAACGAGCCTGCGCCCAAAATCCCTGCTTGTAGTAGCGGGTTACAAAAAAGCGGTCAGCTACCTGCCCATCGTCTATGCCGTATTTGAGCAATTTGCGAATATGCTCCTGAAATGGCTCCACCGTAGTGGCCATATAGCTTGGTGTCAAGCTGAATAAAGAATAATTTGCCTGCTGATGCATAAACTTTACGAGACTTCTTTCCGCTTGCATCACTTCTAGCCAAGTATAGAAAAAAGCAAGAATCTTTTGCAGGCTATCATATTCTTGATATTCCGCTGAAGCAGCTAGGCGAGAAATCGTGTTTTCGAAGTAAGAATAGAACAATTGCTGCTCTAATGCACTAAATGATGCAAAATGTGCATAGAAGGATTTCTCCTCTTCTCCCTGTTCTTGCATAAAAGTATAGACAGAACTCGGTCTTGTTTTATGGCTTAAAACGTACTCTTTATACAGCTGGATGATAGTATCTTGCTCCATGTTTTCGAATATTTTTTGCGGCTAAAGGCTTGATAGACAACTTTTTTTAAATAATCATTCTAACTATATTTCGCCTGACCAAACATTTTGCATGGCTGATCGATACGAACTAAAAAAACATCTTTCCAAGCACCAAACTGAAAAAATCTTAGCTATGTAAGATTTTTGGCAGGATCTGTGCTTATTATAAGACGATCAGCGATTACTTTTGGTTCAGAGTTTTTTCTACTCCTTGCCAATTATGACACGAATGAGATTTGTAATTCCGCTCCTCGCCCTCTTGTTTTCTGCCTTTTCTGTCAATGCCCAATGTGCTCGTGGAGACTGTGACTCCGGTCGCGGTACTTACACCTATCCCAATGGAGACGTCTATAAAGGCGACTGGAAAAATGCTAAGCGACATGGCATGGGAGAATACAGAATGTACAATGGCGATTCATACGTCGGTGAATGGAAAAATGACGAAATGCATGGGCAGGGTACTTACTCTTACCGCAACGAAGATGTGTATGTAGGTGAGTTTGCCAAAGGTCTAATGGATGGTTTTGGTACCTATACTTTTTCCAACGGTAGCAAGTACAAAGGGAGCTGGTCAGAAGATCAGCAAAATGGCGAAGGCACGCTTAGTTATCCCAATGGCACTACCATCAAAGGTAATTGGACCAATGGACGCGTTGCGGGTACCGCCACCTATCACTATCCAAACGGAGATTTTTATACCGGAGGTTTTGTCAATAACAAACGTCATGGACAAGGCCGCATGGAGTATCGCAATGGCGATGTCTATGAAGGTGAGTGGAAAAATGGTCGCAAAAATGGCCAAGGTGATATGGCTTTTGCCTCAGGAGTGAAATATAATGGTGTCTGGACCAACGGTCAAATGACTGGAGAAGGTACGATCACTACACTAAGCGGTTCTTCCTATACCGGGACATTTCTCAACGGACAATACAACGGTCAAGGCACGCTGACTTACAGCAATGGTGATACCTACACGGGTCAGTGGCTAAATGGTAAGAAACATGGTCAGGGTACTTACAATTACGCTGATGGGAGTAGCTACGATGGCGATTGGTATATGGACAAGCGTCATGGCAATGGCAGCTACGCTTATGCTGATGGTGGAACTTATGAAGGCGAATTCAACGCCGGAAAAGTGCACGGACAAGGGGTTTATGTCAGTCCTCAAGGGCAGCGTAGCGAAGGAACTTTTCTCTACGGGAAGTTTAGCAACTCCTCCAAATAAAAGAAATTAAATCTCATCTATAGCGGGTAGCGAACTAAGGTTTGCTATCCGCTTTTGCATATGGCAATCTACCCAAGCGTTGGGTCTTATGGTAGCTATCTAGGCCAGAGACGGTCAGCGTCCCCAAGCTTTCGAGATCGACAAAACCATCTTCTTTGAGACCGATGCTCGGAACGCTCAACTCTATAATTTCGCCAATGATCAATTGGGTAGCGTTGGCTGTAACATGATGGCGTTCCACGAAGCGGAGACCCATACGTACACTCGACTCTAAAACGTAAGGTGCCGGATGCATCTCGCTAAATTCCTCGGTTAGCCCAGTTGCCCTAAACTCAGAAACTTCCTTGGGATAACGAGCGCTGGTTTGGTGGGCAAGGGTGTAAAATTCTTCCCTTACATGATTGACCGTAAAATGGTGGGTAGCCTCAATATTCTCGATCGTATGTCTAGGCACTACATGGGGCCGCATTAGCATCCCCAGCAAAGGAGGATTGGCCCCAACATGAATGATCGAGCTAATCAAAGAAAGGTTGGTCTGGCCTTCTCGATCGATTGTTCCTACCAGCGCTAAACTCTTAAAGCCACCTACTGAATTGATCAGATTACGGCGGTACTCTTTGGAAAGATTTAAAATATCAGCTTTGCTGAAAGTCTTCTGCATCATTATCTACAAACTTTCTTCGTAACTGCTTTGTTAATTTCCTCGAAAAATATTTATTGCCAGACGCTTTTCTACCCCTAAACCCCCTCCCTGTGAAACTATTGCGATATTTTCTCCTGATTCTGCTGCTTTTGGTAATTGTTAGCGGCTTTGGTACTTGGTATTATATCCAGTCAGATAGCCCCGATTACGAAGGCGAATTTGGCCTCCAAGGTCTTGAAACTGAGGCTGAGATTTTATTTGATGATTATGGTGTGTCTCATATTTACGCTTCCAGCGAACGCGATGCTTATTATGCCCTTGGCTTTGTACATGCTAGTGAGCGTCTGTTTCAGATGGAGATGATTCGTCGCGCTGCTAGTGGGCGTTTGGCCGAAGTTATCGGCCCAGACCTCATCGAAACCGATATCCTATTTCGTACCGTTGGCCTAGAAAAAATCGCCCGTCAATCTGTCGAGACTTATCATGCCTCCGAGACAGAACCCTATCAAATTGCGGCTCAAGCCTATCTAGATGGTATCAATGCGTTTATTGAGCAGGGAGAGGATCCTATCGAGTTTGGCTTTATGGGCATAGAAAAGACTCCTTTTAGCCTAGTAGATCTTTACAATGTTTCGGGTTTCATGGCGTATGGTTTTGCCTCTGGCCTGACGCAAGAGCCGGTAGTAGAGCGCATCGCGCAACGCTTAGGCCCTGAATATCTCGCTGACGTAAACTTGGATTATCGGGACCAAACCCAGCGGATACACTCCTTTCGTGATTCTAGTATGGCTAGTGTCGAAGCTAGCTTTGGCAGTAAGGTTCAAGCCGCTCTCAAAAAACTGCCTGTGCCTCTATTGCAAGGCAGTAATAGTTGGGTGATCGCTCCTGAGCGTTCCGCTTCTGGGGCTGTACTCTTTGCCAATGATCCTCATATTGGTTACAGCCAGCCTTCGGTTTGGTTTGAAGCGCATCTCGAAACGCCCGATTTCAGCTGGTATGGCTACCACCTTGCGGGCTATCCCTTTGCCCCTATCGGACACAACAAACACCATGCTATCGGGCTTACCATGTTTCTCAATGATGATACTCACTTCTACCGTGAGAAGGTGAATCCAGATAATTCCAATCAAGTTTGGTTCAAAGATCATTGGGAAGATCTAGAACTCGAAGAGCAAACCATCAAAGTCAAGGGTGGCAAAGACACTACGATCACCTTGCGTACCTCACGCCATGGCCCCATCGTCAATGATGCCTTCAAGGAAGTGCAGTCTGAAGCCCCTATCGCCCTTTGGTGGGTCTATCTACAGCAAGCCAATAATCTCATGATTCCGGCCTATGGTTTGGCGCATGGCCAAAGCATGGCTGAATTAGAGCTAGCTGCTAGTCAAATCATTGCGCCCGGCCTCAATGTGATGTATGGCGATGTGGATGGAAACATTGCCTCTTGGTCAAGTGCTAAGTTGGCCCGTTTCCCAGCGCATGTAAACACCAAACTATATCTAGATGGTAGCAGCGGGGAAGATGAATTGATCGGCTATTATGAATTCGAAGATAATCCACGTGCGGTCAATCCACCTTGGGGTTACGTATATTCTGCCAATAATCAGCACGATTCATTACCGGGAGGCTATTATCCCGGCTATTATGCGGCTGATCATCGCGCCAAACGAATCGTACAAATGCTCGAAGCTCGTCAGACTTGGGATGCCGAAGGGGTTCGTGAAATGATCAATGACCATACTGGGCCCAATCTCACCACTTTGGTGGCAGGCTTGTTGGCGGACTTGGATTCTGACTTAGGGACTACTGCGCGCGAACGCCTCTCTCAATGGGATGGCAGCCATGCACCTGAGGCTATCGCACCTACGATTTACTATAAACTCCTCTACCATACCCTTCGCCTCCAAATGGAGGATGAACTGGGATATGAAGATTTCAATACTGTGGTCAATACTTATTTGATACAGAGTTCTTTGGACCGCCTGCTGCGGAACGCTCAGTCAGTTTGGTGGGATGACCAACAGACTGATGCCCACGAGACGCGGGGACAAATCGTAAGCGCAGCTTGGGAAAAGACTATCAGAGAGCTTGAAAAGCAGTTTGGAGCCGATGTCGAGGTTTGGCAATGGGAAAAAGCCCATTACCTAGAGCATGGGCACCCGCTGGGTCAAGTACCTCCCTTAGATGCCGTCTTCAATGTCGGCCCGATAGCCGTAGGTTCCGGCAATGAAGTGATCAATAATCTCGCCTTTGATATTGACAGCACGGGCTTGTATCGCGCTACCTTTGGGCCTTCTCGTCGAGCGGTGATTGACTTTGCTGATCCTGCCCATAGTTGGAGTATTTTACCTACAGGAAACTCTGGCCATGTTGGCAGCGAGCATTATGATGATCAAGCTTTGATGTACGCCAGAGGTGAATTTAGGGCTCAACTGCTAGATCGTGCAGACATCGAAAAGCAGGATGGAGGACGCTGGATCCTGAAATCTAAATAGACAAGTATAGCGCAAAAAGTAAACGACATAAAGCGAGAAGAATCGACGCTCCTTTACTATTTTTGCAACGTCTAAATACTTAATACTCTCTACTTAGTACTTACCCAATGCAGTATCGTTGTTTGA
>JBCCQN010000082.1:0-31761 GCA_039024315.1 Bacteroidota bacterium
AGCCTGGAGTGGTAGGACCGCAAGACAATAATAGTGACATCGTGATTAGAGGCAATACCCCAGCCGGTGTACTCTGGCGCTTGGAAGGAATTGATATTCCTAACCCCAATCATTTTGCTCGTAAGGGTTCTTCTGGGGGCGGTATTACCGTTTTCAGTGCACAACTGCTCAGCGAAAGTAGCTTTTCTACCGGTGCCTTTTCTGCGGACTATGGCAATGCAATCTCTGGGGTGATGGATATGCGTTTCCGCAAGGGAAATAGTTTCGAAAGAGACTATCGCTTCAAGTTTGGTCTGCTCGGGATAGACTTAGCGGCTGAAGGTCCCCTCGGCAATAGCGGCGCCTCTTATCTGGTCAATTATCGTTATTCGACTTTGGGAATCCTCAATGATTTGGGTTTCCGTCTTGTCGGACCAAGAGTCGATAATACCTTTCAGGATTTGTCCTTCAATTTGTTTTTTCCTACGGAGAACGGTTCTCTTACTTTCTTTGGCATCGGGGGCTTGAGTGGCGAAATCTGGGATGTGGACAAGGACTCCCTGATGCTGCCCGATACCGATGTGCGAACCACCACAGACTTTTTGACCAATATGGGGGCACTCGGTATGACTTACACCCGCAATCTCAAGAACGATTCTTATCTCCGTTTTGCCTTGGCTGCTGTCGGTAGCCAGGTAGTGGATGATGATGATACCCTAGATGTCAGCAGCCTTGATCCTACCCGCATGGCTTTCAGCGATGAAGAACTGGAAGGTTTGCTATCAACTCCTCTTGATCGGGAGACCTACAATGATAGCCGTGTCTCTGCTCATCTGTTTTACAACAATAAGCTCAACGAAAAGCTTAATCTTCGAATCGGTACTATGTTCTCTCAGATTCAGTTTAGCTTTAGAGAAGACGTGCTGGATTTCAATAATGAAGGCCTCGTTCCTAGAGTTTCGGGTGAGGGAAGCTCCCAATTGGTCCAAGCCTATGGCCGGCTGCGTTATCAAGCTAGCAATCGTCTGACTTTCAACGCTGGACTACATAGTTTGTACTTTGCCCTCAATGGCAGTACTTCGCTAGAGCCTCGCTTGTCGGCCAACTATATCCTTTCCCCTAACGATCAAATCTCTCTTTCTTACGGCTTGCATTCTCAGGTGCTGCCCTTGGGCAACTATTTTACCACCGTTAATGGAGAGTTGGTCAATCAGGATCTCGATTTAGTCAAGGCTCACCATTTAGTGTTGAGCTATGGGCATAGTTTCAGCAAGAGTTTACGTTTTAGAGCCGAGGCTTATTATCAGTCCCTCTTCAATCTACCGATCGAGGCGGATCCGATTAGCTCTTATATGTTGCTCAACGAACGGGAAGGCTATGCGCGTCAAGCCCTCGTCAGCGAAGGACGTGGCCAAAACTATGGGATAGACGTCAGTGTCCAGCAGACTTTTGCGAGAGGGACTTTCATGTTGCTGACTGGTTCACTCTTTCAGTCTCAATACATGACCAATACCCCTGATGTCTGGTATAATACTCGTTTCAACGGCAATTATAGTGGTAGTTTTGCATTGGGGCGCGAGTGGAACTTCAAAGAAGGAAAATCTACTTTTCAGGTTTCTACCCGTGGAATCGTAAATGGGGGGTTGCGCAAATCGCCTTTGGATGCAGCCGCCTCTGAAGCTGCCGGCTTCTTTGTGCCCGTCCATAGTCAAGCTTGGGAGGAGCGAGTAGGCACTTACTATCGTATTGACCTGCGGGTAGCTTATCGCATCAATGCCGATAAAGTATCACATCTGATCTCTCTAGACGTACAAAATGCGACTAATCGCCTCAATGCGCGCGAGCCCCGCTATGTCTTCGCCACTAATAGCCTAAATAGTAACCGTACTCAAAGTGGTTTGACGCCCGTGATTAGTTATCAGCTCGACTTTTAGGTTTGGGACTGCTGCGCAGAACGATCATCCTCGGGCTAAGTGTTCTGCAAAGCAGTAAGCCCTAAAAAAACAAAGCAAACGCAAGATTGAACCCTACTCTCTCCAAGGTGTAACATACTTTGTGAGAGAGTTTTTATATATTCGGGGCGCAATCGTGAAATCGGAAACGATCCAATTAAAATATGGACTATAAACGTATCAATAATATCGCGGGCTGGGGAACATTTCTCACCGCTTTGGTAGTATATCTACTGACTATGTCGCCGACGGCGAGCTTTTGGGATTGTGGTGAGTTTATCGCCTGTTCCAATGAGCTAGAAGTACCTCACCCTCCGGGTGCACCCTTCTTTTTGCTGGTCGGTCGCTTATTCGCCTTTTTTGCGGGACCAGAGAGTGTGGCCTTTATGGTCAACCTTTTGAGTGTACTTTCGAGTGCCTTTACGGTCTTATTTACTTTTTGGATTACGACGCATTTGGCGCGCAAAATCATGGTGGGACGTGATGGTACGCCCAACACAAGTCAAATCATCGCGATTATTGGTGCTGGGGTCGTGGCGGGTTTAGCCAACACCTTTGCTGATTCCTTCTGGTTCAATGCGGTGGAGGCTGAGGTATATGCCATGAGTTCCTTCTTCACAGCGGTGGTAGTATGGTTGATGTTTAAGTGGGAAAACTATGCCGACAATCCAGGTAATGAGCGTTGGATCATTTTGATTGCCTATCTCATGGGCTTGTCTATTGGCGTTCACCTTTTGAACCTCTTGACTATTCCAGCCTTGGCTTTCATCTACTTCTTCCGCAAATACGATTTCAACTGGAAAGGATTCTTCATCACAGGAGCTGTTTCCGTAGCAATATTAGGGGTCGTACAGACAGGCATCATCCTTTGGACTTTCGACCTTGCGTGGTTATTTGAGCGAGTTTTTGCTGGGGTGATCGAAAAACGCGGCGCTGAAACGGGCATGGGATTGCCAATTGGTACCGGCGTTATTTTATTCTTTATACTCTTATTTGGTGGCTTGGCTTTTGGCGTCTATTACAGCCACATCAAGCGTAAGCTGCTACTCAATACAGCCTTACTGAGTACTGTAGTGGTATATATCGGATTTGCTTCTTATTTGATGATTCCGATTCGCTCAAACGCAAATCCTCCCATTGACGAAAACAACCCTGACAATACCCTTACTTTCCTCAGCTACATGAAGCGTGAGCAGTATGGCGACCGTCCGCTGCTCAAAGGACCGCTTTACAATGCTCAGCCGCGTGGGCTGGATGCCAATGGCACTGAATACGTACTAGAGGATGGCAAAGATCGTTATACCGTTTTAGGGGAAAAGCGTAAGTATCGCTACGATTCTAAAGACCTCAAACTATTCCCTCGTATGTACGACGGGCAACGCTGGAACGATCAGCGCTTTGGAGAGCATGCGTACCGCAATTATGTTTCTCGCAAGGGGCAATCACAATACGATGATAAACCGACCGCTGCCGAAGATTTGAACTACTTCTTTAAGTATCAAATCAACCATATGTATATCCGTTACTTCATGTGGAACTTTGTCGGTAAGGAAGGGGATATTCAAGATATGGACTGGGAGTCTGGCCTCAACTTCAGTAAAACCAGCATGGCCCCTGATTTCTGGAAAAATCATCCTGCCAAAAATCACTACTATGCTTTGCCTCTATTGTTAGGCCTACTAGGACTATTTTGGCATGGTTTCAAACGGGGGGATGATGCCGCGGTAATTGGTTTGCTGTTCTTCTTCACGGGGCTTGCCATTATTATTTACCTCAACCAGTATCCGGCTCAGCCGAGGGAAAGGGATTACTCCTTTGCCGGTTCCTTCCAGACTTTTGCGATTTGGATCGGTTTGGGTGTCATTGCGATCTATCAGTTGTTGGAGAAGGCGCTAAAGGGCAACGCTGCTATTTTAGCGGTGGTAGTGGGATTGATTCCACCGATCATCATGGGGGTTGAAAACTGGGATGATCACTCGCGTTCGGGTCGTTATGTCGCACCTGATTCTGCTTACAATTTGCTCAACAGCTGTGCCCCTAATGCGGTACTCTTTACCAATGGGGATAATGATACTTTTCCCTTATGGTACCTGCAAGAAGTGGAAGGGGTGCGTACTGACGTTAGAGTGCTCTGTCTCAGCTATGTAAATACTGACTGGTATATCGACCAGATGTATCAGCAGGTGAACGAATCCGCTCCTTTGCCACTCAATCTTAAGAAGAGTGATTATGTAGGCCAAGCGCGTCAATCACGCAATATGAAAGGCCAAAAGAATGTGGACTTTAGCCTCCCAGCAAATGCGCAAAGCCTCTTACAAAAAGGCATCATCGAGGAAGCTGAAGTGCCATTTGTGCAAAGCCCCATGAGTTGGAAAGTGCCTACCCGTGGTGGCGGTAACAATCGCTACCTCGAGTTGAAAGATGTACTATTGCTCAATCTTCTCGAAAACGTAGCCAAGCAAGGCTGGGAGCGTCCGGTTTATTTCGCCAATACCGTAACCCCTAGCAGCTACATTGGATTAGCGCCTTATTTGAGATTGGAGGGCTTAGCCTATCGCATCTTGCCTGTTAAGAAGCCTAGTTCTAAAGACCTTTACGATCCTTTTGAAGGTTCCCTTGATCTAGAAAAGATTTTTACGAACATGACCGAGAAGTTCCGTTATCGTAACCTCACCGATCCTGATGTGTATTATGATGAGAACATCATCCGCATGTTGAGTAACTACCACAATACCTTCCACCGCTTGGCCAATGGTTATCTACAAAAAATGGAAGGAGCAACTGCTACTAGTGCTCGTCTTAAAAACGAACTCTCTGCTGATCCAAGCAAAGCAGATAGCCTCCAAGCTTTGATCACAATCAATGATCAATTGGCCGCAGAGTATAAAACCAAAGCGGCTAATGTGATGACCTTTACCGAGGAAACCATCCCTTACGATGTGGTAGAGCCAGATCCATATATTATTGCACGCGGTGGCATGATGTGGGATCGTATTGGCAACAAAGAGAAAGCAAACGAATACTTTGATTTTGCCAAAGGGCGCAGCTTAGAGACCTTGAAGTACTATGGTAAAATGGGACGAAAGTTTCCTAAAAACCAGATGTATCTCTATCCATTGCAGATGTTGCAGCAATATTACTCGCAACAAGGCGATACCGAAAAACTACAGCAGCTAAGCGAAGAAATGCAGCAAATCAATCCTCGCTCGCTCAATTAAGTAGAGCTAACTGAGATGCTTTTTACAGGATTTTGGGCCTTGGCCTGAAATCCTGTTTTTGTTTTTCCCTTTGGGAACGTTCATCCCTTTAGCTTAGGATTTTTTGGCTATCTTGAAAAGGATCAAAACCATCCCTCATGAGAACTACTATACTACTCCTGTTTACTATTGCCATCAGTCTGAGCTCACTAGAGGCTCAGCTCCGTATGCCTCAAATTTTCTCAGACCATATGGTCTTACGAAGGGAAAAACCCATCGAACTTTGGGGCTGGGCCAAGGGCCGTGATAAGATCACCATCCAAATTGGTGAAATGACCTATAAAACCAAGGCTGAAAAAGACGGTACTTGGTCTATTGCTTTGGACGAAATGCAAGCGGGCGGCCCTTACACATTGCGTGTTAGCACAAAAAGAGAAAGGCTCGAATTTACCGACGTGCTCTTAGGAGACGTTTGGATTTGTTCGGGACAGTCCAATATGGAGTGGAGCCTCACCAACACCAATGATGCTCAGGCAGAGATTGCCAATGCCAATCATCCCCAAATTAGGCTCTTCGATGTGAAGCATAATATCCAATTTAGCCCAGTTGAGGATTTGGAGCAGGATCAGTTTTGGCAGACCTGTAGTCCGATGAGCATCCCTAGCTTTTCTTCCGTGGCTTACTTCTTCGGACGCAAGTTACAGCAGGAGTTGGACGTTCCCATAGGGCTGATTAGCACCAATTGGGGAGGGACGGAGGTTGAGACTTGGATGCGAAAGGAGGCTATTGAAGCTGTGCCTAGTTTTGAGGGCATTGCCTCTCAGCTTAGCGGTGAAGCAAGAGCTCGCTTTGAAGCAACGCAAAAGGAGCAGTATGACAAATTGATGGCTTCTTTTGGCGATTCTAAAGGGGGCCTGATAGAGGGTAATCCTATTTGGGCTGCCAATGACTTGGACGAAAGCGAATGGGAGGATATGATGCTGCCGAATTTATGGGAAAGTGCCGGTTTACCCAATTTAGACGGCATCGTTTGGTTTAGATTTAGCTTTGAAATTCCCAATGATCAGGCCTTAAGCGATGCGCAGATTTTGCTCGGTCCTATCGATGATAATGATATTACCTATCTCAACGGACAAGAGATCGGCCGCTACAATGGCTATAATACCCCAAGAGTATATGAGGTAAGTAAAGGGGCACTGCGGAAAGGCAAAAATGTCATAGCCGTTAGAGTCGAAGACACTGGCGGAGGCGGCGGCCTTTGGGGTAAGGCAGGGCTCTATCAGTTTAAGATGGGAGGAATGAGCGTTCCGCTAAGCGGTAAATGGAAATACCGAGTCAGCCCCCAAGGAGTGGCTCTTAACCTAGCGCTTGGCCCTAACGACCAACCTACACTCCTCTACAATGGCATGATCGCCCCATTATTGCCTTATGGCATCAAAGGCGCGATTTGGTATCAAGGAGAGAGCAATGCTGGGAGAGCTGAAGCTTATCAAAAACTCTTTCCGGCTATGATCGAAAACTGGCGCGAAGACTGGGGCTATGAGTTTCCTTTTTTCTGGGTGCAACTGGCCAATTTTAAAGCGGCAAAAGAGCAAGCCGAAGATAGTGATTGGGCAGAATTGCGGGAAGCGCAATCTATGACGCTGAGCTTACCCAAAACGGGAGAGGCTGTGATTATCGATATTGGAGAGGCCGACGATATTCATCCTCGCAATAAGCAAGACGTGGGTTTGAGGCTAGCGCTTGCTGCCCTACACGTAGCCTATGAGCAGGAGATTGTATATAGTGGTCCGCGCTTTAAAAAAGCCAGCTTCCGCTCAGGTAAGGCTACGTTGGAGTTTGAACATATCGGTAGTGGCTTAGTCGCCAATGACCGCTATGGCTACCTCAAAGGCTTTGCCATCGCCGGCGAGGACCGCCAGTGGCATTGGGCGCAAGCTTATATTGAAGGAGATAAGGTGGTGGTTTCTAGCTCCAATGTGGCCAATCCAGTAGCCGTGCGATATGCTTGGGCGGACAATCCTGATGACGCTAACCTATACAATGCAGAAGGCTTACCCGCCTCGCCTTTCCGTACCGACGATTGGCCGATGATTACGGCTGGTGTGCGCAAAACCTACCAAAAGTTCTAGGCTTTATGAAGAGAGTAAGTATCGGAGAGAGCCCTTCCGGCGAGCTAGTCGAATCATTTTGGTTTAGCAATCCTTCGGGTATGGAAATGGGTGTCACCAATTATGGAGCCCACTTGATTTCGGTCAAAACTCCGGATCGTGAAGGGAAAATAGCCGAAGTGTGTTTAGGTTTTGATACCGTAGAAGAATACTATGGCGAGCATCCCCACTTTGGGGGCATCGTAGGACGCTTTGGTAATCGCATCAAGGAAGGTACGTTTAAGCTAGCTGGCAAAGAATATAGTCTTGCGATCAATAATGGCCCTAATCACCTACATGGTGGCATAGTGGGCTTTGATCGTAAGGTCTGGTCTGTAATAGCCGCTGAAGCAAACTCAGTCCTGCTTCAATATATCAGCCCTGATGGAGAGGAAGGTTATCCAGGGACCTTGACGGCTGAAGTTCGCTACACCTTGACCGCAGAGGATGGCGTACAAATAGATTATCAACTTAGTACAGATAGCTTAACCATAGCCAATCTTACCAACCATGCTTACTTCAATCTCAAGGATGGAGGACTAAGCCCAGTGTTAGGCCATGAGTTGCAACTATGGGCCGATTACATCACCCCAGTAGATGAAAACCTGATTCCAACCGGTGATTTACGTTCGGTCTCTGACTCACCTTTTGATTTTCGTTTTGCCAAGTTGATGGGACAAGACATTGAGCATACCGATATCCAGATGCAGCGAGGCGGCGGTTATGACCACAATTTTGTTATCAACGGAGAGTCGGGGCGCTTGCGCAAGTGCGCCTTGGTTTATGAGCCCGAGACAGGCCGCCAAATGGAGGTCTTGACTACAGAACCTGGCGTACAGTTTTACTCAGCCAATTTTGTCGATCAAAAGGGTAGGGGAGGGATTCATTACCAAGCCCGTCATGCTTTCTGTCTGGAAACGCAGCATTATCCCGATAGCCCTAATCAGGTGGGCTTTCCGACGACGGAAATTAAGGCAGGCGAGGAGTACACTTCTACTAGTCTTTATCGCTTCTCTGTAAAATAAAAAGCGGCCTTGCTTTGCAAAACCGCTCTGTCATATTTCATGACGTTAGTTTGGTGGTGTGTAATTGAAACGGCACCCCTATAGCTTTATTGTTACAATTCGGAATATTCTTCTAAGCGATTTTCAAACCTATCAGCCCACTCCAAATGAGCGTCCCCTTTCCAGCCATCTGGCCAGCGGATGATGCCTTCGCCCAAATACCAGATTTGTCCCAGCACCTTGGCCGTGCTGTCTTCCCATTGAAAGCAAGTACCTCCTTCTTTGAGCGTGTGACCTTGGGGTTCAGCTTCAATGCGGAAAGTGGCTTTTATGGGGCCTAGTTGGCTACCTTCAGTGATGAGTTTTACCTCCTTAAGCTCATCAGGAGTGCCTGCTAGGATTCTCAATTGATCTGCCTTTTGCAGTAGTTTGGTGAGACTCGCTTGGTCAGGTAGTGGATGTGGAGAAACGAGCCATTGTGCATAATGTCGACTCATCAAATCAGATTCCTCTTCACTATACTCAATAGTGATTTTGGCATCGGGAAAACCTGCTTCACGAGCCGCCAAAGCATTGACGAGCTGTAGTCGATGTCTATCTACCCGTTGATAACCGGGATGATCATCTCCCAAAATTTCGGCAAAAGCTTCTAGAAAGGCTTCGTAATTCGTCACGGCAGCCTCATATTCCCCTAGCTGTTCACTTAGTTCGGCAATGCGCTGATACACAACAAGTTTGACCTGATCCGCATTATGGTTATTGGTCTCTTGTTTTAGCTGAGCTAGCGTCTGTTGGTAGTAGGGTTTCGCCTCGGCGAACGCTTGGGTCTCGAAATACAAATCTGCGAGGGCTAGCGCCAAGTTGTTACGGTACATAGCGTCTTCGGGAGTATGCTTTTCGTAAATCTTTTCGCATTCTTGGAGCGAGGCCTTAGCGGCTGCAAATTGGCGTGCATCTAATTGTGCCCGACCAATGTAAAAGTATATCAAGCCATGATAGATGGTCGTGTCTTCTTCAGACTTCTGGATAGCTTTGAGCGCTTTTTGGGCTTGTTCTATGGTAGATTGATACTGGCGCCCTTCGTAGGAACGAATGGCTTCTTCTAACCAACGTTGCCATTTAGGTGGCCTCTGGCGGCGTTGTCGCATCCACAAACCCAGTCCAAAAGATAGGACTGCAAGGGAAATGATCAAACTTATTTCCATGTCTGCAATTTAGGTATTCTCGGAAGATTTTACTTTAATAGTGAAGAAACATTGATCGACCGTCAAAAGTTCTCATATCGTTGCTTTTCCCAATTGCTAAGACTATCAGACTAACCTTTAGCGACTATACTCATGAACTTTCAAATGTCCCGCGAAGGGAAAAATGGGCCCTTTCGCTTCCAATTACTCGATGAAAACAGCAATCTCGTGATGGAAAGTATCTCCTTTCCTAATAGAGATACTACCATCAATGCTATGCGCCAAGCGGTGCGGCAGTTACGCAATCAAAACCTAGATCCCTCCCCCCTCGAAAACGGTTTTGGTTGGCGTTTGAGGGCAGAGGATGATTCAGAGCTGATGCGCTCGCAGATTTTTGCAGAAGAAACTGTCGCTAACCAAGCCTTAAATGCCTTGCAACAGGCAGCTAGGGATAAGCAAACCTTTGAAGTGTCCATGACGGTAGTTGAAAGAGCTGCAACCTTTAGGCGCCCCAATCAAGAAGTCGATTTTTCAGCTTTTTATGACTTTCTTTTTTCTTCCCCTGAGGGAACGCCTGGATTTGAAGCTTTTCGCCGGACAGAAAAAAAGGAACCTTACTACTTTCACTTCAATAATGCCCAAGGCCTTCCAATTTTATATTCTCGAGGCTTTGATTCGATCGCCAAGCGAGACAAGCGCATTCGTACGGTACTAAAAAATGTTGAAAAAGAGGCGCGTTATCAAAGTTTAGAAAGCCCAGAAGGGGCTTTTTTTATCCTCAAAGCAAGCAATGGTACCGAAATCGCTCGCAGTGGATTTTTTGCGAATGCGACTGAGCGAGATCAAGCACTGCTGGATCTGAAATCACAAGCTCCGGACTTTAAAGCAGCCTTTCCTGCACCCCAAAAGTCAAAAAGAAAAGAAACCTATCGTTTGGATGTGCCTTCTGAGTCTGGAGCTGCTGGTTTTGAAAGTTTTCAAAATAAAATCGATCGTAGGCATTATTTCCACCTGAATGATTCCAGTGGAAGAGCCCTGATTTTTAGTCAGGCATATCTGTCCAAGAAAAGTCGCAACAATGGTATGAGAGCCTTGGCTCAAAATGGTAACCAAGATAATCGCCTCGATCCCCAAGCAGGAGAGGAAGGATACTTCTTTTTGGTAAGAGGAGGTAATCGCCAAGCGGTTGCGAAGAGTCGTTATTTTGCCAGCGCTGCTGAACGCGACCAATGGATGCTTTGGTTTCAAAGCAATGTGAGAGAATACGCCGCTGCTTTTGGGATAAAACTAACTGAGACGACTGCAACCGAAGTATTTTCGCTAGAAGTTGAAAATGCTAGTCTTAGTGGCAGTGTAGGGATAGGTGCAGTTGGAGCTGTAGGGGCGGTAGGTGCTGCACTCGGTACACTTAGTAGCACTTCTGACAATGGTGGGATAGGAGCAGAGTCAAATATAGACAATGTGAAGGCAGGTGGAGCCATCATTTCACCAGCAGAGCAAGAGTTGGAAGAGGTAAAAGATGATATCTTGACCGCTGAAGAGGGCGATGAGTTGTCTCCTTGGACCAGCAATGCACCAGTGGCGCCTACAGATGCTGGGGCCGTAAGCAAAGCCCGACCATGGTGGTTATGGTTGTTACTGGGCTTGGTGGCTCTGCTACTGTTATTTTTCTTATTTAGGGCATGCGGGGACAATGCTGGGATCATCCCACCCAGTGATAATGTAGAGATTGAAAATAGGGGCGCTGATCCTGAAATTGGGGCTGTTGGGACTGACAGTATGCCGGAAAGTGCTCGTTTAGAAGCCGGAAGCCCCAGCGCAAAGACAGTTGGTTTGAATGATAGCGCTTCGTCTGTATCAACCATCCCAGAGGATAATGAAGTTGGTACAGCTACTGCTGAAGCAGGGACCGAAGGACTAGAAACGCCTATTGCTCTTGGCCCCAATGGTGCTGCTTTAGGCTTTAGAAAAGGAAGTATGTTATATGCTCTCGCTGATCATTTGAGCGATCCAAATAGTAGCTTACCCAAATTATTTACTCTAGATGAGATTGATTTTGGCTTTAACTCGGCTCATATGAATAAAAGCGCCTATGGAGAGGTTAATGGCTTAGCCAAAATTCTCAAAGCCTATCCCAACGCAGAATTGGATATCTATGGTCATATCGATGGCTCTGAAAGCGATGATTATGATGGCCGTTATGCCGACGAGATAACGAGCCTCTCGGGCATTAGGGCTCGCTGCCTTTATAAAAAACTCAATCAAAGGGGGATTTCTTTGAATCGCTTGAATTTCGAAGGATTTGCGGCCACGAAACCCCTAGGAGATAAAAAAGGGAAAGCCAATCGTAGATTGGAGATAGTTTTGACGGGTCGTTAGGGCTAACATTTGCCATGGCACTAAGTCGTCCATTAGGACTTGATAAATTGGTCGATCAAATGATTCATTTGGTCGACTTTTTCGTTTTTGTGATCTCGTTTTTTGGCTATCTCCGTAAAAAAAATGGGGGAGTCTTAAAATATTTTAAAGACTTATCCGACTTCCTTATCAAATGGATCATACAGATCAATCAGATATATCACCTTCCTTATGGGATGGCTTGCTTGCCCAGCAAGATAAGCTGCTTGGTTTCATCAGAAAGCGAGTAAGTAGTTGGGAAGATGCTGAGGACGTCATGCAGGATGTTTACTATCAGTTAGCGGATAGACTCGAGGATGAAAGCAATGATGTAATAGATAATGTGGGGGCTTGGGTCTTTGCCGTTGCACGAAATAAAATCTCAGATCTCTTCCGGAAGAAAAAACCAAGCCTACTCAATGAAGATCGTGAAGATTGGCTTTGGGGGCTTTTGAGTGAGGAAGATGATGCCCCAGAACAAAAACTCTATCGTAAATGGATGTGGAAAGCCTTAGAGGATGCACTCCTCGAAATCCCTTCCGAACAAAGTGAAGTCTTTGTCTGGCACGAAATGGATCGCATGAGTTTCAATGAAATTTCAGAGATGACAGGCGTTGGCGTAAATACCCTGATCTCTCGCAAGCGATATGCCGTCTTACATTTGCGGGAGCGCTTGAGGGATTTGTATGAAGAATGGAATGATTAACAAAAAAGAAAATGAACAATAGACAAAATAAAATGAAGTACCGAGCTTGTAGTCATGGCCGCGGTAGATTTAGCCTAGGCGGATTTTTGATCAAAGGCCTTTTTGTGATGCTGCTTTGGAATGCCATCGTACCGGCATTATTTGCGGGGCCCGCGATTGGTTTTTTGCAGAGTTTAGGTCTGATGATCTTGGGGCGTCTCTTGACAGGGGGAATGCGTAGAGGATTCAGGAACCACGCCCGAAGAGATCAAATGCGGGAGCATTGGAAAAACAAGATGCGAGCGCGTTGGGAGTCTATGAGTAAGGAAGAGAAAACGAGCTTTCGCGATAGCTTTCGTAAAGGGCCAGTAGAGGTGAATGTCTTTGACGTAGAGGTCGAAGAGGAGGATGAGGACGAAAAAGATCAGTAGTGTATAGAACCGCGTCTACGGAAAGCTCACGCCGACATAATCTTTGAGGTTATTAGGGGGGAGCGTTCCGGGGAAGGCGGAAAAAGCATTGATAGAACGAATAAACTGATTCGCGACCAAAGCGTTCCCCCTAGGGGTAAGATAAAGACCATCGAGATTAAATACCCCACCGGTCAAATGATCACCAGAAACAAAAACACCTGTTTCAAACCTGCCTTCAAATATTTGCGCAAAGGTCCGATCTAACCTCACTATTCCCAACACATCCTTGCCTTCCGAAAGGTTGATCCTATCCACCATTTGGATCAAATACTGATTGTAGGCTTCGATATTGGCCCGAATCTTTTCGACCTCAAAAGCATCCAAGACATTTTGGTGGGAGACGGGTAAGGCTTCACTGAGACCATAAATAGAGGGAGACTCTCCCTGACCAATTTTCGATTTAGCTTGTAATAAAATACGATCGAAATTGTTGGCAACCCTGATAGTTTGGGTACTGCTATCGGCCCAAGACTCAATGTAAACAGCTTTGGGGATGGCCCCACAGTTTTCAAAGTCTACGTAAGTTCTTGGGACAGTCCGAAAGTATGGAAACTGAGTGATATCAGGGATGGTGGCAATCATGCCTTTTTTTCCGTTATCGATAAGGGCCTGAATAAAGGTTTCATACTCTTCCCCAAAGCTAGCGGGAGTGGACATTTCCATGCCCCCATATTCGCCACCCGATAAGGCGTAGTCTAGCACTTCGTTCATACCCAACCACATAAGAAAGAAGTTGGCATTTGACCTGACGGCTAACTCTCGATAGCTAAGATTATTATTGGGAAAAACTCTGGCTAGGAAAGCATTTTCATTGAGCTCGTTAAGATCGTTGAGTGAGCGAGAGCTCAAATATGGAAAAGAAAGATTATTGAAGCTTTCGTCGGCGGATATCTGCCAAGAAGAATTGGCTTCTATTTTTTCGACCAAAGCATAAGAGGGAAGCGTTGCACAAGGTGAAGTCGCAATAGAACTCGCCTCCAAATAGCCCGATCCTGATTCCAAGGCCAAAGGTTGCTTAAAGGGTATGGTATTGTAACCTAGGGTATCGCGTAGCTCATTGTAGCGTGCTACTATCAATCTAGGGATGGAATTGGCTTGAGCGTTATGAAAAAGACCGCTAGTGGCGTTCATTTGGCTGGCGCTGCGCTCAGAATTGGTAAATCCGGCCATATAACCATCACCGAAAGCCACAATTTCTTCAACGACTAATTGATCTTGCGGAAAGATAGGGCGATCAATAGAAAATCTACACCCCCCTAATCCTAAGGTTAGCCCCCCAAATACAAGCAATACTAGATTAAAAATTGGTAAGCGTTTTCCCATACAAGTCTTCTTCACTCTTTATTATCGAAAAGGATGAATCATAAGGTTGCCGAGGGAGAAGAATTATTTTCAATATCCCAATTATTACACAAATAATCCTTATCAAACTTTTAGAATTGATAACGTATCCCAGCACCAATATGAAATCCATAACTGAGATATGTACCCCCAAAAGCTGCTGGCCGATAAAAAGAACTTCTTTCGCCAGCATACTCGTATAAGTAAGCTAGATCCAGTTGTAGGCCTTTGATCACCCGTAATCCCAATCCTGTGCTCAAGCCAATCCGGTTGGCATCTGGAAACTCGGGAGATAACAAGCCTTCAGGCACTGGTGTCAAATCATAGTAAGCTCCAATCCGTACTTGCAATACTTCATTCAATTCAAATTCTGCGCCTAATCTGAGGCTCCAAGTATTTTTAAAGCCTTGGGCAATGGCTGTATCCTGCACCTGTTGGATTTCATCGACAAAATCAAGTCTCAAAGAGTCCCAAGTGGACCAAGTCTGATAATTGATATCCGCTAATACCATGACCCTTTCGTTGGCTTTATAGGACAATCCCGCATTAAATGTAGACGGTAAGCGTATTTCAGTTTGAAAGCTGCCGTCAGGATAAAGTCGCTGAAGAGAAAGAGGAACGGTATAACGAGCTTCTCCGCTATCGATAGCCATCGTCATTTCTGAGCGAAACGAAAAGCCTATCTGCAATTGATCATTTGGTTTAAGGGCAATGCCGGCATTGATACCTAGCAGATTGCCACTACCACTATATTGGAGGTTTGCAGCGCTTTCGTTGGGACCATTTTCGGGTAATGCCTTGCGAACGAGCATACTACCAAAGCCGAATGATACGCCCGCTCCAATACTCACTTTGGGACTAATCTGCCAACTCAGGGTAGGTTGTAAGGTGAAAAAAGTAAGCGAAAACTCTTGTGACAATTGATTGCCGGCCCAATCATCGGGCCATCGAGTGTTGGTTAAATAGGGCGTGTTGAGCGCTACTCCCCAGCGTAAGTTTTTCCAGATCCCCTCCTTACCCATCCGAAAGAGTGCATAAAAAAAGCTAGGGGTCAAGGACTGCTGGATCATCTTAGATTGGTACAGACTGGGAAATTGACCCAAAAACTCAGTGTGAGGAAAAACCAAAGTCGAGCCGATCATCAACTGGTTGCGATCCACGAAGGCGGCAGCCCCTGGATTGAAATACAAAGAGCTCGCATCTACCGACAGACCCGTTCCAGCATGGGCCATACCCAAATTGCGGATACCATGTAAATTGAGATGAGGCCCCCCAGCCAATACTGGAAAAGAAAAAAGGAAGATCGCGTAGCTTAAGCAGAGAAGGTGTTTCATATCGCCTTTAATTTCTCCCTTAGTGAGCAAAAAACCAATCCCCTTTATAATCCCCTTACTTTGGAGCCTTATCTCGCAAGAGTAAAGATGTAAACGGATCATTTACTAATTTGCAATACTAAACGGAAGCTAATCGGACTTTTAGAGCCAAATCAAACCAAGATCAATCCAACACTATGGTAAGGGGGAAAAAAGTAGTAGTGGTCATGCCGGCCTACAATGCAGCGCAAACCTTAAAAACAACTTATGACGAGATTCCTTTTGATCTGGTAGATGAGGTCGTACTGGTAGATGATCAAAGTCCTGACAATACGGTTGAAGTAGCCAAGGAGCTAGGCATATCTTCTGTTATTCAGCATCCCAAAAATCGTGGTTATGGAGGAAATCAGAAAACCTGTTATCAAACGGCTCTCGAGCTAGGCGCAGACATTGTAGTGATGCTGCACCCTGACTATCAATATACCCCTCGTCTCATCGAAGCAATGATCTTTCCGATTGCCTATGGCTTGTTTCCGGTCATGCTAGGCTCTAGGATTTTGGGAAAAGGCGCTTTGCAAGGCGGTATGCCGCTCTACAAATATATCGCCAACCGCTTTCTGACCTTTTTTCAAAATGTATGGATGGGCCAAAAATTAGCCGAATATCATACCGGTTACCGCGCTTTTTCACGTGAGATATTAGAAAAGCTGCCGCTGGAAGAAAACGATGATGATTTTGTCTTTGACAACGAGATGCTGGGGCAGATTGCTTATGCGGGTTATATCATCGGAGAGGTTACTTGTCCGACCAAGTATTTTCCAGAGGCTTCCTCGATCAATTTTAAGCGTAGTGTAAAATATGGACTAGGCGTTTTGCGCGTTTCTATGGCTTTTCGCTTCAATAAATGGGGGATTTTAAATTCACGGATCTTTGACTTTGAAAAGGGGCGAAAATTATCCGTAAATTCTCCTGTCAGAAACTCCTAAATATCTTAGCTACTCATGAAAACCGTCCTCAGAATCTTGCTTTTTGTCATTCTCTTAGGCGCGGCGGCTATCGCTGGCTATATCTTTATCGATACTGGGGAGGAAGTCCACAGTCCGCTCGATTTGGTGCCAGCTAATGTAATCTATGCCGTGGAGTCTGATCGACCCGTCAAAGATTGGCAAAATATGAGTAGTAGCGAAGTTTGGCGTTACCTGAAAGGGAACGAATCCTTCCTCGAAATCACAGAAATGGCAGATTATTTGGACTCCCTTTTGTCCGCCAATCAAAAATTGGTAGATGCCGTCAAATTGGGCGACATGGTGATTTCTGCCCATATGACCGGTCGGGAAGATTATGACTTTTTGATTGTCGTAGATCTCAAAGGCAAAGGTCGTAAGCTAGCCAAGCTCAAGCCAGTAGTGGAGGAAACCTTTTCTCAATTGGGCTATGAAGTGAGTTCGGACGAATACTTCAATATCAATGTTTATAAGCTCTATGATCCCGTTGCTAAGGATAATTTGACTATGTCTATTGTTGGCAATGTACTCGTTGCTTCCTACACAGAAAAACTCGTTCGCGAAGCGATCATCCAATCCGAAAAGCCTTCCTTATTAGAAAATCCTGCTTTCAAACAAGTACGTAACCGCGCTGACCGAGATGAACTCTATACCCTTTATCTAAACTATGATCAGCTAGATGAATATTTAGGCGTTTATACCAACGAAGCACCGGAAATGTTGGGGGATCTCAACACCATCGTCCAATATTCGGCTTTCGACCTGATGATGGACGATGATGAAATTCGCTTAGATGGCTCCCTCAAGCAAACTGATAGCATTGGGTCCTACCTTACCGTTTACAAGGATGTAGGGATGGGTAATTCTCATGCAGAAAATATCTTACCAGGCCATACGGCTATGTACACCTCCATCGGCTTTGATAATTTTTCGGAACTCTACAGCCGTTTTGAGGAGCAATACAAGGAAACGGACCCTGAAGGCTATCAAACGATTTATTCAGCTCGATTTCAACTCGAAAAACGCCTAGACATTGAGTTTGAAAGAGACTTTTTTCAGTGGATGACAGATGAGGTTGTCACGGCGGTGGTACCAATGGGTGCTAACTCTAACGAATATGCCTATTACGCAATGCTGCACTTTGATGATTTGGAGCTTACCGAAGAGCGTTTGGATTACGTCATGAAGAAAATTGGCAAGACCTTGGTCAAGTTTAAGGAATACGATTATCAGGGCTTTGATATCCGCTATCTCAAGCTTAAAGGTTTCTTTAGCCTCTTCTTCAAAAAGATGTTTGCTGATATCGATAAACCCTATTTTACTTACCTCGATGATTATGTTGTGTTTAGCAACGATACTTCGGCGCTACACTATCTCATCGACGAATATTTACAGCAGAATGTATTGCGAAATCGTGAAGGCTATGATGATTTTATGGACCAATTTAATAGCCGTTTTAGTATCTTCACTTATATGCAAATGGAGCCCTTGTATCCCTATATTCGGCAAAGTCTAGATGCTGAAACCAGACGCGATCTAGCGCGCAACAAACAGTACCTATTTAGTTTCCCGCAAGTTGGACTACAGGTCAGGCCTGATGGCGAGATGTACGAAGTCTTGATGGAAGCAGAGTTTGACCGCTTCACGGAACGCCCAGTTCAGTAGGTATTAAGTATTAAGTATTAAGTAGATAGTATAAAGTACTAAGAGGGAGGAAATCCCAATCAACTTTAACCTTAAACCTACAAAAAAAAGTCTCTTTACTAACTACTAACTACTAACTTCTAAGCTCCTAACATTCGCTTAGCAAACAAAAAAATGGCCGAAAAACTCCCAATCATATTTTTAGTGGATGATGACGAACAAGTGTTGTCGTCTATCCGGCGTGATGTGCGTAAACAGTACCGCAAAAGTTATCGCGTACTCGCTACCTCCTCCGCCAATGAGGCTTTGGAAACCCTCCAAGAGCTTAAAAAACGCAGTGAGGCAATTGCGCTCTTTTTGTCGGACCAGCGAATGCCCGAAATGCTCGGGGTAGACTTTTTGGAGCAAGCCAAAGCTATCTTTCCCAACGCCAAACGAGCCCTATTGACCGCCTATAGCGATACTGATGCCGCCATACGCGCGATCAATGATGTCCAGCTCGACTATTATCTCACCAAGCCTTGGGACCCACCAGTGGAACGCTTATATCCCGTTCTTGACGATTTGCTTGATGATTGGCAAGGAAATTTCAAACCAGAATATGATGGTTTGCAAGTGCTTGGCTTTCAATGGTCCCCACGTTCTCACGAAGTGAAAGACTACCTCAGTGGCAATCTGTTTCCCTATCAATGGATAGACGTAGAGACTTCTGCCAAAGCGCAGGAGTTAATGCTTCTGCATCAAATCAATCCTAAGGAGTTGCCAGCACTCTTCTATCAAGATGGTGAAGTACAGCGCAACCCCAGTATCAAGGAGATTGCGACAAAATTGGGGCGTCAGGCTGAGGCTACCGAAAATCTCTATGACGTAGCCATTATCGGAGCAGGCCCTTCTGGATTGGCCGCCGCGGTTTATGGTGCTTCCGAAGGCTTAAAAACCTTGTTGATTGAGCGCCGCGCCCCAGGGGGGCAAGCGGGTACCAGCTCACGCATTGAAAACTATCTGGGTTTCCCATCCGGTCTAAGTGGTTCGGATTTGGCGAGACGGGCGATCACCCAGGCTACACGCTTTGGCGCAGAGTTTCTTTCTCCAGCCGAAGTGGTTGAAATCAGTGTGCAAGATCAATACAAGATCATCAAATTGTCGGACGGCACGCAGATCAATGCCAAGGCTATCGTAGTAACCACAGGTGTGGACTATCGCCGTCTGGAAGCTACTGGTATGGAAGAGTACTCTGGGGCAGGGGTTTATTATGGCGCTGCCACCACCGAAGCCGCTGCTTGTACCAATCGTGATGTTTATATCGTAGGTGGCGGAAATTCAGCTGGACAAGGGGCCATGTATCTTTCCAAATTTGCCCGTAATGTCTATATCGTTATTCGCAAAGACGATCTCAGTGCGACCATGTCCCAATATCTGATTGATCAGATAAATGCGACCGAAAATATTCACCTCCTACCACAAACCGTAGTAGTAGAAGCCAGCGGTGAAAACCAAAGACTCAATTGCTTAGTCTTGGAAGGCTATCAAACGGGGGAACAACGTCGGGTGGAGGCCGGAGCCTTATTTATCTTTATCGGGGCAAAACCCTATACCGAATGGCTAGGAGATAGCATCATCAAAAACGAAAAAGGCTATATCATCACAGGGCGCGAGCTTTACCTGCACCCATCTTTCAAAGCCGCTTGGAAAATTGATCGTGAACCCTATCTGCTAGAGACCTGTAATCCTGGCATTTTTGCTGCAGGAGACGTGCGGGCAGGGGCTATGAACCGAGTAGCTTCCGCCGTAGGTGAGGGTGCTATGACGATTAGTTTTGTGCATAAATATTTGGAGGAGGTTTAGGTTTACTGCTGCGCAGAACGCTTATCTTCTGGGGCGTATGCAATACGCCCCTACATTCGAAATTTCGTAGCGGCGTATTGCATACGCCGCAAAGGGTTAAGCGTTCTGCGCAGCAGTCCCCCCAAAGAAAACTAAGCGCTGGAAAAAACTGGAGTCAACCTCCCCAATTCATAAACCTCAATTGCTATGTCCTTCAAAGTAAAAAGCTGTGAACATCTTAAGTCGGTAGATTTTGAAGACTTCCTTCCTGTCCCTTCCGAATACCAGTGCGAAGAATGTGTGAAGACGGGAGATACGTGGGTACATCTCCGCAAATGCGTGGATTGTGGAGTAGTGCTATGTTGTGATGACTCTCCCAACCAACATGCCCGAAAACACTTTCATGCTTCCGGGCATCCGGTGATCATCTCTGCCGAACCCAATGAGCGTTGGGCTTGGTGCTATGTCGATGAATTATATACGAAATTTTAAACGGCCTCCCAGATCGCATCGACGAAATACTCCCGTTGGTCTTGGTAGTATTCGCTGAGCTTGAATCCACTGGCTTGGGCTAGTGATTCGATCATTCTGAAATCATATTTCTGAGAAAGCTCCGTCCAAATGGGTTCCCACGCCTCGAATTGATAGGCTTCTTGGAGAGCTTCGATCCAAACTCTTTGCTTCCGCTTACTGATAATATAAGAGCGCGTCTCACCCGATAAAGGATCATAAGTCTCCCAATGGTCAAAGCTTTCGAGGTCAAAATTTCCGCCTAATTCACGATTGATACGCTCAAGCAAATTGAGGTTAAAAGCCTTAGTGATTCCTTCCTTATCGTTATAGGCTTCTAGCACTACAGCGGGTTCCTTTTTGAGATCTAAACCGATAAGCAGGAGGTCCCCTTTATTCAGGTGGCTACGCAAGCCTTTGAGAAAACTGACCGCTTGTTCATGCTGAAAGTTTCCTAAATTAGATCCTAAAAATAGCACCACTTTGCGTTTCTGCTCCTTTTGTTGCTCTAGCTGTTCTAAGGCGCTGAAATATTCGGCCTCAAGAGGCTTGATATTGAGCTTGGGAAAGTCTTTTTCCAAGCCAGCGGTAAGCTTAGCCAAAGCATCGCCTGAAATATCGATCGGGAGATACTCGAATTTTGCACCTGCTTGTAGGAAATGCTCCAATAAAAGTCGCGTCTTCAGACCATCCCCCGCGCCAAATTCGATTAGTTGAAAATCATTGCCATCGGGCGCAAATTGTTCAAGCAAATCTGCGCGATAATTTTCAAAGATTTCGTATTCAGCATCAGTCAGATAGTAGGATTCCATCCGCATGATTTGCCGAAAGAGTTCACTGCCTTTGGCATCATAAAAATAGCGAGATGAAAGCCGTTTTGGATATTGGCTTAGGCCTTCGTGTATATGCTGCGCAAATACAGAAGTCTGAGTTTGAGTGGACATGGTGATTGTTTGTTGTTATAGAGTTTCAGCCAAGCGTAATCCTGTATAGTGCCATCGCATCTCGGCTTGAAAAAAGTTGCGATAGGTAGGTCGGATATGATCTCTCGGGGTAGCACAGGAGCCCCCTTTCAAAACCATTTGATTGACCATAAACTTTCCATTGTATTCACCCAATGTGCCCTCAGGTGCTTCGTAGCGAGGGTAGGGGAGATAAGCACTTTGGGTCCACTCCCAGCAATCGCCGTAAAACTGATAGTCTTTGCCTTGGCGCGCGACCGGACGAAATTGTTCGGCATCCACAAAATTGGCTAGCTCCGGTATCTCGGGCGCATAATGCAAGCAAGCGGCCTCCCATTCAAATTCGGTGGGTAAGCGTAGGCCTTTCCATTTGGCAAATGCCTGAGCCTCATAATAGCTGATATGAGTTACTGGGGCATTGAGGTCGAGCGGATGCATGCCTTGCATGCTAAACTGCTGCCATTGGCCATTCACTTTGAACCAGTACATGGGACTGTCGACTTGGTTTTCATTGACCCAGCGCCATCCTTCTTCGAGCCAGTATTGGTAGTCTTTATAGCCACCAGCTTCGACAAATGCTAGATACTCAGCATTGGTGATGAGACGATCCGTGATGCGATAAGGCTCCAAGAAAACGCGGTGCTTGCCCCCTTCATTGTCAAAATGAAAGCCTTTACCATCATGGCCCACTTCATAAATCCCTTCCTCCATCTCTAGCCATTCGAGACTAGGCGTTCCAGCATGGGACTCAATTTGCGCTCCCTCTTTATAGGTAGGGAAGAGGGGATTATGCCCAAGGATGTATTGGATATCATAAAACAATAGCTCTTGGTGCTGTTGCTCATGATGTAAGCCAATCTGGACGATGTAAGCAATTTCGTCGGTAATTTCTACCGTTGAGAGTAAGCGTTCGACATGTCGGTCCACATACTCACGATAGGCATATACTTTGTCTACAGTAGGACGAGTCAAATTGCCTCGATCGGAACGTTGCACGCGTTCGCCAGCACCTTCATAATAACTATTGAAGACATAGGCATAGCGTGGGTGAAAGAGCTCGTAGCCCTCCATAAATTCCTGCAAAAGGAAGGTTTCGAAAAACCAAGTAGTATGTCCTAGATGCCATTTGGGTGGGCTAACAAATACCACGGGTTGAGCGACATAATCTTCCTTTTGCAGTGGCGCACAAATGTTTTGAGATTGTGCCCTGACGCGTTGAAAATCAGCAATTAGTTGTGTGTGTGATTCCTTAGTAATGGTGATCATTGGGTTTTTATTCTATTCCTAATTCTGTTCTTAGATGGCTATCTGCCAAATCATGTTGACTCCAATAGGGACTCATGAGGGTCTTTTTGCGCTTGGCTACGGTACTCAGGTCAGAACCATTAAATGGATTCTTGGAGCTCTCTTTCCAGCCAGCGATACGATAGGGAGAAGCGGATTCGTAAACTACGCTTAAGCTTCGTTTAATATCGCTAAATTCCACCGTATAAACCATTAATTCTGGGCCTTCAAACTCATTTCCAGTGTAGCTTTCTCTACTGGCTTTGGCCTTGAGGGCTTTCATAGGTTTGTGCAAGAGGCGGGTATAGGTCGCCGAGGGATAAAGCTCGATATTGCCAGTGGGTAGTGCTTCTGGATCAATACGGAGCAAATTCATAATCTCATCCTCGAGCAATAGGTCAGGAGAAACCGTAAAATTTTGATCTCCCTCTTGCTCGAAATAAGAGCGCACTTCCACATCATAACCTTTGCCTTTACGGTTGATCTGCATAAAGCTTTGACCGCACCAATCTTGGGCCGAAAAAGTAACTTTTAAGGCGTGAGGATATTTTCGGGTATCCACCGGATTAAAGACCGAGGTCATCAAGGCATAATCATAAATCCCAGTGGGAAATTTTCGCAAATGATTGGTCTTGAGGATCTTGGTTGAGTTTTCGCTGCGATAAGACTCATTCTTTACCTGCTTGTCGGTAAGAAAGTCTTCGGTAACGAAGACCACTACCGCATAGCCCGGATGAATCTCTCCGTAGCGAGATTGTTGCAGATCATAGCTATTTAGCTCTGCCTTACCTTGATACCAATAGGGATCAATATCTCCTCCGCTTCTGTTTGCGGTGGCGATGACAGGGATATCGCTCTTCGCGGAACGCTCATCCTGCTCCTGCGGTTGGCAAGCTGTCAGTAAAAGCCCCATCATGAGGCTTAGCATTGTGAGTTTATTCATGCGTTTTATTGAACTACTTCGACTCCTTTCCAAAAGGCAACATAGCCTTCAATGTGCTTGGCAGCTTCTTTAGTCGTAGGATAAAACCAGGCGGCATTTTGGTTGATGCTACCTTCTACATCTACGTGATAATAAGAAGCAGTGCCTTTCCAAGGACAGACAGAATGATGATCACTCTCTCTAAAAAAGTCTTTATTGACCGAATCAATCGGGAAATAGTGGTTTCCTTCTACAATTTTGGTTTGATCGCTTTCGGCGATGACTTGATTATTCCAAATCGCTTTCATATGTCAGTTTTTATATTAATTCTACAATTTATTTTACCTTAGACCAGTCTTAAATGTTTTCGTATCGGGCATTCTGAATATGATCAACTACAACAGCAAAAATTGGCTTGAGGCTATTCGACATTTTCGCCGGAGCTATGTGATCCGCCGTACCGTGCGGATGGTAGGATTGGTGGGCTTGTTTACCACTTTCTTGGCTTTGTTGGACTGGGCCTTCCACCATCATCCTGAATTGGTGCCGCTCAATCTTAGTATCGAGATCGAAACCTCGGTATTTACCCTGTTGGGCGTCTTTCTCTCTTTGCTCTTGGTTTTTCGTACCAATTCGGCTTATGATCGTTGGTGGGAAGGCCGCAAACAATGGGGCGCCCTGATCAACCATACCCGTGGTTTGGCAGTATTGATCAATGGGATGACGCGCAAGGAAGACGAAGTCAACCGCCGCTTTTTCGCTCGTTCTATTTCTTCCTATGTATTGGCGCTCAGTGATCATTTGCGCAATAATTCTAATCATGACCTCATTCTACGATATTCTGATGAACAAATTGATGAGTTACGTCAACTTGAGCACGTCCCCAATAAAATCGTCAATGATATGTGGACGCGCATCGAAACTATGTACGCAGATGGCTTCATAGATGGATTTCAATTAACCACGCTAAAGCCAGAAACACAGTCCTTTTTAGATATTCAAGGAGCTTGTGAACGTATAAAAGCGACTCCCATCCCATTTGCCCATAATTTCTTTATCAAACTGTTTATCCTCGCATATTGCTTCTTGGTACCATTTGCGATGATTCCTATGGTAGGATTTTATAGTATTCCACTGAGTATGTTTGTCGCCTACGCGCTAGTGGGGATAGAATATATCTCAGTAGAGATCGAAGAACCCTTTGGATTGGATTGCAACGATCTGCCTACGCATAACCTTGCGCTAAAAATTGAGAAAAATGTCCATGAAATCCTCGCGGTTGAACTGGATAGACAAGAGAATGAACAGAAAGAACAATATATAGTGATTAGTTAATGAGTTGTTGAATTGTTGAAGAGCTGATTTGTTGAATAGCATAAAGCTTAATTAATTGAACCTATTATCAACTCAACAATTCACTAATTCAACCACTCAACAATTCACTAATTCAACCACTCAACAATTCACTAATTCAACCATTCAAAAACTCAACCATTCCACTTGAGCTTATTTAAACGCTTGGCCAGGCAAACGGCTATCTACGGAATCAGTTCTATACTGGGGCGCCTGCTCAATTTGATCTTGACGCCGCTTTATACTTCTAAGGATGTATTCCCACCCGAGGTCTATGGGATATTTACGGATATCTATTCTTGGATTGCTATCATCAATGTGATCCTGATCTTTGGGATGGAGACCACTTTTTTTCGATTTGCCCAAGATCATGAAAACGATAAGAAGGTGTATGGTCAAGCCTTTTTATGGGTGAGTTTGTTAGGAAGTGTCTTCCTCTTGTTTGGTCTGTTGGGACAAGCTTGGATCGCTAGTAGTTTGGGCTACGAGTCTCATCCAGAGTGGATTGCCATGACTGCTTCCGTAGTCTTTTTCGATGTGATTGCGGCTTTACCGATGGCAAGATTGCGGTATCAAAACAAGGTGCTTCGCTTTGCGATGATCAACCTTCTCAACATTGTCTTGACTATCACCCTCAATTTGGTTTTCCTTTTTGGGATTGAAGTTGATCTGACCTATGTCTTCCTCGCCAACTTGATAGCCTCCTCCGTCCGCACTGTCATGGCCCTTTGGGGCAACCTTCCTTCCTTCCTAAAGCCGGACTCTGCCTTCATGAAAGAGCTAGGCCATTATGGCTTCTTTATCATGCTAGCGGGCGTTGCTGGAATGTTAACCCAAATGTTGGACCGGATTATGCTGACCCGTCTTTGGGCTGATGGCACTATCTTCGAAGAAATCGCCCGTACTGGCAAGGAGATGACGGGCCTTTATGGGGCCGCCTATAAAGTGGCGATCCTGATACAATTAGCGACCCAAGCGTTCCGCTACGCGGTAGAACCCTTTTACTTCAAGGAGGCTAAGGCCAAAGACTCACCAGAGACCTTCGCCAAAGTCTTTCATTACTATTTGATTGCCGCTCTGATTGGCTTTTTGGTACTGGCTTCATTCACTCGTGAGATCGTTACCTTTCAAATTGCGGGTTATAGCTTCATTGGTGAGAAGTACTGGGGCGCACTCAATGTTGTGCCGATTTTGCTGCTGGCTTATGTATTCAACGGTGCCTTTGTCAACCTGTCGATCTGGTTTAAAATCAGTAAGCAGGTACGTTTTGCCATTCTATTTACCGGAGTCGGCCTCATTATCGTTTTGCTGGGCAACTTATTTAGCATCTCGTCATTTGGCTATTATGGCAGTGCCTGGACCACGCTTACTGCCTTTACGGTTATGAGTGTCTTGGTGTACTTTGTGGGGCAGCGTTACTATCCGATCCCTTACCGTATGGGGCGTTTATTGGTCTATCTTGGCTTGATGATTGGGGCTTACTTCTTCAATCGCTGGCTAGGGCCGACGGATGGTTATTATCTGACCTTTGTGATCAAGGCTGTGGTCTGTCTTTTGACGATTGGGATTGTGTTCGCTGCCGAGAAGTTCAAGCCGGTTTTTTAGGCCTGCTGCGCAGAACGCTTAGCCTTAGGCTGCGGCATACATGCGCTCACCTACTGCTGGTGATTGATTTAGAGAGGGATAATCGTTCTGCGAAGCAGTAAGGAGAATAGACAAAATTTTTTGCAAGCAATTGGCTCATTATATTTAATACTCAGGTCTACTCTGGTAGTCTCTGTTGCTTAAGGTCCTAAGATGAGTCTCGATCAATTAAAATCCGCCTTTACCACTTTGAATCCTATGATTGGAGAAGAGGAGTGGGATTTTATTGCGGAGAACTCATCTGTGATTAGCCTAAAGCGTAAAGCTAATTTGTTTGCGGAGGGGCAAATCCAAAAGCATATAGGCTTTATCAATCGTGGCTTAATTCGTGAGTTTTTTATCGACAAAGATGGGAACGAGAATACCGTCTGGTTCTTTCAGGAGAATAGTTTTGTTACCGATTACTCTCCCTTTCTGCGCAATAGCCCCACGAAAAACACTTTTTCTTGTTTGGAGCCTACAGAAGTAGTGCTGCTGCCTCGCGAGATCGTATTGCAATCCTATGACAAATATCCTGCATTAGATCGTTTTGGCAGATTGATCGCCGAAAGGGTCTTAATACAGCTGCAAGAGCGAATAGACGGCTTTCATTTTCTCTCTGCAGAAGAGCGCTATCTGAAATATATCAATGCCTATCCTGATCTGTTTCAACGGATCTCACTGACACATCTCTCCACTTTTCTAGGGATCAAAAGGCCCTCTCTCAGTCGTATCCGAAAAAATTTATCCTAGCCCAATTTTGTAACCTATGTTTCAGGTAGCTTTTTGAAAGCGGGAATACTTTTGTCTCAAACAAATAAACAAGAAGATGAAAGTATTATTATTTGGCGCTACCGGTTTTACAGGTAAAGCAGTTTTGGCGAAACTCCTAGACTCCAATCATATAGTTACCGCCCTGGTAAGATCAAAAGCGCGAGTCAGCCTCAGCCATCCTAATCTCAGACTTATTGAAGGAGATGTCCTTGACCAAAACCTAATCGATAGTGCGATGGAGGGACAAGAGGCGGTGATTAACTGTTTGGGTAAGAATAAGGGCAGTGCTGATAATCTGATTTCTAGTCTGACCGAGAAGATCATTCTGGCGATGGAGGCAAACAAAGTCAGTCGCTTGATTGCTTTAAGCAATGTAGGTGCTGGGGATAGCTATCAAACTCAGCCTTGGTTCTTTCGGGCCATATTATTGCCCACCATCCTCAAATGGTTGCAGCGATTGATAGAGGACAAGAATATTATGGAACCCATGATCAAGAAAAGCAGCCTCAATTGGACCATTCTGCGCTTTCCCAATATCAGTGATAAAAAGCCCAAAAATCGGACGCTCATCTCTCAGGACGGTAGAGGCTTATCCTTTAGCATCAGCCTCAAAGAGTGCGCAGATTTTATCGTCGCCCAATTAGTCGACCAAAGTTTATGGTTTAAGACTCCTTCCATCAGTAACTAAGATCAATCATGACACAAGTAATCAAAGCAAAGAGAAGCGATAAGCAAAGGGTATTGGACATACTAGTGGAGGCCTTTTGGGATGATCCGCATGTAAATTGGTTTACGGGCCAAGGGAAAGGCAAAAGGAAACGCATGCGAGCCATGATGTCTCATGCCTTTGAGATGGCATTGCCCAACGGAGATGTCTATTTGAGTGAGGATAAGCAAGCGGTTGCGATCTGGAAAACCTCTGCAAAGAAGCCTTTTAACCGCTACACCATCTGGGAAAACCTAAATTTTCTATACCACTTTGGCTTAAAGAAGGTCCGTTCGATTTCCGCCGTAAATAAACTACTACAAGACTCTTACCCGCAAGATGAAGCCTTTTATTATCTCTTCATTATTGGCACTACCAAGCAAGGACGCGGTAGGGGTTTAAGTAGTAAGCTGATGAACCATATTTTGGAGGAGGCTGATAAGAAGGGAATTCCTACCTATTTGGAGACGGCAAATGCTGGCAACATAGGGATTTACAATCGAAAGGAATTTTACACTCAGAGCGAGCTAAGGCTCCCTGAACCTAATCCGATAACTCTATACTTGATGAGTAGAGCCCCTCAAGAGTTAGGAGAGAGTAGCAAAACTTTGGCTGCGGTAGGATAAATATGAAAAGAGAAAGTCGACCTCTTATTAGCTGAGAGGTCGACTTTTCTGTAGTCATGGCTGAGAGATAGGCATTCTGCGCAGCAGTACCCCAAGAAAAGGTCCTTCGACGGGGCTCAGGATGACAAGATTAATGTTGGGATTAGCCAGCCGAACTGCCTCTAGAGATGAGCGTTCTGCGCAGCTGAATAAGAAAATACTAAGTCCCTCTCTTTGATCTCAGTTTGGGGCACGAATCAAGCTTTCTAAGGAGAGAGTTTTGAAACTATTTCATGGCAAATGAGTTGCTTGGGTAACCATTAAAATGCAACTACCATGAAATTAGTAAGAACTCTTATCTTAACGATTACCCTATTGTATGTAGGTGATTTAGTGGCCCAATTGGAAAAGGGCAGGATACAGTTTGGCGCTGAGCTAGCTACTCGCCTAGAAATTGGCGATGGGTTCCTATTAAGTACAGGAGACTAATGCCTGAAGTGAGTTACTTTCTTTTTGACAATTTATCTTTTGGGTTAGCAGGTTACTACAAATATAGCGTGGCGGGTACTGATCTCTATCCTGTTGAGGGCAGAGAGTATAGTTTGGGTTTAATTTCTCGGTATTACTTTTTGCAAAGGGGTTCTTTTTCTCTATTTGCAGAAAACTATCTAGGATATGGCGAAAGGAAAGCTATTTCCAACTATTTTGACCATCTCAATTTTCATTTTAGTGAATTGAAAGCAGGATTAGGTATGGGCATGATTTATCATGTTATTCCTAATGTTGCCCTTAGTTTTTCGATATGGAACAACCGACTTTTTGTGTTTTCGGATGATGGTTTTAGGAGAAGAGGAGAAGGAGACTTTCAGTTGGGTTTGAAAATAAACTTAAGAAGTTCTCGGTAGCGGTTGGCAGTCATTTTACGATGTATCAGCGCTAGGAAATAAAAATTGGCCGTTAGGATTCATACTCCTAACGGCCGATTGTATGAGATAAGCGTTCTGCGCTCCCGATAGCTATCGGGAGGTAAAAAAACTACTCTCGCATCAACTTTTTATACTTTCTCCGGTCCAAACCAATGGCTAAAATCCGTACGGAGTCTCGATTGTGTAAATGAGAGCGCCAAGGGACCATTGCATAAGCGGCCAGTCTATCGCCGGTGTCTTCATCACAGTTGACGAGATAGCGAGCTGACATTTTTTCACCTTGCACGATATGAAAGTACTCTTGCAGATAAAAATCGGTGGAACCCGTTTTACGTTCGATGGCGTATTGGAGGCGTTCTTGCAAAGAGTCCAGATCTGTATTCCAAGGGAGGTTGTTGAGGTTGAGCATGAAAAAACCATCGTATTCGTATTGCTTGACGTCTTCATACCAATAGACTTCAGGGCTGTTGTTGAGCGTATTGATGGCTTTTTTTAAAACGTCTAAGTCTCCAAATGAAATTCTAGACCAAGAGATAGCATTAGCTTTATTTTTGAGCTCTTCAAAGTCCTCTGGGAAAAAACGATAGCTCCGGCCTTCGACCGTAACATAGCCACAGTGTAGGTTAAGTAGGACAGTTTTGACTAGTTGTTTGTCCTGATAAAACTTCAGTGAGTAATGATAATCGCAATCGTCTTCCAAGGTTGGTTCAAAATCCCAATTAGATTGTAGTTTGGTCAAGAGGGATTTATTGGTCGTAATGAAAGTCCCAAGCTCTTGTTGTATGGGAATCAGTTGATAATTGTGTAAAGGAACGCCTACAAGGGCCCAATCACCCGAATAGAGGGCTAAGTCAGCTAAAATAGTTTTTGCACTAATGGGGCTGAGGGAGAGCAGGAACGCCAGATAGATAATTAATCGCATAGGAAATTTGTGGTGGTTAGAAAAAGTCTCTGTGTCCTAATTAGTAGATAGCAAAAGCTGTGCTAGTCTTCTCCTTCTTCGACCTCTTGGACCAAGACTTTTTTGGCGATAGCTTGGGCGGTTGGGGTACTTGCGATACCGCCTAGAGCCGTTTCTTTGTACTTTTCTTCCATAGAAGCTCCCACCTCTCCCATGGCATCTATTACTTCATCGACGGGGATCACTGCGCTATCACCCGCGAGAGCAATTTGAGCAGAGGCAAAGGCGATTACTGCCGCCGAACCATTGCGTTTGACACAAGGTACTTCTACCAAGCCTGCCACGGGATCACAGATCAAACCTAACATATTCATAATCGTAACGGCGACCGCTTCGAAAGTTTGCTCCACATTACCGCCCAGCATATAAACAATTGCCCCTGCGCCCATGGCTGCGGCCGTACCTGTCTCGGCTTGGCATCCTCCGACAGAACCTGCGATAGAGGCTCTTTTTTCAATGATCAGGGCGATTCCAGCGGCGACGAGCATGCCTTCGTAGAGCTTTTGCTTTGGGATCTGATGCAAGGCTTCCATGGTAGTCAATACCCCCGGCATAATACCGGAAGCGCCTGCCGTCGGAGCGGCTACTACTCGGCCCATACAGCTATTTACTTCCTTGGCAGAAAGCGCATTGACCAATAGCATTTGAAACTCCTTGCCCAAAACGGAGATTTCGCAGTCTCTGACTTTTTTTGCGCCATTATCGATCATACCACTGAGAGATTGCATGTCGCGTTCAAGCCCAGTCTGCACCGCATCTTTCATCACGGCATAAGCTTGAGCTAGCTTGGCCCAAATCTCAGTCTCAGGGCGACCACGTTCCCTGATTTCGTACTCAAGTACCGGCTGCCAGATGCTGTCGTGATGTTGAGTGAGATACGCTTGCCATTCCGCGAAGCTGTCAAATAATACTGCCATGAATCGGGGGTTGAGAATTTCAAAAGCAAATTTTGGGAAGGTCTATGGGCTTAATAGACTACGAGTTTTTG
>JBCCQN010000083.1:0-31496 GCA_039024315.1 Bacteroidota bacterium
CTGATCTCTAGGCTATCGCCCTGCTCAACGACAAAACTTTCTGATTGCTGGGACTGCGGTTGAGCACAGGCCAACAATAGGGTGAGTAGCAGTAAGAATGGTAATTGTTTCATAAATTCCTTGACCCCAAATATACCGGAAAAAGCATTGCGGGGAAACAAGCATTTTCCCGTCCAAACGAGCTAGCCACTTCCGCCGTAATATCATTATTATTGCAGCTAGAATTACGAGATTACATGATTCAGAGAGATTTTATTATGCGTATGATCCAAGAAGCGGCGGAAGCAATCGCGGCTTTGATGGGTTATCGACAGGGAGGAAAATATGAAGCGGCGCTCAAATTACTTGGAGAAACCTATGAGGCTTATTTCCCCTTCAATGGAGAACTATTACGCAATACAGAGGAAGAGGATTTAGTGGCTATGATCCTAGAAGAATACAGCGTTGATGAACAATTGCTAGGCACACTGGCCGACCTACTAAGAGAGGAGGGCGAATATTGGTTTGAACAAGGTCAATACGACAAAGCTAAAGCTGCATTGAGACGCTCGATGATCCTGCTGAAATACATGAACGAGCAGGAGACGGAGATTTATTCTTTGGACCGCATGAACAAACTGGGCTTGATCGAAGATCGGCTTGAAGACCTTTGAGAGCAGGTGGAGTAGTATTTTTTTTGCTGCTTCGCAGAACGCTCATTGCTGCCTGCAGTCTATACAATACATCCTCTCACCGATCACCAAGTGTACCCACTAATAGAGATAAGCGTTCTGCGAAGCAGTAATCCCTAAACTTGACCTGATATATGCCAGTTTTCTTAGCTCAAGGAGCGCGTACACAAGGACTCATTCAGAGCGAATTACAGGCGTCCCAAAACTAACTGGCTTGTCTAAGCATTTTATGCCTACTCCCTTTTGGCATTTACTTATTCATCTCTGTATCTCATCTGATGAGAACGTTGTTTATCCACTGCTGCCATATTTTAAATTATAGATTGTATTAAATACCCTAATTATGTAAGCGTCAGATGATAATTTGCGCACTCAAAAGCGATAAAAATTTAAGCCTTGCCTCATGAAAAATACTTTCTTTCTTTTCTTATTAATCAGCAGTTTATTTAGCCCCCTTGGGGCCCAAGTATTTGTCAATGCCAATGCTACAGGAGCCAATGATGGGACTTCTTGGAACGATGCATATACAGACTTGTCCACTGCCATTGATAGTAGTGCTATCGGCAGTCAAATTTGGGTCGCAAGTGCACGCTATGCTCCTGGTGGAGATCCCAACGCGAGCTTTCTTATCAACAAACAGTTGGAGCTATATGGAGGCTTCTTAGGCACAGAGAGCAATCTCAGTGAGCGGGATATCCTTGCCAATCCTACCATCTTGTCGGGAGATAATATTGGGGACGATACTCCTGGAGATTTTCTCAATCAGCGCCTAGACAATGTGAACTCAGTGGTAAGAATTGGTTCTGCCATTGACAATACCACCATAATTGACGGCTTTACTATAAGCGGTGGGCAGGCTGACTCCATCAGTACCGATTTGTTATATACAAGCGGTGCGGGTGTTTTTTGTGAGGGGGCTCCACTCATAAGGAACTGCAGTATCACCGACAATTTTGCGGCCAATCTTGGGGCTGGAATGCTAGTAAACAACTCCGATGCAGGAGGCATCCGCATGGAGTCTTGTCGTTTTTTTGCCAATAAAACCGACCAAGCGGGTGGCGGCCTCATGATTACTGGTACCGGTACTACCCGTTCCTACATTATTGATTGCGCCTTTGAAAACAATATTTCAGTCCGTACGGGAGGAGGGGCAAGCATAGAGAATGCGAGCATCGAAATTCACTCAAGCCTTTTCAAGGACAACACTGCCGATTTATTTGGAGGAGGAGCCATCTTATTTACCACTGACAACGATATCAAATACTTCATTGATAGCTGCGTTTTTGAAAACAATCTTTCGACCCTTGGTGGAGGCCTTTTCATCGAGCCCCAAGCGTCTTTCGTAAGTAATATTATCCAAAACAGCCGCTTTAGCAATAACAAAGCCCAGCTGATAAGCCCAGGTTTCTTTCCTTCTGGAGGAGGTGTTCAGATCTTCTATGACCCTGTTGGCAGTCGGGACACCAGTATCATCAGAGCCTGTATATTTGAAGGCAATGAGGCAGAATCTACTGGTGGGGGCCTTTATTTTGTAGGTCTTGGGGTCAATACCTACAGTCTAGTTGATAGCTGTACTTTTCAGGCCAATACGCTTACAGCCAATCCTAATCTAGGCTCTGGAAGCGCCTATTTCAACGGAAATAATCCCAATTACATAGCCTACAGAAATTCTACCTTCGCAGAAAACACTAATGCTTTGGGTGGCACCTTGAGTTTATTTTACAACAACCTTAGTGGCGGGGAAGCAATCGTTCAAGACTGTGATTTTTTAGACAATAGCACCAATTCATTCGGATCCGGGCTTTCGGTTAGAGCCATCAGTAGTGCCATAAATGCCAATGTAACAATTGAAGATTCCTATTTTGAAGGCAACCAGATTTCCAATCCCTCTTTTGGCCAAGGAGGGGCTTTGACCATTGCTAGTTTTATCAATGATTTTGAGACTAGGGTTAACCGCTGTGAATTTGTCGATAATGTCAACCAAAATGCTGGCGCGGCAATCCAACTTTTAGAATCCCCTAGCTCGCCAAACCTTTTAGGGGCAACAGCGCTCATCCAAAACTCATTGTTTACTGGGCATGATAGCGGGAAAGCAGTTATCATCGCTGATAAATTTCCCACTACGCTTCTTTCCAATAATACAATTGCCGACAACGAAATCAGAGGGATCATCGCCCAAAATGGAGCCATTATCAGACTGCGAAACAATATCCTTAGTGGAGCAGATATCTCTGAACCTAATATTCAATTAGGGGCCAACGGCTTTATCGAATCGCTAGGTGGCAATCTCAGCAATGATAGCAGCGGGATTGGCGTGCTGAGCACCCAGGACTTAGCAGGTGTGGATCCAGCTTTTACATACGGTCCTGAAGATCCCTACAAGATTAGTTTCCTGAGTCCAGGGGTGGATTTAGGGGTTTTTTATCAAGGCTTTTTGCCCTCGGATACTGATGTTGCTGGCAACCCACGTTTCCAAGGAATTGGATTGGACGCCGGTGCTTATGAAAGTCCTTTTTTCACCTCGATCGAACCTATTGCGGAAGCGGCTTCCCTAAGCCTATATCCGATTCCAGTGCGAGAGCAGGCTACGATTGAACTGGACAATCCTTGGCAAGGCACAATTTCCCTGAGAGTTTACAATGCCCTCGGCCAGCAAGTCCAGCAAACAAGTCTGGAAAAGAGAAGCGTTCAGCAAAGCTGGACCCTAGATATCAGAGAGCTCCCTGCGGGGAACTATCAGTTGGTCCTAAGCCATGAGGCAGGCAACTTAAGCGTATCTTTTATCAAGCAGTAGGTAGTTTTGACAAAGTAGGAGTGGCAAATGGAAGATATCCCTTTGCCACCTTTGCTATTGATAATCGTGGGGGTCCAGAGAGGCGAATTTGAATCGGAAGTAAGATTATGTAGTATTGTTTGACGGGTTGATGAAGCCCCATTACACCCAAACATTTATGATAGAGGTTAAGCAGCTAACGAAAATCTATGGTGAGATAAAAGCGGTAGATGATGTATCTTTTGCATTGTCAGAGGGGCAGACGCTAGCCTTGGTGGGTACCAGTGGAAGCGGCAAAACGACCACTTTGAAGATGCTCAATCGCTTGATAGAACCCAGTTCGGGCAGCATCAAAGTCAAAGGCAAAGAGGTGATGGATATGTCTCCGGTAGAACTGAGAAGGCAGATGGGTTATGTGATTCAGCAGAGTGGTTTATTTCCGCATTATACTGTTGCACAGAACGTTGGGATCGTGCCAAAGCTATTAGGTTGGGATGAGAAGCGGATACAAGAAAGGGCCTTTTCCCTGCTGGAACGCTTAGCCCTAGCACCCAAGCTCTATGCGGATAAATACCCAGATCAACTCAGCGGAGGTCAACAGCAGCGGGTAGGCTTAGCAAGAGCGTTAGCAGCCGATCCTCCCATCATTTTGATGGACGAGCCTTTTGGGGCCTTGGACCCATTGACCCGTCATAGTATCCGCAAAGAATTTAAAGAATTAGAAGAGCTTTCCAGCAAGACCACCTTTATCGTTACCCATGATATCGAAGAAGCTTTTTATCTTGGAGATTTGATCTGCGTTTTGGACCAAGGAAAGATTCAGCAAATAGGCACTCCCCAAGAACTCCTGTGGGCGCCGAGCAATGATTTTGTGCGCGACTTTGTCGCGGGAGAGCGTATCAATCTGCAATGGCAGATTTTTAGACTGAGCGACCTCTTTGCCCTCCTTCCTCCCCTCTTTGCTGATCGCAAGTATCAAGGCGAGCTAGCCGCAGACCTCAATGTGCGCCAAGCGCTCGATCAAATGTTACAAACCGATGCGGTCGATGCCCAATATATGGTCAAGCATCAAGGTGAAAGCCGCTCCCTAGATATGCCAGCTCTCATCAATGCCTTCCATCAAATAAGCCTAGATCGCCATGATTGAGTTTTTTGAATTTCTGAGCCTCAATCAGGCAAAACTTTGGGAGCAGGTGCTGGAGCATATTGGTTTGACCTTCGCCTCTTTGCTCTTGGCAGTCCTGCTTGCCGTCCCCCTAGGGATTTGGATAGAAGGAAAAAGTAAGGTGGCTGGCGGAGTGCTTGGATTTACGGGTATCCTCCAAACTATCCCTAGTATTGCCTTGCTGGGCTTTTTGATCCCAGTAATGGGCATAGGTGTCAAGCCAGCCATCTTTGCCTTATTTCTCTATGCGCTACTACCAATCCTTCGCAACACCTATACGGGCCTTAAAGGGGTAGATCCCAATGTCATCGAAGCCGCCATAGGCATGGGGATGACGCCCAGACAGGTCTTGTTTAAAGTGAAACTACCTTTGGCTATGCCAGTGCTTTTTGCGGGTATCCGTACCGCAACGGTGATCAATGTAGGAGTGGCGACCTTAGCCGCTTATATTGGCGCCGGAGGCTTGGGAGAGTTTATATTTGGAGGGATTTCGCTCAATAATTCCTTGATGATTTTGGCTGGGGCCATTCCTGCAGCTTTGCTTGCAGTGATTTTTGATCAGCTCCTAGCCCGCATCCAAAAAGGTCGCAAGCGCAACGCCAGTCCCAAATTTGCGCTCTGGTTATTGATGGTACCGCTATTGACGGCCTTCTCGCTTCTCCCAAAATTAGAAGGTCTTACCAGCGCAGGTTTTGATCCAGAGTTTATCGGTCGAGCCGATGGCTACGCTCACCTGCAGGATGTGTATGGGGTGGAACTAGAGACCGTAGCGCTAAGCTCTGCTCTGATGTACAAAGCAGTGCAGCAAGGGGAAGTAGATGTAATTTGCGGCTATTCTACTGATGGACGTATAGAGGCATACGATTTGGTTTCGCTGGAGGATGACCGTCATGCCTTTCCGCCCTATTATTGTGCGCCCATCATCAGGCAAGCTACCCTCAAAAAGCATCCAGAGCTGCTGATAGCCTTAGAAAAATTATCGGGTAGGCTCAATGATGCGCGCATGACCCGTTTGAACTACGAAGTAGACTTTAACAAAGAGTCTCCTGAGGCCGTGGCTGAGCGTTTTCTGAAAGAAGAAGACCTATGGCAAGCAGACCGAAAAAATGGAGGTGAAGTGATCACGATTGGGGGTAAGACTTTTACGGAGCAACACATCCTGATTCATCTCTTTGCCCAACTAATCAACGGTTATACTGACCTAGACGTAGAAATCAAAGCTGACCTTGGCGGCACACAGGTATGCTTTGAAGCGCTGAAAGTCGGCGGGATCGATTTGTACCCAGAATATACTGGCACTGGCTTCGTGGTAATCCTCAGTCCAGATGAGCAAAAAGTAGAGGAATTGATCGTAGATGCCGATGGGGTCTATAATTACGTCAAGCAAGCATTTGCTGAGCAATATCAAATCCAGTGGCTGCCCCCACTAGGCTTTAACAATACCTACGCAGTGATGACGCGGCGTTCGCTAGCAGCGGAAAAAGGATGGAAAAAAGTCAGTGATCTCAGCACACCCTAGTTCACTATCTCACCGGGAGTCTTACCGGTCCAGCGCTTGAAAGCATGGGAAAAGGCGCTCACTTCCTGAAAGCCCAATCTGAAGGCGACCTCTTTAATCGGAATTTCGTGCCGCAAATAATAAGTCGCTCGCTCCTGCCGAATTTCGTCCAAAAGCATCCGAAAACTCGTACCCTCGGCCTTTAACTTTCGTTGTAAGCTACGTGGACTCATATGTAGCATGGCCGCAGTATGATCCAGATCAGGGGGAGTACTTTCGCTGTGATTGAGCAAAGACTCTTTGACCATACGCTTGAGCGAAGGGCCTTGACCCAGTTGATATTGCTGGCTTTGGGCGTGCTCAATCAGCAAAGCCAATAAGCGTTGATCTGCTACTAAGATAGGCTCCTCCCAGAGATTGGGCGTCAAAACGATTTTGGTCTCAGAGCAGCCTAATTCGATGGGGCAGCGAAAGATACGCTCGTACTCTTTAAAATCAATCAGCTCTGTCCTTTGGAGCAGTACTTTACTGGGGGTCATACGCCCCATACTCAAGGAACGCAACGCTTTGATCACAATCACCATCCCCACATCTAAAGTTTGCCAAACCGCAAAAGGCGTGTAAATGCGACAATCAGGATTGATGTGAAACTGCATCTCTACCCCCTCACTTCTGGCACTGGCCGAAATCTGAAAAGTGTGGGTTACGAGATTGAGATATTGATTGGCATTGACGATACCAGCGCCAAGCGTAGGACTATTTTGCAGAATACTCCCTACGACTTCTAGGCCCGTAACGCCATAAAATTCGCCCATATGCAGGCCGAGCAGTGGGTCTTGAGTCTGGCTGGCCGCCGAACGCCAAAGTTTTTCGAGTTTCTCGTAGGGAGCCTCAATTTGAGTATCGCCTTCTAATTCGGCTAAGGTAAATCCAGCTGCTTCACAAATAGCAGCGGTATCAGCCCCTAAACTCTCGGCGAAAAGCAAAATCTTGAGCAGACTACGGCTTTGCATGATCATGGCGTGAAAATATTAAGCATGGCGCATTTGCACAAAAGCCTGGCGCTTTTCGATAAAAAAATCTAGCAGACGGACCCCCATATTTGTATCGTAACTAATACCTAATGATACTAAGTACCCCTATTAAAAGTCTATACCGCACCAAAAGTTTAAGTTTGGGGCCACAATTAAAGATCCATGCTATCTCCACAGGTACGGTATCTGTCAAAGCTAATTTCAAGCACAAAAAGGGAGCAGGTCTCATCAGCAAGCTCAACCTTTTTCGCGGGCCGATGACCGAGCCCTTACCGATCAATGTCTATGTCATTGAGCACCCAGAAGGGGTTATCGTCGTTGATACCGGTGAAAATGCCCGTGTCAATGATCCAGATTACTTTGCCGAAGCCTCTTGGCTACAAAAGCAGTTTCAAAAAACCGTAAGCTTTGAGGTAGAGCGAGATGAGGAGATTGGTCCCCAATTAGACGCCTTGGGCATAGAGCGCTCACGCCTTCGCTGGGTGGTACTTACCCATCTACACTTAGACCATACCGATGGTTTGCATCATTTTCCCAATACGGAAATCCTCGTTCATCAAAAGGAGTTGGATCGGCCCTTTGGCGACGCTCCCCATACTTATCCCGAGTGGTTTGAGCCAAAGGGATTTTCGCTCAATCAAATGGGGCTTGGCGCCTTTGATCAGGTCCACTATCTCACCCAAAGCAAAGATGTGATGCTGGTCCCCTTACCCGGTCATACTTATGGACAAGTAGGCGTTTTGCTAAAGGCCAAAGACCAATATTTCCTCTTTGCGGGGGATGCTACCTATGATCAACAACAGCTAGCCAAGCATGAGTTAGCAGGTGGACATGTGGATTTTCGAGCCGCTGCTACTAGTATGGAAAAGATCAAGCGTTTTGCGAAGCAATACCCCTTGGTCTATCTTCCTGCTCATGACCCCTCAGCCGGGGAACGCTTAGTCTCGACAACAATTTTCAAACACTAGTAATATGTTCAGCACAAAAACCATTATTCTATTTTGCTTGACAATTGGCCTATTCATGGGCCTTCAAGCCCAGGAAATTAGTTCAAAATTTCCCCTTAAAGTTTCGGTCAGCACCGTGATGTACAAAACTCATTTTGGAGACTATCAGATCGATGTGCCCAATGAGGTTTATCGCGGTGGAGATGACAACAATCTGGATTACCGGATCAGCTTAGCTTATCCTATCAACAATCGTCTGTCGGTCGGTGCTTCGGTCGTAACCTTTCGCAAAAACGAAGATATCCGCTATCGAGAGGCTAGTATGCTAGGAGCTACGGCCAATCATCCGTTTTCTGGCGAAAACATGAACTATCTCCACAGTGAGCTGTGGCAGCGAATCAACAACACCTATCTCAGCCTATTTTTGGAGGGAGATTTACTCTCATCTGAAAAGTTTTTTCTGCGTGCTCGCTTAGGCTTTGCCTATGCTTTTGAGCGCAACAAAGTCTGGCATTTCAATATGTACCAAGCGCAAAGCGAAAACATATCGGTTGACGATGGTTTCTTTCCCTCTCCCGAGACAGAGCAAGCTCGCAATCTCCCCGGTTTAGAAGCGGGAGTAAAAATAGGCTATCATATCGCTCCTAATATAGGGATCAGCATCGGGGGAAATTACCTCCAAACAGTCCGCTCCACCTTCCTACAACCTATCAACTTTGAGGAGGTACAAAGCAATGTCCGCTACGCCAATGTAGAGGTAGGCCTCGATATCCAGATCGCCAAATTAGCAGAAAACAAGCGTAGCAATACCCTTATGGTGGCTGTAGGCTGGCCTTTTTCTATCAGTTATGAGCGGCTCCTCGCCGAACGTAAACACCATCATTCCCTCCGTGTCTTTTACGATAAATTTGGAATTTATGAAGGGATGTTTGGCCTAGGCTACAATGTCAAAATCGGCCAAGAAAACCACTTTTTCTTGCTAGAGCCCTCCTTGCTTTTGAACAGCGAACCTTTTGCTGGTACCCAATTAGGTTATGAGTTTCGAGGAGACGCGGGGGTAGTGGTTCGTTTAGATGGGGGTTTTATGGTCAATCAATACGATTTCTTCCCTCGTTTTCAAGCCCATGTAGGCTACGCCTTTTAAGTAGCAAGTAATAAGTTTTAGTACAGAGAAAAGGTCTTGATGGGCCATATAGCCCTATTTTCCTAGCTCTTAATACTAAATACTATTGTCTATGTACTTAAGCTCTAACATAGATAGCAGTTGAATTTCATAATCGCAGTAGGCTAAGCGTTCTGCGGAGCAGCAGCCTACTGTCTCTTATTTCCCCTCAGTCGGGGAACGCTCAATCCCATAACCCATACCCAACACAATAAACATGTACAGCACAAAATTTATCACGCTACTGGCCTTAGTGCTTGGTCTCATCACGGGGCTCCAAGCCCAGCAAGTTGAGGAAAAATTACTCCTAAAAGTTTCCGCCAGTCCAGTAATTACCAGCACTCACTTTGGCTACTATGATTTGAATCTACCCAACGAAATCCCAAAACCATTTCCAGTTAGATTCCAAGATTATCGCCTTAGCCTAGCTTATCCGATCAGCAAAAAAATCTCTCTAGGTGCTTCCTTATTGAGCTTCAATCGAATCCGATTTATTAGCTATCAGGAGCCCGAACTGATTGGGCGTACTGCTGCCAATCCATACACCAATGAGATCATGACCTATGCTCAAACCGAGTATCAGGAAGACATCAACGACAAATACTTGAGTGCGTTTGTGGAGGCGGACCTTATTCAGATCCAAGGCTTTTATCTGCGAGCTCGCTTAGGTTTTGCTTATGCGCTAGTCCGGAACAGCAGCTTTCAATTCAATTTTTATCGTTCTCCGCAAGATTTCAACATAATTGAAGATGGTTTTTTCCCAGAAACAGCTTTGACTCAAAAAGCGAATGTTCCCGGCATAGAAGGAGGGGTTAAATTAGGCTATAATTTTGCCCCTAATATTGGGCTAAGCTTTGGTGCCAACTATATGCATACGGCAAAAGTCCCTTTGACCAATCAGCATATCCGCTACGCTAATCTGGAACTAGGGCTTGATGTCCAAATCGCTCAACCTGAGGAAAACACCTGCAACAATACCATCCTCTTAGGGCTAGGATGGCCTTTGTCTCTTAGTTACGAACGTTTGATTGCCGTCCGCAAGCACCACCATTCTATACGCTTATTTTATGATCAGTACTGGTATTTTCTGGGTACTCCAGGGCTTGCTTATAATCTCAAAATAGGAGAGGAAAATAGCTTTTTTATCATCGAACCCGGTTTCTTTTTGAATAGTGAACCCTTGGCAGGAGTCCAATTAGGCTATGAATATCGCAGCGAAAAGGGATTCGTAGCCCGTCTTGATGGAGGAGCAATGTTTAATGAGGTGAATTTCCGTATGCGTTTCCAAGGTCATATAGGCTACGCCTTCTAAAAAAATGTAATCGTTCTTTCGAAGGTAGCAGCTTGGCAATCCATTCATCTGGATAAGTGCCTTATTTGCCAGCTGCTGCCTTTTCTTTTTGTGATATACTTGAATTTGGGAAGTGGAAACGAGATATTGAAGACATATCAAAACTTGCTTTAGTGAAAAAGTGGATACTCTCTCTTATCGTTATACTCGCGCTTTCAACGGCCATTTTAGGCCTATTGCAATTGCGTTCCTGTACCAACTTACTCGAAATTGAACCGCCTAGGCCGGTAGCAACGCATTCGATGGTGCTTAAGGAGATCGAAGGCCTTGGCCGTATGGAACTTATACGCTATCAGTTTCAAGATGTAGTCGATTATGAAGTTGTACTGGATTGGTTTCCAGACCCCAAAGTAATCTTGAGTGTCCAAGGTGAAACCGTTGGTTGTGTAGATTTTGCCAAAATTGACAGTAGTGATATTGTCATTGTCGGGGATAGCTTGGTTGAGGTCTATCTCCCCTACCCTGAGATTTGTTATAGCAAGATCGATCATAGTAAGACCCGAGTATTTGATACCGACAACACCTTTTGGGTTGAAGCTGAATTGGTAGCAGAGGCATATGAATTGGCGGAAAAAAAGATCTTGGAACAAGCCCTTCAGGGCAATATCTTGGAACAGACTCAAGCACAAGCCCTCAGCTTACTCACTCCGATATTGGAAGCAATTGCGGACAAAGAGGTAAGCATACGCTTTGATCTCCCTCCTCCCAATGTAGAGAGGCCCAATGACTAGATGCGTTTCTTTTTGGCATATCGCAAGCAACTCTTGCTCAGCACTCTAGTCCTCAGTCTAGGACTTGGATTTGGTTTGGGACGATTAGGCATCAGCTTTAGTTTTGAAGATTACTTTCCAGAAGACCACCCAGAATTGCTGTTTTATGAGCAGCACCGCGCCGACTTCCCAGAGCCACAAAAACGCAGCATTTTTTTAGCCTTAGAGAGCCCCAGCGGGAGTATCTATCAAGCAGATTTTTTGCAGAAGGCCAATCTAGTCTTCGAACAGATTGCAGCCTTAGCGGGGATTGATTCTGCGATCTATGCCACGGCTTTGCCGCGCTATATTTGGGACGGTCTCCGCTTACGTGAAGACCGATATCTTCCTTTAGATTCGAGCCGAAATTGGCCCAAAATAAGTCAGCAGCTTAGGCAAGACCACAATCTCACTGCTATGTTTGTCAGTCAAGATGAAAACTACCTTTGTGGGTATTTTCTCTTAGAGGAAGAAATATTTGATCGCCCCGAAAGAGACCTCGTTTGCCAAAAGCTAGATAGTGTCCTGACTAGCCAAAGGCTTAATTATCAAGTGTCTGGCATTCCTTACATCCGTTACGGCTATACCCAGAAGATTGCTGAAGAAATGGGCCAATTTGGGCTCATCTCCCTCCTATTGGTAGCCTTGCTGATGTTTTTACTCTTGCGCAAATTGAGATTGGTGCTGCTTTTTTTACTATGTCTGATCCTTGCTATCGTTTGGACCATGGGCCTGATGGCTTGGACTGGCCAAGCCCTAGATTTGATGAGCAATATGCTGATCCCCATCATATTTGTAGTAGGGGCCTCAGATGTTATTCATTTAAGCAATCACTTTCTCAAGATCAAGGCCCAAGGGCAAGATAGTCAACAGAGTCTGCGACAAACTATCTTTGAGATAGGCAAAGCAGTTTTTTTGACGAGCCTCACTACTGCCATTGGCTTTGCCTCTTTATTGCTTTCCCCCATTAGTCCGATTCGTAACTTTGGTTTGTTTGCAGCTTTTGGCGTCCTCACAGCTTATTGGCTTAGCATGGTATTGATGGTGGGTCTCCTAAGCCATGCCAAGCTCAAGCTTAGCACCGACAGCCTTTACGCCCAACTAAAAGGCTTTTTTCAACCTCTATTAGGCAGATTATACGCTTGGGGCCAAAGGTTTGGGGACCTCATTATCGCTGGCTTCTTGCTGCTGGGAATCATCGCTGCTTATGGGATTAGCCTTATTCCCACTTCCACCTATCTAATCGAAGACATAGGACCCAAAGATCCAATCCGTCTCACGGCCAATTTTTTTGCAGAGCAGTTTTATGGTACCCGAACTTTTGAATTAGCACTCGAAGCCCAATCCCCCTATCAACTGACAGATATAAGCGTTCTCGGAGAGATAAAAAAAATAGAAGACTTCCTGCAAACTCAAAGCAAGTTCTCGCCCTTTTTGTCCCCCGCCAGTTTGATAGCTGAACTCAACTATATCCAGCACTACAGTCGTTCAGAGCATAGACGGCTTCCGCGCAAACAAGCTCAAATTGAAGAATTGCTAGACTTAGTCATTGCCCAAGGTGAAAACCATCTTCTCCGGCAAGTGATGGACTCCCAGCGACAAAAAGGTCGCCTAAGAGCCAATATGGGAGACATCGGCTCGCTAGCCTTTGATAGCCTCCGCGCCAAACTTGATTCGTTCATTGTCCAAAATATCGATTCCCAGCAGTTGCAGGTCCGGATGACAGGGCACTCTTATATCCTTGAACTCAATCTCAAATTTATTCGTAACAGCCTAGCCCAAAGCCTACTGATTGCCTGTATTATTATTGCCTTAATTATGGCGGTGCTATACCGTTCTTGGCGACTACTGGTCCTGAGTCTGCTCGTCAATTTGTTTCCGCTTTTGATGATGGGTGGCATGATGGGTTGGATGGATATGGCCTTGACCACTTCTAGCTCCGTGGTATTTGTGATTGCCTTTGGGATAGTGGTCGATGATACCATCCACTTTTTGTCGCGCTATCGGCAAGAGATCGCCAAAGGAGCCTCAACTGAAGCGGCTATAAAAAGTAGTTTACAGGAAACGGGGCAAGCAATGCTGATGACCTCCTTGTTTATCGCCGCTGGTTTTGGCGTAATGATGAGTTCTGAATTTGGGGGGATTTTTAGCACCGGCTTTTTGACGGTTCTGGCACTATTCTGGGCCTTGTTGGCAGATTTACTTTTATTACCGGTACTGCTGCGCAGAACGCTTACTTTTAGTACTTAGACAATAGTATTTAGTATTAAGAGCTAGGAGAAGAGAGCTATGCGGTCGATCAAGATCTTTTTCTCTGTACTGAATACTTTGTACTTACTACTTGATTGCATTTTTTGGCAGATACGAGCGTTCCGCGAAGCGGTAAACTCCTAAACAAACTCCCTCCTAATCTCTGGCCGAAGAAAACGATAAAGAATCCAGATCCAGAGCGCCGACATAGCAAGCATCATAAAGCCAGCAAAAGCCCGAACCCCTATTTGGAAACTCGCAAAAATGCTCTCTTCTGGACCTACTTCTGGCATTTCAGAAAACACAATACTGTAAAATATCTGCTGGAATATCCCACCCCCAATAGTACCAAGCAAAATAACCACAAAAACAGCCATGCTCGCCACCCAAGCCCACTTATGACGTTTCCAGAGGCCAAATCCGACGACAATCTGCAGCAAATTACCGAGCATAAAAAGGCCCAAGAGAATCGGTAAATTGGTAAACATAAAGCTCATAAACTGCTCAATAAACCGTTCTGAATGAGGATTGATGATTTGCTCAGGAAATTCATCTGGCAATACAAACAAAAATAAGAACAGCTGAAAACTGGCAATCAGGAGGGCAAAGCCTCCAAAGCCCATCATGAGCCAAGCGATCACGTTGACAAAAGAGGATTTTTTAGCGCTACTACTTTCCATCCTATTTGGTAGTCAAGACTTCCACTCCCGTCCAATCCTCTGTTACGCCATTTTGGGCATAATGCTCTGCATGTTGTAGGAAATATTGACTGGCCAAGTCATTGGGAAACACCTTGAGTACTTCTCTAAAAAGACCTGCAGCATCTTTAAATCGCTTTTGAAAGTAAGCTTCATATCCATCCATGAAATACTGCAAGCTAGCAGATTTGAGATCGAATCGCTGGCTAGGATCACCATCAAAAAAGTCATACAAAGCGATAGGAGTCTTGCGGCCCTTGACCATTACTTCTCCCAAAGGACGATAACGAAACTCGTCAAGATCGCTTAAGCCCTGAAAGGTTTGCCCACTCACGATGGTTGTAACCCCATAACGCTTGGTCAGCCCTTCGAGTCGAGCGGTGGTATTTACGGTATCCGATACCACCCCAACATCCATCCGCTTTTCGTCACCAATCACTCCTAGCATCAAAGAACCTGTGTGTATCCCAATACCAATCCTGATTGGATCCCGTTCTTTGATGATTCGCTCTTCGTTATACTCCTGTACCTGATGGTGCATATCTAATGCAGCTCTGACCGCATCCTGTTCGGAGAGTACCCCTTCTTGGCCATTGGGTAAAAAAAGCGCCAAAAGCCCGTCGCCATAATACTGATTGACAAAGCCCCGATTGGTTTTGATCACGGGGCCTACGCGGCCGAGGTATTGATTGAGGAAGATGAAGTTTTGCTTAGGAGTCATTTGTTCAGACAGAGTCGTGTAGTCTCTAATGTCTGAGAAAAAGAGCGTAACCCGCTTTTCGACTTGATCACCAAGATTGACATCGAGTATGCTTTCCCGTCCCAAGGAACGCAGAAATTCATAGGGCACAAAGCGGTCGGTAGCTGCGTTGATTTTTTGTTGGATCTCCAGATTGTTCTCTAGGGCGGCTCGTCTCTCCTTTTCTAGCAGATTACGTTTATGGCCCACCGCAAGGGCAAATAGGCAAAGTTGGAGGGCAATACCCGCCTCTAAAATGGTGGGATTTAGATCGCCAAGTTTGTAGCCTGCTTCGCTAAGCTCATCCGTAAAAAAGGAAAGTATAATCGGTACAATGACCCCTAAAAACAGAAAGCCAGTCGCCAACAAATAATATTTTGCCGGAGAGTAACCTTTGCTGTACACCCGAAAACCCCATATGGGCAAAAATATCATCGCGCCGATGGCTAGACAGGCATAGACGATAGTTGACATGCCGGTAAGAAAAAGAAGCAATATAGGGAGGTCGGTAGGTTTAAAGTTCTGAAAAAGATATCCTGCGGAGCTTGCCGTCAGCAGGCTAATCCCAATAAAAAGAGGAAGATACACCTTCATGAATTTTCGCCAACCGGGCAAATGCTCTGCGATATTGAGATAGTTGTACGAAAAGGTGAGCATCCCCACCACACAAAAAGTAATGGAAACAAGGTAGAGAATCATACTAGCCCCTCGATCCAGACCAAACCACAGACTGGCGTAGTTGACGGTAAGGATAAATAGCCCAAGGCCCATAATATAGAGGGCATAGTAGCCATAGATTTTATCTTTTGTGGCTAAGAATAGCAATAAAAAGAAGAAGAGCTGGATCAGGACTACTCCTTGAAAAATGCCGTTGACGTGCCGATCCTTTACCTCCTCTTGGAGATAAGCATGATAATTGATGACATTGAGATCAATACGACTGGGGGCTATCCCAGAGGACGTACCACGCACACGAAAGTAAAAAGGAGATTTAGAATTGGGGGCTAGATTGAGGATAAAATGATTGGAAGCTTCCTTGATCAGCCATTGGTCTTCGGCTAAGGCATTACCGGTCACTTCCTCGTGCCAGCTACTATCTGGATCCAGATTAAAGATAGAGACCGAATCCCACCGGCTCTGGGTTCCTCCCATATAAAACGTGTATTCTTCCCAGAGGGGAGCATTGGAGATCATTGTAGTGCGGACCCACCAAGCTCCGTCTAGTGCCTCAATATCTTCCGTTCTGGGCTTTCGAGAGGAAAATTGGTTGATCGCGATCGCTTCTTCGATCGTCAAACTACCCGTACTATCATACCAATATTGTAAGTGATCCTCGAGGCTTATGGGATTGTATTGATTACGAAAAGATTTTTTGTCGGGAAGTTCAAAGCCGCTTAAATAATCATATTCGTTGAGTAAGCCTCTTAGATAGGAGACGCTATCGCGCATGTCTTGCCGACGATAATAAAAGGTCAACAATCTGATAGCCTCTTTTTTGATCGCCTGATCATCTCCGGCAAATGCTATTTCTTTGGCTCTACGGGCATAAGAAATCCCCATTTTGCGAGAGGTAGTATCTCGTCTCTTAGCGGCTTTATAGTGATCAGCTAATGCCATCAAGGTGTGAAGACGGCTGGAATCAGGTCCTATTTCTAGCTCATTTCGCAGACTGTCGATATACAGACTATCCAACTGGCCAACTAGACTCAATGGCCCTAGTAGTAGGATGATGAAGCTTAAATATTGGATAGGTTTCATGTTATCTTGAGTTGTCTTTCTCTAAAATAAGGAATTCCACTTTATTTGGTAAGCATCCGATCCACTCCATCCCAATCAGTTAGGTCTTTTTGTTGGGACAGCTCCGCTGAACGCTCAAACAAACGCTTTGCCGCCAAATCACCATCCCATTGAGACAATATTGCCCCAAACTGGCGCTGAGACTCTGTAAACTCTCCAGCCATATAATGTGCCAAGGCTTGCTCAAAGGGCTTTAGATACTTAGTCTTTTGGGCCAAGATCTCAGGTGCATCAGCCGCAAAACAATCATAGATATCCATCGCTTGTTGTCGTCCTTTGACCATCACCTTACCGAGAAATCGCATCGGATATAGGTATCTAGCCTCCGGCACAATATTCGCGACCGACGCTCCACTTAAAACCAAAGACGCGCCATATAGTTTGGTCAGGCCTTCCATCCGGGCTGCGGTATTGACCGTATCGCTCACTACCCCTGCCTCCATACGGACATTATCCCCCATAATCCCCATCATCAGGGACCCAGTGTGCAAACCAATGCCTATCTGGATGGGGGGAAGCTCCTGTATGCTTCGTTCTTGGTTGTAATTTTGGACGGCTTGTTGCATTTCGATGGCAGCAGAAATGGCATCCATGACTTGATTTTGAAACAAGGCCATCACACCATCGCCATAATATTGATTCACAAATCCGTCATGGGTTTGAATCACAGGCCCAACTTTTCCCAAATAGGTGTTGAGAAACTCAAAATTTTCTCTGGGAGTCATGCTTTCCGACAGAGTCGCATAAGAACGTATGTCAGAAAATAAAACGCTCACTTCCTTTTCAACCCCATCTCCTAACTTAACGTCTAATACACTGTCTCGTCCTAGGGAGCGCAAAAACTCATAAGGCACAAAACGTTCCGTAGCTTTATTGATCTTGCTTAGTTCCTCATTTAGGGCAGCTTGCGCCTTGAGCTTGGCTTGCTGGTCTTCGCGGATCTGTCTCCCTAAGCCAAGAGAGTAAACCAAGATGTGTCCCAGAAAACACAGTAGGAAAATGAGGAAGGGCTCTACGGGCATATATTTGCGAAAGCCTATCGCTAAGAAACCAATTACAAACACGAGGATAGAACCAATGATAAAATAGGTACGGCCTCTAATTTGGTTATTGATTAAGGCAATAGAAAAAGCGAGCAAGAAAGGAACATCGACAAGAAAAATGATGTTGCGAATGACAACTGTAGTTTCGGGTATTTGGCTTATTAGCCGGTAGGCTGTGCCCCCGACAAGTAATACCAGCTTAAGGATGATCAGATAATAAATCCAGCGGTGCCATCTCGGCATTTGCGCTTTGGTCTTGAGATAGGCTTGGGCAAAAAGATAATAGAAGACTGAAATCAAGCCTGTGATCCAACTGAGGGTATAACTTGCATTGAGAAGGCTGATGGGGAAAATGCCGAAGGGGCCTACCACCCCATCCCAAAAGATCACCAGATCAACGGCCAGAACATAAAGGGTATAGTAGAGATAGGCGATCTCTCTCGTGCTGAAAAAGAGCATGAGATGGTACAACATCATAATGGTCAGTATGCCCATAAAAATGCCTGTACCACCGATTATATTGCCAATAAAGGCTAAGAAATCATACTCAAAAGCATTATTTTCCTTAAAGCGAAAAGCAACTACTGGCTTCGCTTTTTCTAAGGTTTCTATTCGAAAATAAAGCAAGCTTGAATCTTGGGGCGGTAGTTTAAAAAGGGCATTTTCCTTATAACCACTGTTGCGGATTTTATTTGTCGCAGGAATGGTCGCTCCAGTCCTTTGGTGCATCCAACCATTGGCACTTTTTTGATAAGCATCGATCAGGTCATTTCGCTCTATCTCCACCCACCAAACTGTGGTATCCTCATCAACCGAGCTTACCCAAAGCCGTACCCAAACTGCACTTTTCACTTCTAATCGCTCAGCAATATCTTGGTTAAAACGAGTCCAGACTCCTTCTAACGGAGGAAGGCTATCGTCTGCAATTTGTACATAGATCAGAGAGTCGGGAATATTGAGACGTGGTATGTCTTTGTCGAGGGTAATCAAGCCGTTTTGAGCGACAAGACTGAGCGTTCCGCAAAGCGGTATAAACAATACAAGCCATCTAAACCACCAGCGCACAAGCTTTTGCATAATTTAAACTACGGATATGCCCACTAATTTGAAAAAATCATTTTCGATCCAACCGCAATACGGAATCCCAAGCATTTGCAACTGGTTTTTGTTCAGCTAAGCGACATTGCTCCAAATAAAAGCTAATGGCCTGGTCTTGAGGGTTTTGAATGAGCAGTTGTTCCCACTTTTGGATTGCCGTCTTGATATTACCGGCTCGGTAGTCATCAAGAGCAGCCGTAAAAGCGGCTTTTTGCTGGATTTTGATACTACCAGCAGGCAAGGCACCTTCATAAATTTCGATAGCTGACTTTTTTCCCTTGACCTTGACCTTGCCTAGAGGGCGGCAGGCTTGCTTCGCTTCCTCACTTAAAGCCTCAAAAGTAGAGGCACTTAAGATGAGATCAGCCCCAAAAATTTTGCTAAGACCTTCCATACGCGAAGCAGTGTTGACCGTATCACTCACCACACCTGCATCCATGCGTTCGGAGTCTCCAATCACCCCCATCATAAGCAAACCACTATGCAGGCCCATGCCGACTTTGATCGGAATGCGTTGGTGCTTGAGGCGTTCTTGATTATAAGTAATCAGGGTCGTTTGGATGGCGGTGGTAGCTTGCCAAGCATCTTGGGCTTCCCCCATAAAAATGGCCATAATCCCATCGCCATAATATTGATTGACAAAGCCGCCATTGCTTTTGATAAGCGGTCCTACCCTACCCAAATAAGCATTGAGAAAGGCAAAGTTTTCTTGGGGAGTCATGCGTTCTGACAAAGTGGTATAAGAACGTATATCCATAAAGAGGACCGTTACCGACTTCTCGACTTGATCGCCCAGATGCACATCTAAGATGCTTTCCCGCCCTAGCGAACGCAAAAACTCATAGGGCACAAATTTGGCCGTGGCTTCATTGATGCTTTTTTGGAGGCCGAGATTATCCTCTAGCGCGGAACGCTTCTCTTTTTCTAGTTGGTTTTGTTGTTGTCCGACCGCCAAGCCAAAAAGCGCTAACTGAACGATAATGCTTATCTGGGCCGAATAAACCGAGTCTTTGAAGGAGACAAGATCTATATCAAAAATGGGACTAAGAATAGGGATACTTACCCCTAGCACAAAAAGGCCATTAGCGATCAAATAATAGATGGCATTCTTTTGTCCCATCTTTATAGCTTGAATAGACCAAATCACACTCGCGATCAAGAAAAAGAACAAAATGGCAAGACCAATGCGTATGCTGGTGAATTCGAGACGGGTGTAAGCACCGCCAAGAATCGCTATCTCATGGTAGAAAATGTTGGCAAAAAGGCTGGCGGTCAAGGCTAAGCCCATTATACCTAGACCAATCCACAAAATTCTGCGCCAAAGCTTTCCATTTTTACGTTCCGCAACGCGTAACAAAGAAAAAGTGAATTGAATAAATCCAAAGGCGATGAAAAAAGCAGCCGCTGAGAAAAAAGGCCCCGTAGCGTCTGGATACTGCGGAAATAACTGTCGAAAGTAGTTGGCGACTATGGTAAAAAAGGCCAGGCTTAATAAATAGAGGACGTAATTGAGATAGACTTTTGAACGAGTAGAAAAAAACCAAAACAAAAAGAAAAGCCCCTGTACCAATACTACGCCCTGAAAAATGCCGTTGATATGGGAGTTTTTCGCTTCTTGGGTCTTAATCTGTTCTCGATTGGTCCGAAATAAAAGGATGTCGGTAGGGGTGGCAATGCCAGTTGGGTTGGCCAATCTGAGATAAATAGTTTTCTCTCCTCCTTTGGGCACAAATACCGAAAAATAATTGGGCCAGTCATGCAGGGGCTTTTCTTCCAGGGGCGTAAAAAAGCCAGAGCGATTCATTTGATACTGCCCTAGGCTATCAGGAATGTAAATCTCTATATCGCGCCAACTAAATATTTCATAGCCAACCATGAAATAATAATCATCATCTCGGGTGAGCTGACCGCGTAGTCTCAATTTAGCCCAAAACACTTTTTCTCGAGTGAGTAAATAAGGGTTTAGCCGAAAAGGATTGATCTCGAAGGTGGCTTGCTGTTCCGGCAAAAGAATTTCCTCAATCCCCCAGCTTTGGCTGGTATCTTCTTGAATCCAAATGTTATGAGAAATGCGAAAGTATTCGCGTTCTCTTTCTTCCAAACCAGCCCCTAAGGAGAAATTCAACTCGTAGCCATTGCTGGCAGCAAGGTGTTTTAGGCGTTTGAAATAGTCTTTTTTGAGAGCAGTGTCAGGATCTGAAAAATGATAATTGGTCAACAGGACCACGCTTTCAAGCCATTGATTGGTATCAGCATAAAAGCCAGCGAGGGTATCAGCCCGCCGCAGCAAGGCGATGTTTTCTTCTGGCCAATCCGTTTCATAATAAGCCGGCACCGCAAGAGAGTTGTAATAACTGTAATAGATATTACCCGCTTGATTTACTAGGCTGGGAAAGAGACTATCGCTAGTGGTAGGAATGAGCGCATAAAGAGAATCCACTTTGTGTTGTAAACTATCGGGAAGCACCGCAGCTTGCAGCCATTGGACGGATCCGAGAAATAATAGAACACTGAGTACTCGCAATACGCTTGCCTGCATTGGATATTTGATTTGAATCCTCTAGATTGACAATATCTAATATCATAAAGCCTTTTGCAATCTAATGGTTTGATATTAGGCCCTAATTTTTATTAGTAATTGTATTCAAACGAGCATTCAATTGAGATGGAAGACCGAATCTTGACACTCCACCCAGAGGGTAAGGCGGGCGTAAGCATCAGTCGCGACAAATACGAACAAATGCGCTCCGCTATCGTTGAAATAGTGGAAGAGAAACAAAGCGTAGGCTTTAGTGAAATGGGCGATATGTTGACTAGCCGACTAAAAGACAGTTTTGAGGGGTCCATATTATGGTATTATACCACCGTAAAACTAGATCTGGAGGCACGCGGAGAAATCGAGCGCTTCAAACTGAAAGGCAAGCAGATGGTCCGCATGAGTAAATAGTGGCTTTGGTAAGAGAACAAATAAAGCCGTAAATTTGAATCATCTTAAGAGGCCTAGAAGCCTCTATAATCTTGTATAATTTATTAACTGACTTATAAAATGGGTAAAGCAACAGCAGTAACGGATGCAGATTTTAATCAGGAGGTAATTAACTCCGATGTACCCGTACTGGTAGATTTTTGGGCTGCATGGTGTGGGCCTTGTCGTGCACTTTCTCCAATTCTAGACGAAATCGCTGGAGATATGGATGGCAAAATGAAATTCACCAAAATGGATGTTGACGCCAATCGTCAAACGGCCGAAAAATATGGTATTATCAGCCTACCGACTCTCCTCGTCTTCAAAAACGGAGAAGTAGTTGAGAAGCACGTTGGACTTGCTCCCAAGTCTAAACTAGCCGAAAAGTTTGCGGCTCACGCATAGTTTTTAAGCAATCAAAAAACGCTGACAGGATTGAGGTTCTGTCAGCGTTTTTTTATATCCCCACTGAGGGAAATAAGCGTTCCGCGCAGCGGTCACTCTTGTAAGACTCGCTCCTCTTCCTTTTCCAACGCTGGCAAAGTAGGTACGCCTTTATCCTCATAGGAAGCCAAGTCGCGCAGGATTTTATCAAGCAGGCGGATCGCATTTAATATGTAAGGCCCCTTGTTGAGCATGACCGCATCGGCGCGTTGAGCTTTGGCGGCATCGGTGATTTCGGCGCGGGAAGGTAAGCCCTTTTTTGCAAGTGATTCCAAAACTTGGGTAGCCCAAATATCAGGTACATGAGCTGCGCGACACAAACTCAAAATCTCTTCTTGGATGCGGGCGATATTTTCCCAACCACATTCGATCGCAAGGTCCCCCCTCGCTACCATCACCCCAATTGGATAATGACGCATCGCCGTGAGCAAAATTTCCGTAAGATTACGGAATCCCCTCTGAGTTTCGATTTTCAAAATGATTCCGAGTCGATCAGAGGCTCTAAGTTTCGCAATCGCTTCGAGCAAATCCAGCACATCTTGGGCACTGTTGACAAAGGAAAAATTGACAATGTCCGCATGCTCAACCACAAAGTGTAGATCTTTTCGATCCTTGGCGGTCAAACCTGAAATGGACAGAATACTCTCAGGAAAGTTGATGCCTTTATCGGCTTTTAGCCTGCCCCCATTGATAGGAGTTTGGATGATCTCTAGGGTGACTGCTCCTTCGGAGAACGCTTTGATCGTCCCTTTGATTTTGCCATCATCAAAATAAACGGGTTCCCCGACTTTAAGGTCTGCAAATACTTTGGGCTCCGTACAACTAATGTGGGCAGGAGCAATGATTTTGCCTTGCTTGTCTCTTTTGACCGATTCCCCAGCGGTGGAATCAGCGTGTATAATTAGTTCGTCCCCTACATTGAGCAGGATAGAAGCTATTTTGGCAGGTAGTAGTCCTACTTTTGCAATGGGTGTGGTCATTTCTTTATTGGCAAAGAAGGCTAAACCCGTTTCGAAATAAGTCGTTTTTTGGCCCTCAGCCCAATATCCACCAGCGCCCACCGACTCAATTTTAAGGCTGCGTTTTTTATCGCGTGCATCTTTAAGCCATAGCTCATCTCCTACCTTCAGACTAAGCTCATTGATCCCAGCTACCGGTAAGGCATTAGAGCCCTCCGCACGTTCTGCCAGCCAAATTCGATATCCTTTGATAGTATAGCCTCGCTCGTCTCTTTGGGGACGATATTTGACCACCCGAGCCCCGCCAGCCATACTTCCAGTGCGGATCTTAGGCCCTGCTAGATCCATCGCAATCTTGACTTCGCGGCCTGCTTTTTTGCTAGCAAGCTTAACTTGAGCGATGATTTGCTCCCAAACCTTGGGGTTGTCGTGAGCACAATTGATCCGCGCTACATCCATGCCTAAGGATACCATATTACGCACCAGATCATAGTCTTTGGCCGCTTGACTTGGCATGGTAACCATCACTCTTGGACGCCGCCCTACGGGGCGCTTACCCAACAAGTCTCGGGCATGAAGCCTCAGCCATTGCTCAGCATCTTTGACCGATAGAGGGCTTTGTTCAAACCGGATTTTCTTATCCCTACTCAAGGCCGTAAGTATGCTGTGCGAGCGCTTGAGACTATCTAATACGTGACTCTCAGAGCGGGCGAGGCGAGACAGGCCAATTCGCCGCAATTTTTGTTGCATCTTCCGCAAATCAAACCGACGCAGGGCTCTGTAGTGAAGTAAATTACGCGCGCTTTCCGCAAAAGCGGGGTCCACCGTTCGCAGGATGCCATCTTCCGCTGCCTTACTTTCCTCATCGACTGCTATCAATAGTTCTTTAACTTGCTCTCTGAGTTTTCGGTATTTTTCTTTTTCTTCTTTCAAGGCCCTACGGATAATTGGATTGACAAGTTAGGGATTTCTATATTTGGAACACTCATAAAAGAAAGCTTTCATGTCCATTTTACAAGCCACGCAATTTAACTTTCCTACGGTTATTCGTTTTGGAGAAGGAGTCGTTAAGGAACTCGCCGCGTATCTCAAGCAAGAATCTTGGCAACGTCCTTTGGTCGTAAGTGATCCCAATGTCGCTAAGCTCGATTTTTTTGCTGAAATTCTAGCAGATCTCAGTAAGGCAGGTATCGAAGCTGGCGTTTTCACTGAGATGCATGCCAATCCTATCAAATCAGATGTCAACGCTGGTGGCGAAGCGTATAAGGCCCATAAGGCCGATCTCATTATCGGTTTGGGAGGGGGAGTAGCTATGGACGTAGCCAGAGCCATCGCCTTGCGGATCAATCATCATCGAGATCTTTTTGATTATGATGACCTGATTGGGGGAGATAAATACGTAACAGAAGAAGTTCCCCCCCTGATCTGTATCCCTACGACTTCTGGTACGGGCAGTGAAGTGGGCCGTAGTGCCATCATTTCCGAAGATGAAAGCAAGCGGAAACGCATTCTTTTCTCCCCTAAGCTAATGGCGGTTAAAGTTTTTGCAGATCCTGCCCTCACTTATAATTTACCAGCCCATATCACTGCAGCTACAGGCATGGATGCGTTGACCCACAATCTGGAAGCCTATCTAGCCAAAAATTGGCACCCGATGGCCGATGGCATCGCGCTCGAAGGAGTTCGTCTAATCTGGAATTCACTGGAGCGAGCGGTCAATGATCCTACTCCCGAAGCAAGAGCAGAGATGATGCTAGGCTCCTTGATGGGGGCCACTGCTTTTCAAAAAGGCTTAGGCGTGGTTCATTCTTTGGCGCACCCGCTTTCTACTTTACTCGATATGCACCATGGACTCGCCAATGCCATTAATTTACCTTACGGCATGCGTTTTAATTACGAAGGCTTTGAAGATCGCTTCGCGCAACTCGCTTTCGTGATGGGCTTAGCAAGCGGAGAGGCCGTAGTCGATGCATTGTTTGCACTCAATCGCAAAGTTAACATACCGATAAGACTGCGTGATGCAGGAGTCAAAGAAGAACATCTAGAGGCTTTGAGTGATCTTGCAATCGCGGACTTTGCTCATCCTAACAACCCTAAGCCTGTCAGTCGTGAAGACTTCCGCAAGCTTTATCAAGAAGCATTTTGATGCCTCAGCCCACTATAGCCTGTATCCCAGGTCTCGGTTTTACCAGTGCCATCTATCGAAAGCTAGATTGGGGTGATTATATACCTCAGATGTTGGAGTGGTTGCAGCCAGTGGCTCATGACGAAACGATTCAAGCTTACGCCCAAAGAATGCTGGATCAGATCGAAGGGGAGGCTACGGAACTAATTTTGATAGGCCATTCTTTTGGAGGGGTGATGGCCCAAGAAATGGCTAGGCTAAGACCCATAAAACAACTCATCCTAATTTCGAGTATTCGTTCTCCGAAGGAGATACCCTGGCGATACAAAATCTTAGCTCCCTTGAAGCTAGACTTCCTCTTTAGACGAGGCCCAGCGATCATCACCCTTCCTATATGGGGACCTCCCTTTGGATACAAAACCAGCGAAGAACAGGCGCTATTTCGAGAAATGGTCAGCCAGCAAACCCATGCCAGTTTACAATGGTCTCTAAGGCAATTTTCTGGCTGGCAGGAACTCCCTAGCTCTGAAACACCCGTCCACAGTATCCACGGTACTAATGACAAGACCCTGCCCTTTGCTATGTTGCAAAAGGTAGATGATGTGGTCAAGGAGGGCTCTCATATTATGCTTTTCAACCGTGCTCCGGAGGTACAAGACCTCATTATCAAGGTTTTGGAGCAAAACAATCATAAGTAAATAAACATTCACTTACTCATTACATTATGCGCAATCTTGGTTTTGCTTTGTTAGGATTTCTTTATGTTTTTTCGGCTTGCCGAACGAATCCCTCCACCTCAAAAAAGGTTACTAATGATGATTTAGGCGCCTATTTTCAGTACCAAGCAGGCCGTAAGATATTGATCAGTGCTCATCGCGGCGGTAAAGGCATAGATGGTTATCCTGAAAATTGCTTAGAAACGATGCAGTATGTGCAGAAGCAAATCCCAGATGCCATCTATGAAGTGGATATTGCCCAATCAGCTGATGGTGTATTACTGTTGATGCACGATGATGCCCTAGAAAGAACTACTAGTGGCTCAGGTCCTGTAAACGAGCAAAACTTCGCTGACCTACAACAGCTTTGGCTAGAAGATGACAATGGGCAGCAGACTCAATTTCGAATTCCTAGTTTGGAGAGCGTGCTAGACTGGGCCGATAAGGAGGAAGCCATCCTGATGTTGGACACTAAGCGAAGTGTAGATTTTGAGGATGTTTTGGCTTATGTTGAGCAAGCAGAAGCTTTGGATAATGTGGTTATGATTACCTATTCGGTAAATGCTGCCAAAAAACTACATAGCCTCAATTCACAACTTATGCTCTCGGTCAGCATTCGAAACTTTGAAGAGCTAAAGCGGATGGAAGAGAGTGGGATTCCGACAAATCGCTGGGTAGCTTTCACTGGCACTAGAGCTTCTCCCCCTGCCCTATTTAAAGCTTTGCACGAAAAAGGCGTCATGTGCATTCTCGGCTCATTGGGTAATATTGATCGCCAAGCGAAAGCCCGTGGACCCCAAATTTATCAAGAATTTGTGGCCCAGGGCATCGACATATTTGCCACAGACCGACCGCTCGAGTGCTACGAAGCGGTAAGGTAGTGGTTGAGTGGTTACCGCTGCGCGGAACGATCAGCTCGGGCTTCATTTAGTGGGCTTTATAACAAGCTGATTATTGCCTTATTCATTTTTGTACTTGACCAAGAGTTCACAATATGTTGAAACGCTAGTCTAAGAGCTAAGGATTTATCAAAATCGATATCCCAGATTGAATTGACCGGATACATGGAATCCCCACTCCTGAAAGAGCTGAACCATTGCAAATTCATCAATGGGGTTTTCAGAATATCTATGGTAGGAAAAGGGGCCTGCACTGATATTGGTACCTAGGTATATATTACCTATTACATTAACCTGAAACCCATATCCGACATCGAAGAAAAGGTAATTGTGGGTAGTATTAAAAAAGGCATCTCTTTCTTTACGAACAAAAGAAAATCCATTGGTCAGGTATAAGCTATACTTCTTATCCATTCCATTGAGGAAATACTTATTGCGGTAGTCAACGCTAAAAACTTGTCGTTCATTGGATGCCGAGGGAGCAAATCCCAGTCCAAGGTTGAATTGATTTTTTCCTTTTAGATAAGTTAGACTAGGTCCCAGTCGAATGGAGGGGATCTCACTACTCAGACCGCTATTGATTTCAAGTCCAAATCTACCCGCCAAATGGTTTGATTGTGCCAAGGCAAAGAAGGGAAAGACACAAAGCAATATGACAAAAAATAGATCTTTCATGTTTTTATGTTATTTGTTGAAAAAGCGCTAATCGCGTAATCGCTAATTGAATGACTTCCAGCACTTAGGTTTGATAGCTAATCCTGCTACAGCCTATTCTCCTTGCTAGCTATTCCTTTCTAGAATTTGCACCAGCCGACCGTACAGCAGAGTCAAGCGCAACCAAAACAGCTCGTTTGCACTCGTATTGACAAATTGCACCACCACGGCGTCTATATCTGGGTGGTATCGAGCGATACTTGTATAGCCGGGCAACCAGCCCGTATGTTCGTATTCATACACAGAAGAATAGATTGCTTGTTCTTTCTCTGTGAACAAAGTACCATCGATAAGTGCTCTCAAAAATAGCCCGACATCTTCTGCGGTGGCGACCATAGATCCTCCTGGTAGCGGGAAATCCCAACTCTTTACATCCGGCTCCCAATCTACTAGGTATCCACTCATCACCTCATTGGAATCTACTTGGCTATACACACTATAAGTATTGGTAAGCCCCAGTGGCATCAGGATTTCATTATGAATATAATCGTGATGAGAATAACCCAAGGTCCGGTCGAGGATTTCTCCTATTAAAAGGTAGTTGGTATTGGAGTACGCGTACTTCTTGTTGGGTTTGAAAAGTGAAGGTTTGTCAAAAATTCGAGCGGCAAAGGAGAGGTAATCCTCATAGGTCTCTCCCTCAACTTCTGGCTCAAAGCTATAATCAATAAGACCACTGCGATGTTGAAGCATCATTTTCAAACTGATCTCATCGGCATACTCAATACGGCCTACCACTTCGGGAATGAGTTCGGCTAGCGTTTGGTCCAAGGAAAGTTGCTCAGAGACTATCAACTTAGTGGTTGCAGCTGCAATGTAGAGTTTGCTAATACTGGCGATCTTAAATAGCGCCTGAGGATCGGCTGGAATCTGCTTTTCTCTATTCTTCCAACCTGCGCTATAAGAGGAAGCCTGTTCACCTTGATCGACATACACGATGATCCCATCGAAACCATCATAGACAGCTTTTTGGAGTTCTTCTTCAATCGTATCAGGCAGTGGTTGAAGGCCTATCGTGTCTGTGGCACAGCCTGAAAGGTATAGCAATGAAGCAAGCACGGATATAAGGGCAAATAGGTAAATTAGGGGAGTTTTCATGATTTTTATTGATTATGAATTGAATAAGCAAGCTGAGGTTTTTCAAAGCTTAAGCCCAAAAAATGGGCGCAGCCATTTCACCCGTCTTATCAGTTCAAAGGTGGTATAACAGCCGACAAATGTAAGGACCAATACCAACGCGAAAGCGACCCATACTGGGAGTTGAGTGGGAAAGAGGAGGTAAGAAGCGAGGTACAAAAAGAACATATGTAGGATATAGACTGGGTAAGCAGCCTGACTCAAATAGTGCAAAGCGGGATGGGGACGATTGAGATAGCGATATCCCAGCCCCAAAACCGCGAATACCCATAAATTAGATTCAATTGCGAGGAGCGCGTTGGGCGACACCCATTCAAAGTAGATTCCTCGCAATAGGAAGAGCCCTGTCGCCATGATCAGTAAGCCCCATTTCCACTTTTCTACTCGATTCCAGAAGGAATCGCCTGCATACACCATAAGATATCCTGCCGTAAAGGCCAGCAAGCCCAGCCAGAATCCATGCGGCGTTTGAGCGTACAAAGTGAACATCTCAGGCTGGACGAAGACGGCTTCCAGCACAAAAGCCAAGATCAGCAGTACAATCCCCAAGGGGTGCCCCATCACCTTAGCGATAGCACGACCCAAGTTCTTGTTTTGTTGTTTCTTCAAGTACAGAAACAGCGGTGTCAGCACCATCACGTAGATCAGAATGTTGCCGAGAAACCAAAGGTGAGCCGGATTGAGCATGAACCCTTGATCTTGATGATAGTAGTCTCGCCATAGCCACACATGCAGCGGCACGATCACCAGACTACCAAAGACAAAGGGAAGCAAAATCCGCTGTGCCCGTTCTTGCCACAATTGTACCCAACTGCGCTTGCGCATCGCAAAGCAAACGCCCATACCGGAAACAAAAAACAGCAGAGGAATGCGCCACACCCCCAATAAGGACATAGGAGGCTCTAATGCAGCCAAAGGAGTAGCATGTTGAATAAACATGATGAGCGAGCCCCAAGGACGAAAGCCAATGGCTACGTGGTAGAAGAGTAAGAGCCAAATCGCAATCACTCTGATCCAATCGATATCATATCTTCTTGTCGTCATAATCTTAATATTGTGTTTGCTTGAATAGAAAAGACCAGTGCGAACTTAAGCGGTGCTACTGAGCTTGGCGGATCATCTCTGCGACCTGAGGACGACTAGATTTGAGATAATCATAGTCGAGTTTGAAGCCTAAAGGACCAAGGTCCTTGCTGATCTGGTCATAGGCAGGTTTGACTACCTCAAAAGGGGCCTCAACTGACTCTAGAGCGGTAGCACCAAATTGATTGCGTATCTCAGTATCTGCTCCATTGGATAAAAGCACTTTCAAGATTTCGGTGCGGCAGTAAAAAGCAGCACCATGTAAAGCGGTACCGCCATCGGCTCCAGTAAGGTTCAAATCAACGCCTGCTTCAATCAGTTGTTTGGCGATTGCTGTCTTACCAAAAGTGGTGGCAATGATCAACGGAGTAGCCCCAAAATCATCCCTTTGATTGAGGTCAGTGCCAGCAGCTATATGAGCTTGTAAAAGCCTAAGATCGCCCAGAAAAGCCGCTTCGTGTATCGTACGATTAGGGACCTGAGATGTCGCCTCTGTTTGTTGCTTGTCTGCCATCGCTGTATCAGCACAACTGATCAGACAAATCAGAGTCAGAAAGCCAATTGTAGTGGCGATAAGGAGAAAAAAATTGCGAATTAAATGCATCATGATAATTATTGATTATGTGAAATGATTGACACGATACAAAGGTCAAAAAAGGCCTTGAAGCACACGAAACAGCCATGCTGCAAGCTTTTTGACCTATGCAGCATCACTATCACTTATGATGCAAGCCTATAAATGAGGACGCAAACGCTAAGTTCATTTGCTGAGCAGAACGAAGAATTGCATATTGCTTGAGCGACTGATTTGTTTATTTGATGCCAGAGTATAAGGCCGACATTGATCCATTTTTTCACCGTCTTGATATGGCTATCGAAGCCCATATCGAGGACGAAGCGTTCGGCGTCGCCGAACTCGCCCACGAAATGAATATGAGTCGCTCTACTCTCCTACGTCGAGTAAAAAGTGGTACCGGACTTTCAGCCTCGCTATACATCCGGCAGATCCGTTTGCAACACGCCAAGGATCTACTGCAGCTTGGTTCGCTCACGGTTTCAGAGATTGCTTACAAAGTGGGTTTCAGTAGCAGTTCCTATTTCACAAAATGCTACCGAGAAGAATATGGTTATCCTCCAAGCGAGGAAGGCAAACAACTAACAACCCAAACCATTGAAGCCTCAAAAGTAACTGAAACGCTTATCGCTGGGCAAGCTTCAAAAAAATGGCCATGGTTAGCCCTCATGGGTGGCTTGGGCTTACTACTGCTTATCGGGTTCCTTTTTAATTGGCCAGCGAAAGTCGAGCAAAAAGCAAGCCCCAAAACTATCGCAGTCCTCCCCTTCCAAAACGACAGCCAAGACAGTAGTAATGTCTATCTGATCAATGGACTCATGGTTGCGCTGATTGATAATCTTCATCAAATACAAGACCTGCAGGTTACTAGTCGTACCACCATCGAGCGATACCGCGCTGTTTCC
>JBCCQN010000084.1:0-31439 GCA_039024315.1 Bacteroidota bacterium
ACTCTATATGTCCGCCATTGATCTAGGTACCCCCGGAGAGGATAATGACTATGGTAATGGCCTGATTGACGTCAAAGCAGCTTATGATTATCTCATCGCCCAAGGCAATACGCCTATTGTACCAGATCAGACCAACAATCTAAGCCTTATTCAGCCTCAGATAATTCAGGTCTGCGAAGAGGTTTCAAATCCTCAAATTCTAGTCAAAAATTCAGGCGAAAGTCCCATTACTTCTGCCAAAATAGCCGTTACCTACTCTGATGGAGTAATGGATACAATAAATTGGACTGGAAACATCCCTATAGGAGATACCGAAGCCATTAATCTAAATAATCGGAATTTTTCTATGGGGAATTACTCTATGGAGCTGGATATTTTTTTAGTTAATCAGGCTGTAGACTACTTCTATATTGATAATAAAGCAGAGTTCTCTTTTCAAGTACTCTTGGAATCCATCGCTACAGAACCTACGCCGATCGTTTGCCCTGGTTCTAATGTTTTGCTAAGCGCAACGCCTAGCTCTGGGGATATCGTCTGGTATGATGCTCAGACTGGAGGCAGCCCGCTCGGTTCAGGTAACACCTTCCAAACACCCAATATCAACAGCAATACCTCTTTTTATGCTATTATCGAGCAAGTTGACCAAGGAGGTAAAGACACCTATATCGGCGACAACGGTTACGTAGATCCTCTATCAGGAGAAGGCCTATTTTTTAATTCCTACACCTCCTTTCTACTCAAATCAGTTACGGTATTTTGCCAAGGTGATGGTCAACGTACCATTGAACTTAGAGATGGAGGTGGAAACGTTCTGCAAAGCAAAGATCTCCTCATCGGCTTAGGACCCAGAGTACTTGATCTAAACTTTAATGTTCCAGTAGGTAACAACCTCCAATTAATCGCCACTGGCCCTGGTAACCTATTTATCAGTACCGATAACATCAGCTATCCATATGTAACCCCCGGTTTTATGGAAATCATCGGTTCTACCTTAGATCAAGGAGCTACTGTGGAATATCCTTACTTCTACGATTGGCAAGTCAGCGCACCTTCTATGTGTGATCGAGTGGAAATCCCTGTCCAAGTCGGAACGGGAAGTTTGAATGCAACTTTCACGGCTAATAGGACCCAACTCACTCTCCCGTGGGGTGGTGAAGTAGATTTTACCGATCAAACCACCAATACTGTAAGTTGGGCATGGGACTTTGGCGATGGGGCTACCTCTACTGATCAAAATCCTTCTCACACTTATACGGTAGTTGACACCTACACCGTCATCCTAACGGTTACCAATGCCGACGGCTGTACCGATATCGCGAGTACCACCATTGAAGCGACGGGTTTCAACACCTCCATCGATCAGGATGTGTTGTATAGTGAAGGTCTCAATATCTTCCCTAATCCGGGTACGGGTATCTTTTTCTTGGAGATCGCCTACTCGGCGAACGATAGAGGTCAACTACAAGTATTTGATGCTCAGGGGAGAATCGTACGGACGGAGACTATGACCCTGATTCAACCGCAGACTACTCAGTTGGATCTTTCAGATCTACCCAACGGCATTTACACAGTGCTTTGGCGAGGCAAAGATCGCAGCGTTGTCAATAAGCTAATCAAGCAATAAGCACATTAGCTACCAAAAATTAACCGCCGTAGGCATCTTGCTTACGGCGGTTTTATTATGTCTGAACGCTTAAGCGTTTTCTTCGCGAATCTTATTCAAAGCACTACCAGCTCTCATCCACTCAATCTGGGCATCGTTGAGCGTATGTTTGGTCATGATTTCGTCTTTGCTACCATCTGCGTGATTCAGCACTAGTTTAACCTCTTTCTTAGGGGCGAGATCATGCGCAATTACGTCTACCGAATCATCCTCTTGTACCAAATCATAATCCGCAGGATTGGCAAAGGTCAAAGCCAATACCCCCTGCTTTTTGAGGTTAGTTTCGTGGATACGAGCAAAGGATTTCACCACTACAGCACGAACCCCCATATGTCGAGGTTCCATAGCAGCATGCTCACGTGAAGATCCTTCACCATAGTTCTCGTCTCCAAAAATGATCATTTCCACTCCCCCTTGCTTGTGCGCGCGCGCTACTTTGGGAGTTTCATCATACTCTCCGGTAATTTGATTTTTGGTATTGGCTTCCTTAGTAAAAGCATTGACCGCACTCAACATCAAATTATTGGAGATATTGTCTAGGTGTCCGCGATAGCGTAGCCAAGGACCCGCCATAGAAATATGATCGGTAGTACACTTACCATATGCTTTGATCAGTAAGCGGAGGCCTTTGATATCTTCCCCATCCCAAGCTTTGAAAGGGGTGAGTAGTTCCAATCGCTCCGAATTAGGGTCAACGGTGATTTCGATATCACTGCCATCCTCGACTGGAGGGATAAAACCTGGATCCTCTACATCAAACCCCTTTGAAGGCAACTCCTCCCCTGTAGGTGGCTCAAGTTTTACCGCTTGCCCCTCTTGATTGACTAAGGTGTCTGTCAATGGATTGAAGGTCAAATCACCCGCAATAGCAAAAGCCGTCACAATCTCAGGAGAAGCAACAAAAGCATGAGTGTTGGGATTACCGTCATTACGCTTTTTAAAGTTCCGGTTAAAGGAAGTAATGATCGAATTTTTACGATCAGGATCATCCGTATGACGAGCCCATTGCCCGATACAGGGACCACAGGCGTTGGCGAGCACTACACCACCGATATGCTCGAAGGCATCAAGCAGCCCATCTCTTTCAACGGTATAACGTACCTGTTCAGAACCTGGTGTGATGGTAAACTCCGCTCTAGCTTTGAGTTTTTTGGCCACAGCCTGCTTGGCGAGTGAGGCAGCCCGGTCCAAGTCTTCATAAGAAGAATTGGTACAAGAACCGATCAATCCTACTTCTAATTCTTGGGGATATCCATTTTCACGTACTGCAGCGGCAAACTGAGATAGTGGCCAAGCAGCATCAGGCGTAAAAGGGCCATTGACATGCGGCTCAAGCTCAGATAGATTGATCTCTATTACTTGATCAAAGTAGTTATTAGGATCTGCATAAGCTTCGGCATCTCCAGTCAGATGCTCAGCCACCTGATCGGCTAAGGCAGCAATTTCGGTACGGCCAGTAGCAGAAAGATAACGCGACATTGACTCGTCGTAGCCAAAGGTAGAAGTGGTTGCCCCAATCTCTGCTCCCATATTACAAATGGTACCTTTACCAGTACACGACATAGATTGAGCCCCTTCCCCAAAATATTCGACGATGGCTCCTGTGCCGCCTTTTACGGTAAGGATACCCGCAACTTTTAGAATAACATCTTTAGGAGAAGCCCATCCACTAAGTTTACCGGTGAGATGAACCCCGATAATTTTAGGCATTTTTAGCTCCCATGGCATATCGGCCATTACATCCACGGCATCTGCTCCTCCCACACCAATCGCAAGCATTCCTAAACCACCCGCATTTGGCGTATGAGAGTCTGTTCCAATCATCATCCCTCCGGGGAACGCATAGTTTTCTAAGACTACTTGGTGGATGATCCCAGCACCTGGCTTCCAAAAGCCGATGCCGTACTTATTAGACACCGCTGCCAGAAAGTCATAGACTTCCTTATTGGTGTTGATAGCAGTGTCGAGGTCTTGATCTGCCCCTACTTTGGCTTGGATCAAGTGATCACAGTGCACAGTAGAAGGTACCGCAACTTGAGCCTTACCAGCCATCATAAATTGCAACAAGGCCATTTGCGCCGTGGCATCCTGCATGGCAACTCGGTCCGGAGCAAAATCAACGTAATCTTCTCCACGTCTATATTCACGTGGAGGCGTATCGGGATGGAGATGAGCATATAAAATTTTCTCGGTCAAGGTCATGGGACGACCGAGCATCTCTCGAGCGGCAGCAATTTTAGCAGGCAGCTTTGCGTACACTTGCCTGATCATTTCTAGATCAAATACCATATTGTGATGCTAATGTTTGTTAGCTTCAAAATACAGTAATCTTAGTTTATAATCATTCCAAATTAGCCAATACGCACTCGCTCCCAATATGGCTTATTACCTGATAATCAGCGTTCGCTCAACCGTAGCACTAGCTGATTGAGGAAAGAAAAGCGTTCCTCGGAGAGGTAACACTTCCACATACAAAGCTCTGTGTCAACTAAATTTGTTTTTTTATTTCTACGACCGATCAAGTAACCCTCTGGCAAAATACGCTTGTAAAAACGTAAATGCTCTTCGCGGAAACTCATATATCCAAAGGTCGCTCCTTCTTGTAAAAGGAGTTGTATCCCCTTTAAAATGAGTTGCAGTACTAAAAAACGAGAGGAAGGCCCTTCTTGGCGCACAGCCAGTCGCCAGCCCGAAAAAAACAATCCTTCCTCAACTGGTTCTAAAGCCAAATCCTCAGCAAATGTCTCATAATTGTAGATCTCTTCTGCTTTTCTAGCCAGTGAAACAGAAAGAGTAGCTTGGATCTCCCCCCTATATCTTGCTACGAGGATACGGGTATTGGGAGATGCATCTAAAGCAGGGTTGTGCACCAAGCGTTGGCTAGGATTGGGCTTACAGATCCCACGCCGGAGATAAGTCTCATAGGTGATTTGATGAACGATGTCTAGGTCAGATGCCTCGGTGATCGGATAGACAAAAAGCCTATCAGAAGATTGGATGCTTTTCATAATGAGCAAGTTTGGGTGTGGTCAATTTGAGTAGAAGCTTAAAATCTTGCTTTAGATGGGTTTTCGGGCTGAAACAGAGAAGACACCGCAGGCACCAAAAAGCTCTTTCTCATGACAAGCTTTTTTGATAGCCTCAATAAGCGGTTGGGGGTCGTCCCCTCCCTGCATAATGATCTCTTTTTTGAAAAATGTAGTCAGCTCAAGAAAGGTCTTTAGGCCAAGTATATCAGAGTTGACCATCAGTACATCGGTCGCAGGTTGATGAAAGCCTGACTTGAGTAAAAGCGAACGCAACTCTTTGCCAATCAATCGGTTACCACCTAGTTTTGCTTGATGCATACGGGCTAGCTCACACAATTCGTCAAATTCAGGAATACTAGGTTCTAAAAAGAGCCACTCATCATTTACATCGAGAATGTTGATAATTCCCCCCGGTTTGAGGGCTTTGTACATTGAGGCTAAGGCCTGACTCGGATGCTCCAAATGTTGGAACAAAAAGCGGCAGTAGATAAAATCAAAGCGTTCCCCGAAGGGTAAATCATAAACGTCGCCCTTGACAAAGTTGATTGACTTAGCTTGGTTACGAGTGAGGCCTTTTGCAATCCTCAACAGCGTCTCATCTTGATCAATTCCGGTTACTGTACCTCTTTGAGGAACGATAAAATCGTGAATCAAACTAGCCGTAATCCCTGGTCCGCAAGCCGCATCAAGGACTTGCATACCGGGTCTCAAGCCATGCCGTTTCATCAGAGCTAGCTCTTTTTCTGGCATCGCGCCCGCTTGCTTCTGCAAACGCTCCAATTCGATTTCTTTTTCCTCAAGACTAGAGAGTACATAGGTCCCTTTCAGACGGGCTTTGTCTGAGACCTTCTTTCTCTTTCCTCTCATTAAATCCTGTTCTCTACTGTGTTTAAATCAATGATTAAAATGTGCCTATCAACTTAAAGGGTGTCAATTCTCTAAACACTTATTTAAAAAAGTATTTTGACAGAAGAAAATAATTCAAGAATTGAACATTCAATCAAGATATAAACAGCTGAATAACAGATACTTAAATGGAATTCCCTAAATTTAAGATGTTTGCATAGGCAAGGTAAAGCAAAAAGTAGCACCCTTATTTACTTCGCCTTCGGCCCAAATCACTCCTTCATGTCTGGCGACAATCTTTTGAATGAACGCGAGTCCGACTCCCTTGCCTTCAAAATCAGTATCTTCATGGAGCCGCCTAAATGGTATAAACAGGTTATCAATCTGGGTGGGATCAAAACCAACTCCATTGTCTTGAATCTGATAAAAATAATCCCCTGTTTCATTGGTTTCCCCTTTGACTGCGATATGAGCAATTGCTTGATTTTGGGTATATTTTAGGGCATTACTCACGAGGTTTACTACCACCTGCCTGATGAGGGCAGGATCGCCATTAGCAGCGGCCAAGGGATCTAGTTCAAATTCGACTTTGCGCTCCTCTTCTTGGGATTTGAGTTCCTGATAGACTTCGGCAAAGAGAGAGGTCATATCCAGCTTTTGAGGCTTAAGGGGTTGATTGATCGCCTTGGAGAAGTTGAGAATATCCTCTACCAACTGATTCATCTTTTGGGCATTTTCGATGATCGCAGCGGTCATTTCCTTGGCTTCTCCTATCTCGTTTAGCTTGCGGTTTAAGATAGTGCTCAATCCCAACATATTACGGATAGGTCCTCGTAAATCATGGGAGACGGTATAGCTAAAACTTTCGAGATTTTGATTTACAATTTCGAGCTCCTCTGTTTTTTGCGAAAGCTGTACTTCCCTGAGCTGGATCTTCTTTTTGAGGAGAAACTCTCGCAATTGGCGACGGTCTTGGGCTAAGGCAAACAGGATTACCAATATTCCCACTATATAACTATTGGACAAGAAGCCGAATCTTTGAATACCGATCTCCCCGCCAAGGGTAAATAGGGCCAATGAAGTCCCTATCAAGGCCATGGGGATTAGGAAAAGCAAAGGCTTTTTGGTACCGCCTGAAATAATCAAGCAGACAAACAAAGCGGTTAAAAGACCGACACTGACTCCGTATTGGTTTAGAAGACTGGCGGACTCATCTATCAGCACTTTAAAAGCAATGCCAGACATCATCATTAGGATGCCTGCCATATTACAGATATTAAGCAATATGGCTAGTTTGATAAATCGATCTGAAAAAAAGTATCGATAAATCAAAAACACTACAAATGGTACTATTCCTATTATTCGCCAAGGCCAAATATCGCTTAGCCCTAACAAATAATGATCTTGAAACATAAGACCAGTAATCACTGGTAGGCTCAACCAAGCAGTAATAGTCCCGGCTTGAAGAGTCTTGGTCGCAGATTCTAGCAAGTATTCGCCTCGATAGCGTTGCTTTTCCAGCTCCATTTAAACGCAAAAAGTACAAATTGTATCTTTTTTACCGATGCATATTGATAGCTATCTTACACTTCGGTAGCGTCAAGATTTTAGCTTGTACAAATTTCAAATTTCCAAGTTTTATCAAAAATAAACTTGTCCCACTAAGGTGCAAACCTTATTGTGTCAATCGCCAAAATCGCCACGTCAACACCAAAGAGGCGAGTCCCAAACTCACCACGAGACTATACCAAATCCCTTCTAATCCTCCTCCAAGGGTAAAACCAAAGAAGTAGCCTAGGGGCAGAGCAAGCAGCCAATAAATCACAAAGGCAAGGATAGTGGGGATCTTCACATCTTGAATCCCCCTTAATACACCGATCCCAACCGCCTGTATCCCATCAAATAATTGAAATAAACCAGCAATAAGCATCAGGCCAGAAGCGATTCTTAATACTTCATTATCAGAGATAAAGAGGGCTGGAAAGTAGTCTCGCCCCAAGATTAGTATGATCGAAGCAAAAATCATCAGAATAATCGCTAAGTAAATACCAGCCATACCCGCGAGGCGCGCTGCTTTGAGGTCGCGTTGCCCGAAGGCCTCTCCTACTCTAATTGCTGCCCCAGCCGACAAGCCGGCGACCAGCATATAAGTGATCGCTGCAAGTTGAATCACAATTTGGTGGGCAGAGCGATTGATACTACCATTTTCTAGCCAGCCGACCATCACCACTGCACCCGCAAAAGCCCCCACCTCAAAAAAATATTGTAGCCCCGAAGGAACGCCAATATTGAGAATCTTCTTGACAAGCTTAATGTCAAAGCTTGGCCAATTAGTTTGCACCCCATATTCCTGAAATCGTGACCCAAACAACACATAAGCTAACATCATGACCATCATTAAGACCCGGTTGAAAAGAGTAGCATAGCCTGCCCCATCAAGCCCTAATTCGGGAAAACCCCATTTACCATTGATCAAAACCCAATTGCCAATAGTATTGCCGACAAGCCCTATCAAGGTGATGATCATTGCGGGTACGGTCAAAGATAGCCCATCCGCAAATTGTTTAGCCCCCAGAAAGAGCATATAGGGCAATACACTTAGACTTAGGATTTTTAGGTAGCTACTCGCTAACGCTAAGTCTTGATCAGGCTGCCCCATGTACGGTAAAGCATAAACACTCGTAAAAACAATCGCTCCAAGGATTAAGCCAGTAAAGAGGCAAACCCAAATTCCATTTTTAAAATAGCCTCCGACTAAACTTTTGTCTCCCACCACCTTTGCTCCGGCTACTAAGGGCGAGATTGCAAAAGCAATGCCCAAGCCTATAACTTGAAAAATGATCAAATCAGCATTGGCAAGGGAAGCAGAGGATAAAGCAACTGGTCCTAGCTTCCCAATCATGAGATTGTCAATGATGCCCATCATTATCATGCCTAATTGCCCCACAATCACAGGTACAGAAAGGAGACTAGTCTCTATTAGATGTTGGCGGTAGGTTTGCCAAAAGGCAGAAAATGTTTGGGGCATTGAAATAGCGCTTTTTGAGCGAGGCCATGAATTTAGGAGGAGATTTGAGATTATCTATTAAAAATGTTTATCTTTGCCCCATATTGTGAATTTCCATGAGGGAGTTTTTCTCCCTTATTTTTTTGTATATGCTGACAGAAGCAGTCCAATCCATCATCGAAGAAACGATTGCCCAAGTGAATCCTGACGCCTTTGTGGTTGATATTTCACTAAAGAGGGGGAAGATGAGCACGCTTTTCGTAAGAGTGGATACCGACAAAGGAATTAGCCTCTCTGAGTGCACGGAGCTGAGTCGAAAATTGGGCGTGATTTTGGAGGAAGTAAAAGAGCTGGATTTTCCTTATCGCTTGGAGGTCTCATCCCCAGGAGTTGGATTTCCACTTAAACTTCATCGACAGTATGTCCAAAATATTGGGAGACACCTTTCAGTTGTCAACCATGGTGGACATGAGGTACAGGGCAAATTACTTGCAGTAGAGGAAGAAAGCATTCAGCTTGAACTTTTTGCCGCAAAGAAAGGTAAAAATAAGAGTGCTAAGCCGAAACCGCTAGCTGAAGAGCCCAAGCAAATTCCGTTTAGCGAGATTAAAGAATCGAAAGTCATTATCATTTTCTAATGGCACGTAAAAAAGTAGTAGATACTAAAATAGACCTTGTTGAGGCGTTTACTGAGTTTTCGCGCTTCAAAAACATAGACCGAGCCACCCTTATGGGTGTATTGGAAGAAGTATTTCGTACCATGATCCGTAAAGAATACGGTTCTGACGAAAACTTTGAGATTATTGTAAACGTCGATAAAGGAGATATTCAAGGCTTCCGGGAAAGAGAAGTCGTAGAGGATTTTGATCTTGAGGATGAAACTCAGCAAATTCCTCTTTCTGAGGCGCTATTGATTGATCCTGATTATGAGGTAGGTGATGATTTGGCCGAGGAGATTAATTTCTTCTCTTTCGGACGCAAGATCGTTCAGACTGCCAAGCAAACGCTAACTCAAAAGATCCGCGATCTAGAAAAAGCTACGGTTGTGGCTCAGTATCAAGATCTGGTGGGTACAGTCATCGTTGGTGAAGTTTATCAGGTTTGGAGAAATGAAATTCTTGTCCTCCATGAGGACAATGAATTGACCATGCCGCGCAATGAGCAGATCCCAAAGGATCGCTTCCGCAAAGGAGATACGCTTAGGGCAGTGATCATGGAAGTTAATATGCGTAATAGTAATCCTCGGATTATTATCTCTCGTGCTTCTCCCCTCTTCCTAGAAAAACTATTTGAACAGGAAGTGCCGGAGATCTTTGACGGCCTGATCACCATTCGTGGTATCGTCCGCGAACCCGGTGAACGCGCCAAGGTGGCGGTGGAGAGCTATGATGATCGTATTGATCCAGTAGGTGCTTGTGTAGGGATGAAGGGTAGCCGTATTCATGGCATCGTGCGCGAGTTGCGCAACGAAAATATCGATGTCATCAGTTATACCAACAACTTACAGCTATACATACAACGTGCGCTAAGTCCTGCCAAAATCTCTAGTATCAAACTAGACGAAGAAGCAGTACATGCACAAGTATTCTTAAAGCCCGATCAGATCTCATTGGCGATCGGCAAAAATGGTTTGAATATCAAATTGGCCAGTAAATTGACCAATTATCAGATAGATGTATATCGTGAACTTGATCCAGACGAAGAAGATGTCGATTTGGACGAGTTTACAGACGAAATTGAACAGTGGGTCATCGACGAGGTGAAGCGTATCGGTTGCGATACGGCGAAGAGCGTACTCTCTCTTTCTAAAGAAGAATTGGTGCGTAGAACTTCTCTCGAAGAAGAAACCATCGCTCATGTATTGAACGTGCTGAAAGCGGAATTTGACGACTAGAGGAGATGGCTATGTCTAATTCAAATATCTTATTTGACATGTAAAACATTCCTCGGCACGGATTGATATTAAGAGCGGGTAAGAAATTACTCCATCACCTGGGATGGGCATTTGACTATTCCCAGGTTCTTATTTTTTGAAAAAATCAAGTATATTCACGCGCAAATAGTTGGTGAATAGCATATTAGCCCAAAAACCAAAGCATGGCGGGAAAAAAATTTTATCGCTTATTTAAAGTCGCTAAAGAACTAAATGTAGGGACGGGTATCTTGGTGGATCATCTACAACAGCAGGGACATGATGTAGATAGTTCACCCAACACCAAAATCCCTGGGGATCTTTATGATCTTCTTTTAAAGGAGTTTGCTTCAGAAAAGCTGATGAAGGAAAAGGCCGAACTTATCAATGAGCAACGTAAGCTCGAAGTTCAGTCCAACCTTAAGCCTTCTACTACGGCTACAAATCCTGGCGCAAAAACAGAAACAACGGAGCAAGACGCTGTTTCCGCGGATCAGTTACGGAGTACCCTTACTCCTCGGAAAAGAGTTGAGACCCCTGCTACCCCACCTCAACCAGTCGCTAAAGTAGAAACTACTGAGCCGACTAGTCCAGCACCCCCAGCTACCCCAGAGCCACCTAAGGCCGAGGCACCAGTTGTTGAACCGCCAAAAGAGCCTAAAGTTGAAACCCCTGCAAAAGAAGATACTAATTCTGGCGGCCTAAAAGTGCTAGGTAAGATCAATTTAGATGATCTTAAGAAAGGAGGAAAAAAACCAGCGCCAAAGCCAAAAGCTGAGGAAAAAGCTGCGCCTCCTCAAGAAACGCCTAAACCACCCCAGGTAGAGGCGGCAAAATCCACTGCCAAGGAAGCACCTAAAGCTCAAAAACCTGAGCCCCAAACGCCAGCTGTAGAGGAAAAGCCAGTAGCTCCGATCGAAAAGGCTGCTGAGCCCCAAAAAGAAACCCCTAAAGCTGAACCAACTCCGGTAGCAAAACAAGAAGTTACCCCTCCTAAAGAAGAGAAAGCGCCTCCAAAACCAGATACCAAGGAAGAGGAAAAAGCGCCATCTAACCAAGAGGAAGAAGTAATTATGCGGGCGGGCGATCGCACTCCCGAACTATCAGGTCTCAAAGTACTCGGTAAGATTGAACTGCCGGGTATGAAACCGAAAAAGAAAGAGGAAGCGAAAAAGAACACTGAGAATAAATCTTCAGAGGGAGATAGTTCTGAAGGCGGAGAAACTAAGAAAAAACGTAGAAGACGTCGCAAACGTAAACGCAACTCTGCCGTCAAGGAGGATGTCGCCAACAAAGACAACTCCGGCAACAAAGGGGGCGGTGGCCGCAGCAAAAAAGAAAAGCCAACCCAGAAAGAGGTTGATGCGTCTATCCGTAATACTCTCTCTCAAATGGGCAAAGGCCCCTCACGTAATCGTCAGCGACTACGTCGTGCCAAACGTGATGATGCCGCCCAAAGACGTGAACTCCAAGCTCAGGAGGATCTACAACAAGAACGCGTACTCGAGCTCACCGAATTCATTACGGCAAACGAATTTGCCGACCTGATCGAAGTACCCGTAAACGAGATTATCAAAAAGTCCTTCGAACTGGGTACGATGATCTCCATCAACCAACGTCTCGATGCAGAACTGCTTTCGATCATCGCTGAGGAATATGGCTATGAAGCTAATTTCGTAGATGTAACCGAACAAGAGTTCGAGTTCGAGGATGAAGAAGATGCACCAGAAGATCTCAAGCCACGTAACCCAATCATTACGGTGATGGGACACGTTGACCACGGTAAAACTACTTTACTTGATAACCTACGCAAGGCCAACGTTACTGCCGGTGAGGCCGGAGGTATCACCCAGCACATTGGTGCCTATGAAGTAGTTTTGAGTAGCGGTCGTAACGTTACCTTCTTGGATACACCGGGCCACGAAGCCTTTACCGCGATGCGTGCTCGGGGTGCCAAGGCGACCGACTTGGCGATTATCGTAATCTCTGCAGATGACGCAGTGATGCCTCAAACAAAAGAGGCAATTAACCACTCGCAAGCAGCCGAAGTACCGATGATCTTTGCCTTCAATAAGATGGATAAAGCGGGTGCCGATGCGGAACGTATCAAAGGTCAGCTCGCGGAAATGAACATCCTAGTAGAGGACTGGGGCGGTAAATTCCAATCCCAAGAAATCTCTGCCTTAAAAGGGCAAGGCGTGGAGGACCTACTCGAAAAAGTAATCCTTGAAGCTGATATCCTCGAGCTGAAGGCCAATCCAGATCGCCGCTCTAATGGTGTGGTTATCGAATCACGGATTGATAAAGGCCGTGGTAATGTAGTAACGCTACTCGTTCAAACTGGAACGCTAAGAGTGGGAGACGAATTGGTAGCGGGTATCCATTATGGAAAGGTGCGAGCCTTGATCAACCAAAATGGACAGCGCGTCAAAGAAGCGGGGCCATCGATGCCAGTACAGGTGCTAGGTCTAAACGGACTCCCTACGGCTGGTGATAAGTATCATGTATTTGACGACGGTAGTAAAGCCCGTGATATTGCCCAAAAACGTAGCGAGCTTTATCGTGAGCAACAATTCCGTCAAACTAAGCATATTACGCTTGAAGAGATTACTCGTCGTAGAGCAATCGGTAATTTCAAGGAGCTTAACATAATCATTCGCGGTGATGTGGATGGATCAGTCGAAGCCTTGGCTGGTTCATTGCTGAAACTCTCTACCGAAGAGGTCCAAGTCAACATCATCACCAAAGGTGTAGGTGCTATTAGCGAGGCTGACGTAAACTTAGCGATCGCTTCTGAGGCTGTCATCCTAGCCTTCAACGTAAGACCAAATGCACAGGCACGTAGTCTGGCTGAACGTGAAGAAATTGATATTCGTACCTACAGTGTCATCTACGATGCCATCAACGATGTCAAGGACGCACTCGAAGGCTTACTTTCGCCAGAACTCAAAGAAGAAATCTTGGGTACTGCCGAAGTGCGCGAAGTATTCAAAGTTACTCGCGTAGGTATGGTCGCAGGTTCTTACGCTACTAGTGGTAAGATTACCAAAAACGATCCGGTTCGTGTTATTCGTGATGGCGTAGTGATCCACCAAGGAAAACTCAACTCTCTCAAACGCTTTAAGGATGATGTCAAAGACGTCAGCAATGGCTATGAGTTTGGTTGTATGGTAGAGAACTACAACGACATCCAAGTCGGGGATGTAATCGAATCCTACCGCGTCAAAGAGGTTAAGCGTAAACTAGGTGCATGATCGTAAAGGATATTGCTGATGTACTAGAGGCATGGGCGCCTCCTCCGATTGCGGAATCCTATGACAATGTCGGTCTCTTGGTGGGAAATCCCCAGCAAGAGGCTACGGGTGCTTTGATAAACCTTGACATGACAGAGGACGTAATACAAGAGGCCCTCGATAAAAATATCAACCTCATCATCGCGCATCATCCTATTTGGTTTAGCGCTCGCAAACGCCTCAACGGAGAGGACTATGTGAGTCGTACGATCATCGCTGCCGTCAAACATGATATAGCGCTTTATGCCTGCCATACCAACTTGGATAATGTCAGGGATGGAGTGAATAAACGAATAGCGGACAAATTGGGGCTGGAAAGAACCGACTTTCTTCGTCCCAAGGTCGCTAGTCTAGGAGATCCCCTCTATGGTTCCGGTATGATTGGTTTCCTACCAGAACCCGTAGCCAAAATGGATTTCCTTGCCTTGGTCAAAGAAACTTTCGCCTGTGGGGGAATTCGTTACGCGGATAGCGATAAAGAAACCATCCATAAAGTCGCAGTTTGCGGCGGAGCAGGTAGTTTTTTGACCCGCGATGCGGAACGGGCAGGTGCCGACGCCTTAGTTACGGCGGACATCACCTACCACAAGTTCTTCGACAGTGAAGGTAAGTTCTTACTCATGGATATTGGACACTATGAGTCTGAGCAGTTTACCTCTGAACTGATTCATGAACATTTGTCCAAAAAATTTCCTAAATTTGCGCTCCATTTGTCGGCGCAGCGGACCAATCCCGTCCGTTATTTTTAATTCGCTTTACAGCTTTTCAAACCATTTACTAATTAGCATATGGATAATCCTGTTGTCGAACGTCTGAGAGCACTTTCTCTCCTACAGGTCTTGGACTCTAAGTTGGACGAAATCTTTCGTCTCCGCGGCTCCCTTCCTGAAGAAGTAAGCGACCTTGAAGACGATCTTGAGGGTCTCATCAACCGTAAGAATCGAATCCAGGAAGATATTGACCGTCTCAAAGGAGATATCAATACTCGCAAAGCCAGGATTGAAGAGTTCTCTGCACAAATCAAAAAATATGAGGAGCAGCAGATGAACGTGAAAAACAATCGTGAATATGAGGCCCTGCGTAAAGAGATTGAATATGCCAATCTAGAGATCTTGACCTCTGAGAAGAAGATTCGCCAGTTTGGTGAGCAAATCGAGCAGAAAGAAGATCTACACAGTCAAACTGCTGAGCAAGTCGAGAACAAAAAAGAAGAACTCGAAGAGAAGAAAAAAGAGCTCGAAGTGATCATTACAGAGACTGAGAAAGAAGAAGCTCGTTTCAACAAGGAAATTGAAAAAGCTTCCGGCGCGATCAATGATCGCTATCTCAATGGTTACCGTAAGATCCGTCGCAATATGCGTAACGGTTTGGCCGTTGTATCTTTAGATCGCGATGCTTGCGGAGGTTGTTTTTCTATCATTCCTCCTCAGGTACGCATCGAACTCAAGCAACGCACCCGGATGGCTCACTGTGAAAACTGTGGCCGTATCTTAGTTGACGAATCCTTCTTTGACGAAGCTAGAGAAAGTATTCCTACTAGCTAAGTTAGAGACTCATATTTAACGGTGGCCGCCACGGACTCCGGTCTGTGGCGGCCATATTTTTACCAAGCTCCCTTGCATGCCTAGGCTCCTTCCAGGAACGCTTCTCCTGACCTGCCTTTTGCTCTGTAGTTCTAGCGTACTGGCTCAAACCAACTCCTTTTCTTCAAAACAAAAGGAAATAGAGGTCGCTATCCTCAACTTTAAATTTGCCCAAGCGCGGCAACAACTTTCAAAGCTCCCTTCTCAAGCACATCGCACCTACTACGAACTGAGTATCAACGTTTATCAGTTCCTAGCCACCCAAGACAATCGTTACTTCTTACAGATGCGTAACAAATGGCGGGCAAGCGAAGCCAGCATCGAAGCACTTGAGGATAACAACCCGCATAAGCGTCTTTTGCTCGCTGAAATTCATTGCAAAAGAGCCGCGGTAGAATTCCTGAAGGAAAACTATTTTTCCGCCATCCAATATGCCCGTAGTGGTCGAAATTATGCGATTGACCAAAGCAATCGTTTTCCTCAGCACAAAGAAATCTATAAGGTACTCGGCGTTTTCAATGCGATGTTTGGTGCTGTACCCACTCGCTACCTCTGGCTAACCGAAATGCTGGGTTATGAGGGAAACGTTCAGCAGGGCTTGAAGCAACTCAGTATCGCCTCCCAATCCCAGACAGGTTTTATGATGTTAGAGGCGGATCTATTTGCGAGCTATATCGAAAAAATCATGCTCAATCAAAGCCAAGTTGCCCTCCAGCGACTTTTGGTAAGCCGAAGACTCAAGGGAGAGTCCGCTATGTTGGATTATTTTTGTGCGCTAGCCTATATGCAAAATAAACAGACTGAAAAGGCCCTAACATTACTGCAAAAAAATCGTCCCCAAAGCGAGGAAGCCCGTCAACAGATGCCTTATTGGGAATATCAAATCGGCAAAGCATACTATTTTAGAGGCGACTACGGGCTGGCCTATGTCTCCTTTAAACGCTTTTTAAAGGCCTATCAGGGCTCGCTCTTTCGGACAGATGCCTGCTTTAGATTGGGAATGGCTTATACGCTCAATGGCAACTATGCGGAGGGCAAGCAATACTTTGCACTGATCAATCAAGAATCTGGCTTTGACCAAGACGAGTATGCCGCCTACCTAGCCCAAAGGTTTGAAAAGAATATCCCGAGTCCTGCTCTACAGGATTTGTTCAAGGCACGCAATTATTATGATGGCGGCTACTTTGCCAAAGCAGAAGGCATTTTGCAGCAATTACTCCTCAAGGAAAAGTCTCTCAATGCCGAGGAGCGGACAGAACTGCAGTATCGATTAGGTCGGTTGTACCATACGCAAAATCAATTCGATAAAGCACAAAAGTACTACGAGGCGAGCACCCTCGAATCTGTTGAAGAGCAAAAATGGTTGCAGGCCTACGCCCAATACTATCTGGGTGAGCTTGCCTATAAACGTGCTCAATTCCCTTTAGCCCGCAGCTACTACCAAAAAGCCCTTGAGTATGACAACTATTGGTATCAGAGTGGTTTAGAAAATCGTTGTAAATCGCGCCTCGATGAGATCAAAGCCTTGCAGAAAAATGGCTGATGGCCGGCAGCTTTAGTCAGCTCTACGGCTTTCGTGAACTCAACTACTCACAGCTTCAAGCCTTAAATGATCGTTCTGCGAAGCAGTAATAAAAAACGATAAGGCCCATTAAGTGGTAAGACAATAGTATTCAGGATTAAGACTTTGAAAGAAACGACCTCGATGGGGTAAAGAAGCGATGATTCTTCGATCTAGATACTCCCGATAGCTTTCGCATTCGCGTCAAGCTAAGGGGCTTTTTGTTGATTTTCTGCTTCGCAGAACGCTATATCCGGCTTTAAAAGATTCATTCCTCCCCCTAAATCCCCCTCCGAAGGGAGAAAGGGCTTTATAAACCGGAGGTTTTGTCCCCCTTCGGAGGAGGAAAAATTCAGCTCTTTGCGAAGTAAAACCCTTAGCTTGACGCCTATGCGATAGCTATCGGGATACTTTCTACTCAGTACTTGCGTTCTGCGCAGCAGTAATCCTTTAACTTGAGGCCCACAGCATAGCTATCGGAAGTAAAAACCCCAAAACTACATAGCGGCCAACTGCTCCACCAACATCGGCACCCCTACAGAGCCCGGCTCTTCGATAAAAACGACATTGTCGAGACCATATAGCTCAGGTTTGTTGGGATCAACCACATATATGGGGACGCCATAGGGAGCGTATTCGACTAGAGTATTGGCGGGATAAACTACCAAGGAAGTACCAACTATCAGGACAATATCCGCCTTAGCCATCAACTGGGCGGCCTCCACGATCTTAGGTACAGCCTCACCAAACCAAACAATATGTGGCCTTAATTGACCGCCGTCGGGAGCTAGATCACCCAATTGGATGTCCCCTTCTGCATGAACCACATAGTTTTCATTCGTCACCGAACGTACTTTATTGAGCTCACCATGGAGATGCAGGACTTTGGATGAACCCGCTCTCTCGTGCAGATCATCTACATTTTGGGTAATGATTTGGACTTGAAAATGCTTTTCTAATTCGACCAGCGCTAAATGTCCTTCATTAGGTTGAGCTTGGCGTGCTTGCGCCCTTCTCTCATTATAAAATCGCAGCACTAGCTCAGGATTACGAGCAAAACCTTGGGGCGAAGCCACTTCCGTCACTTCATAACCCTCCCATAATCCGCCGGCGCCTCTAAAGGTCTTGAGACCACTTTCGGCGCTAATACCCGCACCTGTTAATACTACGATTTGTTTCATTTGCTCAAGCTTTCAGGCTACATATATACTAATTTTTTGCTTGGCATAAGCCTAGCCCAAAATGCAAAACCGCTCCCTAAAGGGGAACGGAAACATACTAAGTCATTTATAGAAAAAAAAGTTAACTCGCTTTGTGCAGTAAAGGAGGATCTTGGGTTTGGAAATTGATACTCGAATTTTCTTGCGCCACGGCGGGCAAGACGAAATAAAAACGAGCACCTTGACTTTCTTCGCTGATCAGGCCGACTTCCCCATTGAGCTTTTCGGCGATCCGTCTTACGATAGAAAGCCCAAGGCCGTGCCCATTGGTTTGCGAATAATCAAGCCTCGTCAATGGCTGAAAAAGCCTTTCCTGCTTTTCATGTGGTACGCCAGGCCCATGATCAATGACCCAAAAGCGAATCCTACCATCTGAAAGTTCATCCCAATCTATTTCAATTTTGGGTTTCTTACCTCCGTACTTGAGGGCATTGCTGATAAAGTTGACCCATATTTCTTCAACCCAGGCAGGATAGCCAATAGCGAGCGGAAAACTGCTCGGTACTTTGATTTCTGCCCCACGGTCTTTGATCAAATATTCTAGACGCTCGATCGCATTACCCACCAACTGGGATGAATCGATCGCTCTAAACTGAACATCTGCTTTTTTGGTACTGGCCATCAAAAGTAGTTCATCTACAATTCCTCTCATTTTATCCACTGTGATCGCGATTGCAGAGGCGTATTTGGTGATCGCAAGCTCATTGTTATCATCTATTGATAAAAGGCTTGTCAGTGCTTTAAGGGTAGAAAGAGGATTTTTGAGATCATGCGCTACGGTCTGAGCATAATTTTTGAGATCAGCAATCAAATTGAGTTGCTCTCGTTTCTCTTTGTGTATGTGCAGCCAATCGAGGAGATTGTGTTCGATTTTGCGCACAAATACCTCGGGATTGTCTTTAGCAACGTAATCGAGGGCTCCTTTTTTGATCGCATCAACCGCGATCTTGGTATCATTGATTCGAGAAACATACACGACAGGCAAGTCAAGCGACAGGGCTTGAATCTCCTCCAAAATCGTAAAACCCGATTTGGTGGGCATATAATGATCCAAAATCACTAAGTCAAAGCTCATCTCACGGATAAGCTCCAACCCTTCTTCTGCATGCTCCACAAGCTTGAGTTTGAGGCCAAGTCGCCCCAAGCGTAGATGCAGCAGCTGGGCCATGTTTGGATCAGCCTCAAAACACAATAACTTAATTTCTTCCATCCTAATTTGATAAAACAGTCTTTGCTCGCGATATGCCTAGATTAGTGTAGAGGAAGTAATTGTTGTACGAATCCGACATAAAAGTCGGGATTCAAACGCTTTAAAAAAACTACTTCAACAGCATATTATTACACATAATAAAATATATAGAGAGGCAGACATATTGGGGGTTGTAGAAGTTGTTTTGACTTTTAAATCCATCTTTTCACCTCAAAACCTTTGAATAGGAAGTCGCAGGAAGGATATATGCTTTTCCATATTTAAACAAATCAGCGGTTTAGTCTATGCCTCTGCTGCGCAGAACGCTGGAAAAGCGTACAAGAACTACAAAACCTTTCTTCCAAGGCTGTTCCTAGTAGTAAAAAAACGAGCGGCTTAGGACTTTTTTGAACAGCCCACTTAGTGTAAATTCCTTTCGGGAGTTCAATCGTGTTTACGGCTGAGAATCACAAATAGCTAACACCCACTTATTGCCGGCTTGTAATATTGAGACAGAAAATGCTATCCTTCTCGCTGATATAAAGGCGAAATGGGGAAAATAAGGAAGAGAGGAAGCCTAGTTTGCGCTAAGGTCCGGCAAAGAATTGTTGAGCTAAGGGAGGAAAATCTGGAAAAAATTATATTTTCCCTTATTAAAATCAAGCTAGCTTTACTAAATTCGACCTGATAAGTATTTGTATTCAATAACATAAATATATCATGAGTTTAGCTACCACGACCGAAACTGTAAGCAAGATGGCTGCTGCTGCCGACGCGCTAGGATCTACGCTTAAATTTGATTTTAAAGGAGGCGAGGGTGTCATTTACCTAGACGGTAGTGGCGATGATAACACCGTTTCCAACGAAGATAAAGAAGCAGATTGTACGGTAACTGTAGATATCGAAGATCTAAACAATATGGTTTCAGGTGAGCTCAACCCAATGACTGCTTTTATGACTGGCAAACTTAAGATTGCTGGGGATATGGGAGTGGCCATGAAATTGGGTAATCTCTTTAACTAGTCAAAACATAATCAAAGCGAAAGCGGCGCGAGGAGTATCGCGCCGCTTTCGCTTTATATATTCTAATTATTTAGACAATAGTATCCAGAATCAGGACCGAGGAAAGTAGGGCCATACGGCTTATTTAGACCTTTTTTTCTGTACTATATACTCCCGAAAGCTTTTAGGATACTTTCTACTCTGTACTCTGTACTCTGTACTCTGTACTTAGGATTACTTCTGCTCTTCATCCTCCTCGCCAGTATCTTCCTCTTCAATCGGAATCTCTTCCTCGATTTCGATTTCATTTTCTTCGGGGCCGTAGCGCAGACTGGCATAATTGTCCACAAAGTCCTTGTCCCATCTTAGGATCAGATAAGTGGCCGCCAATAGGATGATCATACCCGTTAGTCCTCTTGGACTCGCAATCAGGACTTCCTCTCCCCAAATAAAGAAGTAGGTAAGTTGGCCTACGATATTGAGCACGCCAATAAAGATGGCAGAGGTGTAAATACTTTTGCCTTTGAGGCTAAGGTATGCGGCAGGAAAGGCCATTGCAATGCTATAGCCAATTACAGTTGGAATGTACCAAATATTCTCCGCCACAATATTAGGTGCACTCAGGAAAAGTAGCGGTAGCAACCAAATTCCTTGTAGGGTACCGATGATGAAGTTACTCCCCATAAAGCCAAGGCTTTGTAGCTCACGTAAAAGGAAGCCTCGGAAGCCGAGCTCTTCACTCAAATTGTATAGCAAGCTGATGGTGGCACCCCAGATAGTCCCAATCACTAATACTAAACCAGCCGTGATCCACATTTCCTGAGGCATCATGGCTCTGATATCTCCGAGCGATCCCAAGAGATTCATGACAGGCACCGTGTTGATACTGCTCTCACTAAATATCACCTGGCCAAAACCAGGAAGGTGCAGGAGATTGCCTAGTATAAATACCAATCCTATCATGGAGAGGACAAATAGGATTGGCGCTCCCATGGCCGTAAATAACCATTTGAAAGTCATTTTCTTGCGACTAAAGCCTAAGCTAGTAAGATCTCCCCCATACATTAGGTTGATCAAAAACATGACTGCCAATGCAGGCCCCCAACTGTAGAAAAGGAGCTGGACAAAAGGCCTGAATAGATTATCAGCGGCCATCCCAAACCATTCAGGGACATTATAACCGATGACACTAAACACGAGGGATAGGCCAAGGAATAGAGCAATTTTTAGCCGATCATGCTTTCTCATATGCTGGAGATTTTAAGTAGTAAGACAATAGTATTCAGTATTAAGATTTTGAAAAAAAGATCTCAATGGGATACATAAGCGATTATTCTTCTTACTGGATACTTCCGATAGCTATCGGGATACTTTCTACTCTGTACTTATTATTCTAACGATTGATCTGGGACAAACGTTCTAAATCCATCCCATTTTTGCAGGATTTCCGCCTTCTCTTGAGCTTGTAGCCAAGCGATATTTCGTTCTGGCACACTCTCGATCTCAGGATGCGTATCGACCGCCCAGCTCACACTCTCCTGCCGCAGCAAATGCAGCATCGGATAAGGGGAGCGGTTGGTATAGTGGCTGTTATCTTCCGGATCGACTCCTTCAAACAAATAGTCAGGGTGAAAACTGGCAATCTGTAATTCGTCATCCCATTCGCGATCTTCGAGCAAGAGTTCGGCAGCGCCGAGAAAATCCAAATAATCCTCAAAGCTGGCCAACACATTTGGATGTACCAAAATGGTGGTTTCTAGTTGCGCGGCTGATTGATCCAAAAGGTGAGTAACTTCTTGCCACAAATCCATCATCAGTGACTCTTGGTCGGTAGCCTCACTGGCGACAAAACGTATCTTATCTTGTTGTAGAGGTTTGCCCGCAAAAGGACAAAAATTATGCCCCACAATGAAGTCTGCCACCCATTTACGAGTGCGCGCTAGCACTAAGGCTGAATCCATACAATAAGATAGTAAGAATTGTTGAATAGTAGAGGGCTTGAATGAGCGAATTTTTATCATCCACTCATTCAAGCCCTCATAAGGAAACCCCTTTATCTTACCAACAACTTTTCGCTTTGGCTATGACCGTCCTGATCGGTGATACGGACTAAATAAATGCCCGCAGTCAAAGCCTGGAGATCCAACACTATCGAACTATGATCGCTTTGTCCTAATCCGGCTAAGCTTGGCACTGAGACTTTACGACCTTCGACATCTAATACCTCCCATTTGTAGTCTTGACCAGATTCGTTGAGAAAGCTGATCTGGACAAAATCTTTGGCGGGATTGGGACGTAGCAGGAATTGGCGTTCGCGGCTTAGCGGAACCTCCACTTCTGTCATACGGCTGTAATAGTCAATACCATCTACACCTGTATATTTGAGACGGTAGTATAAGGTCGCCTCACCATAAGTTTGCGCATTATAATCCAGATAGGTATATAGCTGCTCGTTTGCTTGTGCGTTACCGATAAGTTGTCCGATTTCTTGCCAGCCCTGATCGGGAACGAGTCGTTCGATGGCATACCACAGCATTTCGCGTTCTGCGAAGCTGAACCAACTCAACTCTACTCCCTGCACGTAGTCGTCCCAATTGGCGTTGAGACTACTGATCTCCGCTGGTAGCACGGTACCAAACTCTACATTGGCGATCCAAGGCGTATCGCTGAGACCATTGGTTTTATTGCTTTGATAGGTGCCGGCAGTCAAGGGAATATCAGCACTGTGCGTCGTAGCAGCAATGGTGAGTCGGTTGTTATCTCTAAGGTGCAGAGAGCCCGCTGCGCGAGGATAATCATTGTATTGTCCTCCCAGCAAACTAGATTGTCCCATTCCAGTACCATCAGGCAAAATGGACGTAACAAATAGATCATACATTCCATTCAGCGCATTACTCCCTGCAGACAAGGGAAAGTTTGTAGAGCGAGTAGCGCCCAGTACAAACACTTCATCGTCTGCATTAACGGCAATAGCTTTACCAAATTCTACATTATTTCCCCCCAAATAGCTGAGATAGTTCAAAGCACTACCATCACTGGCAATTCGGGCGACAAAGGCATCACCGTTGCCGAGAGTAGCATTAGCGGGAGTTTGAAAGGCTCCTACACTTGTACTGAGGTCGTTGGAATAAGTAACGCCACTAATAAAGGCTTCTCCAAGGCTATTTACCGATACACAATAGGCTCCATCCGTATCAGAGCCGCCCAAATAAGTACTGTAGATTGCACTACTAAAGTCCGCTGAAAGGCGCGTGATAAAGGCATCCTCAACTACTGATGCGGAGGTGGTAGACATGTTAGGCTGCAAAACGCCTGCTGTAACGGGATAATCAGTAGAACCAGTATTGCCAACCACATATACCTCACCGTTGGGACGAAGGTCCATACCATTGGCTAGATCGTAATTGCTACCGCCTAAAAAGGTACTCTGCAATACACTGCTACCATCCGCAGACAACTTACTGACAAAAGCATCCCCATTGCTATCAATGCTCGTTTGCAAGGTTCCTGCAGTAACAGGAAAATCACTAGATAACGTATAGCCGGTTATATAAGCCTCCCCCAAAGCATTGACCCTCATATCATAGAGATAATCGCGATCACTCCCACCGAAATATGTAGAATATATCAGATTGTCTCCATTGATACTAAGACAGCTCACAAAACCCTCTACCAAGCCTCCACCTGAAGTGGGTTGTACCGAGCCTAAGGTAGTCGGATAATCGTTAGAACGTAAAAATCCAGCTATAAATACCTCTTTTTTGGCATTGAGGCCGATGCCGTAGGCCAACTCCCAATCATAGCCACCGATATAAGTAGCATACACCAAACTATTGCCTTGGGGTGTCAACTTGGCTACATAAGCATCTATTCCACCTCCATATGCATCTTGATAAACACCGGGCGTGGTCGGAAAAGTGAGACTCTTGGTGTAACCGGTAACATAAACATATTGGTCAGTATCTAGGGTAGTGGCCATAATATAATCGTCCGAACCACTAGAGTGCATATAAGTCGCCCAATTGAGGGTCACCGGATCTATGATCAGCGGATAATTGTGATCGTAACGACCATTGACCTGAAAGCCAATCGTCTGTTCATCCAAGGCCTTGTAGCTTACAGGAATTTCAATCTCTTGCCCATCGATGTATTGATAGGCATAAGGGGCAGCATCCTTTACGATCCCCCATTGGGTGAAGATTTCTAACTCCCCTTCTGTGTTGATCTGATAACCCTTGGTCCCTTCTAGGTACATCTGGATGCGTTTGGGATCAGCCTTGGCTTTGACGATGAGATCGTATTTGATTTCCTGCTGGGCGGTACCGTAATAGCGCAGATCAATGCCTGGGTATAGATCTTCATACCACAGTTCTTGGAAGCGTTCCGCGCCGCGGACCCACTTACTAGAGTCATTGCCCATAAAATAGTTGATCTGACCAGGCATCGCTTTGCGTCCCGCAATTTGGGCAAGTGGTGAGCTACGTGCAAAACGAACGTTCCACACCAGAGCTTCATACTCTGATTCTTGTTCGCCCATCCAGCGATAATTCTCATATTTTGGCAAAGGAGTGGTGATATTAGGCTTTTTACGCTCTCTCACCATGGCATGGCTTGGCCCAAACTGCATAAAGCGCATCTGAGCATGATCTAAATGGGCTTGGTAAAATATACGGGAGTCAAATTGTCCGAGATTTTGCTCGAAGTAGATTTGGCTATCAAATTGCTTAAGTCCCATGATCTCTTCTGAGCCCTGGGCTTGGATAAAAGATGTGCCGCAGCACAGTGTACAAAAGAGCAAGGAGGCGATAATGTGTGCCCTCCTCATGATTAGGATTTAGATTTCAGGTGTTAACTGATACAAAAATCTTAAAGCCATGAGGAACATCAAATGTAACCCCTTCCGATTATTTACACGATTATGAATAAATCAATCCTTGTAATTTTTTTATTGAGTATTTTATCATTTTCCGCCCATTTTCTCTATTTTACGGCTTCGCCGAACGCTCAGTCTCATTTTAAGCATGTTGCATTTTGTGATCAAGTATCGAATATTAGTTGATCTGTTTGGTATCGTGCCGGATTATTACAGCCAACTAGCAAAAGAAAACCGCCTTCCTTATACAAGAAAGGCGGCAAATTATACGTCTGTAAATTACTTTATTTAGAAGTTACCTTCCATTTCGATACCGGTCGACACTCGTTCAATGGCTACGATATAAGCCGCGATACGCATGGAACAATTGTACTTTTCGTTGGTATTCCAAACTTTTTCAAATGCTTCGAGCAAAATAGGACGCGCTTTGGTACGAATTTCTTCTTCTGAATAGTAGTGTCCGCGACGGTTTTGCACCCACTCAAAGTAAGAAACTGTTACTCCACCCGCATTAGCGAGGATATCAGGAATAATAAGAATTCCTTTTTCATCCAGAATATGGTCAGCGTCGGCTGAAACCGGACCATTAGCACCTTCCACGATTAGACGCGCTTTTACATCATGCGCATTGTCGGTAGTGATGGTATTTTCGATCGCAGCTGGAATCAACACATCTACGTCAAGCGCGATGAGTTCTTCATTGGTGATTTTGGTATATCCATTATAGCCATCGAGATTACCATGCTCAAGTAGGTACTTGACCATATCTCTGATGTCTAGGCCATCTTCATTGTAATAAGCGCCAGTGTGATCACTTACAGCAACGATTTTGAGGCCTTGGTCACTCAAGAGTTTGGCCGCCCAGCTACCTACATTACCAAAGCCATGGACAGCGCAGGTACATTCTTCTGGCTCCCAAGCAAGCTTTTCGATTGCTTTCATGGTGGTCTCCATCACCCCCCAACCGGTGGCAGGTACACGACCTTTAGAGCCACCTAAGTGGAGTGGCTTACCCGTAACTACTCCAGGGGTATAACCATAGGTCCGAGAATACTCATGGAAAATCCACGCCATCTCACGACCACTAGTGCCCATATCAGGAGCGGGAATATCAGAATCCTCGCCAAAGGTATCTTTGAGAGCACGAGTGTAAGCACGGGTGATACGCTCAAGTTCGTCAGTAGAGCGAACTTTAGGATTGAGCGTAATCCCGCCCTTGGCACCGCCATAAGGAAGTCCCACTAGCGCAGTTTTGAGGGTCATCCAACCCGCAAGCGCTTTTACCTCGTCAAGATCCACAAAGGGAGCATAACGAATACCGCCTTTGGAAGGGCCAAGTACCGTAGAATGTACGACACGATAGCCTTCAAAAACACGAGTAGTACCGTCATCCAGTTTGACTGGGAGGTTGACATTAATCACTCTTTCTGGCGCGCTGATTATATCGCGATAGCGCTGGTCCAGATTGATGATGTCTGAAGCCTTGTTGAGACGAGCCATCAAGGACTCATTGGGAGAAGGCTTTTGATGGAGGGTGGCATTGATGGTTTCTGCCATATCTAAATCTGTTTTGTTTTGCAATATATACGTCTAAAAAGACATAATGTGTTCCTCAAATGTAGAGAGGACGCCAACAGATTCAAACCCTCAATTGCAATAACCTAAACATTGCAAAAGGGAGGATTCATTCTTGCAAGAATGCCATTCTAAAGCACCGAAAAATAGAAAAATATAAAAGGGACCGATAGATAAATTCCGTCAAAACGGTCCAACATACCTCCGTGGCCGGGCAAGATGCTGCCAGAATCTTTGAGCTGGATACTCCGCTTGAACATCGACTCGACGAGGTCTCCAAGCTGACTAAAGACACTAATGATAATTGCGATAATCCACCAATTATAATTATCCGGAGAATGGTAGATTTCTAGCACCCAAGCGAGGATTAGCGTCAAAATGGCACCTCCGATAGCGCCTTCCCAAGTCTTCTTGGGACTGACTCTTGGGAAGAGTGGATGCCTGCCGAGAAATCGTCCCGCAAAATAGGCACCGCTATCTAAGACCCAGGTCAAAAATAGTATCCCTAGGGGGAGCATAGGGTCGTAGGTCGTTCCCTCCGCAGGGATAGATAGTTTGAAAAGTAATAATATCGGTAAAAAGCAATAAAAAAAGGCCAGCAGTATAGTCCCTAAGGTACGAACCGGCTCTTTTTCTTTCTGATTGAATAAGGCAATGATTTCGGTCAAAGGGAGTAAACAAAGGAAAATCAGAAAGTAAAGAGAGTTAGACACTGCTTGCGTATCGACCCAATAGATCTCGCCAAATGCTACTCCCCAAGAGCCTAAGCCAAGGGCCATGGCAGGATATAAATACCGGCTTTCCTCTATGCCCATTACCCGCAGAAACTCCCATAAGCCTACCATCGAGACGATGGCACAAAAGAGCAATAACCCGTATGGATGATAAAACACTGCCGCGACGGCAACAGAGCCCGCGACCAAAGCCGTCAATATTCTTTGTGCAAGATTATTCATGAGTGAGAATGTGGAAGCCCAGTTTGTTGCAAGCGAGCATTGCCAAACCGTAAGTATAAGCCCATCAATACCGTGGTCAAAAGGGTACTAATCAATATAGGTCCCCAGCTAAACTGATAATCAGGCTCAGCGAGTTCTGGATAAATAGAAGCCCCCACTACAGAGATGGCATTAAAACAAAAATGTGCAAAGATACTAGGCCATAAACTCCCTGAATAGTATAAGAAATAGCCCAACATCGCTCCTAATACCCAGCGGGAAAAGAAGCCTAAAAACTGAAAATGGATAAAACTAAAAATCGCAGCGGCGATCCAAATCGCGACATGAGGATTGAGATGGCGGCCTAGTTGGCGCTGAATCAGCCCTCTAAAAAAGGCTTCTTCGCAAATTGCGGGTAGGATCGCAAAAATAAGCAGATTGCCCATTAGGCTCGTTTTGTCTGCTCCCACGAATACTGCCTCCAATAATTTTTGAGCGCTATCTTCCTGCCCGACTAAGCGTTCCCAGAATGGGCCCTCTAAACCTAAACCGCTAAAATACTCGGGCCGCAACACTAAGAATTGCACCAAAGGTAAGCTCGCTACGATGGTGAGCATGCCCAAGAGCAAAAACTGAGGCGCAGGAGCTGGGCGCAAAGCTAATTCATCACTGGTACGTCCCAATATCCAAGCAAGCAAAAAAGCCGCTAAGCCATAGCCAGCAAATTGATTGACCGATTGGATACCTCTAAAGGTCCAAGCAGCCATAGATTCGGAACTACTCCCAGCCTGCAATGCTTCACTAGCGCTAAGCAGATCGTACCCGGTAGCCATTGCAATTAATTGGATGCACAGTCCCCCGACGGTCAAAAGAGACAACAAGTACACCAAAAAAGCCCCCAAAGGCACTAAAAAGGGGTGCTTACTTAGGGCTTCTTTTGCAGTTTGCCGAAAATTGTCCATCAATAATCCACGATTATTTTCGTATCTTTGAAACCGAAATTAGCCAAAGAACTCTCTATTTACTCATTTTCAGAGAGATTTTTCTCCCCCGGTGTGGAAATTGTATGTATTGTTAATCTATAGGGCAACAACTCAATGAGTAAGATCGCTGATATAGAAGTAGGAAACTATCCTCTTTTGCTCGCTCCCATGGAGGATGTGAGTGATCCCCCCTTTCGCATCTTGTGCAAAGAAATGGGGGCCGATGTGGTATATACCGAGTTTATTAGTGCAGAAGGATTGATCCGCGATGCGCATAAGAGTGTACAAAAGCTAGACATCTACCCTGAGGAGCGCCCAGTTGGGATTCAGATATTTGGGGCGGAGCTGGAGTCCATGCGTCGCAGTGCGCAGATCGTTGAGGCCACGGGTCCGGAAATCTTAGACATCAATTTTGGCTGTCCAGTCAAGAAGGTAGTCAATAAAGGCGCAGGCGCTGGTATATTGCAAAATATCGACAAAATGGTGGCTTTGACCAAAGCGATCGTCGATGAAACAGACCTACCGGTAACGGTCAAGACCCGTTTAGGCTGGGACGAGCATACCATCAAAATCAAAGAGGTCGCCTATCGTCTCCAAGAGGTAGGGATCAAGTCGCTGGCGATTCATGGTCGTACGCGCAAGCAGATGTACAAAGGGAGCGCGGATTGGACTTTGATCGGCGAGTTAGCCAATGATCCCAATATCGAAATTCCGATCATCGGTAATGGTGATGTGGATTCGCCCGAGAAGGCCAAGCAGATGTTTGACCAATATGGGGTGCAAGGAGTGATGATCGGTAGGGCATCGATCGGTTATCCTTGGATATTTAGAGAGATTAAGCATTTTCTCGCCACTGGCGAACGCTTAGCTCCGCCGACCATGCAGGAACGGATTGAAGTTTGTCGCCGCCATTTAGTGATGTCATGCGAATGGAAAGGTGAATTTACCGGCATTCGTGAAATGCGAAGGCATTATAACAACTATTTTAAAGGGATCTCCCACTTCAAGCCCCTCCGTATGCGACTAGTGCAGTTGGAGTCATTGGCAGAGTTATTAGAGACCCTCGAAGAGATAGATCGCGACTTTGGGCATTATCAGTTTAGTCTAGATAAAGCCATTGCTCATCCGGCCCTGTAAGCCAATTGAGCCGATTTGAGTCTCGGTTTGCAAATTGAGATGAAATGTGTTTGTCCGAGTTTCGGGAATAAAAGAATCCTTTTTTCCGATTGGCGGACAAATTGAGTATAATTATCCTTTCGTTTCGGCTACCAAAACATGAATCAACGTAAAAGTTCTAATATCATGAAATTCAGATTGTTGCTACTAGTATTTATGCTTAGTAGTGTCAGCTCCTTGTGGGCGCAAGATGAGGTGGATGTAACGAAGTTATTGGCCAATACCAAGAACTTCATCTTTAACAATGACAAAAACACCGTTAAAGGTTACGTCTATACTCAACTAGAGTCGCAAACCGCTTGTTGCGGTCAGGATCGTATTTACCTAGAGGTAAAGATTGATCCTTCTGGCTATGTCCTTCAGGTCAAGCCTTTGACTGGTAGCGAATCTTGCTACATGCAGTCCGCAGCCGATATCATCAAAAATATCCGCTGGGATGCAAGTGATTTCAAAGGACCGAAGTCGGTTTATTTTGAAATCAAACCAAACATTGATTGCGAAGGTCGCAACAATGCCTACACTCAGGTGCGCATCTTCAACAATGAAAAGTTGGACCCACAAGGTAATCGTATCTATGATGCGAATCCTCGTCCATCGGCTTCTGAAGTAGCCGCTAATGGTGGTGCTGCACCTACGACAGCTCCCCCAACTACCACTCCTCCGGTTACTAAACCGCCCGTTGCAGAAAATACCCCTTCGGCGACCACGCCCAAGGAGGAGCCTAAAGTTGAAACGCAAACGCAACCTCAGGCAGCGCCACCTGTAGCAGCAGAGAAACCTACGACTCCTCCAGTGAGTACACCTGATCCGGTCATGCGCTCCGAAGAAGAAAATACAGCTGCTAGCCTACCGATGGCCAGTACCGCTAAGCCAAACGCAATGGCAGAAGCCGATAAGCAAATGCAAATGGCTAAACAGCGCGCTAACCAATCTAGCATTGCTCAAGAAGATGAAATCAAATTTCTCAAAGAGCAATTAGTCAGCATGCGTCAACGCGAAGAAGAACTACGTGAACAACGTTTAGCTGATGAGCGGGCCGCCCGTCAAGCAGAACGCGATGCTGCTGCAGCTAGAACGAATGAAGATGTTTACAGCGCTTCTGCTGGCGATGAGGATTTTATTGGAGTAGAAGGCCAAGGAGGCCTGTTTTTCCCTGACGAAAACAGCGCTACCCCATCAGGTAGTGATGAAAACTTTGCCGAGCCTGGTGCTACTGATCCTCCTAAGCAAGATCCCAATGCCACGGAAGAAGATCGACTACGTCAGCGTATTGCTGATTTTGAAAGACGAGTACGTGAGATGGAGCAAAAAGCCATCGAACGTGAAAATCGTATAGAACAAGAACAGATCGCCCTTGGACGCGATAATGAAGAGCGTCTTACTTTGATCGAAGATATGATGCTTGCAGAGGAAGACCTTGAGCAAATGCGCGAAAATAAAGAGATCGAACAGCTCGAGCGTGAACGTACGGGGGTAGAAGATGAGACCTTAAGAACACAAGACGAGTCTCAGCGTCTTGAAGACGAAATGGCTCGTCTCATGCAAGAGCTTGAAGATAAAAAGGCAGAGATCGCTGACAAGCAAGCCGAAAT